>NZ_CAMSEL010000001.1:0-777062 GCF_947057495.1 Citrobacter sp. Marseille-Q5395 | reverse complement strand
ATTTGCCTGGCGGCTGTAGCGCGGTGGTCCCACCTGACCCCATGCCGAACTCAGAAGTGAAACGCCGTAGCGCCGATGGTAGTGTGGGGTCTCCCCATGCGAGAGTAGGGAACTGCCAGGCATCAAATTAAGAAGTATGGCATTGACCTTTGAGGCAGTTCACTACTCGATAAGAGAGTAGGACAAAAGCGAGAGCTTTTGAACGTTGCGAAGCAACGGCCCGAAGGGTGGATCACGCAGTGATTCATAAACTGCCAGGCATCAAATTTAGTGTGCTGATATGGCTCAGTTGGTAGAGCGCACCCTTGGTAAGGGTGAGGTCCCCAGTTCGACTCTGGGTATCAGCACCAGTTTTTAGGTTAAAGTTCGGCGCTTAGAAAAGAATTTGTCTGGCGGCTGTAGCGCGGTGGTCCCACCTGACCCCATGCCGAACTCAGAAGTGAAACGCCGTAGCGCCGATGGTAGTGTGGGGTCTCCCCATGCGAGAGTAGGGAACTGCCAGGCATCAAATAAGTGGAAAGGCCCATCCGTCAGGATGGGCCTTTTTGCATTTGCGAATTGTGGAGTATGCCGGATGGCGGCGTAAACAGCTTATCCGGCTTGCAGGTTTTAATGTATGACCTGTGATAAAAACGCTCGGGTACGCTCGGATTTCGGATGGGCAAAAAATTCGTCTGGTGGCGCCTGTTCAACAATCTCGCCAAGATCCATAAAGATCACCCTGTCTGCAACTGTTCGGGCAAACCCCATTTCATGAGTAACACAAAGCATTGTCATTCCCGATTGCGCCAGGCCTATCATGGTATCGAGTACTTCTTTTACCATTTCAGGGTCCAGTGCTGATGTGGGCTCATCGAACAACATGATTTTGGGTTTCATGCACAGTGAACGCGCAATGGCCACGCGCTGTTGCTGCCCACCGGAAATTTGTCCAGGGTATTTATGCGCATGTTCAGCAATACGCACTCGTTCAAGGTAGTGCATTGCCAGAGCTTCAGCCTCTTTCTTTGGCATCTTCTGAACCCAGACAGGAGCCAGTGTGCAGTTTTGCAGGACTGTTAAATGAGGAAAGAGATTAAAGTGTTGAAAGACCATTCCAACTTCTTGTCTGACGCGTTCAATATTGCGGATGTCCTCATTGAGCTCAATTCCATCTACAACAATACGCCCTTGCTGATGCTCTTCCAGATGGTTAATACAACGGATCGTTGTTGATTTACCGGATCCAGAAGGTCCGCATAATACGATACGTTCTCCCTGTTTTACCTCCAGGTTTATGTTTTTCAGAACGTGAAACTGTCCATACCATTTGTTGACGTTTTCCAGCGTAATCATCGCGTCGTTAGATTGTATTAATAATTGGCTCATAATTTCCTCAGTGCGGTGTACGCCCGGTGTTAAAACGTTTTTCCAGATGCTGGCTATAACGTGACATGCTGAAGCAGAAAACCCAGTAAATCAGCGCGGCAAAAACATATCCTTCTGTCGACATACCAAGCCAGGCAGGGTCGACGGTGGCTTGTTGTACGCTGCTGAAAAGGTCAAACAGACCGATAATAATGACCAGACTGGTATCCTTGAAGAGGGCGATGATCGTGTTAACCAGGCCGGGGATAACCAGTTTGAGGGCTTGCGGAAGTATGACCAGCCCTTGGGTTTTCCAGTAGCCAAGCGCCAGTGATTCGGCGGCTTCATACTGGCCTTTCGGGAGGGCCTGCAATCCCCCACGCACCACCTCTGCGACATAAGCTGACTGGAAAAGAATTACACCGACCAGCGCCCGAATAAGTTTGTCGATGCTGGTGCCTTCCGACATAAACAGCGGGAGCATGACTGACGACATAAACAGGACAGTGATCAGCGGCACACCACGCCAGAACTCAATGAAAATGACGGATAAAACCCGCACGACAGGCATATGGGAACGGCGCCCCAACGCCAGTAAGATCCCCCATGGGAGCGCGCCTGCAATACCAACAGAGGCTATGATCAGGGTGAGTGTCAGTCCACCCCACTGGCGTGTTTCCACGCGATCGAGACCGAGAAAACCACCGTACAACAGCCACCAGACGATAACCGGATAAACCACCGCCCAGACGGCGATATAGCGACCACGATGAGGTATCGCTTTCCAGAACATCGGTGCGATAGAGAGTAGGCCGATAATCAGAGCCAGATTAACCCGCCAGCGCTGATCGTGTGGATAGAGCCCATACATGAATTGTCCGAAGCGTTCATGGATAAACACCCAGCACGCTCCCGCTTTTGTACAATCTGCCCGGGTAGAACCTATCCAGTTGGCCTGCAGAAATGCCCAGTTCAGCAATGGGGGAATGAACATCCACATGAGCCATATGCATAACAGAGTGAGCAAACTGTTTGACCAACTGGAAAATAGATTTTTACGCACCCAAAATATCACGCGGCCAGCATGATTACTGCTCTGGCGCGAGGGGTGAGACAGTAGTGCTTTTGTCATCATGATTCCTTAGCGCTCAATGAGTGCGATACGACGGTTGTATATATTCATTAACAGAGAAATGCTCAGACTGATGATCAGGTAAACCGACATAGTGATGGCGATGGTTTCAATGGCCTGCCCGGTTTGATTCAGTACGGTTCCGGCAAACAGTGAAACCATATCCGGGTAGCCAATGGCGGCAGCAAGGGATGAATTCTTTACGATATTCAGATACTGGCTGGTCAGTGGTGGAATGATGACACGGAGCGCCTGCGGGATGATCACCTGACGGAGCGTTACCGGATTGGGAAGGCCCAAAGAACGGGCTGCTTCATGTTGACCATAAGGAACAGCCTGAATACCGGCCCGAATAATTTCTGCAATAAATGCAGATGTATACACTGAAAGCGCCAGTGTTAACGCCGCCAGTTCTGGGATAAGTACCATGCCGCCGCGGAAGTTAAAACCGCGCAGTTCGGGTATATCCCAGTGGAGCGCTGCGCCAAAAATCCATTGTGAAATCATCGGCAAAAACACGATCAGCGCCAGTGCTGTTGGCCACGTTCTGCGTAATTGACCTGTTTTTGTCTGGTACATTTTATTGAAACGAAATAGCCCAATAGTTACGACTGCAGCAATCATGAGTGCAGCGCAAAAGGCAAAAAGACCTTCTCCCATCTGCGGCGCCGGAATATAGAGTCCCCGGTTACTCAGGAAAACGAGATCCAGCGCACTGACGGCCTGACGGGGACCCGGCAAATTGCGTAGTACGGCAAAATACCAAAAGAAGATTTGCAGCAGCGGCGGAATATTGCGGAACGTTTCGATATAAATTGTAGATAGCTTACGCAGCAACCAGTTATCTGACAAACGTGCCAGTCCAAGAAAGAAGCCGAGAAATGAAGCAAAAACAATACATAGTGCTGAGACAAGCAGCGTATTAAGCAGACCGACCAGAAAGACACGTCCATAAGTATCGCCCTGCTCATAATCAATCAGATGTTGAACAATACCAAATCCGGCACTGCGATCGAGAAAAGAGAACCCCGAGGTGATACCGCGACTGCTTAGGTTATTAATCGTATTGTGAATGAGATAGATCGCAATGCTAACGACCGCGATGATGGCAAGAATTTGAAATAACCAGGCGCGGACCGCAGGGTTAGAAAAGGAGAGTGATCCTTTTACGGTTGAGCGGCGATGGTACATAAGAAAACCTCGGTAACAATGACTCTGGGTTGAGCGCCGCAGTTGCGGCGCCCGTTACATCACTTCGCATTAGCGCACCGGTGGCGCATACTGAATGCCGCCGTTATTCCAGAGGTTGTTTTGCCCACGTTTGATCTTTAGTGGACTTTCCGATCCCACGTTACGTTCAAAGATCTCCGAATAGTTTCCTACCTGCTTAATAATGTTGTAAGCCCATTTATTATCCAGCTTCAGATCTTTACCATAGTCTCCCTCTTTGCCTAACAGGTGTGCCATATCCGGTGTTGCGGGATTAGCGGCTTTTTCATCAACGTTTTTCGAGTTAACACCCATCTCTTCAGCATTCAACATGGCAAACAGCGTCCAGCGAACAATAGAGAACCATTCATCATCGCCGCGGCGTACGACAGGCCCCAGTGGTTCTTTAGAGATTACTTCTGGCAGAACAATCCATTCTGAAGGGTTGCTCAATTTGATTCGCAGGGCATACAACTGAGACTGGTCGGAAGCAAGCGTATCGCAGCGGCCTGATTCCAGAGCCTTAGCGGATTCATCGGAGCGATCGAAGGTGACGGGGGTATACTTCATATTGTTGGCCTTAAAATAATCGGCCACGTTCAGTTCAGTATCCGTGCCTGCCTGAATACAAACCGTTGCACCATCGAGTTCTTTTGCGCTCTTCAGACCCGCTTTGTTGTGGGTAAGAAAGCCAATGCCATCGTAATAAGTCACGCCAGTAAAGGACATCCCCATTCCTGCATCACGTGAGGAGGTCCATGTGGTATTACGGGAGAGCATATCGACTTCACCAGACTGTAAAGCGGTGAAGCGTTCTTTAGCGGTGAGCGGGGTGTATTTTACTTTCGTGTCATCACCAAATACGGCCGAGGCAACACCACGACATACATCTACATCAATACCTGAAAACTTACCGCTTGCATCGGCATAGGAAAAGCCTGGTAAGCCGTCACTGATTCCGCATTGCACAAATCCTTTTTTCTTTACGGCATCAAGCGTTGCGCCGGCATGTGCCTGATTTGTAATCGCAAGCAGCACGCCGGCCGCAGCCAGGCTGGCTATTATCATCTTTTTCATAGAGCATCCTGTGTGGAGGAATTATTGTTATGGAAACATCTTTTACCTGTCTGTGGCTTTGGCCATACTCTTTTAAGCAAAGGTAGTGCCAGGTTTTTGCGCTCGAATATTCGGCGCAATAAGCAGAGTGTAGACAGGAAAAAATAAATGCAGCGCCCTGAAGTGGTGCAAAATTGAAACGTACGCCACATTTCAGCGCAAAAATTTAAACAGGATGCCTGATAACAATTTCGGGCGTGAATATTGACCGCGTGAGAATAATGATAAGAAGACGTGTTGTTACGAAAAGCTGAAAAAATGCTAATTTTAAGTCGTGAATATGTGAGGAAAATCTATAATAATTTTATTTCAGGGCCAAAGCTTTAAACCATCATTTTGTCTTATATAAAGATATCTTCTTTATTGTTAAAAGCGCGGCTATTACCGCGCTTTTAACATGATTTATTTCGTCAAGGCAACTATCCCAAGTGTCAGACCGGCAACAGCGGCTGCACCACCGGCGATCGCACCTGCTGTTTCCCAGTTATCCTGCGTGGTGCCTTTCATACAGGTATTGGTATGAACCAGACGGCCCTGGTCGTCATATACAGGTACGCAAGGAGAATCGTGTGCACAGCCCGCCAGAAATGCTGTAAGCAATGCAACGGATATTAATCTTTTCATGGTGTTACCTCTAAAATAAACGTTTCGCTAAAAAAGCAAAGACAGGCGCTAAGCTATCTGCGAAATCGAGGGTTATTTTACCACTTCTTAAAAAAAGACTGACATGAGGAATAATCTCAATTCATGTGGATTGTAAACATAATGAATAGATCGGGGAATTTTGGAACCATGTGCTAAAAAAAAAGAATGGCTATCTTATTAATAAATAAAGAGGTCATTATCAGGTAAAAAAGGCGCCCGGAGACGCCTTTATTTTACAATTTAATCGCGATGCTGGCTAAAACGCCGTTTAACGACAACAAAAAAGACGGGAACGAAGAAGATCGCCAACAATGTAGCCGTGAGCATGCCCCCCATAACACCTGTGCCGACGGCATTCTGCGCACCGCTACCTGCACCATTACTGATAACCAGAGGCATAACCCCCAGAATAAAGGCCAGAGATGTCATCAGGATAGGACGCAGACGCATACGGGAGGCCTCCAGAGTCGCCTCAATCAACCCTTTGCCCTCTTTATCCATCAGGTCTTTAGCAAATTCGACAATCAGGATGGCGTTTTTGGCAGAGAGGCCGATAGTTGTTAACAGGCCGACCTGGAAGTACACATCGTTATTCATCCCGCGAAGCGATGCCGCCAGCAGCGCACCAACGACACCGAGCGGGACGACAAGCATGACGGAGAATGGAATCGACCAGCTCTCATACAGTGCTGCAAGGCAAAGGAAGACAACGATTAGCGAGATGGCATACAACGCTGGTGCCTGGTTACCTGACAGTCGTTCCTGATAGGACATTCCCGTCCAGTCATGGCCAATACCGTTAGGCAGTTTTTCCGCCAGGCTTTCCATCAGCGCCATTGCTTCACCGGTACTTTTGCCTGGTGCCGCTTCGCCTAACAGCTCCATAGATGGCATACCGTTGTAGCGTTCCAGTCTCGGTGAGCCGTAAATCCAGTGCGCTGAACTGAATGTGGAGAAAGGTACCATTTCGCCATTGGCGCTGCGAACATACAGATTATTGATGTCTTCCGGCAACATACGAAATTTTGCATCTGCCTGAACATACACTTTTTTCACGCGACCGCGGTCAATGAAATCATTGACGTAGTAGCCGCCCAGCGCAGCGGAGATGGTTTCGTTAATATCTGACAAGGAAACACCAAGCGCTTGCGCTTTTTCCTGATCAACATCCAGCTTAAACTGCGCAGTATCCTCAAGGCCGTTGGGGCGTACACGTACCAGCAAATCAGGATGTTGTGCCACCATGCCCAGCAGCTGATTACGTGCCTGCGTTAAGGCTGAGTGTCCCAGCCCTCCCTGATCAATCAGCTCAAAATCGAAGCCGGTTGCGGTGCCCAATTCAACAATGGCTGGCATGTTGAAGGGGAATACCAGGCCATCACGAATCTGACTAAATGCCCGAGTTGCTCGGGCAATTACAGATTCAACGTTATTCTCATCGCCGCTACGCTCTTCCCAGGGTTTGAGGCTGACAAATGCCATCCCTGAGTTTTGCCCCTGTCCACTGAAGCTAAAGCCGTTAACCGTAAAGACGCTTTTGACGTTGGCTTTCTCATTATTCAGATAGTAGTGGGTAACTTGATCCAGCACTTTCTGAGTACGCTCTTGTGTTGCACCGGCTGGTAGCTGAATCATCGTCAGGAACACACCCTGATCTTCCTCTGGCAGGAAGGAGGTAGGCAGGCGTATAAACAGCACCGCCATGCCAATAACAATGATCAGATAGACCGCCAGATAGCGACCCGTTTTACGAATTATACCGCTGACGCTATTGGTGTAGTGGTTGACGCTGTAATCGAATTTGGTATTAAACCAGCCAAAGAAACCACTTTTTTTCTCGTGGTGCTCTGCAGATACCGGCTTGAGCAATGTTGCACAAAGGGCGGGAGTCAGAATCAACGCCACCAGTACTGAAAGCGCCATTGCAGAAACAATAGTAATAGAGAACTGTCGGTAAATTGCCCCGGTTGAACCTCCAAAGAAGGCCATTGGGATAAACACCGCAGATAGCACCATGGCAATACCAACCAGCGCCCCCTGTATTTGTGACATGGATTTTTCTGTCGCTTCTCTGGGCGGCAGATTGTCTTCCATCATCACGCGCTCCACGTTTTCTACTACGACTATCGCATCATCGACCAGCAGGCCGATGGCGAGTACCATGCCGAACATTGTCAGGGTGTTTATCGAGTAGCCAAATGCAGCAAGTACGGCGAATGTCCCCAACAGCACCACAGGCACAGCGATAGTCGGAATTAGCGTTGCGCGAATGTTTTGCAGAAACAGGTACATCACCAGGAAAACCAGTACGATCGCTTCAAACAGCGTTTTTACCACCTCGTGAATAGAGATGGTAACAAACGGTGTGGTGTCGTACGGATAGACTACCTGCATTCCCTGAGGGAAGAACGGCTGTAATTCAGTCAGTTTTGCTTTGATTGCGTTGGCGGTATCCAGAGCGTTTGCACCGGTTGCCAGCTTAATACCCAGACCGGATGCCGGTTTACCGTTAATACGAGCAACGACGTTGTAGTTTTCACCCCCCAACTCAATGCGTGCAACGTCCTTGAGGTGAACAACAGAACCGTCGCTGTTCACGCGTAAGGTCACTTTGCCAAACTCTTCAGGATCTTTCAGTCGCGTTTGCGCAATGATAGAGGCGTTGAGCTGTTGGTTAGGTAAGGCAGGTGTCCCCCCTAACTGACCTGCGGCGATCTGGTCGTTTTGTACTTTCAACTGGTTAATGACATCAACCGGCGTGAGTTGATACTTGTTCAATAAATTCGCATCCAGCCAGATACGCATGGCGTACTGCGCGCCAAACAGCTGCACGTCACCTACGCCGTTCAGCCGGCTGATAGAGTCTTTAATGTTGGAAGCGACATAGTCAGAGATGTCATCCTGAGTTGTCTGCGGGTTGTCAGAAACAAACCCCGCGACCATCAAAAAGCTGCTACTTGATTTCTCAACGGCGATACCCTGCTGTTGAACTTCTTGAGGCAGTAAAGGTGTCGCGAGCTGCAGTTTGTTTTGTACCTGAACCTGTGCGATATCGGGATCGGTGCCGGACTGGAACGTTAACGTAATGGTTACGCTCCCGGCCGAATCGCTGGTGGAGGACATATACATCAGGTTATCGATACCGTTCATGTTTTGTTCGATAACCTGCGTTACGGTATCCTGCACCGTCTGTGCATCCGCGCCTGGGTAGGTCGCAGAAATCGCTACGGCAGGGGGGGCAATAGTTGGGTACTGCGCCACGGGCAGTTGCATGATTGCCAGAGCGCCCGCCATCATCAGAATGATGGCCAGTACCCAGGCAAAGATAGGTCGCCTAATAAAAAAGTTTGCCATGTCCGGTTACCTTATTGTGTGGCTTTCGCGGCTGGAGTTTCGGTATCGGCGGTCGCTTTTACCTGCACTCCCGGACGAGCTTTTTGTAATCCGCTGACGATAACTTTGTCGCCCGGTTGTAAGCCTTCGCTTATGAGCCATTTGTCACCAATGGCTTGTACGGCCACAACGGCATGAGCTTCGACCTGGTTCTTATCATTGACGACCATCACGGTTGCATCTCCGCGAGGTGTACGTGTCACACCCTGTTGTGGAACAAGAATGGCGTTAGGTTGGATACCTTCATCGATGCGGGCGCGTACAAACATGCCTGGCAGTAGAGAGTGCTGTGGGTTAGGGAAAACGGCTCTCAGGGTGATGGATCCGGTACTCTCGTCAACCGTCACGTCAGAAAATTGCAAAGAGCCTTTCAGCGGGTATGACTGGCCATTCTCCATCACCAGTTCAACGGTACTGCTGGTGTTGTCTTTATGTAGGCTACCTTGTGCAACAGACTGTTTGAGCCGCATAAAATCGCTACTGGACTGCGTCACGTCGACGTAAATGGGATCAAGCTGTTGCACAGTGGCTAACGCTGTCGCCTGACCATTGGTAACTAACGCACCTTCGGTAACGTTAGATTTACCGATACGTCCGCTAATAGGCGATGTCACTTTGGTGTAAGCGAGATTGATACGAGCGCTTTCGACCGCAGCTTTGGCGGCGATGACGGAGGCGTCGGCCTGACGAGCATCAGCAATGGCTTGATCGTACTCTTGCTGGCTGATGTACTTTGTTCCGACCAACGGGACATAACGTTTTACTGTTAAATGGGCGATAGCCGCTGCGGCCTCGCTTTTTGCCAGTTCACCTTTGGCGCTATCATAGTCGGCCTGATAAGTTGCGGGATCAATCTGATAAAGCGACTTGCCTGCTTCAACATCACTCCCTTCAGTGAAATTCCTTTTCAGCACAATCCCGCTGACCTGAGGGCGAACTTCTGCAATACGGAAGGCTGTTGTACGGCCCGGCAATTCAGTCGTAACGGCTAAGGGGGCAGATTCCACAACATGGACAGTAACCTGTGGCTCGGCAGGATGAGTTTGTGTTTCTCCCTGATCGTTACAACCGGCGAGTAATGCAGTGGAGATGATAATGAATGAGGGCAGGAGTGAGAGCCTGGCATTTTTCGTCATTACTTTTCCTTAAAAACCGAAAGCTCGTTATTTACCGGATAACGGCAAGGCGATAACGCGCGCAAATAAAATAATAGTTGGCTATCCTACAAATTATTAGCTTGCGATGTAAGTAATACTTATTTTGCTGTACGATGCACGGCACATAAAAACAAAAAAAGATTAATCAGCTACCTTTTCGTTAGCAGGAAGTATGCAATGACCTGATGCAGGTAAACACATGTTGAAATAAACATTTGCCCAATGAATATATTAACTAATTTTTATTTGTTTTGATTATTTATGTATGTTGCACGTAATGAAATATTTTAGAACTCGTCTAAATAAATGCGAAGTGATACATTTGCTCCATATGGCAAATATTTGATAAGAAAGTTTATCAATTCCTATTCTGTCCCAGGCATTTGAAACCATGGCTAAAAAAACGAAAGCTGATGCCCTCAAAACACGACAGCATCTCATTGAAACAGCGATTGTACAGTTTGCTCTACGTGGTGTAGGCAATACGACGCTAAACGACATTGCGGATGCCGCCAACGTGACGCGAGGCGCAATCTATTGGCATTTCGAAAATAAGATCCAACTGTTTAATGAGTTATGGCTACAGCAACCCCCTTTGCGCGATCTTATTCAGGACAGACTCATTGGACGCTCGGGTAATAATCCGTTACAGCGATTGCGAGAAAAACTGGTCGTTGGTTTGCAGTATATTGCTGAGATACCTCGTCAGCAGGCATTAATGCAGATTCTATATCATAAGTGTGAATTCAATAGCGATATGATATCAGAGCAGGAAATTCGCGATAAAATAGGACTAAGTCATCAGAGTATCCGTAAATCTTTACAGGAATGTATGGATGAAAACCTTATCGCAAGCAGTCTGGATTTAGACGTTATTATAATTATTCTCCATGGGAGTTTCAGTGGGATAATAAAAAACTGGCTAATGAATCCAGCAAGTTATGATCTGTATGGGCAAGCGCCGGTATTAGTGGATAACGTATTAAAAATGCTAAGCCCTGATGGCTGTGTGATGCAGTTGATCAAGAGTGAAAATCAGGTTGGGTAGTTTCAGCCGCCATAGCCTGACGGCTGCTATAAAACATCTTTTACCGTGCGTGCTATTCGAGGTCGACGCAGTTGACCAGCTTGAGGGGATTCACTGAATTCATATTCCGGCACTTATCGTGCTCTGTTGTCATCAACTCTATCCACTGTATGAGCAGCGCATCAAAAAGAAAAACGAAGACCGCAAAAACAACCAGCCACCAATACTTGCGAATCATTACCAAATCCTGTGTATTCATGCCCAAGTGTGCTGGGAATATACACGAAATCCAAAAGCTGAAAAGCAGACTTACAATGCTTTTACTTTGTTGAGATCTTGCCGCTATTTTCAGTTAATCGACTCTTTTTAGACCGATTATTGGTCTTTCGCTTTTTTATCTTTGCAAGCTCATTCTCTGAAAAATGGGAGCTGACACCCAGTCTCCTGAGTCCCATTTTTACGTATTCATCATTGATCTCAATCCCAACGAATTTGCGACCCAGTTCCACTGCAGTAGCCCCGGTGGTGAAACTGCCTGCAAACGGATCTAACACCACGTCATCTGAGTTAGAGGATGCCAGAATGATACGCTCTAACAGGGCCTTAGGTTTTTGGGTTGGATGATTTTCGTATTCATCCATCAGGTAGCGAACGCGCGGGAACTCCCAAACATTGCCAGGTACTTTTTTCTGATTGTACGGCTGGGGCGGGTTCTTTCTGTAATCGATAAGCGCGCGTTTGGCTCCTGTTTTGGCTTCAACCAGAATATCATCACGATTAAACGTATAGCTTTTCTGATCTTTTACCATCATCAGGATCGGTTCATACATGGAACCAAAGAAGTTTTTGGCCTGGACTGCAGAGCTATCATATGACCACACAATGCGACTTTTAATGGTAAAAAGCTGTCTGCATTTGAGGTCGATATACGGCATGTTCTCTGTGCTGTTCATGATGTACATAGTGCCTTGTGGCTTAAGAATGCGATGGCACTCTTCAATACACTCAAACAACCAGACTAGGAAGGTCTCTTCGTCCCAGGATTCCACCATTCCGTCAAAGTCTTTGCCGATGTTATAAGGTGGGTCGGCAAAAATGAGATCGACGCTTTCGGGTGCGAGCTTTTGCAGTTCAGTTAGCGCATCACCCTGGATTATCTTTTTCGATTCATCGCCAAAATAGACAGGTTCACATCTCGCCTTCATCGCCAAAGCCTCCGTGTGATGCAAATAAAAAAGGCGCTTCCCCATGCCGAGTAGCGCCTTTTAAAACAAACATATCGCTGATTAGTATCAGTTCATGCCGTATTTTTTCAGTTTTTTACGCAGCGTACCACGGTTGATGCCCATCATCAGGGCAGCACGGGTCTGGTTACCGCGGGTGTATTGCATCACCATGTCCAACAGGGGCTGTTCTACTTCAGCCAGTACCAGCTCATAGAGATCATTAACATCCTGACCATTCAGTTGAGCAAAATAGTTCTTCAGTGCCTGTTTAACCGAGTCACGCAGGGGTTTTTGAGTTACCTGATCCTGAGAGTTAACGGTAGAAACGGTCAGTACGTCAGAATTTACGCGTTGTTCGAACATAGTTCTGTCAGCTCTTTATTTCTGTTTACGCAAAATTTTCGAAGTATGCCTCCAACGCCGCCAGCTGTTCGCTGGAATCTTCAATGGCGTTGAATGTGCGCCGAAACTGGTCATTTGGAGCGTGTTCCTGGAGATACCAGGATACGTGTTTACGCGCAATTCGGTACCCTTTTGCCTGACCATAAAAGTCATGCAGTTCCCGAACGTGCGCACAAAGCAAGCGCTTCACCTCTGCCAGAGGCAGCGGGGGCAGCAGCTCCCCAGTGTCCAGATAATGCTGGATTTCCCGAAAGATCCAGGGTCTTCCCTGAGCTGCACGTCCTATCATCAGGGCATCCGCCCCCGTATAGTCGAGCACAGCTCTGGCTTTATGCGGGTCAGTAATGTCGCCATTCGCGATAACCGGAATGGAAACTTTCTGCTTAACTGCCCGAATACTGTCGTACTCAGCATCTCCATTGAACAAACAGGCGCGGGTGCGTCCATGAATGGTCAGAGCCTGAATGCCACAGTCTTCAGCCAGTTGGGCAATCTCTACGCAGTTACGGTGTTCCGGAGCCCAGCCGGTGCGAATCTTGAGTGTGACAGGAACGTCCACTGCATTGACGACCTCGGTTAGTATCGACTTCACTAGATCCGGGTGCTGCAAGAGGGCTGAACCTGCGAGCTTACGATTCACTTTTTTAGCCGGACACCCCATATTGATATCAATAATTTGGGCGCCGCTTTCCACGTTAATACGTGCGGCATCGGCCATCTCAACAGGATCGCTGCCGGCAATTTGCACCGTGCGAATTCCTGGCTCATCAACGTGCACCATACGTAAACGAGACTTGTCGCTTTCCCAAACTTGTGGGTTAGAAGACATCATCTCGGATACCGTCAATCCTGCTCCCATCTCATAACACAGCGTCCTGAATGGTCTGTCAGTGATGCCAGCCATAGGTGCTGCGATCAGGCGATTTCTGAGCTGATATTGTCCGATGCGCATGAGTTAAGAAATGACCATACTGTGACTGCAAGGCGGCGTATATTACGCATTTTTTGCACGAGATGAAAGGCCAAACTTTGACCAATCCCCTGAGGTGGATCAATGAATTGCTGGTTGAGTGGACAGTTTCAAAATAAAGTATTTAATAATCATGCGGATACAATAAATCGGTAATTTGGCATCCATTTATAAATTCCGAAAACTTCTCTTTTTTTATTACTATCAGGGTAAGTTGAACAGGATAAAACGCTGTCTTTATGAACAAATAATGGCTTTCGAATGCGATCTCGCTCTCATTTCCGCAAATCCTTTTGCGAAAAAAAGAGCGATCTTAACGTTACCAACGGTAACGAAAGGGGACTATTTCTTCTTACCGGTAATACGACACCACTCTTCTTTCTCGACAACCGGATCGAGTGTAAAGAGATCGGCATAGGCTTCACAGACGCTTTCCGCCTGGCTGGCAAGAATACCGGAAAGGCCCAATAAGCCACCCTCAACGGGCAGTACGCTGATTAATGGTGCCAATTCACGCAATGGGCCGGCGAGGATGTTTGCGACCACTACATCGGCTTTCATGGCCTCTGGCTGGTCTTTTGGCAGATAGAGCTCCAGGCGGTCAGAAACGCCGTTACGCTGTGCGTTATCGCGGCTCGCCTGGATGGCTTGAGGATCAATATCCACACCGATGGCTTTCGCCGCGCCCAGTTTCAGCGCTGCAATCGCCAGGATGCCGGAGCCACAGCCAAAGTCGATAACTGTTTTACCGTTAAGATCGAGGCTGTCGAGCCATTGCAGACACAGAGAGGTCGTTGGGTGAGTACCTGTGCCAAACGCCAGGCCAGGATCCAGCATCACGTTGACGGCGTTTTCGTCCGGCACATCGCGCCAGCTAGGGCAAATCCACAGACGTTCGCCAAAGCGCATTGGGTGGAAGTTATCCATCCATTCGCGCTCCCAGTCTTTATCTTCAAGCTGTTCGATTTTGTGCACGAAGCCAGTGCCCAACAGCGGGTGCTGTTCCAGAAGGGCAATAACTTCTTTCATGTCGGTTTCTGCGTCGAACAGGCCGATAACGTCGGTATCACCCCACAGGCGAGTTTCGCCCGGCAGCGGTTCAAACACCGGAGTATCATGTGTATCCTGGAAGGTGATAGAAACGGCACCCGCTTCCATCAGTGCATCACTTAACTCTTCAGCGTTTGCACCGCTCGTGTTCAGTTTCAGTTGGATCCATGGCATGGCAAAACTCTTTATTTATCAGTAGTCAATATGACGGCTTGCGGGGCGGCAGAACCAAAACGGTTTCCGACCAGGAAAGCCAGCAAACTTAGCAGTAACGAAGGCACAATCGGATGGAAGCCCAGATACTGAACGTTAAAGGTGGCGAGTACGGCATAGAGTACCCCACCGACAATCATGGCGCTCAATGCACCTGTCGCATTCGCTCGTTCCCAATACAGGCCAAGTACCAGAGGCCACAGGAAAACGGCTTCCAGGCCGCCGAACGCCAGCAGGTTAAGCCAGATAATCATCTCTGGCGGCTTCCAGGCAGCCAGCAACAGTAACGCCCCCAACAGCAGGGTGATCACCGCAGACATTCGCTTCAGGCGAGTTTCATTTTGTAGTTGTTCCGGGCGAAGGTTCAGGTAAAGATCTTTAATGATCGTAGCGGAACTTTGCAGCAATTGAGCATTGATCGTCGACATAATCGCTGCCATCGGTGCGGCGAGAAAGATACCGGCAGCAACAGGTGGCAAAACTTTTACCATCAGGGTAGGGATAACCAAATCCGGAACTGTCAGATCAGGGATTACCGCACGTCCCAGTGCGCCTGCCAGATGCATCCCAAACATCAGGATCGCCACCACAATGGTGCCAATGATAATCCCGCGATGTACGGCTTTACTGTCTTTATAGGAAATGCAGCGTACCGCCGTGTGCGGCAGACCAATCACCCCAAAGCACACCAGTACCCAGAATGATGTCATAAAGGTTGGAGACAGAATGTCATCAGCACCCTGCGGTGTCACCAGCTTAGGATCGATGGTTTGCAGGGTTTCTACTGCCTGACTGAGGCCGCCTGCGGCGTGGACTACGCCCACCAGCAAGACGATAGTACCAATCAGCATCACCATGCCCTGCATGGTGTCATTCAGCACGCTGGCGCGAAATCCGCCGAATGCCGTATATAACGCGATACTGATACCAAAGATCAGCAGGCCGGTTTCGTAAGGAATACCCGCAGCAGTCTCCAGCAAACGTGCGCCGCCGATGAATTGCACGGTCATCGCTCCGACAAAAGCCACCAGCAGGCTGAGGCTCGCCAGCCATACCAGTAAACGGCTCTGATAGCGGGCAAACAGCATATCATTGAGGGTTACGGCATTGTAACGGCGCGCCAGAATGGCGAATTTCTTACCGAGAATACCTAACGACAGCCAGACGGCAGGCAACTGGATCATTGCCAGCAATACCCATCCCAACCCGTATTTATATGCCGCGCCGGGGCCGCCAATAAACGAGCTTGCGCTAATGTAGGTTGCAGTTAGCGTCATGGCCAACACGACACCGCCCATGGAGCGACTGCCGAGGAAATACTCATTCAGGAAGGTGCCAGTCGTTCTCTTTCTCATTGCGTAAACGGAAAGACCAAACACCACCAGAAGATAGGCGACAAGCGGCAAAATGACTTCAAGCTGCATCGTCATCCTCCAGAGAAATATCGCGATAGATAAATTTCACCATTGCCCAACACAGCAAAATGAAAACCAATGGTGTCAGCAGACACGCCATCTCGAACCAGTGTGGCAAGCCGGTAAAGCCCAGTGTGGAATCTGGTAAGTAAGCGGTCACCAACCATGTGGCAAGATAGAAAAGGGTCAGCCACAGCGCCCAGCGCGCCTCTTTATGGGCCTGAACAAATCGAGCGTCCATTTTTTGTCCCTTGTGGATAAAGAAAGCGGGGATTGTACATTATGGGACGTACCGGAGGGGAGAAAAACAAAAGGCCGGGAATTCCCGGCCTTTTCAGTTAACGCGTGCTTACTTTTCCTGAAGTCCGAGTTTTTTCTCCAGGTAGTGGATATTAGAACCACCACGCTGGAAGTGCTCGTCATTCATGATGCGGATCTGCAGATCAACGTTAGTTTTGATGCCGTCGATGATCAGTTCCTGCAAGGCGTTTTTCATGCGGGCAATTGCCACGTCACGGTTTTCGCCATAGCAAATCAGTTTACCGATCATTGAGTCATAGTACGGAGGGACAGTGTAGCCTGCGTAAATGTGTGACTCCCAGCGCACACCAAAGCCACCCGGTGCGTGGAAACGCGTAATTTTACCCGGGCTTGGCAGGAAGGTGTTCGGGTCTTCGGCGTTGATACGGCATTCTACCGCATGGCCTTTAACTATAACTTCATCCTGCTTGATAGACAGCGGCTGACCCGCTGCAATACGCAACTGCTCTTTGATCAGGTCAACGCCGGTGATCATTTCGGTAACCGGATGTTCTACCTGGATACGGGTGTTCATTTCAATGAAGTAGAACTCACCGTTTTCAAACAGGAATTCGAAAGTACCCGCTCCACGGTAGCCGATATCAACACACGCTTTGGCGCAACGCTCGCCGATATAGCGACGCAGTTCCGGAGTAATGCCAGGTGCTGGCGCCTCTTCGACCACTTTCTGGTGACGACGCTGCATAGAGCAGTCGCGTTCTGCCAGATAAATCGCGTTACCCTGACCGTCTGCCAGCACCTGAATTTCGATGTGGCGTGGGTTTTCCAGGTATTTTTCCATGTAAACCATGTCGTTGTTGAAAGCGGCTTTCGCTTCAGCTTTCGTCATGGAAATGGATTGGGCCAGTTCAGCATCGCCGCGTACAACGCGCATACCGCGACCGCCGCCGCCGCCGGAAGCTTTGATAATTACCGGATAGCCGATGCGTTTGGCATGAGCGCGGTTAGCGTCCATATCATCGCCCAGCGGGCCGTCAGAGCCGGGAACGGTTGGTACGCCAGCTTTTTTCATCGCAGTAATGGCGGACACTTTGTCACCCATCAAGCGGATGGTATCGGCTTTTGGGCCAATGAAGATAAAGCCTGAGCGTTCTACCTGTTCAGCAAAGTTGGCGTTCTCAGAGAGGAAGCCATAACCCGGATGGATTGCCACCGCGCCGGTGATTTCAGCGGCGCTGATGATAGCCGGGATGTTCAGGTAACTTTTTACAGATGGAGCCGGGCCAATACAGACCGTTTCATCTGCCAGTAATACGTGTTTTAAATCGCGATCCGCGCTTGAGTGCACAGCGACGGTCTTGATGCCCAGTTCTTTACAGGCACGAAGAATACGCAAGGCAATCTCGCCGCGGTTGGCGATAACAATTTTATCCAACATGTTCGCCTCGTTACTCGATGACGACCAGCGGCTCGTCAAATTCTACCGGTTGACCACTTTCGACCAGGATCGCTTTCACCACACCGGATTTATCGGCTTCGATCTGGTTCATCATTTTCATGGCTTCAACGATGCACAGGGTATCGCCCGCATTCACTTTCTGACCCACTTCGATAAACGGTTTGGCGTCAGGACCCGGGGTGCGGTAGAAAGTACCAACCATCGGGGAACGTACGATGTGACCACTGATTTCCGCTGCGGCTGGGGCTTCCATGCTTGGAGTTGCAGTCTGAGCGACAGCGTTAGACAGAGCAGGTTGTTGCATCATTGGTGCAGCATAAGCCTGTTGCATCATTGGAAAACCTGCATTTGGCGCTGCACGGCTGATGCGTACAGATTCTTCGCCTTCAGAAATTTCCAGTTCGGAGATGCCTGATTCTTCAACCAGCTCGATCAGTTTTTTAATCTTACGAATATCCATGAGTGGGTTCCGTACTCTTTGTTTAGTGAGATTGTGACAGGCGTTTTATCGCCGTCTGTATAGCATTTGAATAACTGTTGGTGACAAGATGCCACGCATCTCTGGCGTTGCACTGCGTGCCGCAACCATTAAATGAGATTTCATGACTTGTCAGTCATTGTGTGGCTATCTTCTGCCATTTTCGGGTAAAAAACAAAATATACCTTCAATGCGCGATTGTCACCCTTTCAGCGGTGTAAAAACGCTCTCGGGGAAAGCAAGGTCGCACATTATAACCATTTCGTAGCAATTGGCAGCTAAATACTGGTCTTATCAGGGAAGATAATCAACCGTTGGCATGTAAAGAACATGGGTTCGTCTGTGTTTTGCAACGCACTGCACATATCGTGAAACTACCGCCACCACTGGCGGAACTTCTTATAACGGCAGGCTAAAAGCACGGTAGCGAGCGCTGCATAAATGATCGGTTGTGGAGATAAAATCTTTACCGACCACAGGTAATGAATAGGCGCCAGGATCGCCACCAGATAGACGAAGTTGTGTAAGAACTGCCAATATTTGCCCAGTTTTCGCTGTGCTGCCTGTGTTGACGTTAATGTGAGGGCAAATAATATGACCCAACTGATAATGCCCAACATCAAATAAGGACGCGTTGTTAATTCCCGTCCTAACAGTGCAAGATTATTAATGCCCAGTTCCAGTAGGGCATAGCTGGTTAAATGCAACGTAGCCCAGGCAAAACACCATAACCCTAACAGGCGACGAGTACGTATCAATAATGGCTGTTTAGCGTAGCGCGCCAGCGGCGCGACCAGCAAGGTCGCCAGTAAAAATTTCAGAGCTGTCCTACCGGTAAAGTGTTGAATGTCTTTAACGGGATCGGCGCTCAATCCCCCATTATTTACCGCCCAAAAGAGCCAGACAAAAGGTAAAATACCGGCAAGATGCAGGCACACTTTCAGCCAGGTAATGTTTTTTGCAGTCAGGCGCACTTAAAAGTTCTCCCGTAAATTGAGGCCGCGATACAGCGAGGCGACTTCATCGGCATAACCGTTAAATAGCAGCGTAGGTTGTCGCTGTACGTCCAGAATCCCGCCTGAACCAATAAAACGCTCAGTCGCTTGCGACCAGCGAGGATGATCGACATGTGGATTCACATTGGCATAAAAACCATATTCATCAGGTGCGGCCATATTCCAGGTCGTCGGTGGGCGTTCACGTGTGAGTTTGATACTGACGATCGACTTAATGCCTTTAAAACCGTATTTCCATGGCACGATTAAGCGGATCGGTGCGCCATTCTGCGGGGGAAGTGCCTTACCATAAACACCTACGGTGAGTAGCGTGAGCGGATGCATGGCTTCATCAAGGCGCAGTCCCTCAACGTAGGGATATTTCAGCCCCCCGCCAATAAAGCGATCTTTCTGTCCCGGCATATCATCCGGCGCATAGAGCGTTTCGAAAGCGACATATTTTGCATTGCTGGTGGGTTCGGCCAGTGCCAACAGCTTATGTAAAGGAAAGCCAATCCACGGCACGACCATTGACCAGGCCTCTACACAGCGCATCCGATAAATACGTTCCTCCAACGGGAAACGTGTGGTTAGTGCATCGTGATCGAGTGTTAAGGGCTTGGCCACTTCGCCACTGATTTTCAGCGTCCAGGGATTGGTCTTCATACTGCCAGCGTTGGCTGCCGGGTCTGCTTTGTCCAGGCCAAACTCATAAAAATTGTTATAGCCAGACACTTTATCTTCTGGTGTTAAAGGAAGCGTATTTTGCCAGGCAGCAGGTTTACTGAAATCAAGCGGTTTACCAGCAGGTGCGGGTGGACGGTCATTACCTTTAAACCAACTGAGAAGGTCAGCCTGTGCAGACAAAGGCAAAGACAATGCGGCGGCACTGATACCCAGTGCTTTCAGCACCTGGCGGCGCTGCATAAAAAAAGCCGATTCTGCGGTTACATCGGCTTCGGTAAATTGACGTATTTTCTTCATGATAGACTCCCGGCATACGCGCGATGACTCATATTGGCGCGTAGTTACTATGGCAGGGAGTCCGTCAATGTGTATAAAAAAATAGTTAATTAAATGTAAGTTTTTATCTGCGACAGCTTAACGTACCTTTACCAATGTGCGGCCTTGCACCTGGTTATTGATGATGGCATCGGCAAACTTTGGCGCATCAGCCAGAGTGATTTCTGTTGCAGCTTGCGCATAGAATGATTCTGGCAAGTCATTGACCAGACGTTGCCAGGCTTGCGCACGACGAGCCGGGGGCGTCATCACGGAATCAACACCCTGTAAGCGCACATTACGCAGAATAAATGGCATCACTGTGGTTGGGAGTGCAAAACCGCCGGCCAGACCACAGGCAGCGACACAGCCGCCGTAGTTCATCTGAGCGAGGACTTTTGCCAGCACTTTGTCGCCAACGGTATCAATCGCACCGGCCCAGAGCTGTTTTTCCAGCGGGCGAGATTCAGCAAACTCATCACGACCGAGGATTCGGTTGGCGCCCAGGCTACGCAGATAGTCATGCGTACTTTCGCGACCGGATACCGCCGCAACCTGATAACCCAGTTTATGCAGCAACGCGACGGCAGTACTGCCCACACCACCGCTGGCGCCGGTGACAACAATCTCGCCATCTTCCTGGCGAATACCGGCGTCTTCAAGCGCCATTACGCACAGCATGGCGGTAAAACCGGCGGTGCCGATGACCATGGCTTTACGGCCATCCAGCCCTTTTGGCAGAGCAACCAACCAGTCACCTTTTACGCGTGCACGTTCTGCCAGTCCACCCCAATGGTTTTCCCCCACGCCCCAGCCGGTTAGCAAGACTTCCTGGCCTGCATGAAAACGGGGATCTTCGCTATTGCGAACGGTGCCAGCGAAATCGATACCAGGAATCATCGGAAAATTACGGATAATTTTACCCTTGCCTGTGATGGCCAGCGCGTCTTTATAGTTCAGGCTCGACCAGTGAACATCCACCGTCACATCGCCTTCCGGTAGCTGGTTTTCGTCGAGGGGTTGAACGGATGCGAGGGTTTTTCCGTCCTGCTGTTCTAAGATCAAAGCCTGCATAACCTGTCCTCAATTCATATAGTGGATTGGAAAATTATTTATGAAGACTATACTCGCTAAACAAAACATGATGCCGATTCTGCGCAATAAATTGCCAGAAATACCTGATTTGGTAGTATGCCCACATTATTTGTGTAAATTGACGGATTTCGCGTTCAATTTCGCATTTTCGTGTCGCTTTTTCATTTTCACGCTTGATTCATAACTGTCGGAGTTAACACAAGGATGCGATTAACGACGAAATTCTCAGCTTTTGTGACGCTGCTTACCGGGCTAACGATCTTCGTGACTTTGATTGGCTGCTCACTGAGTTTTTACAACGCGATTCAATACAAGTTCACCGCTCGCGTCCAGGCCGTAGCGACGGCGATTGACACCCATCTTGTCTCCAAAGATGCTGTTTCCTTAACGCCGCAAATAGATGAGTTAATGATCTCCGTCGATATCGTCCGCGTTGAGTTGCTTCAGGGTGAGAATATTGTTTATCGCCATTCCCGAACCAGTAGCTATCGCCCTGCAGGGACGAACAATCTCTATCGCGATATCACGGTTCCTTTGGTCAAGCATCCTGGGATGTCGCTGCGTCTGGTCTATCAGGATCCAATGGGCAATTATTTCCATTCGCTGATGACGACAGCGCCGCTCACGCTATCGATTGGTTTTATTATCCTGATGCTATTCTTGTCGGTACGCTGGCTTCAGCGTCAGCTTTCCGGACAGGAGCTGCTGGAGATTCGTTCAACGCGGATCCTGAACGGTGAACGAGGGCCGAACGTCCGGGGTACAGTCTATGAATGGCCTGCGCGTACCAGTAGTGCGCTTGATATGCTGCTTACCGAAATTCAGAACGCCCGTGAGCAGCGAAGCAGGTTGGATACGCTGATCCGATCCTATG
Organism: Citrobacter sp. Marseille-Q5395; assembly: GCF_947057495.1. Lineage (NCBI taxonomy): Bacteria > Pseudomonadati > Pseudomonadota > Gammaproteobacteria > Enterobacterales > Enterobacteriaceae > Citrobacter > Citrobacter sp. Marseille-Q5395. The sequence continues at coordinate 754,596 of NZ_CAMSEL010000001.1, read as the reverse complement.
TTGCGCAGGATACAAAAACCGGGCTTAGCAACCGGCTGTTCTTTGATAACCAATTGGCGACGCTGCTGGAAGATCAAGAGAAAGTAGGATCGCACGGGGTTGTGATGATGGTTCGTCTGCCGGACTTTACCCTGTTGCGTGATAGTTGGGGAGTTGAGCTTGCTGAAGAACAAATCTCCGCGCTCATCAATTTGTTGTCGACCTTTATTATGCGCTATCCGGGAGCGCTGCTGGCACGCTACCACCGTAGTGATTTTGCCATCTTGCTGCCGCACCGCACGTTAAAAGAAGCGGAAAGTATCGCCGGGCAATTGTTAAAAGCGGTAGACGCACTTCCGACTAACAAAATGATCGATCGTGCCGATATGATTCATATTGGCATTTGCGTTTGCCGCAGCGGTCAATCCACTGAACAGGTTATGGATCACGCCGAAGCGGCAACCCGTAATTCGGTATTGCAAGGTGGGAACAGTTGGTCAGTCTATGACGACTCTCTACCCGAAAAAGGCCGGGGTAATGTACGCTGGCGAACGCTTATAGAACAGATGCTCAGCCGGGGCGGTCCGAGAATTTACCAAAAACCTGCTGTGACATGTGAAGGGCGGGTGCACCATCGGGAATTAATGTGCCGCATTTTTGATGGGAGCGAAGAGGTCATCTCGGCAGAATATATGCCGATGGTGCTGCAATTTGGCCTGGCGGAAGAATATGACCGCTTGCAGATTAGCCGTCTGATCTTGTTATTGGGCTATTGGCCACAGGAAAGTTTGGCGATGCAGGCGACAGTAGAGTCGCTTATTCGCCCGCGTTTTCAGCGCTGGTTGCGTGATACGCTGATGCAGTGCGAAAAATCGCTGCGTAAACGCATAATTATTGAACTTGCGGAGGCGGATGTCTGTCAACATATCAGCCGGTTACAGCCTGTGATTCGATTGATGGATGCGCTGGGTGTTCGTATCGCCGTTACGCAGGCAGGTTTAACACTGGTTAGCACCAGTTGGATAAAAGAACTCAATGTCGAATTATTGAAACTTCATCCAAGCCTGGTAAGAAATATTGATAAGCGAACGGAAAATCAGCTTCTTGTGCAGAGTCTGGTGGAAGCCTGTTCAGGAACACCCACGCTGGTTTATGCCACCGGTGTTCGTTCGCGTAGCGAGTGGCGTACGTTGACCGAACGTGGAGTCTCGGGTGGACAAGGTGATTTTTTTGCCGCATCACAGCCACTTGACACCAACGTGAAAAAATATTCGCAAAGATATTCGGTTTAACCTGCCGTTTAATTTGTTTTCACGTAGAATAACGCGCGCTGTGCCTTCTGGGGGTGTGCTTGTCTGCCCGCTAGGTTGTAACAGCAAACATGCAGGTGAATGACCTTTGACAGGTTGCAAATGAGGCGAGGATTGCTGCTGATTTATTCAGCCCTGATGGACTCAGGCCGGTTTTGTAACAAAGGAAACGAACTGCACTAATTTTCACCGTAGCAGATGATTTTTCCGCCTTGTCGCTGCTGCGTGTGGTTGGTAAAGTAAGCGGATTTTGTTTTCCGCCCCAGCTTTCAGGATTATCCCTTAGTATGTTGAAAAAATTTCGTGGCATGTTTTCCAATGACCTGTCCATTGACCTGGGTACCGCGAATACCCTTATTTATGTAAAAGGACAAGGCATCGTATTGAATGAGCCTTCTGTTGTGGCCATTCGCCAGGATCGTGCCGGTTCGCCGAAAAGCGTGGCCGCAGTAGGTCATGATGCGAAGCAGATGCTGGGTCGTACACCGGGTAATATTGCTGCAATTCGCCCAATGAAAGATGGCGTTATTGCTGACTTCTTCGTGACTGAAAAAATGCTCCAGCACTTTATCAAACAAGTGCACAGCAACAGCTTCATGCGCCCAAGCCCGCGCGTACTGGTATGTGTACCGGTTGGAGCAACTCAGGTTGAACGTCGTGCGATCCGTGAATCCGCTCAGGGAGCAGGTGCGCGTGAAGTGTTCCTGATCGAAGAGCCGATGGCGGCAGCGATCGGTGCGGGTCTGCCTGTTTCCGAAGCAACCGGTTCTATGGTTGTGGACATCGGTGGTGGTACCACTGAAGTCGCAGTTATCTCCCTGAACGGCGTGGTTTACTCTTCTTCCGTACGCATCGGTGGTGACCGTTTCGACGAAGCCATTATTAATTATGTGCGTCGTAACTACGGCTCTCTGATCGGTGAAGCTACCGCAGAACGTATTAAGCACGAAATCGGTTCTGCTTATCCGGGTGATGAAGTACGCGAAATCGAAGTTCGCGGTCGTAACCTGGCTGAAGGTGTTCCACGTGGCTTTACCCTGAACTCTAACGAGATTCTGGAAGCGCTGCAGGAACCGCTGACCGGTATCGTGAGCGCGGTGATGGTTGCACTGGAACAGTGCCCGCCAGAGCTGGCGTCTGATATCTCCGAACGCGGCATGGTGCTTACCGGCGGTGGCGCATTACTGCGTAACCTTGATCGTCTGTTAATGGAAGAAACCGGTATTCCAGTTGTTGTTGCTGAAGATCCGCTGACCTGTGTGGCGCGCGGCGGCGGCAAAGCGCTGGAAATGATTGATATGCACGGCGGCGACCTGTTCAGCGAAGAGTAGTCGGATGCAGGTAGGGTGGCCAACAGGTTGCCCTTCCGCACTGACACGAGAATACGCATAGCCTATGAAGCCAATTTTTAGCCGTGGCCCGTCGCTACAGATTCGCCTTATTCTGGCGGTGCTGGTGGCGCTCGGCGTTATTATCGCCGACAGCCGCCTGGGTACGTTTAGCCAAATCCGAACGTACATGGATACCGCCGTCAGTCCTTTCTACTTTATTTCTAATGGTCCCCGTGAATTACTCGACGGCGTGTCGCAAACGCTGGCTTCGCGTGACCAACTCGAACTTGAAAACCGGGCGCTGCGCCAGGAACTGCTGCTGAAAAACAGCGAGTTGCTGATGCTGGGGCAATATAAACAGGAGAACGCGCGTTTGCGCGAGCTGCTGGGATCGCCGCTGCGTCAGGATGAACAAAAGATGGTGACTCAGGTCATCTCAACGGTTAATGACCCTTACAGCGATCAGGTTGTGATCGATAAAGGGAGCGTAAACGGTGTTTACGAAGGTCAGCCGGTAATCAGTGATAAAGGTGTCGTGGGTCAGGTCGTTGCCGTGGCAAAACTGACCAGTCGCGTACTGTTGATTTGCGATGCAACCCACGCGTTGCCGATCCAGGTTCTGCGTAACGACATTCGTGTGATTGCTGCCGGTAACGGCTGCACGGACGATCTACAGCTCGAACACCTGCCAGCCAATACCGATATTCGTGTTGGCGATGTGCTGGTCACATCGGGCCTGGGCGGACGTTTCCCTGAAGGGTATCCGGTCGCCGTTGTCTCTTCCGTTAAGCTGGACACCCAACGTGCTTACACCGTGATTCAGGCGCGTCCGACTGCTGGTTTACAGCGTTTGCGCTACCTGTTGCTGTTGTGGGGAGCCGACCGTAATGGTGCAAATCCGATGACTCCGGAGGAAGTGCACCGCGTAGCCAATGAACGTCTGATGCAAATGATGCCTCAGGTGCTGCCGTCGCCGGATACGATGGGCCCGCCAGCCCCTGTTCCAGCACCGGCAACAGGTGTTACTCCTGCACCTGCGAATACAGCGCAGCCAGTACCTTCTCCGCGTAAGCCGGGAGGGCAGTAAGTGGCAAGCTATCGTAGCCAGGGACGTTGGGTAATTTGGCTCTCGTTCCTTATTGCACTGTTATTGCAAGTCATGCCCTGGCCGGATGACATTCTTGTTTTCCGGCCAAACTGGGTGCTGCTCATCCTGCTGTATTGGATCCTGGCACTGCCGCATCGCGTAAATGTGGGCACAGGATTTGTGGTGGGTGCCATACTGGATCTCATTAGTGGTTCCACGCTTGGCGTGCGGGCTTTGTCGATGAGTATCATTGCTTATCTGGTCGCGCTGAAATTCCAACTATTCCGTAACCTCGCGCTCTGGCAACAGGCGCTGGTGGTCATGTTGCTATCACTGGTCGTGGATATTATTGTTTTCTGGGCCGAGTTTTTAGTGATCAATGTCTCTTTCAGACCCGAAGTGTTCTGGAGTAGTGTAGTAAACGGTGTGCTTTGGCCATGGTTATTCTTACTGATGCGTAAAGTCCGCCAGCAGTTTGCGGTGCAATAAGGTTGATATGAATACTCTGTATCTGGCTTCAGGTTCCCCACGCCGGCAGGAACTGTTGACTCAGCTTGGTGTGAAATTTGAGCGGCTGGTTCCCGGGATTGAGGAACAGCGGCATTCGCAAGAAAGCGCACAGCAGTATGTTGTTCGTCTGGCGCGGGAGAAGGCGCAGGCAGGCGTTGCGTTGGCTCTTCGTGATCTGCCTGTGTTGGGTGCAGATACCATTGTTATTCTGAATGGCGAAGTGCTGGAAAAACCGCATGACACCGCCCATGCTGCAGCGATGCTGCGCAAGCTGTCAGGCAAAACACATCAGGTCATGACGGCAGTGGCGTTAGCCGATCGCCAGCACAGTCTGGACTGCCTGGTTGTAACGGAAGTGACATTCAGAGCACTAACTGATGAGGACATTGCGGGCTATGTTGCCAGCGGTGAGCCTATGGATAAAGCAGGTGCATACGGTATTCAAGGGTTGGGTGGCTGTTTTGTCAGGAAGATAAATGGCAGCTATCACGCCGTAGTCGGCTTACCGCTGGTAGAAACGTATGAGTTGCTGAGCAATTTTAACGCACTGCGTGAGAAAAGGGATAAACATGACGGCTGAATTGTTGGTAAACGTAACGCCATCGGAAACGCGCGTGGCGTACATTGATGGCGGAATTCTGCAGGAAATTCATATTGAACGTGAGGCGCGACGCGGAATCGTAGGCAATATCTACAAAGGTCGTGTAAGTCGTGTACTTCCGGGTATGCAGGCGGCTTTTGTAGATATTGGACTGGATAAAGCCGCATTTCTTCACGCTTCAGACATCATGCCACATACAGAATGTGTGGCAGGTGAAGAGCAAAAGCAGTTCACTGTGCGCGACATCTCCGAGCTGGTGCGCCAGGGACAAGACCTGATGGTGCAGGTGGTAAAAGATCCGCTTGGCACTAAGGGCGCCCGTCTGACGACGGATATCACGCTTCCTTCCCGTTACCTTGTTTTCATGCCTGGTGCATCACACGTTGGGGTTTCCCAGCGTATCGAAAGTGAAACCGAACGTGAACGTCTGAAAAAAGTGGTGGCGGATTACTGCGATGAGCAGGGCGGATTTATTATTCGCACGGCGGCAGAAGGTGTGTGCGAAGAGGATCTGGCCTCCGATGCCGCTTACCTGAAGCGCGTCTGGACCAAAGTTATGGAGCGCAAAAAGCGTCCGCAAACGCGCTATCAGATGTACGGCGAACTGGCGCTTGCGCAGCGTGTACTGCGCGATTTTGCTGATGCTCAGCTTGACCGAATCCGAGTGGACTCCCGTTTGACCTATGAAGCGTTGTTGGAGTTTACCGCGGAATACATCCCGGAGATGACCAGCAAGCTGGAACACTACAGTGGACGGCAGCCTATTTTCGATCTCTTTGATGTTGAAAATGAAATTCAACGCGCGCTGGAACGTAAAGTTGAGCTGAAATCCGGTGGTTATCTGATTATCGATCAGACCGAAGCGATGACCACTGTTGATATAAACACCGGCGCGTTTGTTGGACATCGTAATCTCGATGACACTATCTTTAATACCAACATTGAAGCGACACAGGCCATTGCGCGTCAACTGCGTCTGCGCAACCTGGGCGGCATTATCATTATCGATTTTATCGACATGAATAATGAGGATCACCGTCGTCGGGTGCTGCACTCTTTGGAGCAGGCCCTGAGTAAGGACCGCGTAAAAACCAGCATTAACGGTTTTTCACAGTTGGGGCTGGTGGAGATGACGCGTAAGCGTACGCGCGAAAGCGTGGAGCATGTGCTTTGTAACGAGTGTCCAACTTGCCACGGGCGCGGCACGGTGAAAACGGTAGAAACCGTATGCTATGAAATCATGCGTGAAATTGTGCGCGTGCATCATGCTTACGACTCCGATCGTTTCCTGGTCTATGCTTCTCCGGCAGTGGCAGAGACTCTGAAAGGTGAAGAGTCACATGCGCTGGCGGAAGTGGAAATCTTTGTCGGCAAACAGGTCAAAGTACAAGTCGAGCCGCTCTATAACCAGGAGCAGTTTGACGTGGTAATGATGTGAGCAGGCCTGCGGCGTCAGTGCTTGTAGGCCGGATTTGGCGCAAGCGCTGCCATCCGGCAAGATTCACTTCAGGTTTGTGAGTCACATTTTTTGGCAGACAAGGAGAGGCGCGTGAGGCGATTGCCGGGGATATTACTGCTCACTGGAGCCGCATTCGTTGTCATCGCAGCGCTGCTGGTTAGTGGGCTGCGCCTTGCTCTGCCTCATCTCGATACCTGGCGTCCCGCCATTCTTGGCAAGATTGAATCCGCAACAGGTATGCCCGTTTCTGCCACTCAGTTCACCGCCAACTGGCAAAACTTTGGCCCGACGCTCGAGGCGCGCGATATCCATGCGCAGCTAAACGATGGCGGAGAATTCTCAGTTAAGCGAGTCACGCTGGCGCTGGATGTCTGGCAAAGTCTGCTGCACATGCGCTGGCAGTTTCGCGATCTTACCTTCTGGCAACTGCAACTGCGTACTAATACTCCTATCCAGCGCAGCGACAGCGACGATGGCATTGAAGCCGGTCACCTTAGCGATCTTTTCCTTCGTCAGTTTGATCATTTCGATCTTCGCGATAGTCAGATCAGCTTTTTAACCCTCTCTGGCCAGCGTGCAGAGCTGGCGATACCACAGCTTACCTGGCTGAACGGTAAAAACAGACACCGCGCCGAAGGTCAGGTCAGTCTCTCCAGCCTCACCGGACAGCACGGCGTCATGCAGGTGCGAATGGATCTGCGTGACGATGACGGACTGCTGAATAATGGTCGCGTCTGGCTACAGGCTGATGACATCGATGTGAAGCCGTGGTTGGGGAAATGGATGCAGGATAACGTCGCGCTGCAAACCGCGCGTTTTAGCCTCGAAGGATGGATGACGCTCAGCAAAGGGGAAATCTCCGGTGGAGATATCTGGCTGAAGAAAGGTGGTGCAAGCTGGCAGGGCGATAACCATACACACACGCTCGCTGTTGATAATCTGACCGCACACATTAGCCGTGAACAGCCAGGCTGGCAATTTTCTATTCCCGATACACGGATAACTCTGGACGATAAACCCTGGCCGAGCGGAGCGTTAACCCTTGCCTGGATCCCTGAGCAGGAAGTGGGCGGTGAAAATAACAAACGCAGTGATGAGCTGCGCATTCGTGCCAGTAATCTGGAGTTAGCTGGATTAGAGGGGCTGCGTTCGATGGCGGCAAAGTTATCTCCGGCGCTGGGTGATATCTGGCAGGCAACGCAACCGAGCGGCAAGATAGATGTGCTGGCGCTCGATATTCCGTTGCAGGCGACAGAAAAAACCCGCTTCCAGTCCTCGTGGACCAATCTGGCCTGGAAACAGTGGAAGCTGTTACCGGGTGCAGAACATTTCTCCGGAACGCTTGCGGGCAGTGTTGAAAATGGTTTGCTCACCGCCTCCATGAAACAGGCAAAAATGCCCTATGAAACGGTCTTCCGCGCTCCGCTGGAAATTGAAGAGGGTGTGGCTACGCTTAGCTGGCTGAAAAATGACAAAGGTTTTCAGTTAGATGGGCGTGATATTGATGTTAAAGCGACAGCAGTACATGCTCGCGGTGGTTTTCGCTATCTGCAACCGACAGGTGATGAGCCATGGCTGGGCATTCTGGCGGGTATCAGTACCAACGACGGCTCTCAGGCCTGGCGTTATTTTCCGGAAAACCTGATGGGTAAGGAGCTGGTTGACTACCTCAGCAGCGCAATTCAGGGTGGTGAGGCGGATAACGCCACGCTGGTCTATGGCGGTAATCCGCACTTATTCCCGTATAAACACAACGAAGGTCAGTTTCAGGTGCTGGTGCCGCTGCGCAATGCAACGTTTGCCTTCCAGCCAGACTGGCCTGCGTTAACAGACCTTGATATTGAGCTGAACTTCCTTAACGACGGTCTGTGGATGAAAACCGACGGCGTCCAGTTAGGCGGAGTGAAAGCCAGTAACCTGACCGCCAATATTCCCGACTATAAGAAAGAAAAGCTGCTGATTGATGCGGATATCAACGGGCCGGGAAAGGCGGTCGGACCGTATTTTGATGATACCCCGTTGAAGGACTCTCTCGGTGCCACACTGGAACAGCTCCAGATTGACGGCGATGTGAATGCTCGCTTACATCTTGATATCCCACTTGATGGTTCGCTGGTCACCGCCAAAGGTGATGTCATGCTGCGTAATAACAGCCTGTTTATTAAGCCACTCGACAGTACGCTGAAGAACCTGAACGGCAAATTCAGCTTTGTAAACGGGGATCTCAAAAGCGAGCCGATGACGGCAAACTGGTTTAATCAGCCTCTGGATGTCGATTTTTCCACTACTGAAGGCACTAAAGCTTATCAGGTCGCTGTGAATCTGAAGGGGGACTGGCAACCAACCCGGATGGGGATTTTGCCGACGCAGGTGAACGATGCTTTAAGCGGCAGCATGGCGTGGAATGGTAAAGTTGGTATCGAACTTCCGTATCATGCCGGGGCAACATACAACATTGAGTTAAAGAGTGACCTGAAAAATGTAAGCAGTCACTTACCAGCACCGCTGAACAAAGCGCGCGGTGAGTCGCTGCCGGTTAACGTTAAGGCGGACGGCAATCTGCGCAGTTTTGATCTGACTGGCAACGCCGGAAATAAAAACCACTTTAACAGCCACTGGTTGCTGAACCAGAAATTGACGCTTGACCGTGCCATCTGGACTTCTGAAAGCCGTACCGTGCCTGCGCTGCCTGACCAGCAGGGCGTTGAACTTAACCTTCCGCCAATGGATGGTGCGCAGTGGCTGGCGTTGTTCCAGAAAGGTGCGGCGGATAACGTCGGTACTAACGCGAACTTCCCCCAACGCATCACGGTACGTACGCCATCTTTATCACTGGGAGGCCAGCAGTGGAACAATCTGAGTATTGTGTCTGAACCTGCGCTTAACGGGGCGAACATACAGGCGCAAGGACGTGAGATTAACGCGACGTTGGCCATGCGCAATAACGCGCCGTGGCAGGCGTTTATTAAGTATCTTTACTACAACCCAGGCACTGCAAAGTCGTCACAGAAAACAGCATCCGCCTCGCCGTTTTCTGACATAGGCAGAGTTAGCTTCCGTGGCTGGCCGGATGTTCAGTTCCGCTGCGCAGAGTGTTGGATGTGGGGGCAGAAATACGGGCGTATTGACGCCGATGTGGCGATTAAAGGCGATACGTTGACGTTGAGCAGTGGTTTGTTAGATACAGGTTTTGCCAGACTGACTCTGGACGGTGAATGGGTTAACGTGCCGGGTAAAGAGCGTACGTCGCTGAAGGGAAAACTAAACGGTAATAAAATTGACTCTGCCGCGGGTTTCTTTGGCGTATCAACGCCGATACGAAACTCTTCATTCAACGTTGAGTACGATCTGCACTGGCGCAATCCCCCCTGGGATCCTGATGAAGCCTCGCTTAATGGAATTTTGCGTACCCGTTTGGGTAAAGGCGAGCTTACTGAGTTAAGCACCGGACATGCGGGACAACTGCTGCGCCTGCTGAGCTTTGATGCGTTGCTGCGTAAACTGCGTTTTGATTTTAGCGATACCTTCAGTGAAGGCTTTTATTTTGACTCCATTCGCAGCACGGCATGGATTAAAGATGGCGTAATGCATACCGATGATACGTTGGTGGACGGACTGGAAGCGGATATCGCGATGAAAGGTTCAGTTAACCTTGTGCGGCGTGAGCTGGATATGGAAGCTGTTGTCGCACCGGAAATTTCTGCCACCGTGGGTGTTGCCGCCGCGTTTGCCGTCAACCCGATTGTCGGTGCCGCTGTATTTGCTGCCAGTAAAGTACTGGGACCGTTATGGAGCAAAGTCTCGATTCTGCGCTATCGCATCACCGGTCCGGTTGATAAGCCGCAGATTAACGAAGTCCTGCGCCAGCCGCGAAAAGAAAGAAAGCAATGATTTGACGGGGGCGAGTAATTGCCCCAATCTCAGTAAATAGATCTCCCTACCGCAGCAACTAATGAGTAGCAAAACGATGAGTCTGAACCTGGTAAGTGAACAATTGCTAGCGGCGAATGGCCTGAAACATCAGGATCTGTTTGCCATTCTGGGCCAACTGGCCGAACGCCGTCTTGATTACGGCGATCTCTATTTTCAGTCGAGCTATCACGAATCCTGGGTTTTAGAAGACCGCATCATTAAAGATGGTTCTTACAATATCGACCAGGGCGTTGGTGTGCGCGCCATTAGCGGCGAAAAAACAGGGTTTGCCTATGCAGACCAGATAAGCCTGCTGGCGTTAGAGCAAAGCGCTCATGCTGCCCGTACGATTGTGCGCGACAGCGGCGATGGTAAAGTAAAGACGCTGGGCGCAGTCGAACATCAAGCTCTCTATACCTCGGTTGATCCGTTACAAAGCATGAGTCGTGAAGAGAAGCTGGACATTCTCAGGCGTGTCGATCGTGTTGCACGTGCGGCTGATAAGCGCGTGCAGGAAGTGACTGCAAGTCTGACCGGCGTCTACGAGTTGATCCTGGTGGCTGCGACAGACGGAACACTGGCGGCGGATGTTCGTCCTCTGGTGCGCTTGTCTGTCAGCGTGCAGGTAGAAGATGACGGCAAACGTGAACGTGGTGCCAGCGGTGGCGGCGGTCGTTTTGGTTATGACTATTTCCTCGCCTCCCTTGATGGCGAAGTCCGGGCCGATGCGTGGGCGAAAGAGGCCGTGCGCATGGCGCTGGTGAATCTCTCTGCGGTAGCCGCTCCGGCAGGAACGCTGCCTGTAGTGCTGGGCGCAGGTTGGCCTGGTGTGCTACTGCACGAAGCGGTCGGTCATGGTCTGGAAGGTGACTTTAACCGCCGAGGTACTTCGGTATTCAGCGGTCATATGGGGGAGCTGGTCGCGTCTGAACTGTGCACAGTCGTTGATGACGGTACGATGGTGGATCGCCGTGGTTCGGTAGCCATTGATGACGAAGGGACTCCGGGCCAGTACAACGTACTGATTGAAAACGGTATTCTGAAAGGTTACATGCAGGACAAACTGAATGCGCGTCTGATGGGTGTGGCGCCGACAGGTAACGGACGTCGTGAATCTTATGCGCACTTGCCAATGCCGCGTATGACCAACACCTATATGCTGCCAGGGAAATCCACGCCGCAGGAAATTATCGAGTCTGTCGAATATGGGATTTATGCACCTAACTTCGGCGGCGGTCAGGTGGATATCACTTCCGGGAAGTTTGTTTTCTCAACCTCTGAAGCGTACCTGATTGAAAACGGTAAAGTCACCAAACCGGTGAAAGGCGCGACGCTTATCGGTTCTGGCATTGAAGCGATGCAGCAGATTTCCATGGTGGGTAACGATCTGAAACTGGATAACGGCGTTGGTGTTTGCGGTAAAGAAGGGCAGAGTCTGCCGGTGGGCGTTGGTCAGCCGACGCTGAAGGTGGATAACCTGACCGTGGGCGGCACTGCTTAAATCTCCGGATTCATACCTGCTGTATGCCCGATAAGCATTGTGCTATCGGGCATTTTGCTGGATGGGGGACATAAATGCTGCTCCGGCTGGACAGTCCTCTATTTTTCTTTGCCCCTGCCATACATCCTCTGAAACAACTGTGCCACATCGACAAAATAATCCGTGAGATAGTTAATCACCACCTGCACCTTGAGTGGTAGCTTGTCTTTTTCAGTATACAGGGCGTAGACCGGACGCGGGTCTGACTGATAACGGGGCAACAGGATCTCCACTTCGCCACGATTGATCTCATTGATCACCCACATCAGCGGGACATAGGCAATTCCCGCGCCTGCGGCCAGCCAGCGCACCAGCGTCATAGGGTCATTGGTTACGAAGCGTCCCTGTGGGATGAGGCGAGTAGAAATCCCCTCCGGGGCAATAAGCTCAAATTCATTATCGGGTCGTACGCTGTATTCCAGCCAGGAATGATTACTGAGGTCGGCCGGTTTTTCCGGGGTACCGAATTGGGCGAGGTAATTTTTCGCGGCACAGACCACCATCGGCATGGTCCCCAGGCGACGCGAAAAAAGACTCGAGTCCTGCAACGCACCCACACGGATAACGACGTCCAGGCCATCGGCGATTAAGTCTGGTGCCGGGATGCCGGTGACCAGATTTACCGTCAGGCCAGGGTACTCTTTCAGCATTTTTGCCGTCAGTCCGGCAAGGACATTTTGTGCCATGGTTGAAGAACAGCCAATTCGCAGGGTACCAATTGGCGTGTTGTTAAAGGCATAAAGCTGCTCGTGAACATCCTGCGCTTCGTGCAGCATTCTGCGGCAGCCCTGATAATAAATCTTACCCGCCTCGGTAAGCCCAATGCTACGTGTGCTGCGGTTTAGCAGCTTAACCTGTAGCTCATCTTCCAGTTTTGATACCGTCTGGCTTATCGATGAAACACTCATTTGAAGCTGTCTCGCGGCGGCGGTGAAGGAGCCTAACTCGACAACTTTGGCAAACACCGACATTCGTTTTAATCGTTCCATTGTTCACTCTGGCTTAAAAGTGATTTAGATCACATAATATAGATAACAGCATAACAGTTACGTTAATATATTATTATTCAAATAACTGCTGTGTCGCTCTCGCCTGGCTAATCCTTGCCCTTCTCTGCGGTGACATACGCTAAAAAAATCAATCATCTGCACTCTCTTAAGCTACCAAGGTCAACATGAGTCTGTTTCCCGTTATCGTGGTGTTTGGTCTTTCCTTCCCACCGATATTTTTCGAATTGCTTTTGTCACTGGCGATTTTCTGGCTGGTGCGCCGGATGCTAGTTCCGACTGGCATCTATGATTTTGTCTGGCATCCGGCTCTGTTTAATACCGCGCTGTATTGCTGTCTTTTCTATTTAATAACGCGCCTGTTCGTTTGAGGTTGAAGTGAAAACACTAACAAGAAAACTCTCCCGCACGGCCATGACTCTCATACTGGTCATTCTGGCCTTTATCGCCATTTTCCGCGCATGGGTCTACTACACCGAATCGCCGTGGACGCGTGATGCACGTTTCAGTGCTGATGTTGTGGCAATTGCGCCGGATGTCGCGGGCTTAATCACTGATGTTAACGTTCATGATAACCAACTGGTGAAAAAGGATCAGGTCCTGTTCACTATCGACCAACCGCGCTATAAGAAAGCCCTCGAACAGGCTGAAGCGGATGTCGCCTATTATCAGGTACTGGCACAGGAAAAGCGCCAGGAAGCGGGTCGTCGTAACCGGCTTGGCGTTCAGGCAATGTCTCGTGAAGAGATTGACCAGTCCAATAACGTATTGCAAACCGTATTGCACCAGCTTGCAAAGGCGCAGGCGACACGCGACCTGGCGAAATTGGATCTTGAACGAACGGTCATTCGCGCCCCAGCCGACGGTTGGGTGACTAACCTTAACGTCTATTCTGGCGAGTTTATTACCCGCGGCTCCACGGCGGTAGCGTTGGTAAAACAGCACTCTTTTTATGTGCTGGCTTATATGGAAGAGACCAAGCTGGAAGGTGTTCGTCCGGGGTATCGTGCTGAAATAACACCACTTGGCAGTAATAAGGTATTGAAAGGCACCGTTGATAGCGTAGCGGCTGGTGTAACGAATGCCAGCAGTACGCAGGATGCAAAAGGTATGGCGACCATTGATTCCAATCTTGAATGGGTACGTCTGGCACAGCGTGTGCCGGTGCGTATTCGTCTGGATGAGCAGCAAGGCACCCTGTGGCCGGCCGGTACTACGGCCACCGTCGTCATTACTGGTAAGCAGGATCGCGATGCCAGCCAGGAGTCGTTTTTCCGTAAAATAGCGCATCGCCTGCGCGAGTTTGGTTAATCGTGATGGGTATTTTCTCCATTGCCAATCAGCATATCCGCTTTGCGGTAAAACTGGCATGCGCCATTGTGCTGGCGCTGTTTGTTGGCTTTCACTTTCAACTTGAGACACCGCGCTGGGCGGTGTTGACTGCGGCAATTGTGGCGGCTGGCCCGGCCTTTGCTGCGGGTGGAGAACCCTATTCCGGCGCTATCCGTTATCGCGGTATGCTTCGTATTGTCGGAACATTTATTGGCTGTATTGCCGCACTGATCATTATTATCAGCATGATCCGTGCGCCGCTGCTGATGATCCTGGTGTGCTGCATCTGGGCCGGTTTTTGTACCTGGCTCTCCTCGCTGGTGAAGATCGAGAATTCCTATGCCTGGGGGCTTTCGGGCTACACGGCGCTGATAATCGTCATTACCATTCAGGCGGAACCATTGCTGACGCCGCAATTTGCGCTCGAACGCTGCAGCGAGATCGTGATGGGGATCGTCTGCGCTATTGTAGCCGATCTGCTCTTTTCACCCCGTTCAGTGAAGCAGGAGATCGATGTCGAGCTGGACAGCCTTCTGGTGGCGCAGTATCAACTTATGCAACTGTGCATTAAGCACGGCGACAGTGAAGAAGTGGATAAAGCCTGGGGGGATTTAGTCCGTCGTACTGCGGCGCTGGAAGGTATGCGCAGCAACCTGAACATGGAGTCCTCACGCTGGGTACGCGCCAACCGCAGACTTAAAGCATTGAACACGTTGTCGCTGACGCTCATTACCCAATCCTGTGAAACCTATCTTATCCAGAACACGCGACCGGACCTGATTACGGACACCTTCCGTGAGCTGTTTGATACGCCAGTTCAAACGGTGCAGGACGTACATAAGCAACTCAAGAGGATGCGGCGCGTGATTGTCTGGACCGGCGAGCGTGACACGCCGGTGACGATATATAGCTGGGCAGGTGCTGCGACACGCTACCTGCTGCTCAAACGCGGTGTTGTCAGCAATACCAAAATTAGTGCGATTGAAGAAGAGATCCTGCAGGGTGAGCCGGTAGTGAAAGTGGAATCCGCCGAACGTCACCATGCGATGGTCAACTTCTGGCGTACCACGCTTTCCTGTGTGCTGGGAACCTTGTTCTGGCTGTGGACCGGCTGGACGTCAGGTAGTGGCGCGATGGTGATGATTGCGGTCGTTACCTCACTGGCAATGCGTTTACCCAATCCACGTATGGTAGCGATAGACTTTATCTACGGCACGCTGGCAGCATTACCTTTGGGGGCGCTCTATTTTCTGGTGATTATCCCCAATACCCAGCAAAGTATGTTGTTACTGTGCCTGAGCCTTGCTGTGCTGGGATTTTTCCTCGGTATCGAGGTACAGAAGCGGCGTTTGGGCTCCATGGGGGCGCTGGCGAGCACGATTAACATTATCGTGCTGGATAACCCGATGACGTTCCATTTTAGCCAGTTCCTCGACAGTGCGCTGGGACAGCTTGTGGGATGTGTGCTGGCGTTTATTGTGATTCTGTTGGTGCGTGATAACTCCCGTGACAGAACAGGTCGCGTGCTGCTCAATCAGTTTGTTTCAGCCGCAGTCTCCGCTATGACCACTAATATGGTTCGTCGAAAAGAGAATCACCTTCCGGCGCTCTATCAGCAACTGTTTTTACTGATGAATAAATTTCCCGGCGATCTGGCGAAGTTTCGTCTGGCGCTGACGATGATCATCGCTCACCAGCGTCTGCGTGATGCACCTGTACCGGTAAATGAGGATTTATCTGCGTTTCATCGTCAGCTCCGTCGTACTGCCGATCACGTTATTTCAGCTGGAAATGACGACAAACGCCGACGCTACTTTAGTCAGCTGCTTGAGGAGCTTGATATCTATCAGGAAAAATTAAACATCTGGGAAGCCCCGCCTCAGGTGACGGAGCCTGTAAAACGGCTTACGGGTATGCTGCACAAATATCAGCACGCCCTGACCAGCAGTTAAGAGTTAAAAACCGACGCCAGAAGCGTCGGTTTTTTTATGGCTATACTTATTCGATGTGCGTAAGCCATGACATCAGGAGGAAAAAACTATGCCTGGACTGCAGGAGAGTGAACTTTTTCAGACGGGATATCTGGTTAATGGGCAGTGGAAGACCCTGGATACCACCTTTGATGTGGTAAATCCGGCGACGGGGGAGGTCATTGCAAAGGTGGCGAAGGCGGGTAAGCAGCAGACT
The DNA here is from genome assembly GCF_947057495.1 of Citrobacter sp. Marseille-Q5395. Lineage (NCBI taxonomy): Bacteria > Pseudomonadati > Pseudomonadota > Gammaproteobacteria > Enterobacterales > Enterobacteriaceae > Citrobacter > Citrobacter sp. Marseille-Q5395. The sequence continues at coordinate 738,341 of NZ_CAMSEL010000001.1, read as the reverse complement.
GAAGAGGCGATTGCTGCTGCCGCAAACGCTTTTCCGGCGTGGCGCGAAAAAACGGCGAAAGAGCGTTCGACAATCCTCTATCGCTGGTATGAACTGATCCTCGAAAACAAAAGCTGGCTGGGGCGTCTGATGACCATTGAACAAGGGAAGCCGCTGAAAGAAGCCGAAGGTGAAGTTGAGTACGCCGCCAGCTTTATTCAGTGGTTTGCGGAGCAGGCCAAACGCGCTAATGGTGAGATTATCCCTCCGATTAAACCAGGCTCGCGAATTCTCGCTACCCGTGAACCTGTTGGTGTAGTCGCTGCGATCACTCCGTGGAACTTCCCGATGGCGATGCTGACACGCAAACTTGGGCCCGCGCTGGCTGCGGGATGTACCGGGGTGATTAAGCCGGCCAACAATATGCCGCTCAGCGCGTTTGCGCTGCTAACGCTGGCGAAAAAGGCTGGTGTGCCCGATGGGGTGCTTAACGCTGTCGCGGGCAATACCCCGGAAATCAGTGATGCAATTATGGCTAGCCATAAAGTGCGTAAAATTTCCTTTACCGGCTCCACCGCTGTCGGAAAAACGCTGGTGCGTAACGCGGCCGACACGATGAAAAAAGTCTCGATGGAGTTGGGCGGCAACGCCCCATACATTGTGTTTGATGATGCCGATATTGATGCCGCGGTGCAGGGGGCCATCGCTAACAAATTCCGTAATGCGGGTCAGGTGTGCGTTAGTGTTAACCGCTTCTATATTCAGGAATCCATCTATGACGAATTTACCCGCAAACTGGCGGATGCTGTCCAGGCGCTGAAGGTGGGTAATGGTCTGGATGACGGTGTGGTGGTTGGCCCGCTGATCGAGCCTTCGGCAGTAGATAAAGTGCGGGAACATGTTGAAGATGCTATTGCAAAAGGTGCGACGGTTCTGGCGGGAGGAAAAGCGCATTCGTTGGGCGGTAACTTCTGGCAGCCAACGGTACTGAGCAATTGCAACGAAGAGATGAAACTTGCCCGTGAAGAAACTTTCGGACCCGTCGCGGCCTGTTTCCGCTTTAGTCGTGAAGACGAAGTTATTCAGCGCGCTAACGATACTCCTTTTGGGCTGGCTGCTTATTTCTATACGCAAAACCTGCAGCGTGTATTCCGCGTTTCGCAGGCCATTGAAAGCGGCATGATTGGTATCAACGAATGTGCCGTTTCAACCGAGCTGGGGCCATTTGGTGGGGTAAAAGAGTCGGGGTTAGGGCGTGAAGGATCGGTGCTTGGATTAGAAGAGTTTCTGCAAGTGAAGACCTTGCATATTGGTGGTCTGTAGAGTAACCGACGGCGGGATGGTGGCTATAGATGAATATCTATACGTTTGATTTTGACGAGATTGAAGATCAAAGTGATTTCTACCGGGAGTTTACGCGTACCTTCGGCCTGGCCCGGGAAAAGGTCAGTGACTTAGATTCTCTGTGGGAAGTGGTTGTCGGGGAAGTATTGCCGTTGCCGCTGGAGATTGAGTTTGTGCATTTGCCGGATAAGCAACGCAGACGCTATGGCGCGCTGATTTTGCTGTTTGATGAAGCGGAAGAAGAGCTGGAAGGGCAATTGCGCTTTAACGTTCGTCACTCATCTTAAGAGATAAAAAAAGCCCCCGGCAGCGGGGGCAAGTCGTCGGACTAGACGACGAGGGTTTATTTGTACAGTTCAGCAGTTGCGTGCCAGTGAGCCCCTTCACGGAGTTCAGTAACGCGATAGCTGCTGGCGCCCGCTTTTTCTGCTTTGGCGACAATTTCCTGACGCATATCCATTGGTGAGCTACCAATCTGAGACACAGAGATAGTACCCATGGATTGCAGATTCTGTGCTTCTTGTGAGTTCACCTGATTTACCGCAGCGCTTGCGCCGAAAGAGATAACAGACAGAAGGCTTAAGGTTGCAACAGTAGTTTTGATTTTCATGATATTTACCTCGTCGAATACTTTTATTGGGGTCTTCGTTTCGTGACCCTCATCACAGAATCAAGTATACACTAATCACTCAGTAAATTAATACCACGCTAATGGTTTCGTCGGGTATTATGGGTTAAAAAATATATTTTTTATAACCAAACGGAATTAAAAATACGCTTCAGTACACCGGGATTAAAATAAGTTCAATAAAATCATATTGATATGTGATTTTGCAATTTGTGCGTTTTTGATGATTATCATTCACTATGTGAATGCTTTATAGCGGTTAAACGCACTATCTGTTAAATGATTAGTAGTGAAAAACAGTGGCGTGGGTATGAAAGGAAGGTTTTTCCCCCGCCGCATGATGCGACGGGGAAGGGGTTACAGCTCTTGTTCGAAGAGCTCCAGAATAGCTTCGTACAGATCTTTTACCGTAAAGCCCATCGCTGGGGTGGTGAAGATGGTATCGTCTCCGGCAATCGTCCCGAGGATACCTTCCGCTTTACCCAATGAGTCCAGCAGGCGGGCAATTAATTGTGCTGCGCCTGGGCTGGTATGAATGACCACGACAGCATCGTTATAGTCGATATCCAGTACCAGATTTTTCAGCGGGCTTGAGGTTGTTGGAACCCCCAGTTCTGCCGGGAGGCAGTACACCATCTCCATTTTTGCATTGCGGGTACGCACTGCGCCAAACTTGGTCAGCATGCGTGAAACCTTGGACTGATTGATATTATCAAAGCCCTGATCCTGCAACGCGAGGACGATTTCGCCCTGAGAGCTGAATTTTTCTTCTTTGAGCAGCGCTTTAAACGCCTTTACTAATTCTTCTTGTTTAGCCGAGCTTCGCATAAGTCACCCGTAATATGGCGGTAGAAACAACATTATTGTGCATACAGATGAATTTTTATGCAAACGGTCTGCCTCGTTCAAGGCTGAAATAATGTTATGAAAGAGCGGAATTTTATCAAATTTCGTTATCAAGAAACATGCCTGTGTCACGGCTCGCAAATAAGATTAAAAGTAAATTAAATGTTATCAAATTGATGTTGTTTTGAGAGGGCGGTAGGGTATATTGTCAACACCTGTTGGAAAGTTGCTCTACTGGGCGGTTGTTTTGAATTACGTAACTTAGGATTTATTTTACGTAAGTTAAATGCATAAAAGCCAAATTTGCGTGACTACGCATTCTTGACGCGTGGTTATTGAATTCGTTGGATTTGTGAATTAAGGTCGCCGCCGCGGAGCAATAGACATTTTGCTTATCAATATAATAAGGAGTTTAGGATGAAAGTTGCAGTCCTCGGCGCTGCTGGTGGTATCGGTCAGGCGCTAGCATTACTGTTAAAAACCCAACTGCCTTCAGGTTCAGAACTCTCCCTGTACGACATCGCTCCAGTAACTCCTGGTGTGGCCGTTGACTTGAGCCATATCCCTACTGCTGTGAAAATCAAAGGCTTCAGCGGTGAAGATGCCACCCCTGCACTGGAAGGTGCTGATGTGGTTCTGATCTCTGCGGGTGTCGCGCGTAAGCCGGGTATGGATCGTTCCGACCTGTTTAACGTTAACGCAGGCATCGTGAAAAACCTGGTGCAGCAAGTTGCTAAAACCTGTCCAAAAGCATGTATTGGTATCATCACTAACCCGGTGAATACGACCGTTGCTATCGCTGCAGAAGTGCTGAAAAAAGCAGGCGTCTACGATAAGAACAAACTGTTTGGCGTAACTACGCTGGACATCATCCGCTCCAACACTTTTGTTGCGGAACTGAAAGGCAAACAGCCTGCCGATGTTGAAGTTCCGGTAATTGGTGGACACTCTGGCGTGACCATTCTGCCACTGCTGTCACAAATTCCTGGTGTGAGCTTCACCGAGCAGGAAGTTGCTGACCTGACCAAACGTATCCAGAACGCGGGTACCGAAGTTGTGGAAGCTAAAGCTGGTGGCGGTTCTGCAACCCTGTCTATGGGTCAGGCTGCGGCACGTTTTGGTCTGTCACTGGTTCGTGCCCTGAATGGCGAAAAAGGCGTAGTGGAATGTGCGTACGTTGAAGGCGATGGCCAGTATGCGCGCTTCTTCTCTCAGCCGCTGCTGCTGGGCAAAAATGGTGTGGAAGAGCGCAAGTCCATCGGTAAACTGAGTGCATTTGAACAGAATGCGCTGGAAGGTATGCTGGACACGCTGAAGAAAGATATTACTTTGGGCGAAGAGTTCGTTAAGTAATGCTTTCGTGTCGACCAGATAAGACGCTTCTGCGTTGCCATCAGGTTTGACGTATAAAAAAACCGGAGTAATCTCCGGTTTTTTTACATCCCAATTATACTAATTTGTTGCCGGGTATTCCTGAACCGTCACCTGGAGCGTCAACTGTTTATCATCGCGCATCACAATGACTGAGATAACCGACCCGGGGCGAATTTCAGCCACTTGATCCATGGTCTCCAGGGCTGATACCGCAGGTTTATTGTTGACCGATATAATCAGGTCGTTAATCTGAATACCTGCCTGCGCTGCCGGACCATCCGGGGCGACTTCGTTAACCACTATCCCCTGAATTTGATCCATCCCACTGCCCTGTGCATGCAGCGGAGCAATCTCACGACCACTAATACCGATGTACCCACGAATAACGCGTCCGTCACGAATCAGCTTATCCATGATTTTGGTTGCCAGCTGGAACGGAATGGCAAAACCAATCCCTTCAGGTGTCTCGCCATCATTACTTTTATCAAATGACAGCGTGTTAATACCCATCAACTCACCCAACGAGTTGACCAGCGCGCCGCCCGAGTTACCGTGGTTGATGGAGGCGTCTGTTTGCAGGAAATTTTGCCGCCCTGTTGGGTTCAAACCAATACGACCGGTGGCGCTGATGATCCCCTGGGTGATTGTTTGCCCAAGGTTGTACGGGTTCCCGATGGCGAGAACGACATCGCCAATATGCGGAACGCGCTTGTTATTGATTGGGATGGTTGGCAGTCCGCCAGAAGCGTTGATCTTTAGTACCGCAAGGTCGGTCAGCGTGTCGGAGCCGACAAGCAGGGCTTCAAACACACGCCCATCTTGTAAAGCGACGATGATTTGGTCGGCATCATTGATAACGTGTTTGTTGGTAATGATATAGCCGCGTTGATCCATGATAACGCCCGAGCCGAGTGTACGGATCTCGAGCTGGTTATGCGTCGTGCTATTCATACTGCGGTTGTAAACGTTAACCACGGCAGGCGCAGCGCGACGAACCGCCGGATTATAGCTGGCGGGTGTTTCATCTGCACTGTCGAACTGTGGTGCGGAAAGCGTATTAATTTTGCGCAGAGAGGGCATCGCGGCCAGCAGAATGGCGCCGACGATTAAACCAATCGCGACCGAACGTAAAAGCTTCACAAACATGATGGCGGCGTCATTAAAAAAGGGAACGGCAGCAGCATATCACGAGTTTACCGGACATCACACGGCAGGCTGATGTCCGGTTCGCATAGGTTAACGCAGGAGCAGATAGATATTATCGTTACCGCGTACCACCTGCAGAGCAATAATCGATGGTTTCGCTTCCAGAACTTTGCGCATTTCAGCAATCGAGTTCACGCGATCGCGGTTAACACTGATGATAACGTCATCTTTGTGCAGACCGGCCTGCGCGGCAGGGCTGCTTTTTTCGACGTTATCAATTTTGATGCCTTTAGTGCCGTCTTTTAACTGACCATCGCTGAGCGTTGCCCCCTGTAGCGCAGGTGCAATCATTTCTGCGCTGGCAGATGACGATGTGCTGGTGTCCAGGGTGACTTCAACTTCCAGTGGTTTGCCGTTACGTAGCAGTCCCAGTTTAACTTTGGTACCCGGCTCGGTTGTCGCGATGCGCGAACGCAGTTCAGCGAAACTGTTGAGCGGTTTGCCGTTGAGACTGGTAATGACATCACCGGATTTCACTCCAGCCTTCGCAGAGCCGGAGCCAGGCAGAACTTCGCTGACAAACGCGCCGCGCTGCACATCCAGTTTGAACGCTTTGGCAATATCGGCAGTCATTTCCGTGCCTTTAATACCCAGCAGGCCGCGTTTGATTTCACCAAACTGCATCAACTGCTGAGCCAGCGTGCGCGCCATGTTGCTTGGGATAGCAAAGCCAATACCGATACTGCCGCCGCCCGGAGCCAGAATGGCGGTATTAATACCGATCAGCTCACCATTCAGGTTCAGCAATGCGCCGCCGGAGTTACCGCGGTTAATAGATGCGTCGGTCTGAATAAAGTTTTCCAGACCCTCCAGGTTCAGACCGCTACGGCCTAACGCCGATACGATACCTGAAGTTGCCGTTTGTCCCAGTCCGAACGGGTTACCGACTGCTACGGCGAAATCACCTACACGCAGTTTGTCGGAGTCGGCGATGGCAATTTGCGTCAGATTGCTGGGGTGTTGAATTTGCAGTAGCGCGATATCGCTCTGATCGTCGCTACCGATAAGCTTGGCGTCGAACTCGCGGCCATCATTAAGCTGGACACTGATTTTTTGTGCCTGATTAATGACGTGATTGTTGGTTAAAACATAGCCTTTTGCGGCGTCAATAATAACTCCCGACCCCAGACCTTCGAACGGTTGCGAAGGTTGGTCTGGCAGTTCATCGCCAAAAAACTTTTTGAATTCTTCCGGGACTTTCTGTCCCTGTCCCTGAACGGCGGTACCCTCGACCCTCACGCTAACGACAGCAGGTAACACTTTCTCCAGCATTGGGGCGAGGCTGGGGAGCGCTGCCTGACCGGGAACCTGGCCGGGTATCGACGCAATGGCCTGAAACGGCGCCGAGAGAGTTAACCCGACACTTAACGCTAATGCACTCAACAGCTGGGTTTGTTTTTTCATTGATCCTGCTCTCGTACCTTGAGTAAACGGAAGATGATTCAAAACAGTTTGATGTTATTGAATTTTGGGTTTGGTCACAATGCGGCTAACGACTAAATAATAGCTGGGAAGGGAAGAGAAGCGGAGGGCGCAATTGCTGCGCCCAATAAATTTCTTAACGATGTGCAGTTAGTCGCGCTTTGCGCCACTACGCAGCAGGCCGGACGCCCCTTCGGAATAGTCACGCGGCATTTGAACCGGAGCCTGATCGTTGCCTGCTTCAGACTCTGCCAGACGATTACGGAATGGGTTGGATTCCGGTGACATACCTGGAAGAAGGTTGCTGGAGCTTTTCGCCATATGCTGATAGATCTGACGATAGTCGTCCGCCATGTTGTCCAGCAGCTCAGCGCTGCGGGCAAAGTGGCTCACCAGTTCCTCACGGTACTCTTCCAGCTCAGCTTTGTTTTTTTCAAGTTCGTACTGCAATGCCTGCTGTTGGCGTAATTTACGATTACCAAAACGCATGGCTACAGCACCAATAATGATACCGACGACTAACCCAATTAGCGCATATTCCCAGGTCATGAACATCTCCCGTTGTCTTTTGTTTCCGTAGGGTGTTGGCTTTAGGCTCCATGCCTGCGCCTGATTATGCCACTATAACCGCTAATCCCGTAGAAGTGGAATCCCGTCTTTATATCGCGTAGTGTAGAACGGCCTTTTTTTCGTCAACCGTGAGCGACGGCACATCGATTCTCAAGGAATAACAATAACATCATGCAAAGCCTTTCCCCGACATCGCGTTACCTGCAGGCCCTCAACGACGGCAGCCATCAACCTGACAACGTACAACAAGAAGCTGTGAATCGGCTGGAAACTATTTTCCAGGAACTCACAACCCGAACACGTCCTGTGCCGCAGGAGAGTGGGCTGATGGCCCGTTTTGGTAAATTGTTGGGTAAACGTGAGCCGACGGAAAATATGCCGGTACGCGGGCTGTATATGTGGGGGGGAGTGGGGCGTGGGAAAACCTGGCTGATGGATCTGTTCTACCATAGCCTGCCGGGTGAACGTAAACAGCGTCTGCACTTTCACCGCTTTATGCTGCGCGTGCATGAAGAACTTACCGCTCTGCAAGGTCAAAGTGACCCGCTGGAGGTGATTGCCGACCGTTTTAAAGCCCAGACGGATGTGCTGTGCTTTGACGAGTTTTTTGTTTCAGATATTACCGATGCGATGCTGCTCGGTGGATTAATGAAAGCGCTGTTTGCCCGTGGTATCACGCTGGTTGCGACCTCTAATATTCCGCCTGATGAGCTGTATCGTAATGGCTTGCAACGCGCACGTTTTCTGCCCGCTATCGAGGCAATCAAACAGTATTGCGACATCATGAACGTAGATGCTGGCGTTGATTATCGTCTGCGTACGTTAACGCAAGCGCATTTATGGTTATCGCCACTTAATGATGAAACTCAGCAGCAGATGGATAAACTGTGGCTGGCGTTAGCGGGCGCGAAAGGTGAGCATGCTCCGACGCTGGAGATAAACCATCGCCCGATGCCGACGTTAGCCGTAGAAAACCAAACGCTGGCGATTTCGTTTACCACGCTCTGCGTCGATGCGCGTAGTCAGCACGATTACATTGCGTTGTCGCGCCTGTTCCATACGGTGCTGTTATCTGATGTACCAGTGATGACACCGTTGATGGAGAGCGAAGCACGGCGTTTTATCGCGCTGGTTGATGAGTTCTACGAGCGCCATGTCAAACTGGTCGTGAGTGCGGCATCCCCCTTATATCAGATCTACCAGGGTGAACGCCTGAAGTTTGAATTCCAGCGCTGCTTGTCGCGTTTGCAAGAGATGCAAAGCGAAGAGTATCTGAAACGGGAACATTTAGCGGGTTAAACCCGCCGCAAATCACATAAAGGGGTCGATCTTTGACCCTGACTTCTCTATAATCTTGCGACCCCACGTTACGAGAGAGTTTTTTTCCCAAAACTTTCTATGTGCCGGCATAGGCTATTCGAAGGGGTAGGTTTGCTGGACAATGTCGTGTGAACCTCAACTGACAAAACGTTTGGGTGTTCACCAACGTGTAACTTATTTATTTGGGTAAGCTTTTAATGAAAACTTTTACAGCTAAACCAGAAACGGTAAAACGCGACTGGTATGTTGTTGACGCGACCGGTAAAACTCTGGGCCGTCTGGCTTCCGAACTGGCTCTGCGCCTGCGCGGCAAGCACAAAGCGGAATACACTCCGCACGTAGATACCGGTGATTACATCATCGTTCTGAACGCTGACAAAGTTGCTGTAACCGGCAACAAGCGTACTGACAAAGTGTACTATCACCACACCGGTCACATCGGTGGTATCAAACAAGCGACCTTTGAAGAGATGATTGCTCGCCGTCCTGAGCGTGTGCTTGAAATCGCGGTTAAAGGCATGCTGCCAAAAGGCCCGCTGGGTCGTGCTATGTTCCGTAAACTGAAAGTTTACGCTGGCAACGAGCACAACCACGCGGCACAGCAACCGCAAGTTCTTGACATCTAATCGGGATTATAGGCAATGGCTGAAAATCAATACTACGGCACTGGTCGCCGCAAAAGTTCCGCAGCTCGCGTTTTCATCAAACCGGGCAGTGGTAAAATCGTAATCAACCAACGTTCTCTGGAACAGTACTTCGGTCGTGAAACTGCCCGCATGGTAGTTCGTCAGCCGCTGGAACTGGTCGACATGGTTGAGAAACTGGATCTGTACATCACTGTTAAAGGTGGTGGTATCTCTGGTCAGGCTGGTGCGATCCGTCACGGTATCACCCGCGCTCTGATGGAGTATGATGAGTCCCTGCGTGGCGAACTGCGTAAAGCTGGCTTCGTTACCCGTGATGCTCGTCAGGTTGAACGTAAGAAAGTCGGTCTGCGTAAAGCACGTCGTCGTCCTCAGTTCTCCAAACGTTAATTGGTTTCTGCTTCGGCAGAGCTCAATTTGCGAAAAAACCCGCTTCGGCGGGTTTTTTTATGTATACTCGCCGCGAAGATCCACGGTAATGTGCTGATTGCCACCTCTTTTTCCCCATTTCCAGAATCGACTCACCACAAAGGTCACAAAATCTGGTAAACTATCATCCAATTTTCTGCCCAAATGTCCGGTATCGTTCATTTTTTGTTTGTATTTTGAGCAATAATGGCTTTCCCGAATATGGGTGACACCACTTCTGACTGGCCATATATAGTGGCTGGTAGCAGTAAAATTCTGAATATACCTGGAGGTTTTCATGGCTGTCGCTGCCAACAAACGTTCGGTAATGACGCTGTTTTCTGGTCCTACTGACATCTATAGCCATCAGGTCCGCATTGTGCTGGCTGAGAAAGGTGTTAGTTTCGAGATTGAGCATGTGGAGAAGGACAATCCACCTCAGGATCTGATCGACCTCAACCCGAATCAGAGCGTACCGACACTGGTGGATCGTGAGCTGACCCTGTGGGAATCTCGCATCATTATGGAATACCTGGATGAGCGTTTCCCGCATCCGCCGCTGATGCCGGTTTACCCGGTTGCGCGTGGTGAGAGCCGCCTGTACATGCAGCGTATCGAAAAAGACTGGTACACGCTGATGAACATCATCGTGAACGGTTCTGCTTCTGAAGCTGATGTCGCTCGTAAGCGACTGCGCGAAGAGTTGCTGGCGATTGCGCCAGTATTTGGTCAGAAACCGTATTTCCTGAGCGATGAGTTCAGCCTGGTAGATTGCTATCTGGCACCACTGCTGTGGCGTTTACCGCAGCTGGGTATTGAATTCAGCGGTGCAGGTTCGAAAGAGCTGAAAGGATATATGACTCGCGTCTTCGAACGTGACTCATTCCTGGCTTCTCTGACTGAGCCTGAACGTGAAATGCGCCTGGGCCGGGGTTAATCTGTATGGATTTGCCACAACTATCACCGCGCCGTCCGTATCTGCTGCGTGCATTTTATGAGTGGTTGCTAGACAACCAGCTTACGCCGCATCTGGTGGTGGATGTGACGCTCCCGGACGTGCAGGTTCCTATGGAATATGCGCGTGATGGGCAAATTGTTCTGAATATTGCACCGCGTGCAGTTGGGAACCTGGAACTGGCTAACGATGAAGTGCGCTTTAACGCGCGTTTCGGCGGAGTACCACGTCAGGTTTCTGTGCCGCTGGCTGCTGTTCTGGCAATTTATGCTCGTGAAAACGGTGCCGGTACGATGTTTGAGCCAGAATCCGCCTATGACGAAGATGTCGCCAGCCTAAACGATGACGACAACGAAGCTCCTGGCTTTGAGAGCGAAACGGTCATGTCCGTCATTGATGGTGATAAACCTGACAACGGCGACGACAATGACCCGGATGATACTCCACCGCCTCCTCGTGGTGGACGTCCAGCGCTACGCGTAGTTAAATAAAAAAACAGGCCCTTTGGGCCTGTTTTGTTTTCTGCGTTCGGGGTTAGTAAAACAGCGCGATTGTGGCGATCATATTCACCACAAATCCTACGGCCATTGGGATCGCCGTACGTTTAACCACTTCAAAAGGCGATACCCCAGCGATGCCTGATGTCACGACAATGACTGCGGTGATCGGTGAAACTGCGCGTGCCAGCGTGGTGGCAAAATGCATAGGCATAATCATTACGACAGCCGGAATATGCAGCCCGGCAGCGATATCCGGGATCAGGCTGGCAAAAGACATAAACGGCGCGTTGCCGGACCCCATTACGATTGCGCAGGCAGCAATAACCACAGCCATAATGATCATCACCCCGATACCGCCGAGCCCGGAGTGTTCCGCTCCTTTAATAACCGCATCGACGGTGCCGATAGTGGTCAACCCTTTAGCAAAGATCTCGCCTGCCACCACCAGTGTAACGACATTCGCAAACTGCGTGCCCATGCCGTCGAAAAAAGCCTGCACATCGTCCATTGTTTCGCGCAGATTGTGTTTGCGAAGGAACTCTACAAACATGGTCACTGTCATGCTCAACAGCATCACCACCACCAGATTAAGTTCTGCTTTCATCAATCCCTGATGCGCAAGGAACAGCGAACCCAGCATCAGGATCAGCGGCATTACCGGTAAAATGGCGTAATAGAGCGGTGGTACATCTTCGAGCCTCTTTTGTTCGGCGAAACCTGCGCTATCCGGTAACGCTTTTCTATCAAACTGGCGCTGCACGAAAAAATGCGCAATGGCAACGGCAATAATTACGCAGGAAGCCACTGGTAACTGGTAATGGAAGAAGTAGGTGGCGATTTTCATTCCTGCCACTTGTGCGGCAAAAATTGAGTTGGTTTCCAGAATGCCCCATTCAATCGACATTGAAGTGGCAATAACTGCCACCGCAGACAAACGGCTCACACCAAGGCTGACTAATGTCGGGAAGAGCGTGACCATCAGTAGCATGCCTAACCCGGAGGCGCTGGTTATGAACTGTGCCATGATCTGGCCGATCACATAGGTGGCGGCCAGAACGATGTAAGGTGATCGGATAACCTTAAGAGGTCGACTTAACAGGCTAACCATGGCTCTACTGGCTCCCATCCTGTCCATATAGCGGGCATAACCGCCCACCGCCATGATTGACAGTCCAAGTCCTGCGGCCCGGCTTGAGAGCATACGCAGAATTTCGTTATAAATATCGACCAGCAAATAGCCGCTGCTTTTATCAGGCGTGACCAACGCACCGTAGCCCAGCCAGACCCCGCAGATCATTAGAAAGATCCCGGCAGCTGCCAGTACCACTTGTGGTTTGTAGTTTTTGAGGATCAGATAACCCATCGTTAATAAAACGATGACAGAGATAATGATGCCGAACATTTTTTCACTCCATGGCAGAGAAGAACATAAATCCGGTAATTACATTGTTATAAATGCGGATGTTATATTTTTTCTGCGCCTTTTTATGGAGTGGATATCTTATTTTTTATTCAGAGTTTAAAATATTTTTCGTTTTAAAATAGATGGTTATGATAATTTTTCACGATCATGTTCGCTAATTTCATAAATAAAATATAGTGTTCTGTAATTAAATTTAACCTGAATGTTTTTATGATAAATAATATTTCTATTTTGTATATTCACAATGTGCCAGCTTTGCCGGGCGACCATCATTACACCCTGCTTTCGATCCTGTGTTAGGATGAACTCGCTGTTGTTTGTCACCTCGACTTAGCGGAATGGACCCTATGAACGCATTTGATTCGCAAGCTGAAGACTCTCCATCGACCATTGGCCGTAGCTTACGTAACCGTCCACTGGCGCGTAAAAAACTGTCTGAAATGGTTGAAGAAGAGCTGGAACAGATGATTCGTCGCCGGGAATTTGGCGAAGGTGAGCAGTTGCCGTCGGAACGAGAGCTGATGGCTTTCTTCAACGTGGGTCGTCCTTCCGTGCGGGAAGCGCTTGCTGCGTTAAAGCGTAAAGGTCTGGTGCAAATCAACAATGGCGAACGTGCCCGCGTTTCGCGCCCCTCTGCAGATACTATCATCAGTGAACTGTCCGGGATGGCGAAAGATTTCCTCTCGCATCCGGGAGGCATCGCTCACTTTGAACAGCTACGGTTGTTCTTTGAATCCAGCCTGGTGCGTTACGCTGCGGAACATGCCACTGACGAGCAAATCGATCGGCTGGCGAAAGCGCTGGAGATCAACAGCCAGTCGCTGGATGACAATACGTTGTTCATTCGTTCGGACGTTGATTTTCACCGAGTACTGGCGGAGATCCCTGGTAATCCTATCTTTATGGCGATCCATGTCGCGCTGCTGGACTGGCTGATTGCGGCTCGTCCGACCGTTGCCGATCAGGAATTGTATGAACACAATAGCGTGAGTTATCAGCAGCATATTGCCATTGTCGAGGCCATTCGCCAGCACAATCCTGATGAAGCTGACCGCTCCTTACAAGAACATCTCAACAGCGTATCCGCCACCTGGCACGCTTTCGGTAAAAATAAAAAATTGCGAAAGTGATCGCGATCCTGACGATCGTTTAGTGAGGCAGATCGCACTATAAGCGTTCTGTATTGTATTGCTGCTTATTTGATCTGGTATAACAGGTATAAAGGTATGCAGTCAGATAACACTAATCATCGACAGAGGTAGTTATGGCAAGAGATTTAAAAGGCGTAATGCCGGCGTTGTTGACTCCGTTCGACAACCAACAGCGACTGGACACTGAGAGTTTGCGTCGTCTGGTGCGCTTCAACATTGAGCAGGGTATTGATGGGCTTTATGTCGGTGGTTCTACCGGTGAAGCCTTTGTACAGAGCCGTGCTGAAAGAGAGCAGGTGCTGGAAATTGTTGCTGAAGAAGCGAAAGGTAAAGTCACTTTAATCGCGCACGTTGGCACAATCAGTACCGAAGAGAGTCAACAACTGGCGAGCGCCGCGCATCGCTACGGCTTTGATGCAGTCTCCGCAGTCACTCCGTTTTACTATCCGTTCAGCTTCGAAGAACATTGCGATCACTATCGCGCAATCATTGATTCCGCTGATGGCTTACCAATGGTGGTGTATAACATTCCAGCACTGAGTGGCGTCAAACTGACGCTGGATCAGATCAACACACTGGTGACGCTGCCGGGTGTTGGCGCACTGAAGCAAACCTCTGGCGATCTCTATCAGATGGAGCAGATCCGTCGTGCGCATCCTGATCTGGTGCTTTACAACGGTTATGACGAAATTTTCGCTTCTGGCCTGCTGGCTGGCGCTGATGGCGGAATCGGCAGTACCTACAACATCATGGGATGGCGTTACCAGGGAATTGTGAAAGCGCTCAAAGAAGGCGACGTCCGGACTGCACAAAAGCTGCAAACCGAGTGCAATAAGGTTATCGATCTGCTCATTAAAGTCGGCGTATTCCGTGGTCTGAAAACGGTCCTGCACTTTATGGACGTGGTCTCCGTACCGCTGTGCCGTAAACCGTTTGCTCCTGTAGATGAAAAATACCTGCCAGAACTGAAAGCATTGGCTAACCAACTGCTGGCGGAAAAGGCGTAACAGCGTATAGCCGGGGGCGCTTCGTTTGCCCGGCCTACATATGTCGATCGTAGGCCGTATAAGGCAACGCCGTCATCCGGCACAACAACAAAAATCGTCGGGAGAGTAAAATGAGTACTTCTACCCAGAGCATCCCGTGGTATCGCCATCTCAACCGTGCGCAATGGCGGGCATTCTCAGCTGCATGGCTGGGATATTTGCTGGATGGTTTTGATTTTGTGTTAATCGCCCTTGTGCTGACGGAAGTACAAGGTGAATTCGGGCTGACGACGGTGCAGGCTGCCAGCCTGATTTCAGCAGCCTTTATTTCTCGCTGGTTTGGTGGACTGATGCTGGGGGCGATGGGCGACCGTTACGGGCGTCGTCTGGCAATGGTCACCAGTATTATTCTCTTCTCTGTGGGAACACTGGCCTGTGGTTTTGCGCCGGGTTACACCACTATGTTTATCGCTCGTCTGGTTATCGGTATGGGGATGGCGGGTGAATATGGCTCCAGCGCGACCTATGTTATTGAAAGCTGGCCTAAACACCTACGCAACAAAGCCAGCGGTTTCCTGATTTCTGGTTTTTCTGTGGGGGCGGTGATTGCCGCTCAGGTATACAGCCTGGTGGTTCCGGTCTGGGGATGGCGCGCGCTGTTCTTCATTGGCATCGTACCGATTATCTTCGCCCTCTGGTTGCGCAAAAATATTCCGGAAGCTGAAGACTGGAAAGAAAAACACGAAGGCAAAGCGCCAGTGCGCACAATGGTGGACATTCTCTATCGGGGTGAACATCGGGTTATCAATATACTGATGACCCTCGCTGCTGCGACCGCGCTGTGGTTCTGCTTCGCGGGTAACCTGCAAAACGCGGCAATCGTGGCGATCCTCGGGCTGATATGCGCCGTCATCTTCATTAGCTTTATGGTGCAAAGCAGCGGTAAGCGCTGGCCAACGGGCGTGATGTTGATGGTGGTTGTGCTGTTTGCCTTCCTCTATTCGTGGCCGATTCAGGCGCTGTTGCCAACCTATCTTAAAACTGAACTGATGTACGACCCTTCAACGGTTGCCAGGGTGCTGTTCTTTAGCGGCTTTGGCGCGGCGGTTGGCTGTTGCGTCGGCGGCTTTCTTGGTGACTGGCTGGGGACCCGAAAAGCCTATGTCTGTAGTCTGCTGGCATCGCAATTGCTGATTATTCCGGTGTTTGCGATTGGTGGTACAAACGTCTGGGTACTGGGGTTGCTACTGTTTTTCCAGCAAATGCTTGGGCAAGGGATCTCCGGGATCTTACCGAAACTGATTGGCGGTTATTTCGATACCGATCAGCGTGCGGCGGGTTTGGGCTTTACCTATAACGTCGGTGCATTGGGTGGAGCGCTGGCACCGATCATCGGGGCGCTGATTGCACAACGTCTGGATCTGGGGACTGCGCTGGGATCGCTTTCGTTTAGCCTGACCTTTGTGGTGATCCTGCTGATAGGCCTCGATATGCCGTCCCGCGTGCAGCGCTGGCTGCGACCGGAAGCGCTGCGCACGCATGATGCCATTGATGGTAAACCGTTCAGTGGAGCTGTGCCGTTTGGCGGTGATAAAAGTGCTTTCGTGAAATCAAAAGGTTAATCCGTTTGCCCGGTCCTGAGCCGGGCAATTTTCGTAAGGGAAGAAGTATGTCGTTACTTGAACAACTGGATAAAAAAATTGCCGCTAACGGCGGACTGATTGTTTCTTGCCAACCTGTTCCTGACAGCCCGCTGGATAAACCTGAGATCGTTGCTGCCATGGCGCTGGCGGCAGAGCAGGCCGGCGCTGTGGCACTGCGTATCGAAGGTGTGGAGAACCTGCGTGCTACTCGCGCAGTGGTTTCGCTGCCGATTATTGGCATTCTTAAACGCGATCTGGATGATTCCCCGGTACGTATTACCGCTTTTTTAGAGGATGTTGATGCGCTGGTGCTGGCTGGCGCGGACATTATTGCCATTGATGGTACCGATCGTGTGCGGCCTGTACCTGTTGCAACGCTGCTGGCACGCATCCATCAGCATCAAAGGCTGGCGATGACAGACTGCTCCTCGCTGGAAGATGGTCTGGCATGCCAAAAACTCGGGGCTGAAATTATCGGTACCACGCTTTCTGGTTATACAACGGCAGAAACACCGGAAGAACCAGACCTGGCACTGGTGAAAGCGTTGAGTGATTCTGGTTGCCGGGTGATTGCTGAAGGGCGTTACAACTCTCCTGCACAGGCTGCTGAAGGGGTGCAACATGGTGCATGGGTCGTCACGGTCGGCTCTGCCATTACCCGACTGGAACACATTTGCCAGTGGTACATCACAGCAATGAAGAAGGCGATGTTATGACTACGCTGGCGATTGATATCGGCGGCACTAAACTGGCTGCCGCGCTGGTGGATAGCGACCTGCAAATCCGCGATCGCCGTGAATTACCTACGCCAGCCAGTAAAACACCGGATGCGCTGCGGGCTGCACTAAAAGCGCTGGTTGAGCCGCTGCAGACGCAGGCAACGCACGTAGCCATTGCCTCGACTGGCATTATCCGTGATGGGGTACTGCTGGCGATTAATCCGTTAAATCTTGGTGGGCTGGTGCACTTTCCACTGGTGCAGACGTTAAATGATCTGACTGGTTTGCCGACGATGGCGGTTAATGATGCACAGGCAGCTGCGTGGGCGGAATATCGCGCTCTTGCTGATGAAATAAGTGATATGGCGTTTATCACCGTTTCGACCGGCGTTGGTGGCGGTGTAGTCAGCAACGGTAAATTACTTACCGGGTCCGGTGGCCTGGCCGGGCACCTGGGGCATACGCTGGCCGATCCGCACGGGCCGCTCTGCGGTTGTGGACGCGTGGGCTGCGTGGAGGCTATTGCCTCAGGTCGCGGGATTGCCGCCGCCGCTCGGGATGATCTCGCCGGATGTGATGCGAAAACTATTTTTGTGCGTGCAGCCCAGAGGCATGAGCAGGCTATGCGGTTGGTTGCGCATTCTGCAGCGGTTGTCGCGCGATTGATAGCCGATGTGAAAGCGACAACCGACTGCCAGTGCGTGGTCATTGGCGGCAGTGTCGGGCTGGCTGAAGGGTATCTGGTGCTGGTGGAGTCTTATCTGGCACAAGCTCCCCTGGCCTATCACGTGAAATTACAGGCGGCACATTACCGCCATGACGCTGGATTACTGGGGGCTGCATTGTTGGCCCAGGGAGAATGATTATGATGTCAGGTGATTTGCGTACGCTACCTTCTGCCGGATTACACCCGGTATTACATGAGGCATTAATGCTGGCCGTTGCGGCAATACCGCAGGAAAAAGCGCCCGGAAGCTATGAGCTGCAGGGTGATGATATTTTTATGAATGTCATGCAGTTCGTCACGCAGCATCCAGAACAAAAGAAAGCGGAGCTGCATCAGCAATACATTGATATCCAGGTGTTGCTGGAGGGTAAAGAGCGCATTCTGTTTGGTACGACAGATTCTGCTCGTCAGTGTGAGGCGATTCATGTTGAAGAGGATTATCAACTTTGCAATCAGATTATCGATGAGCAAATGATCACGTTGAAACCCGGGATGTTTGCGATTTTTATGCCGGGCGAGCCTCATAAACCGGGCTGCGCGGTCGAGACTCCTGCGGAAATCAAAAAGGTCGTGATTAAGGTACGTGCCAGCTTATTACATGTTTGACAGGAAACAGTTGTATATGGGGGGCCGCAGTCTGAGCGCCTGCGGCAATATTTGAAACAACAACCTACCGTTTAAACGTTACCGCTTCCGGCTGTGTCAGATGTAACGTTGTCTGGCTTGGTTTCGTCTCGGCAATGACTCGCCCGTGGCGAATTGAATAACGTGCCGGCGTTTGGCGACGAACCGCATCAAACCCGTTTTCAGCAGGTAAAATCACCAGGTTAGCGGAATTTCCCACGCTCAGGCCGTAGTCCTGCAAATGCAGGGTTTTCGCGCTATGGGTAGTGACGAGGTTCAGCCCATCATTAATTTGTCCGTATCCCATCAACTGGCACACGTGTAATCCCATATGCAGCACTTGCAGCATATTCGCGGTTCCCAACGGATACCACGGATCGAAGACGTCATCATGACCAAAGCAGACATTGATATCCGCCTCCAGCATCTCTTTGACGCGAGTTACACCACGGCGCTTCGGATAAGTATCAAAACGCCCTTGCAGGTGAATATTCACCAGCGGATTAGCAACGAAGTTAATGCCCGACATTTTCAGCAGGCGGAAAAGGCGGGAAGCATACGCGCCGTTATAGGAGTGCATTGCCGTGGTATGGCTGGCGGTCACGCGTTCTCCCATTCCGTCGCGATGTGCCAGTGCCGCTACGGTTTCAACAAAGCGTGATTGCTCGTCATCAATTTCGTCACAGTGCACATCGATGAGTCGGTCGTACTTTTGCGCCAGGGCGAAAATTTTATGCAACGACTCAACGCCATATTCACGCGTAAACTCAAAGTGGGGGATTGCGCCAATGACGTCGGCCCCCAGACGCACGGCTTCTTCTAACAGAGCTTCACCGTTGGGGTAAGAAAGGATGCCTTCCTGCGGGAACGCAACGATTTGCAGTTCCACCCATGGCGCGACCTCTTGTTTCACCTCCAGCATGGCTTTCAGTGCCGTGAGCGTGGGGTCTGAAACATCAACGTGAGTACGAACATACTGGATGCCATTGGCCATCTGCCACTTCAGGGTCTGCATTGCGCGGGTCTTCACATCTTCGTGAGTGAGCATCGCCTTACGTTCAGCCCAGCGCTCAATACCCTCAAACAACGTACCCGACAGGTTCCAGTTTGGTTCACCTGCGGTTTGCGTGGTGTCCAGATGGATATGCGGCTCAACGAACGGCGGAATGGCCAAACCGCCTTCAGCATCAAGAACTTCACTCTGCGGTAAAGATGCAGCGTCCTGAGGTTCAATACGGCTAAAACGCCCGTTTTCAATGGTGAGTTGCCACAATCCTTCGCGTCCTTGTAAACGCGCCTGACGAATGGTGAGGGTATTATTCTGCATGGCTGACCTCCGGGGATTTAGCAAGGCTGCGATTGAAAAGTGGATTCAGCAGGATGTAGCTGAATACGCCGCCGAGTACGGCGTTGACCGGCACAACGCCGGGGATATAGTGTCCGGCGGCAATGCCCAGTGCAACGGACAGAATAGCCACCCAGTTTACGGGAATAAACCGCGCGTTGTTGAAATCGGCATACCGGCGATGGTTCAACAGATAATCGGCGATAATCACCCCACCAATAGGGGGGATCGCCGCCGACAGAAAGGTCAGCCAGCCGACAAAGTTATTGTAAAGCCACAGCGCGCACAGTGTACCAATAATGCCGTTTACTACCGAAAGCGTACGGCTGGAAAGACCGGTAATATTGGCAAAACCTAAACCGGATGCGTATAACGCGTTGTCATTGGTCGTCCAGATATTCAGGCCGAGAACCACAATTGCTGGCAGCAGCAGCCCCTGGGCGATCATCACGTCAGAGATATCCGCCTGCCCTACGGCGGCGGCGCCTGCTGCACCGAAGATAAACATTAATGAGTTGCCAAGGAAGAATGCCACCATGGCAATGAGCACCGCGCCTTTGGCATTACGGCCAAAGCGGACGAAGTCGGCGGTCAGTGTACCTGCGCTGACAAACGAGCCTACCACCAGCGCCAGTGCGGTTGAAAAATTCAGCGGCGTTTGCGGCACAATCGTTTTTAAATGATCCAAACCACCTACGTCGCTCACCGCCAGCCAGACCGAGTAGCTGCCAAGAATAACGATAGCGGGTACGGCGATGACAGATAACACCGTCAATGCCGAGATGCCAAAAAAGATGGTCATTGTCATCAACAGGCCGGAAACGGCAATCAGGATATTGACGTCAATTCCCGTCGCTTTGCCAACCGGGATGGCGAACATTGCCACGCCAACGCCAAACCAGCCCACCTGCGTACCGCCCAGTAGCATCGAGGTAAGCCAGGAACCTTTTATACCAAATGAGTAACGTGCGAGGAGGTGGGTGGATAACCCTGTTTTTGCGCCAATGTAACCGAGAAATGCAGTGTAAATACCGAGGAGGAGATTACCGAAGAGAACTGCCAGGAAGAAATCATTATAGGAAAGACCGGTACCGAGTGTGCCTCCGGTCCACATACTTGCTGAAAAGAACGTTAACCCCAACATCACAAACGTCAGTGGAACCACGCCTTTTCGCGCCGCCAGAGGGACGGGGCCCTGGCTATAATTGTTATCTTGCGACACAACGCCTCCTTGAATTTGGACCAAAAAATCCGCCGCATAATATACAGTTTCCAGAGTAAAGCAAACGTTTCCGTCTAATTATTACTTTGTTTTCATTCGCGGTATTGATGTGTTGGGGGATTGATTCGGAGAGTTTTTCCCGTTGAAAATCGTGTTGTCATGCTGGCTTACATGACAGTGCTTGATGGTATTGCGGCAGGAATTTGGTATCTCATCCACGGATACAGATGAGATACCAGAAGAAGCTGGATTACACTTCCAGGTAATTCATAATCCCGTCAGCAGCTTTACGGCCTTCGGCTATCGCCGTTACCACCAAATCCGAACCGCGCACGATGTCACCACCGGCGAAGATTTTTGGGTTGCTGGTCTGGAAGGCGTTGTCACTGCGTTCCGGAGCAATAATACGCCCCTGCGAATCGAGTTCGACGCTGTGTTTAGCCAGCCACTCCATGCTGTGCGGGCGGAAACCAAACGCCATAACAACCGCATCAGCAGGAATAACGTGCTCGGAACCCGCGACGATCTCCGCGCGACGGCGACCTTTGGCATCCGGTGCGCCCATCTCAGTACGCGCCATTTTTACGCCGCAGACTTTACCGTTGGCGTTGACTTCAACACCTAATGGCTGGACGTTGAACTGGAATTCCACGCCCTCTTCACGCGCATTTTTCACTTCGCGTTTAGAACCCGGCATGTTTTCTTCGTCGCGACGATAGGCGCAGACAACGTGTGATGCGTTTTGACGAACAGAAGTACGCACACAGTCCATCGCCGTATCACCACCGCCCAGCACAACCACGCGTTTGCCTTCCATGCTGATGTATGGTTCGTCGCTGCTTTCGCCAAAGCCCATCAGTTGCTTGGTATTGGCAATCAGGAACGGCAGGGCGTCAAACACGCCATCGGCGTCTTCGTTTTCCAGTCCGCCGCGCATCGACTGATAGGTGCCTACGCCAAGGAACACGGCGTCGTAATCCTTCAGCAAATCGTCGAGTTGTACGTCGCGACCGACTTCAACGTTGAGTTTGAACTCTATGCCCATGCCGGTGAAAATTTCACGGCGGCGGGTCATGACCTCTTTCTCCAGCTTGAAGGCCGGAATACCGAAGGTTAGCAGGCCGCCGATCTCCGGATGGCGGTCAAACACCACGGCCTTCACACCGTTACGGGTCAGCACGTCAGCACAGGCCAGACCAGCCGGACCGGCGCCGATAATCGCCACGCGTTTGTCGGTCTGGCGAACGCCAGTCATATCCGGACGCCAGCCCATCTCAAACGCTTTATCGTTGATATAACGTTCAATGTTGCCGATAGTTACCGCGCCAAACTCGTCGTTCAGCGTACAGGAACCCTCACACAAACGGTCCTGTGGGCAGACACGGCCGCAGACTTCCGGCAGCGTGTTAGTCTGGTGAGACAGCTCCGCTGCTTCAAAAATACGTCCCTCGTTGGCGAGCTTCAGCCAGTTCGGAATGTAGTTATGTACCGGGCATTTCCATTCGCAGTATGGGTTACCGCAGGACAGGCAGCGATCCGCCTGCGCCTTGGCCTGACCTTCGGAAAATGGCTCGTAAATTTCGATAAACTCGATCTTGCGGATCTTCAGCGGTTTCTTCGGCGGATCAACGCGCTGCAGGTCGATAAATTGGTATACGTTCTGACTCATTGCTGCTACCCCTTACTGCGCCTGCACACGCAGCTCAGCTGCGCTACGACTACGGTGACCCAACAGTGCTTTCACATCACTGGATTTTGGTTTAACCAGCGCGAATTTCGCCGAGAATGCCGGCCAGTTGGCCAGGATCTCTTCGCCGTGTGAAGAACCGGTATGCTGTACGTGTTCGGTAATAAGCCCGCGCAGATGCTCTTCATGGATAGCCAGAGAGTCCACACTCAACACTTCGACCAGTTCAGGGTTTACGCGTTTGCGGAATTCGCCGTCTTCGTCCAGCACGTAGGCGAACCCGCCCGTCATACCCGCACCGAAGTTGACGCCTGTTTTCCCAAGAATACAGACGATGCCGCCGGTCATATATTCGCAACCGTTGTCACCAATGCCTTCTACTACGGTAATCGCGCCTGAGTTACGTACGGCGAATCGTTCACCCGCTCGACCCGCGGCGAATAAACGACCACCAGTAGCACCGTACAGACAGGTGTTGCCGATGATGCTTGCTTCATGGCTACGGAAGGCAGACCCCACCGGTGGGCGTACAGCCAGCAAGCCACCCGCCATACCTTTACCGACATAGTCATTGGCATCTCCGGTCAGATACAACTCAACGCCACCTGCGTTCCATACACCGAAGCTTTGTCCTGCAGTACCGCTGAAATGCGCTTTGATAGGATCGGAGGCCAGCCCCTGATCGCCGTGCGTTTGTGCGATATAGCCAGACAATGATGCGCCGACAGAACGATCGGTGTTGCGGATATCGAACCAGAAAGTTTTACTCTGGCGATCATCGACAAACGGTTTCGCCTGCTGCAGTAATTGTGCGTTCAGCACGCCGTTATCAAACGGCGGGTTGTTCTCGGTGCAGAACAGCGCTTTACCCGGATGCGGCTCGGCGGTTTCCAGCAGCCGGGACAGCTCCAGTTTCTGCTGTTTGGCGGTGTATCCTTCCAGCTCGGTGAGCAGATCGGTACGGCCAATCAGGTCTACCAGGCGTTTCACGCCCAGTTGCGCCATCAGCTCTCGGGTTTCACGGGCAACAAATTCAAAGTAGTTGGTGACTTTGAACGGCAGACCATGATAGTGATTCTTACGCAGTTTTTCGTCCTGAGTCGCCACGCCAGTTGCGCAGTTGTTCAGGTGGCAAATACGCAGATATTTACAGCCCAGCGCCACCATCGGACCGGTACCGAAGCCGAAGCTTTCCGCTCCCAGAATTGCCGCTTTGATGATATCGACGCCAGTTTTCAGTCCGCCATCAACCTGCAAACGAATCTTATGGCGCAGACCGTTAGCCACCAGTGCCTGTTGGGTTTCAACCAGACCCAGTTCCCACGGACAACCCGCATATTTTACTGACGAGAGTGGGCTGGCTCCGGTGCCGCCGTCATAGCCTGCGATGGTGATGAGATCCGCATACGCTTTTGCCACACCGGTAGCGATGGTGCCGACGCCAGGTTCGGAAACCAGTTTGACGGAGATCATCGCTTTCGGGTTGACCTGTTTCAGGTCGAAAATCAGCTGCGCTAAGTCCTCGATTGAGTAGATATCGTGGTGCGGCGGCGGGGAGATCAACGTCACGCCCGGTACCGAATAACGCAGTTTGGCGATGTACGGAGTCACTTTATCACCCGGCAACTGACCACCTTCACCCGGCTTCGCGCCCTGTGCGACTTTAATCTGAATCACATCGGCGTTAACCAGATACGCCGGGGTAACTCCGAAGCGGCCGGAAGCGACCTGCTTAATGCGTGACACCTTGTTGGTGCCGTAACGCGCCGGATCTTCACCGCCTTCACCGGAGTTAGAGTTGCCGCCGATGCTGTTCATTGCTTCGGCCAACGCTTCGTGCGCTTCCGGACTTAATGCGCCGATAGACATCGCTGCGGTATCAAAGCGTTTAAACAGTTCTGTTGCTGGTTCTACGTCGTTAATGCTTATGGCTTCATCACCAGGCGTGATTGCCAGCAGGTCGCGCAGCGTCGCCGCCGGGCGCTCATTTACCAGTTTTGCATATTCCTGATAGTCGCTATATTCCCCGCTTTGTACCGCCTGTTGCAGAGTACGTACCACGTCTGGGTTGTAAGCGTGGTATTCACCGCCGTGAACGTACTTCAGCAGGCCGCCCTGACTAATCGGTTTACGTGCCAGCCAGGCATGCTTGGAGAGATTCAGCAGATCCTGCTGGAAATCGGCAAATCCAGCACCGCTGATGCGACTGACTACGCCCTGGAAGCAGAGCGCAACGACGTCATCATGCAGACCAACGGCTTCAAACAGCTTAGAGCAGCGGTAAGAGGCGATCGTCGAAATGCCCATTTTGGACATGATTTTGTACAGGCCTTTGTTGATGCCGTTACGGTAGTTCTGCATCACGGTCCGGTAATCTTTGGCTATCGCCTGCGTATCGATCAGACGTCCCAACGTCTCATACGCGAGGTATGGATAGACCGCCGTCGCGCCAAAGCCCAACAGGACTGCAAAGTGGTGCGGATCACGTACGCTGGCAGTTTCAACGATGATGTTGGCATCACAGCGCAGGCTTTGTTCTACCAGACGCGTTTGCACTGCGCCGACCGCCATCGGTGCCGGGACTGGCAAGCGGTTTTTGGCAATGTTACGGTCGGAAAGTACCAGCAGCACCGTGCCGTTACGCACCATCTGCTCGGCCTTGTCGCACAGTGCTTTGACGGTCTCTTCAAGCGTGGTTTCGGTCACGTCAAAGGTTATGTCCAGCGTATCCGCGCGATAGTGTTCCTCTTTCATAGTGGTGAGCTGTTTGAAATCGGAGTACAGCAGGATCGGCGATTTGAAACTCAGACGGTGTGCCTGGCCTTCCGCTTCGCAGAAGACGTTCATCTCACGACCGATGCTGGTGGCCAGTGACATCACATGCGCTTCACGCAGCGGATCGATAGGCGGGTTAGTCACCTGCGCAAACTGCTGGCGGAAGTAGTCATAAATAATGCGTGGCTGACTGGAGAGTACAGCAAACGGGGTATCGTCACCCATTGAGCCAACCGCTTCCTGACCATTTTCACCCAGCACGCGGATGACGGAATCCAGCTCTTCAGCGCTGTAATTAAACTGCTTCTGGTAGCTGGCAAGGGTGTCATCGTCCAGCTCGCGGCTACCGACCTGATCGTCAGCCAGATCTTCAAACGGTACCAGACGGCGGACATTTTTCTCCATCCACTCTTTGTACGGGTGGCGGCTTTTTAGATCGTCATCGGTTTCGGCTGAGTGCAGAATGCGCCCACTGCGGGTATCGATAACCATTAGTTCGCCCGGACCGACGCGGCCTTTCTCGACAACTTCATCCGGCTGATAGTCCCAAATCCCCACTTCAGAGGCGCAGGTGATGAGCTTATCTTTGGTGATCACGTAGCGTGCCGGGCGCAGGCCGTTACGGTCCAGGTTACATGCGGCAAAGCGGCCGTCAGACATAACAATACCTGCCGGACCATCCCATGGCTCCATGTGCATGGAGTTAAAGTCAAAGAATGCGCGCAGTTCCGGGTCCATGTCAGGGTTGTTCTGCCAGGCTGGTGGCACCAGCAGGCGCATGGCCCGGATAATGTCCATGCCGCCTGCCAGAAGCAGCTCCAGCATGTTATCCATTGAGCTGGAGTCGGAGCCGGTTTCGTTGACGAAAGGAGCGGCATCATGGAGATCAGGGATCAGCGGCGTCTGAAATTTATAGGTACGTGCGCGGGCCCACTGACGGTTACCGGTGATGGTGTTGATCTCACCGTTGTGCGCCAGGTAGCGGAACGGTTGCGCCAGCGGCCAGCGTGGTACGGTGTTGGTGGAGAAGCGCTGATGGAACAGACAGATAGCTGATTCCAGACGCAGGTCCGCCAGGTCCAGGTAAAAGCGCGGCAGGTCCGCCGGCATACACAGACCTTTGTAGATGTTGACCAGGTTAGACAAGCTGCAGACGTAGAAGTCTTTATCTTCCTGGAGGCGTTTTTCGATACGGCGACGCGCGATGAACAGGCGGCGTTCCATGTCGCGCGGACGCCAGCCCGCAGGGGCGTTAACAAAAATTTGCTCAATTCGAGGCAGGGAGGAGAGGGCGATTTCACCGAGGACACCTTCGTTGGTGGGTACTTCGCGCCAACCAACAATCGACAAGGTTTCCTGCTGTAATTCTTCTTCAACAATGCGACGAGATGCAGCCGCCAGTTCAGCGTCTTTATTTAAAAAGATCATGCCGACGGCGTAGTTTTTGGCTAAACGCCAGCCGCGCTCCTGAGCAACGATACGAAAAAAGCGGTCAGGTTTTTGTAACAGCAGGCCGCAACCATCGCCGGTTTTACCATCGGCAAGAATTGCGCCACGGTGCTGCATACGGGCCAGCGCGTGTATGGCGGTACGCACTACCTTGTGGCTAGGTTCGCCTTCTATGTGGGCGATCAGGCCGAAACCACAGTTATCCTTCTCAAGGGATTTATCGTACAACATATCAGTGAACCTCCCCAGGCTCTGCGAGATCCCCATCTGAACCGTTGCGCACGGGCACACCAAGAGCATGGCGACGGGGTTTGCGTGTCATACGCTTACCTCGCATTCGCCCTCTTTATCCTTTTCGCACAGGTCAAACAAGTTTGAGGACTTGCTTCAGAGGGAATCTCAATTACTGCATAAATATGATGAGCAGACTGCTCATCCAGAAAGCTTCCAGCGGATTTCCAAGTTATCGGGAATCCACACACAGGTCAAATGGCAATCTTATTTATACAAAAATGTGCTATAGGAAGATTAACTTTATGAATATATTGAAATTAAAGGCATTTTTACATTGATTTAACGTGTGTGGAATGGATGGTGAAGTGTGATCTGTCTCACTGTCAGAAAGGCCTGTTATCCCTCGTCCTCCCTTTGTTTATCGTGATGACTGGCATTTTATGCTGGATTTTAGAGTTTTGGCGTCTTAAAGATACTGTTTTTATACAAGAGCTAAAAGAACATAAAAAAAATAGCGGGATATAAGGAAAAATAATCACATTTGGATTGAATGAAATTTCGGTTATTTTGATTTGTTATGCAATAAATAAAGGCACGCCAGGGCGATTGATCCAGGTCATCGCCAACGGGGGCTAAAAATGGCAGGCTTTGGCCTCTTTTCAAGGCGCGGTCTATCAGATTATGCAGTTACAGAAATTAGTCAATATGTTTGGTGGGGATCTTTCTCGTCGTTATGGGCAAAAAGTTCATAAACTCACGCTGCACGGTGGGTTTAGCTGCCCAAATCGCGATGGTACCATCGGACGCGGTGGATGTACTTTCTGTAATGTGGCCTCTTTTGCCGATGAGGCCCAACAGCATCATTCCATTGCCGAACAGCTTGAACATCAGGCGCACCTGGTGAATCGCGCTAAGCGCTATCTGGCCTATTTCCAGGCCTATACCAGCACCTTTGCGGAAGTGCAGGTGCTGCGTTCTATGTATCAGCAGGCGGTCAGTCAGGCCAATATTGTTGGTCTGTGCGTTGGGACGCGCCCCGATTGTGTTCCGGAAGCGGTGCTTGATCTGCTTTGCGAATATAAAGATCAGGGATATGAGGTGTGGCTGGAGCTGGGGCTGCAAACTGCGCATGATAAAACCCTGCACCGCATCAATCGTGGACATGATTTTGCCTGCTATCAGCGAACCACTCAGTTAGCGCGTGAACGCGGGTTGAAAGTGTGTTCGCACCTTATTGTCGGTCTGCCGGGAGAAGGGCAAATGGAATGTCTGCAAACGCTGGAACGTGTGGTGGATACCGGAGTCGATGGAATTAAGCTGCATCCCCTGCATATCGTGAAGGGCAGCATTATGGCGAAAGCCTGGGAGGCCGGGCGCCTGAGCGGTATTGAGCTGGGTGATTACACAGTGACGGCGGGAGAGATGATTCGCCACACTCCGCCAGAGGTTATCTATCACCGAATTTCTGCCAGCGCCCGTCGCCCGACGTTATTAGCCCCATTATGGTGTGAAAATCGCTGGACCGGGATGGTCGAACTGGATAAGTACCTTAACGAATATGGCGTACAGGGGTCAGCTCTGGGACGGCCCTGGAACCCGCCGGCAGTGTAGCGCGATGAGGGAAACTACGCATTTTTGGCACAATCTTAAACGTCGCGCTGAGAATTGAGTATTATTGTGCCAAGTTGTCGTGAAGGAACCCTCTATGAAGCAAATTCGTATGCTGGCGCAATATTATGTCGACCTGATGATGAAGTTAGGTCTGGTGCGCTTTTCGCTGCTATTGGCGCTGGCTTTGGTCGTGTTGGCAATTGTGGTGCAGATGGCTGTCACCATGGTGCTGCATGGTCAGGTAGAAAGTATTGATGTTATCCGTTCAATCTTTTTTGGTCTGTTAATTACCCCGTGGGCCGTCTATTTCCTGTCAGTGGTAGTGGAACAACTGGAGGAGTCCCGACAGCGCCTGTCACGACTGGTACAGAAGCTGGAAGAGATGCGTGAGCGCGATCTCAAGCTTAATGTACAACTGAAGGACAATATTGCTCAGCTCAATCAGCAGATCGTAGAACGTGAAAAGGCAGAAGCGGAGCGCCAGGAAACGTTTGAGCAGCTTAAGGTGGAAATTAAAGAGCGCGAAGAAGCGCAGATCCAGCTTGAACAACAGTCCTCTTTTCTGCGTTCTTTCCTCGATGCGTCGCCGGATCTGGTTTTTTATCGCAATGAGGATAAAGAATTTTCCGGCTGTAACCGTGCGATGGAATTGCTGACCGGCAAGAGTGAAAAGCAACTGGTAAATTTAAAACCGGCTGACGTTTATTCCCCTGAGGCGGCAGAGAAGGTTATCGAAACTGATGAGAAAGTGTTCCGCCATAATGTTTCGCTCACTTATGAACAATGGCTGGATTATCCGGACGGACGTAAAGCCTGCTTTGAAATTCGTAAAGTGCCTTATTACGACCGAGTTGGTAAGCGACATGGTCTGATGGGCTTTGGGCGCGATATTACCGAGCGTAAGCGTTATCAGGACGCACTTGAGCGTGCCAGTCGCGATAAGACCACCTTCATTTCGACTATCAGCCACGAACTGCGAACACCACTGAACGGCATTGTCGGTTTAAGCCGGATCCTACTGGATACGGATCTGACCGCCGAGCAGGAAAAATACCTCAAAACCATCCATGTTTCTGCCGTCACGTTGGGTAATATTTTCAACGATATTATCGACATGGATAAGATGGAACGGCGTAAAGTCCAACTGGATAACCAGCCGATTGATTTCACCAGCTTTATGGCGGATCTGGAAAACCTGTCAGGCCTTCAGGCGCAACAAAAAGGGCTACGCTTTGTCCTGGAACCGACGTTGCCTCTGCCGCATAAGGTCATCACAGACGGGACGCGTTTACGCCAGATCCTGTGGAACCTGATCAGTAATGCCGTGAAATTCACCCAGCAAGGACAGGTCACCGTTCGGGCGCGTTATGACGAAGGAAGTATTCTGCATTTTGAAGTTGAGGATTCCGGGATCGGTATTCCGCAGGATGAGCAGGATAAGATCTTCGCCATGTATTATCAGGTGAAAGACAGTAACGGTGGTAAACCGGCAACAGGTACCGGGATTGGTCTCGCGGTATCCCGCCGTCTGGCGAAGAATATGGGGGGGGATATCACGGTCTCCAGCCAGCCAGGAAAAGGTTCAGTCTTTACGCTAACCGTTCATGCGCCTGCCGTAGCGGAAGAGATTGAAGACGCCTTTGAAGAGGATGATATGCCGTTGCCAGCTCTGAATGTGTTGCTGGTAGAGGATATTGAACTGAATGTGATTGTTGCGCGTTCAGTGCTGGAAAAACTAGGCAACAGCGTGGATGTCGCGATGACCGGGAAAGCTGCGCTGGAAATGTTCAAGCCGGGGGAATACGACCTGGTACTGCTGGATATTCAGTTGCCGGATATGACGGGGCTGGATATCTCCAGAGAGCTTACCCAAAAATACGCGCGTGAAGACCTGCCGCCGCTGGTGGCGCTTACTGCCAACGTACTGAAGGATAAGAAAGAATATCTTGATGCGGGAATGGATGACGTGCTGAGTAAGCCATTATCGGTTCCGGCGTTAACCGCCATGATCAAAAAATACTGGGATACCCGAAACAAAGAGGAGAGCACTGTGACATCTGAAGAAAGCAGTAAATCGCAAGCGCTGTTAGATATTCCCATGTTGGAACAATACCTCGAGCTGGTGGGACCGAAGTTGATTACCGATGGGCTGGCGGTGTTTGAGAAGATGATGCCGGGATATTTGAGCGTCCTGGAGTCCAATCTGACTGCGCGTGATAAAAAAGGCGTTGTTGAAGAAGGCCACAAAATCAAAGGTGCTGCGGGATCGGTTGGCCTGCGACATCTGCAGCAACTGGGACAGCAAATTCAATCACCAGACCTTCCTGCCTGGGAAGATAACGTGGCTGAATGGATTGAAGAGATGAAGCAAGAGTGGCAACACGACGTGGCGGTATTAAGAGCCTGGGTAGCGAGCGTGGAAAAAAAATGACCCCGGCTTAACCGGGGTGCGCGAATACTGCGCCAACACCAGGGAAATCGTGGCTGCGCCGTAAATTATTATCATTGTTTACAAGGGCGCAGCCCTAAATTTCAGGCCGCACGCAGTTAAGATAGCAAATCTTAAATAATTTGTTACATGAATCAGTTAAATGTGTGAAGCGTAGCATTTTAATAAGAATTATTAATATGCTTCAGTCAGTTGCGAAAGGAGTATCTTGATGAAAAAAGTTGGCGTTGTGCTCAGTGGATGTGGTGTGTATGACGGTTCAGAGATCCATGAAGCCGTGCTAACCCTTCTGGCGATTGCTCGCAGCGGTGCTCAGGCTATCTGTTTTGCACCGGATAAACAGCAGGTGGATGTCATTAATCATCTGACGGGTGAGCCGATGCAGGAAGCACGCAACGTCCTGATTGAAGCAGCACGTATTGCGCGGGGTGATATCCGTCCTCTGGCCCAGGCTGTTTCTGCTGAACTTGATGCGCTGATTGTTCCTGGTGGGTTTGGCGCGGCGAAGAATCTGAGTAATTTTGCCAGCCAGGGCAGCGAATGTCGGGTTGATAGCGATTTGGCCGCGCTGGCGGTCGCTATGCATCAGTCAGGAAAACCGCTGGGGTTTATGTGTATTGCTCCGGCGATGCTGCCAAAAATCTTTGATTTCCCACTGCGTCTGACAATTGGCACCGATATTGACACCGCGGAAGTGCTGGAAGATATGGGGGGCGAACATGTGCCTTGTCCGGTTGATGATATCGTGGTCGATGAAGACAACAAAATCGTCACTACACCGGCTTATATGCTGGCGCAGGATATAGCCCAGGCCGCAAGCGGTATCGATAAGCTGGTGGCGCGCGTGCTGGTACTGGCTGAATGAGAAAAGGGGTCGCCGTCTTTTTGCGGCGTATTTTTCTGCGGGTGGTTGTTGTCCTCGCCGTTTTTTGGGGCGGCGGCATCGCGCTATTTAGCGTGGTGCCGGTGCCTTTCTCGGCAGTGATGGTCGAGCGGCAGCTTGGAGCATGGTTACAGGGACATTTCAGCTATGTGGCGCATTCAGACTGGGTCAGCATGGACGAGATATCGCCACTGATGGGGCTGGCGGTGATTGCAGCCGAGGACCAAAAATTTCCCGAACACTGGGGATTTGATGTCTCCGCCATAGAGAAAGCGCTGGAGCACAACGAACGTAACGAAAAGCGTATTCGCGGCGCGTCGACGTTGTCGCAGCAGACGGCAAAAAATCTTTTTCTGTGGGATGGGCGTAGCTGGGTGCGTAAAGGTCTGGAGGCTGGTCTGACGCTGGGTATGGAAACAGTCTGGAGCAAGAAACGTATTCTGACCGTCTATCTGAATATTGCTGAGTTTGGCGATGGTGTATTTGGCGTGGAAGCGGCGGCGCAGCGGTATTTCCATAAGCCCGCCAGCCGGTTGAGTCTGTCAGAAGCGGCATTACTGGCGGCGGTATTGCCAAATCCTCTGCGTTTTAAGGCGAATGCACCTTCAGGCTATGTTCGTAGCCGTCAGGCGTGGATCATGCGTCAAATGCGCCAGCTTGGCGGTGAGTCGTTTATGCGGGAAAATAAGCTGTATTAATCGGTGGTGTCGGATGGTGGTGTAAACGCCTTATCCGACCTTCCGGACTACTCTTCGTCAAACCCTGAATTAAACAACGCAATAACCGCTGCAAGGGCTTCAACTTCCTGTGGGCCAGAGGCTTCAATCTCTATCTGACGGCCTTTGGCGGAATCCAGCATTAGCAATGCGATAACGCTGTTTGCTTCGGCTTCCGTTCCTTCATCATTACGTAGCAGTACTTCTGCTTCAAAACCCTGCATTAATTCAAACAGTTTCATTGCGGGCCGGGCATGCATGCCCAGCTTATTCGTGATTTCAACAGTTTGCTTCACGGTCATGATTTACGTTTTTCCAGCGTACGATGGCGTGACTGTACGTTTTTACCGCGTGAGCGGAAGTAGTCTGCCAGTTGCTCTGCAATATACACCGAACGGTGCT
The DNA here is from genome assembly GCF_947057495.1 of Citrobacter sp. Marseille-Q5395. NCBI lineage: Bacteria > Pseudomonadati > Pseudomonadota > Gammaproteobacteria > Enterobacterales > Enterobacteriaceae > Citrobacter > Citrobacter sp. Marseille-Q5395. The sequence continues at coordinate 705,099 of NZ_CAMSEL010000001.1, read as the reverse complement.
TCCCGCCGGTACAGCCGATGGCTACGGTGAGGTAGCTGCGGTTGTTCGTCTCCAGCATGGGTAACCATAGCTCAAGATAGCTGCGAGTCTGGTAGATAAAATTGTGTACTTCTGTGTGTCGATCGAGGAAGGCGGCGACAGGCCTGTCAAGACCGGTCATCGGACGTAGTTTTGGATCCCAGTGTGGGTTAGGCAGGAATCGCACATCAAAGACGTAATCCGCATCTATTGGGATACCGTGTTTGAAACCAAAGGACTCGAATACCATCGTCAGTTCACGTTCACGTTTACCCAACAGTCGGGTACGTAACATTTCCGCCAGTTCGTGCACGGACATTTCCGAGGTATCAACGATCAAGTCTGCGCGGGAACGCAGTGGTTCCAGTAAATCACTTTCTTTATCAATCGCGCTTTCCAGAGATAAGTTTTTGCTGGAGAGCGGGTGCAGACGTCGCGTATCGCTGTAGCGGCGAATCAGCGTGTTACGGTCAGCATCAAGGAACAACAGCTGCGGTGAGAAGCCCTCTGGCAGGTTATTCATCGCCTGTTCGAAAATCTCTGGTGACTCAGGCATGTTGCGCACATCAATGCTGACAGCCGCAGAAATTTGGCGATCGGCAAGCGTTCTAGCCAGATCGGGCAACAACACGACGGGGAGGTTATCCACGCAGTAAAAACCCATATCTTCCAGCGCTCGCAGGGCGACAGATTTTCCCGACCCTGAGCGACCGCTGACGATCATCAGTACCATGTACTGTTTCTCCTCACAACGACAGAAAAAGATGCCATTGGGTTATTATGCCTCATCCTGTTCACCTTCGGTGTCCGTGATGATTTGATACAACTCCTGGTCGCTTTGTGCGGCACGCAGGCGACGACAGATGGTTTTATCTGCCAGGCGTTTTGCAACCAGTGACAGCGTATGTAAATGCGTTTTGGTTTGATCGGCAGGGACCAGCAGAGCGAAAAGCAGATCAACAGGCTGATTATCAATGGCGTCGAAAGCGATGGGGGTTTCGAGTTGAACAAACACGCCGACCGCACGTAACGTATCTTCTTCCAGCTTACCGTGCGGAATTGCGATACCATTGCCGATGCCGGTACTGCCCATTTTCTCACGCGTCAGAATGGCTTCAAACACCACCTGAGGAGGCAAGCTGAGCTGCTTTGCCGCCAGTTCGCTAATGATTTCCAGTGCGCGTTTCTTACTTTGGCAGTGAACGGCCGCGCGTGTACATTCTTGGTTAAGAACATTGCTCAGTTGTAGAGTCGTATCGTTATTTGTCATAATTTCACCTAAGCGCTAACTGTACAAATGGCCTGTTGTGCTTCACAACAGGCCGTCCTGCACCCGCTAACTGCCCGGACAAGTTAGTGCTGTTTCAGTTTATCTTTATGTTTTGTTAGCTGCCGAGCCAGTTTATCAATTAAACCGTCAATGGCGGCGTACATATCCTGACCTTCCGCGCTGGCATGAATTTCGCCACCGTTCACATGCAGTGTTGCATCCGAGATGTGTGTAACCTTCTCCACTTTCAACACAATATAAACCTGATTAATCCTGTCGAAATATTGCTCAAGTTTGGCGAACTTTGTGGTAACAAAGTCGCGCAGGGCTTCAGTAATTTCGACGTTATTTCCAGTGATGTTGAGCTGCATAGTGTCTTCCTTATCGGTTGGGTCAGACCAGTTGTTTGCGCTGGTTAGACGGCGGAATGGATAAAGACTCTCGGTACTTCGCAACGGTGCGGCGCGCCACCATGATACCCTGTTCTGACAGCATAGAGGTTAACTTGCTGTCACTCAGCGGTTTCGCAGGGTTCTCCGCAGCAATTAATTTCTTCACCAGCGCGCGTATCGCTGTAGAAGAGGCTTCGCCTCCACCTTCAGTATTTACGTGACTGGAGAAGAAATACTTCAATTCAAAAATGCCGCGCGGACTGTGCAGGTATTTTTGCGTGGTCACTCGGGAAATGGTCGATTCGTGCATCTCGACGGCTTGGGCGATATCTGCCAGCACCATCGGTTTCATAAACTCTTCGCCTTGTTCAAAGAAGGCTTGCTGTTGCTCAACAATACAGCGACTGACGCGCAACAGTGTGTCATTACGGCTTTCCAGGCTTTTTATCAGCCACTTCGCATCCTGCAGATTACTACGGATAAACTGGCTGTCTGCATCGTTACGCGCACCGTTGCACATGGCGGCGTAGTGCTGGTTGATTTGTAAGCGCGGAATGCTGTCGCTGTTCAGTTCGACGACCCAGCGATCGTTATGCTTACGTACCAGCACATCCGGGATCACGTATTCCGGTTCACCCGTCTGGATCGACTGTCCGGGTCTTGGGTCGAGCGACTGGATAAGATTTACAGCCTCTTTCAGTACATCTTCTTTCAGTCGGGTCACGCGCATCAGCGTGCGGAAGTCGTGATTGGCGAGCAGATCAAGATGATCGCTGATGATCAGGCGAGTTTCTTCCAGCCATGGTGTGGCTTTGTCAAACTGCGAAAGTTGGATCAGTAAGCAGTCACGGAGATCTTTTGCCGCAACACCAACAGGATCAAAACGTTGAACGCGTTTAAGCACGGCCTCGATTTCATCCATACCGATGTCGTCATCGCCCATGCTTTCGAGAATTTCGTCCAGAGAAACCGTGAGATACCCTGTATCATCCACCGCGTCTACAATTGACGTCGCAATGGCGCGATCGGTATCCGAAAATGGAGTCAGCTCCACTTGCCACATTAGATAATCTTGTAGCGATTGCGTGGTTTCACCCTGATACACCGGTAGTTCGTCGTCAATGTAATCCCCGCTGGCTCCAGACGGCGTACCCGCGGTGTAAATTTCATCCCAACTGGTGTCTAGCGGTAGCTCTTCCGGCATCTCTTTTTGTTCGAGTGCATCTGCAGTATCGAGAGATTCGCTGTCCTGTTTTTCCTGGGTATCAATTTCGTCGTGAAGATCGGTTTGCTCGAGCAGTGGGTTACTTTCCAGCGCTTGCTGAAGTTCTTGCTGAAGTTCCAGCGTGGACAGCTGCAACAGACGGATAGCCTGTTGAAGCTGAGGCGTCATCGCCAGTTGTTGGCTAAGCCTGAGTTGCAAACCTTGCTTCATGTTCAGAGTTGTTTTCTCCCGCGGTAACGTGAAGTCTTCTACCCTATCAGAGTCTGAAGTCTTCCCCAAGGTATACGCGCTTAACGTGTTCGTCTTGCAGTATTTCGGTAGGCGTACCGTGTGCGATCAGATGCCCCTGGCTCACAATGTAGGCTCGCTCACAGACCGCCAGCGTTTCGCGAACGTTATGGTCGGTAATCAGCACGCCCAGCCCGCTATCTCGCAGGTGTTCAATGATGCGTTTGATATCAATAACGGAAATCGGGTCAACGCCGGCAAAGGGTTCATCCAGCAGGATAAATTTCGGATTTGCAGCCAGCGCACGGGCGATTTCCACACGGCGCCGTTCACCGCCGGACAGCGATTGCCCCAGGCTGTCGCGCAGATGTTCGATATGGAATTCTTCCATCAGTTCGTTGGCGCGATCTTCACGTTGTTCACTGGAAAGATCGTCACGAATTTGCAGCACTGCCATCAGGTTATCAAATACGCTCAGGCGACGAAAAATAGAGGCTTCCTGCGGTAAGTAGCCGATGCCGCGACGTGCGCGCGCATGCAGCGGCAGCAGGCTGATGTCTTCATCATCAATGATGATGTTGCCAGCATCGCGCGGCACAATGCCGACAACCATGTAAAAGGTCGTTGTTTTACCCGCACCGTTAGGGCCGAGCAGACCAACGATCTCCCCGGAGTTGACGGTCAAACTGACATCTTCCACTACGCGGCGGCCTTTGTAGGCTTTTGCAAGATTCTTTGCAGTTAATGTTGCCATAACGAATCAGTTACCTTTTTTCTCTGCCGGAGCCTTGGTTTTGCCTTTATCCTGCAGTTGTGACGGCACCAGTACAGTGGTGACGCGTTTGCCTTTATCACTGAAGGCCTGCATTTTCTGCTCTTTAACCAGATAGGTTATTTTGTCACCGGAGATATTGCTGTCTACCTGCTCCAGATAAGCTTTGCCTGTCAGCACGACGAAATCTTTTGCCAGTTCATAGTGCATTTGTGACGCGTGGCCGTTAACGGGTTTACCGTTATCCTGCATCTGGTAAAACGTTGCCGGGTTACCATAACCATCGATCACTTCTTTACCGTCTTCACCGCCGGGGCGGGTCACGACGACTTTATCGGCATTAATTTTGATGGTGCCCTGGGTCACGACCACATTACCGGTAAACGTTACCACGTTGCCCTGCATATCCAGGGATTGTTGATCCGATTCAATGTGGATCGGTTGCTCGGTATCGCCGGTTACGGCAAATGCCGGAATGCTGGCGGCCAGAAGTGAGCTGGCAAGCACAAGGTTAAGGCTGAGTTTGTTTGTTTTGAATTTCATATGAGGTTCTAACCTTTTCAATCAGCTCGGCGTTCTTGCTGCGTAAGTTGCCGCGCATCTTCAGTCCGCTGGAGTTAAATGTTGTTCCGTACAACGTAACCAGATCATCCGAAGTAACATCTTGCGTCACCAGGTTAATCTGCGCGTTATCGGTAGTAATTCTGCGTAGTTGAGAGTCAGGAACCAGCGCGTTGACTTCAACGTGGCCATACAGATAGAGCATACGATCATTGGTTAATTTGGCTTTATCGGCCTTGATTGACCAGGTCGGTACTTTATCCTTATCAAATGTGGTTAATACTGGTTGAGTAAACCACGAAACAGCCTGATCTGAATAATATTCAACGTGTTGAGCGATCAAGCGATAGCTTAGTGCGCCTTCCGGGCTATATACAACGGTATCGGTATGTTCGCTCTTATAGGTTGGCTCATTGCTATTCACCACTACTTCAGTGGTGTCGTCTTTGTCTGCCAGGTTAATACCAATCAGCACAAGGATAGCCAGCGACAGTAGAATGATAACCCAACGTCTGGTTTTGCTCATATCGATTGCCCTTTGGCCTCATCCAGTTTGCCCTGCGCCAGGAGTAATAAATCGCAGACTTCACGTACAGCGCCGCGCCCCCCGTCGATGTGGGTGACATAGTCGGCACGCGGGATCAGCAAAGGATGTGCATCCGCTACCGCTACGCTTAATCCCACTTTTTCCATCACCGGCCAGTCGATCAGATCGTCGCCAACGTACGCTACATTTTCAGGTGCAATCGCCAGTTTCTTGAGTAGGTCGTCAAAGGCGACCAGTTTGTCAGATTGCCCCTGGTAGAGATGAGCGATCCCCAGAGTGGCACAACGATCTTCTACAAGTTTAGCCTTTCGTCCGGTAATAATGGCAACCTCAATACCTGAAGTGAGCGCACAACGAATTCCGTAGCCATCACGAACGTTAAATGCTTTCAGCTCTTCGCCATTGTTGCCCATATAAATCAGACCGTCAGACAGAACGCCATCCACGTCAAGGATGAGCAGACGAATATTTTCTGCCCTGGTGATGACTTCAGTGCTGACGGGTCCATAACAGGTCGCAAGCGACGCACCTGCTTTACTCATTTCTTTTATCCTTGAATTTCTACACTACGCCTGCACGCAGCAGATCATGCATATGTAACACACCGAGTAACTGGTCGCCATCAGCAACCATTACCGAAGTGATATGGCGGGACTGCATTAAGTTCAGGGCATCAACGGCAAGAATGCCTGGACGCACACGAATGCCTCCAGGTGTCATGACATCAGCAATGCCTAACTGGCGTACATCGACACCCATATCAAAAACACGGCGTAAGTCGCCATCCGTGAAGATGCCGTCAATCTTCATTTTGTCATCGCAGATGACGGTCATACCGAGATTCTTACGAGTGATCTCAAGTAAGGCATCACGCAGGCTGGCGCGCTTGTTTACATGCGGGATCTCGTCGCCCGTATGCATAATATCGTTAACGCGTAATAAAAGCTTACGACCCAATGCGCCACCCGGGTGAGATAACGCAAAATCTTCTGCGGTAAAGCCGCGAGCTTTTAATAATGCAACAGCAAGTGCATCACCCATCACCAGCGTCGCGGTTGTACTACTGGTCGGTGCCAGACCTAACGGGCAGGCCTCCTTAGGCACTTTAACACATAGATGCACATCTGCCGCACGTGCCATGCTGCTTTCCGGACGACCGGTCATGCAGATAAGCGGCACGTGAAGGCGTTTTAGAACCGGGATTAACGCTGCAATCTCATTTGATTCGCCTGAGTTAGAAATGGCGATCACGACGTCTTGCGGCGATACCATACCCAGATCGCCATGCGCGGCTTCGCCAGGATGTACGAAAAATGACGGGGTGCCAGTGCTGGCAAAAGTGGCGGCCATTTTCCGCCCGATATGCCCGGATTTTCCCATCCCCATGACCACAACTTTGCCCGGGCAACCGAATATTTTTTCACATGCGAGGGTAAAATTCTGGTTGATATACTGATCAAGCTCCGCCAGGCCTTCACGTTCAATTGCCAGGACTTCCTTACCTGCTTGCTGAAAGTCAAAACCCGGTTGCAACTCTAAGTGCGACATAATGCGTTTCCAGTTATCCAACGAGAAGTGGCGATAACCAATACAGCATCGCCAGCCATATGATAAAACCGCCAGTCAATAGCGCACCAGCGCCTCGACTTATCTGGCGCGGACGTCGCCAGCAGAGTAATGCAAAAATAACGCTCACCAGCAACATGACGCTATAATCACGGCTGAAGGCCATCGGATTGACCTCGCCCGGTGTGATCAGTGCGGGCAGTCCGAGGACGATTACAATATTAAAAATGTTCGCGCCGATGATATTGCCGACGGCGATATCGTTTTCACCCTTGCGCAGACCTGCGATTGCCGTTGCCAGTTCAGGCAGGCTGGTGCCAATGGCCACCACCGTCAAACCGATAGTGAGTTCGCTCATGGCAAAGTAATTCGCCAGCACAGTGGCGTTATCCACCACCATACGTGTTGCCATCGGCATAATAATCAGCGCAATACCCAACCATAAAAATGCGACGGGCAGTCCGCCTTCGCGAGGCAGCTCCGCCACTTGCTCCCGGGTAAGGCTGTCATTTCCTTGCCGCTCTGCCAGACGCGCGATTTTAACAATGAATAGCAGCCATAGCACGGCAAGAAGCAGCAGAAAAAAACCATCGCTGCGACTTAGTTGCCCGTCATACAGTACGGATGCAGCGAGTATGCTCACCAGCAACATTAGCGGTAATTCCCGACGCAGAACATCAGAATGCACGGTAAAAGGGTGAATCAGTGCTGACAGGCCTAAAATGAGAAGAATGTTGGTGATGTTGGAGCCGATAGCTGTACCGACGGCTAAGTCGAGCTGCCCATTCATCGATGCGGCAACGGAGACAATAATCTCAGGTAATGATGTACCAATGCTGACGACTGTCATCCCAATGATGATCGGGGGAATGCCAAACGTTCGGCATAAAATGGATGCGGCAAACACCATACGGTCGGCACCGTAGACCACCAGAAGTAAACCAATTATTAACAGCGCCGTCGCTAAAAGCATCTAAAGTCCTTTCTTCAGGTATACTCGCCGGTCCACTGAAGGATCTTCTGGAAGCCGTGACGAATTCTTAATTTTGACTTTATGCGGCTAAAAAGTAAAACAAATGCCAGCTTTCGCTAACCAGGGTGGGTAATAATCTGTAAATATGTTGGGTTCAGGGCTAAATTGAGCGCCAAACTCTTCGAACAACGAGGCAATAGTAAAGGATGAATCAATGGGTCAGTCTGTGGCGAATCTAGTCGATATGCGCGATGTCAGCTTTTCCCGAGGCGATCGCTGCATTTTTGATAATATTTCCCTGACGGTGCCGCGCGGAAAGGTAACGGCGATCATGGGGCCATCAGGCATCGGTAAAACAACGCTGTTGCGTTTGATTGGCGGACAGATCCCCCCGGATAACGGCGAGATACTTTTTGATGGCGAGAACGTCCCTGCTATGTCTCGTTCGCGTTTGTACACCGTGCGTAAGCGTATGAGCATGCTGTTTCAGTCAGGTGCGTTGTTTACCGACATGAATGTGTTTGATAACGTCGCCTATCCCCTGCGTGAGCATACAACGTTACCCGCGCCGTTGCTGAGAAGCACGGTGATGATGAAACTGGAGGCTGTCGGCCTGCGCGGTGCGGCAAAATTAATGCCTTCTGAATTATCTGGTGGGATGGCGCGGCGTGCGGCATTAGCACGCGCTATCGCGCTGGAGCCAGACCTCATCATGTTTGATGAACCGTTTGTCGGTCAGGATCCCATTACCATGGGCGTGTTGGTGAAGCTGATTTCAGAGCTGAACAGCGTACTGGGCGTTACCTGTGTAGTGGTGTCTCATGATGTGCCAGAGGTACTGAGTATTGCGGATTACGCCTATATTATGGCGGACAAAAAAATAGTGGCCTACGGTAGTGCTCAGGCACTACAAGAAAATGCCGATCCGCGGGTGCGCCAGTTCCTTGACGGTATTGCCGATGGGCCGGTTCCATTCCGCTACCCGGCGGGCGATTACCACACTGATTTACTCAAAACAGGGAGTTAAGCCACCCATGCTGTTAAATGCGCTGGCATCACTCGGGCATCGAGGGATAAAAACCCTCAGGACGTTCGGGCGCGCCGGATTAATGTTGTTCAATGCGGTAGTCGGCAAGCCGGAGTTTCGCAAACATGCGCCGCTGCTGATCCGTCAGCTCTATAATGTCGGCGTCTTATCGATGCTTATCATTATCGTTTCTGGCGTGTTCATCGGTATGGTGCTGGGGTTGCAGGGATATCTGGTACTGACGACTTACAGCGCGGAAACCAGCCTTGGTATGCTCGTGGCGCTTTCATTGCTGCGCGAGCTGGGGCCGGTCGTTGCGGCGTTGCTTTTCGCCGGACGAGCTGGCTCTGCCTTAACCGCAGAAATCGGCTTGATGCGGGCGACCGAGCAGCTTTCCAGTATGGAAATGATGGCGGTCGATCCACTGCGCCGCGTGATCTCTCCGCGTTTTTGGGCCGGAGTCATTTCGCTGCCGCTGCTGACGATTATCTTTGTCGCAGTGGGTATCTGGGGCGGCTCACTGGTTGGCGTAAGCTGGAAGGGGATTGACGCAGGCTTTTTCTGGTCTGCGATGCAGAATGCCGTCGACTGGCGTCTGGATCTGGTCAACTGTTTGATTAAGAGCGTGGTGTTCGCCATTACGGTCACATGGATTGCATTGTTCAATGGTTATGATGCTATTCCGACCTCTGCCGGCATTAGCCGGGCAACGACACGCACCGTTGTGCACGCATCTCTTGCCGTTTTGGGGCTGGATTTTGTGCTGACCGCATTGATGTTTGGGAATTGAGTTCATGCAAACGAAAAAAAATGAGATTTGGGTCGGGTTATTCCTGCTGGTTGCGCTGCTGGCGGCGTTGTTTGTTTGTCTGAAAGCAGCCAATGTCACCTCCATGCGTACCGAGCCGACTTACACGATTTATGCGACTTTTGATAATATCGGCGGCTTGAGAGAGCGTTCTCCGGTACGGATTGGCGGGGTAGTGGTTGGACGCGTTGCAGACATTTCGTTAGATCCGAAAACGTACCTGCCACGTGTAACGCTGGAAATTGAAGAGCGCTTTAACCATATTCCCGATACCAGTTCACTGAGTATCCGTACCTCCGGCCTGTTAGGTGAGCAGTATCTGGCCCTGAACGTTGGTTTTGAAGATCCTGAGCTGGGAACGTCTATCCTGAAAGATGGCGGTACGATTCAGGACACCAAATCCGCGATGGTGCTGGAAGATATGATTGGTCAGTTCCTTTACAACAGCAACAGTAAAGGTGATGACAATAAGAATTCTGGCGATGCGTCATCTGCGGCAGAAGGCAATAATGAAGCCACTACGCCTGCGGGCGCAACGAAGTAATCTCAGGAGAATCGACGTATGTTTAAACGATTGATGATGGTGGCTATGCTGGTTATTGCCCCACTTAGCGCCGCAAATGCAGCGGATCAGACTAATCCTTACAAACAGATGAATGAGGCGGCGCAGAAAACTTTTGACCGTCTGAAAAACGAGCAACCAAAAATTCGTTCTAATCCGGAATACTTGCGCGTTATCGTCGATCAGGAACTGCTGCCGTACGTTCAGGTAAAATATGCCGGAGCACTGGTACTGGGCCGTTATTACAAAGATGCTACGCCAGCGCAGCGTGACGCGTATTTCACTGCATTTCGTGAGTACCTGAAGCAAGCCTATGGCCAGGCGCTGGCAATGTATCACGGCCAGACCTATCAGATCGCCCCGGAACAACCACTGGGCGATGCGACCATCGTGCCGATCCGCGTGACCATCAACGATCCAAATGGCCGCCCTCCTGTGCGCCTGGATTTCCAGTGGCGTAAAAATTCCCAGACCGGTAACTGGCAGGCATATGACATGATCGCCGAAGGCGTCAGCATGATCACCACGAAACAGAATGAGTGGAGTGACCTGTTGCGTACCAAAGGTATCGATGGCCTGACGGCGCAGCTGAAATCTATTTCTCAGCAGAAAATCACTCTGGAAGAGAAAAAATAATGACGCAGTCACTCACCTGGGCGCGTGAAGGTGACAAGCTGGTACTCGTGGGAGAACTGGATCAGGACGTGCTAAATCCGCTCTGGGATGCGCGCGTTGAAGCGATGAAAGGGGTAACCTGCATTGACCTGAGCCAGGTTTCCCGGGTTGATACCGGTGGACTGGCATTATTGCTACACCTGATTGACCAGGGCAAGCAGCAGGGAAATAGCGTTTCGCTCAGCGGTGTTAACGAAAAGGTTTACACACTGGCGCAGCTTTACAATCTGCCCGACGATGTCCTTCCCCGCCTGTAATCAATGCCGGATGGTGGCGTAAGCGCCTATCCGGCCTACATATTCACGTTGATCCTGTAGGCCTGATAAGACCCGTTAGCGTCGCCATGCGGTAATTTTGCGGTCATGATCCACCAGCCAGGCCTTTTGCTTATTTATGACAGCGCAACTTTGCTCTAAGATGTTGGGCTGTTTTCACTATCTGACGAATGAAGATCCCATGGAAAATAATGAAATTCAGAGCGTGCTAATGAATGCACTCTCCCTCCAGGAAGTCCACGTTTCTGGCGATGGCAGTCACTTTCAGGTTATTGCCGTGGGTGAGATGTTTGAAGGCATGAGCCGGGTCAAGAAGCAGCAATCAGTCTATGGCCCGTTGATGGAATACATTGCGGATAACCGCATTCATGCTGTGTCGATCAAAGCATTTACCCCAGCGGAATGGGCGCGCGATCGCAAACTTAACGGTTTTTGAGCTACGGGTGCTGCACCGGTAGCGAATATGAATTCTTAACAGAGAACAGAATAATGGATAAATTCCGTGTTCAGGGGCCAACTAAGCTCCAGGGCGAAGTCACCATTTCAGGCGCTAAAAACGCTGCACTGCCGATCCTGTTTGCGGCGTTGCTGGCAGAAGAACCTGTAGAGATCCAAAACGTCCCAAAACTGAAAGACGTTGACACCTCAATGAAGTTGCTGAGCCAGTTGGGTGCGAAAGTTGAACGCAATGGTTCCGTGCACATTGATGCTCGTGACGTAAACGTCTTCTGCGCGCCATATGACCTGGTTAAAACTATGCGTGCGTCCATCTGGGCGTTGGGGCCGCTGGTAGCCCGCTTTGGTCAGGGCCAGGTTTCACTGCCGGGTGGATGTACTATTGGTGCGCGTCCGGTTGATCTGCACATTACTGGCCTTGAGCAATTGGGTGCAACCATCAAGCTGGAAGAAGGTTATGTGAAAGCGTCCGTTGATGGTCGTCTGAAAGGCGCGCACATCGTGATGGACAAAGTTAGCGTCGGTGCGACGGTAACCATCATGTGTGCGGCAACGCTTGCAGAAGGTACCACCATCATCGAAAACGCCGCGCGCGAACCGGAAATTGTGGATACCGCTAATTTCCTGATTGCACTGGGCGCGAAGGTAAGTGGTCAGGGTACCGATCGTATTACCATTGAGGGTGTTGAACGCCTTGGTGGCGGCGTGTATCGCGTTCTACCTGACCGTATTGAAACCGGGACCTTCCTGGTTGCAGCGGCGATCTCTCGTGGCAAAATTATCTGCCGTAACGCGCAGCCGGACACGCTGGATGCTGTTCTGGCTAAGCTGCGTGATGCGGGCGCCGATATTGAAGTTGGTGCAGACTGGATTAGTCTCGACATGCACGGTAAGCGTCCGAAAGCGGTTAACGTGCGTACTGCGCCGCATCCGGCGTTCCCTACCGATATGCAGGCTCAGTTCACGCTGTTGAACCTGGTTGCGGAAGGGACTGGCTTCATCACGGAAACGGTGTTTGAAAACCGCTTTATGCACGTGCCGGAGCTGAGCCGTATGGGCGCTCACGCGGAAATCGAAAGCAATACCGTTATTTGCCACGGCGTTGAAACACTCTCTGGTGCGCAAGTTATGGCAACAGATTTACGTGCGTCAGCAAGTCTGGTACTGGCTGGATGTATTGCAGAAGGTACGACGGTTGTCGATCGTATTTATCACATCGATCGCGGCTATGAGCGCATCGAAGATAAACTGCGTGCGCTGGGCGCAAACATTGAGCGTGTGAAAGGCGAGTAATCGTTAACGCTTCTTGTCCCCCCATATCTTTGATATGGAGGGGACTGCCCGACTCACTCGAGACTCTTTTTCTCTTTGCGGGTTCTCATCATGCGCGTTCTGTCGATGAATTCATGTGTCTTTGCATCGTGATAACGCGATGGCCAAATAACCCAAGGATCCGTTCCTAGCGCGTTCGCAATAATCACTTCTCCTTTTGGCCATGGTCGTGTTAACGCATTCGCCAGTGTCGATGAGCTTAATCCGTTTTTTCGCGACTCTGCTGCCATTGACGTTCCTTTTTTGCGTAGCCCTGCGATGATGTCTGCCGGATGCCAGTCAATGAGTTTGCTTTCCATAAATCCATCACTCCTTTGGTTAACCACTTACGCTGTCACAATAATCCTGTCTAAACACTATACGCTCAGAGAATGAATGCTCTAAAATGTTCGTGTAATGTTTAAGAATATTCAGAATATGCCAGGAGGGCTAGCGTTGGTTCTGTCAGAGGGATAGTGCAAAAGGAGTTTATTGGAACTTATAGGATTATCCCGTGCGTGGCACGGGATAATGTATGATTCAGGGGGGGATTAACGGTCGCGCTGAACCGCGATATGTGCCAGGCCGATCAGGGCTTCTCTCCACGGCGTATCAGGAAGAACCTGAAGTGCGGCAATGGCCTTATCGGCTTCTTCTTCTGCACGCTGGCGAGTCCACTCCAGTGAACCGCAGGCATTCATAGCTTCAAGAACAGGCTCCAGAAGGTGACGACCATTCCCTTGCTCAATAGCCTGGCGAATCATCAGCGCCTGTTCTGGAGTACCATGACGCATGGCATGTAGCAGCGGAAGTGTAGGTTTACCCTCATTGAGGTCATCCCCGACGTTTTTACCCAACTGTTCGCCATCTGCGCTGTAATCCAGTAAATCGTCAATTAGCTGGAAAGCGGTGCCGAGATAGCGGCCATAATCCTGCAACCCTTTTTCCTGCTCAGCGCTACAACCAGCCAGAATGCCAGAACATTGGGCCGCTGCTTCAAACAGACGCGCAGTCTTGCTGTAGATAACGCGCATATAGTTTTCTTCGGTAATGTCCGGGTCGTTTACGTTCATCAACTGCAGAACTTCACCTTCGGCAATGACGTTTACCGCTTTCGACATAACCTCCAACACTTTCAGTGAACCGAGGCTGGTCATCATTTGAAAGGCGCGAGTATAGATAAAATCGCCGACCAGCACGCTGGCCGCATTACCAAATGCGGCATTCGCCGTTGCTTTGCCTCGGCGCATATCGGATTCATCCACAACATCGTCATGAAGCAGAGTCGCGGTGTGGATAAACTCGATTAGGGCCGCGATCGTAACGTGTGCATTATCCTGATAGCCAACGGCGCGAGCAGCGAGTACGGCGATCATCGGGCGAATACGTTTTCCGCCACCGCTAACGATGTAGTACCCCAACTGATTGATCAACTGAACGTCGGAATTGAGCTGTTCAAGGATTGTTGCATTGACACCCGCCATATCTTGCGCGGTTAACTCATTGATTTTTTCTAAATTCATCGCAAAAGCCGGGCTTCTCGCCCCGATTACCTCACAGTATGACAAGGTAACGTCGGGTTTAGGGTTAGAAATATATGCTGATTGTACTGAAAAAACGCCACAGATAAACGTTGCCGTACGTGTTGTGTTTTTTTTCTTCATGTATTGACGGTAGCACTTGTCAAAGGCTCGCGTTTTGCGTAATATTCGCGCCCTATTGTGAATATTTATAGCGCACTCTGAATCATCAAAAAGGTGTGCGTGGAAGCGGAGTTTTTTATGTACGCGGTTTTCCAAAGTGGTGGTAAACAACACCGAGTAAGCGAAGGTCAGACCGTTCGCCTGGAAAAGCTGGACATCGCAACTGGCGAATCTGTTGAATTCGCAGAAGTTCTGATGATCGCAAACGGTGAAGAAGTCAAAATCGGCGTTCCTTTCGTTGATGGCGGCGTTATCAAAGCTGAAGTTGTTGCTCACGGTCGTGGCGAGAAAGTTAAGATTGTTAAGTTTCGTCGTCGTAAACACTATCGTAAGCAGCAGGGCCATCGTCAGTGGTTCACTGATGTGAAAATCACTGGCATCAGCGCTTAAGTTAAGGGGAGCAGGTTAAATGGCACATAAAAAGGCTGGCGGCTCGACTCGTAACGGTCGCGATTCAGAAGCTAAACGTCTGGGCGTAAAACGCTTCGGCGGCGAAACAGTTTTGGCTGGTAGCATCATCGTTCGTCAACGTGGTACTAAATTCCACGCTGGCTCTAACGTTGGTTGCGGCAAAGACCACACTCTGTTTGCTAAAGCAGACGGTAAAGTGAAATTTGAAGTGAAAGGCCCGAAAAACCGTAAATTCATCAGCATTGTTGCTGAATAAGTTTTTCGCGTCCCGGTAACGGATAAAAGCCCCGCAACACGTTGCGGGGCTTTTTACATTCGACGACCGGTAAATATGCTCGTTGTACCGTCGCAATCCGGAACGAGCCCTTGCAGGGAATACGGCATGAAGCAGCAGGCAGGTATTGGTATTCTTTTGGCACTCACGACCGCAGTCTGTTGGGGTGCTTTACCAATAGCGATGAAGCAAGTGCTGGAGGTGATGGAGCCTCCTACCGTGGTGTTCTACCGTTTTTTAATGGCAAGCATTGGCCTTGGAGCTATTCTTGCGGTTAAAAAAAAGCTCCCACCTTTGCGTATTTTTCGTAAAGCGCGTTGGCTGGTACTACTGGCTATCGCCACGGGTGGACTGTTCGGTAACTTCATTCTGTTTAGTTCTTCTTTGCAATATTTGAGCCCAACGGCTTCGCAGGTTATCGGTCAACTGTCACCGGTTGGCATGATGATCGCCAGCGTCTTTATTCTGAAAGAAAAGATGCGTGGTACGCAGGTCATTGGCGCCATTATGCTTCTGAGCGGGCTGGTGTTGTTTTTTAATACCAGTCTGATCGAAATTTTCACCAAGCTGACCGATTACACCTGGGGTGTAATTTTTGGTGTCGGCGCGGCGATGGTTTGGGTGAGCTATGGGGTTGCGCAAAAGGTGTTATTGCGTCGCCTGGCTTCACCGCAGATCCTGTTTTTACTGTACACTTTATGTACGATAGCGCTATTGCCCTTGGCTAAACCCGGTGTAATAGCGCAGCTTAGCGACTGGCAGCTTGCCTGTCTGGTGTTCTGCGGCCTGAATACGCTGGTAGGATACGGTGCCCTCGCGGAAGCGATGGCACGCTGGCAGGCGGCGCAGGTGAGCGCCATTATTACGCTCACGCCGCTGTTTACGCTGTTATTTTCAGATTTATTATCACTGGCCTGGCCCGATTTCTTCGCCAGACCGATGCTAAACCTTTTAGGTTATCTCGGTGCGTTTATCGTGGTTGCGGGCGCGATGTATTCCGCCATTGGTCATCGTATTTGGGGCGGTTTACGTAAGCATGAAACGGTGGTTTCGCAACCCCGCTCAGGCGAATGATTTACGGAGAGTAAAATGAAGTTTGTTGATGAAGCATCGATCCTGGTCGTTGCAGGTGATGGCGGTAATGGTTGCGTCAGCTTCCGCCGCGAAAAGTATATCCCGAAAGGCGGCCCGGACGGCGGCGATGGTGGTGATGGTGGTGACGTATGGCTGGAAGCCGACGAAAACCTGAACACGCTGATCGATTATCGCTTTGAAAAATCGTTCCGTGCGGAACGTGGTCAGAATGGCGCGAGCCGTGATTGCACCGGTAAGCGTGGTAAAGACGTCACCATCAAAGTCCCTGTAGGTACGCGCGTTATCGATCAGGGTACGGGCGAAACCATGGGTGACATGACCAAACACGGGCAACGTCTGATGGTCGCGAAAGGCGGCTGGCACGGCCTGGGTAACACCCGTTTTAAATCCTCGGTTAACCGTACTCCACGTCAGAAAACGATGGGTACACCGGGAGATAAGCGCGATCTAATGCTGGAGCTGATGCTGTTAGCGGATGTGGGTATGCTGGGCATGCCAAACGCCGGTAAATCGACGTTTATTCGTGCGGTATCTGCAGCGAAGCCGAAAGTCGCGGATTATCCGTTCACC
Organism: Citrobacter sp. Marseille-Q5395; assembly: GCF_947057495.1. Lineage (NCBI taxonomy): Bacteria > Pseudomonadati > Pseudomonadota > Gammaproteobacteria > Enterobacterales > Enterobacteriaceae > Citrobacter > Citrobacter sp. Marseille-Q5395. Next base: position 688,380 of record NZ_CAMSEL010000001.1, on the reverse strand, counting down.
ACCCTGGTTCCTAGCCTGGGTGTTGTGCGTATGGACAACGAAAAGAGCTTTGTGGTTGCCGACATCCCGGGTTTGATTGAAGGGGCTGCTGAAGGCGCAGGTTTGGGGATCCGCTTCCTGAAACATCTGGAACGTTGTCGCGTGCTGCTGCACCTCATCGATATCGATCCAATTGACGGTTCAGATCCGGTAGAAAACGCCCGTATCATTATCGGTGAACTGGAAAAATACAGTCAGGATCTGGCTTCTAAGCCGCGTTGGTTAGTGTTTAACAAAATTGATTTGATGGACAAGACTGAAGCGGAAGAAAAAGCGAAAGCGATCGCGCAAGCGCTGGGCTGGGAAGGTAAATATTATCTGATCTCTGCCGCCAGTCAGTTGGGTGTGAAAGATCTTTGCTGGGATGTGATGACCTTCATCATTGAGAACCCGATTGTTCAGGCTGAAGAAGCGAAACAGCCGGAGAAAGTGGAGTTCATGTGGGACGATTATCACCGTCAGCAGCTCGCTGAAGTCGAAGACGAAGCGGAAGATGACTGGGATGACGACTGGGACGAAGACGACGAAGAAGGCGTTGAGTTCATCTACAAGCGTTAATTTTGTCATCCGATGAATAGCTAACGGGCCGCTTATGCGGCCCGTTTTTTTTCCGTAGGCTGGATAGGGCGTGAGCCGCTATCCGGCAAGAAATGTTCTTAGTTGTTCTGATAAATGTCTTTATACAGCCGACTCTCGAAGCGTACCAAAGGAATACGGCGGTTGCGCTGGTCAGCCGGCTCAACCGCATAGCCAGACAGGTATTGCACAAACGCCATCCGTTGCCCACTTGCCGTGGTAATGAACCCGGCGAGGTTATAAACCCCTTGTAAAGAGCCTGTCTTCGCAGAGACTTTGCCATCGACGCCTGCCTGATGCAGACCAGCACGGTATTGCAGAGAGCCATCATGGCCTGCCAGCGGCAGCATCGTGATAAAGTTCAGCTCATTATCATGCTGCGCAATATATTGCAGCACCTGCATCATGGTGGCGGGCGCAATCAGGTTATGACGCGACAGTCCTGAACCATCAGCAATGATGGTGTTGCCAATATCAACACCTGCTTGCTGGCGCAGGATCTGGCGTACGGCATCGGAGCCTGCACGCCAGGTTCCCGGCACATTAAATCGTGCGTGGCCAATCATACGAAAAACGGTGTCGGCAATCATGTTGTCCGATTTTTTCAGCATAATCTTAAGCAGATCGTGCAAAGGTGCTGACTGTTTGCTGGCAACAACAGTGCCAGGCTCGTTGACCAGCGTCTGGCGCAGCAGTGTACCGCTGTAGGTTATACCTGCTTGTTTCAGCTCATCTTTGATAATGGCTCCGGCATAGCTGGCACCATCCTGAATGGCAAACGCGAGAGGCAGTGGTTCGGCGCGCTGAGGCAGACAACCAGTCAGCGTGAAGCGGTTCAGATCGCCAGGAACCACATCCAGTTCACAATATTGGGCTTCCGCAGAACCACGTGCCAGCGTGCGTACCTGACTGAACATGGTGACCGGGTAGTAAGATGCTACGCGAATAAAGGCGAGGTCGTTTGGTTTTTGTGCGCTGTAAAGCGAAACAGAGAAACAGTTACGATCGACAATTGCTGCTGCAGGCGGGGCGCTGAAACACTGCGTCATGTCGTTCCAGGGCCAGCCTGGCGCTTTATCATGGCTGGCAAAAATGGACGTATCAATAAGGACATTTCCGTCAATTTGCGTTACACCTGCTTTTTTCAGGGTCGCCACCATATTGCGAATATCCTGGCGTTTTAGCGTCGGATCGGCACCAAATCGCGCTACTAAGTCACCCTTCAATATCCCGCCTTCCACATTGCCTTTTGTCTCAAGCGTCGTGGCAAAACGAAAGTCAGGCCCAAGCTGAATCAATGCCGCGAGGGCGGTGATAACTTTTTGGGTACTGGCGGGTAGCGCCATCTGCTGGCTATGGTAATCAATCGCGGGTGCAGGGGCCCCGACCTTCTGTACCATAAGGGCGAGGTTGGCCCCAGCAGGAAGCTGGTTGATGTACTCGTCAACATTCGCAGCCTGAACGCTGAACGCCGCTATAGTGGCAGTCAATCCAATGGTAAATCTGGAAAATCGCATAATCTCGCGCTAACAACCTGGAAACAGGCCGTCATACTACGGCGCAACGCCCCAAAAAGTAAACGATGACCCATAGGGAACTCCAGGGTAAAATGATCATCAAATAGAAAATCGTAGCTGACCTGGAGCTTTGTGCCCCGGGTCGGTATTTTTTTGCTTCTGACTCTGGCATGGCGTATGCCAGGGTGGGCTTAGCAGCCGGGGTGAAGACAAGCGCCCCCTACAGGAATGTTCAAGAGGTATAACAAATGCAAGCTATCCCGATGACCTTACGTGGTGCTGAAAAACTGCGCGAAGAGCTGGATTTTCTGAAATCTGTGCGCCGCCCTGAAATTATCGCCGCTATCGCCGATGCTCGTGAGCACGGTGATCTTAAAGAGAACGCGGAGTATCACGCGGCCCGTGAACAGCAGGGATTCTGCGAAGGGCGCATTAAAGATATCGAAGCTAAGCTGTCTAACGCGCAGGTTATCGATGTCACTAAAATGCCAAACAATGGCCGCGTCGTTTTCGGTGCAACGGTAACAGTGCTGAATCTCGATAACGACGAAGAGCAGACCTGGCGCATCGTGGGCGATGATGAAGCTGATTTTAAACAGAACCTGATTTCTGTGAATTCCCCTATCGCGCGTGGCCTGGTCGGTAAAGAGCAGGATGATGTGGTGGTTATCAAAACGCCGGGCGGTGAAGTGGAATATGAAGTGATTAAGGTAGAATACCTGTAAGAATTACCCAATACTCAAGATGTTGATGTATTGTAAAGAAAGGAAAAAGGCCGCATAGCGGCCTTTTATCAACGAAGAGAGCGTGGCATTTTGCTCTCCTGCTAGCAGAAACTCCCGCGTTTTACACAAACTTCGTGTTCAATTTTGGGATATTCTTAGCGTGGCAGCGAGATTTTACGTTCTTTAGTCGGGCGATACAGTACCAGCGTTTTGCCGATGACCTGTACATTACAGGCGCCGGTTTCGCGTACGATAGCTTCCACGATCAAGGTTTTAGTATCGCGATCTTCCGAGGCGATTTTCACCTTGATAAGTTCATGGTGCTCTAACGCTTGTTCAATCTCGGCCAGTACCCCTTCGGTCAAACCATTATTGCCAAGCATAACTACAGGCTTGAGCGGATGTGCCAGACCTTTCAGGTGCTGTTTTTGTTTAGTACTCAGATTCATCGTATATTTTTGCTTACGTTGGGATTGAAAACGGGTCATTCTACCGCCATCTCCCTTATATCGCCAAATAGCTGTGTAGAAATTTACACCATTGGTTACGATGAACTGCCCGATGGGAAAGTGAAATGACAGGTAAAAAGCGTTCTGCCAGCTCAAGCCGCTGGCTTCAGGAACACTTTAGCGATAAATATGTTCAACAGGCACAGAAAAAGGGGTTACGTTCCCGTGCCTGGTTTAAACTTGATGAAATACAGCAGAGTGACAAGATTTTTAAGCCGGGGATGACGATTGTTGACCTCGGCGCTGCACCCGGTGGCTGGTCGCAATATGCGGTTACGCAGATCGGGAACAGCGGCCGCATTATCGCTTGTGATCTTTTACCTATGGATCCAATCGTTGGTGTGGACTTCCTTCAGGGCGACTTTCGTGATGAATTAGTCCTGAAAGCGTTACTTGAGCGCGTAGGTGACAGTAAAGTACAAGTTGTCATGTCTGATATGGCGCCAAATATGTGTGGAACACCGGCGGTGGATATTCCCCGGGCCATGTATCTGGTAGAGCTGGCGCTTGGAATGGCTCGTGATGTATTAGCGCCAGGTGGTAGTTTTGTAGTGAAGGTGTTCCAGGGCGAAGGTTTCGATGAGTATCTAAGAGAGATTCGCTCCCTGTTTACGAAGGTCAAAGTTCGTAAGCCGGACTCTTCTCGCGCCCGTTCGCGTGAAGTGTACATTGTAGCGACCGGGCGTAAACCATAACCGGTAGATTTCAAACGGAAGTTTGAAAGACGCTGGATATAGAGTATCCTGACGCTGTTTTTAACACAGTTGTAATATGAGGTTAATCCCTTGAGTGACATGGCGAAAAACCTAATACTCTGGCTGGTCATTGCCGTTGTGCTGATGTCAGTATTCCAGAGCTTTGGGCCCAGCGAGTCTAATGGCCGTAAGGTTGATTACTCTACCTTCCTGCAAGAGGTCAATCAGGACCAGGTTCGTGAAGCGCGTATCAACGGACGTGAGATTAACGTTACCAAGAAAGATAGTAACCGTTACACGACCTACATCCCGGTTAACGATCCGAAGCTGCTTGATAACCTGCTGACCAAAAACGTCAAGGTTGTTGGCGAGCCGCCTGAAGAGCCGAGCCTGCTGGCTTCTATCTTCATTTCCTGGTTCCCAATGCTGCTGCTGATTGGTGTCTGGATCTTCTTTATGCGTCAGATGCAGGGCGGTGGTGGCAAAGGCGCCATGTCGTTCGGTAAGAGTAAAGCGCGCATGCTGACGGAAGATCAGATCAAAACCACTTTTGCTGACGTTGCAGGTTGTGACGAAGCGAAAGAAGAGGTGGCTGAACTGGTTGAATACCTGCGCGAACCTAGCCGTTTCCAGAAGTTGGGCGGTAAAATCCCGAAAGGCGTCCTGATGGTCGGTCCTCCGGGTACGGGTAAAACCCTGTTGGCGAAAGCCATCGCGGGTGAAGCAAAGGTTCCATTCTTCACTATTTCCGGTTCTGATTTCGTGGAAATGTTCGTGGGTGTCGGTGCATCTCGTGTGCGTGACATGTTCGAACAGGCCAAGAAAGCTGCACCGTGCATCATCTTCATCGATGAAATCGACGCCGTAGGTCGCCAGCGTGGCGCAGGTCTGGGTGGTGGTCATGATGAACGTGAGCAAACGCTGAACCAGATGCTGGTTGAGATGGATGGTTTCGAAGGTAACGAAGGTATCATCGTTATCGCGGCAACTAACCGTCCGGACGTTCTTGACCCTGCGCTGTTGCGTCCAGGCCGTTTTGACCGTCAGGTTGTTGTTGGTCTGCCGGATGTTCGTGGTCGTGAACAGATCCTGAAAGTGCATATGCGTCGCGTACCGCTGTCTCCGGACATCGATGCGGCAATCATTGCCCGTGGTACCCCTGGCTTCTCCGGTGCAGACCTGGCGAACCTGGTGAACGAAGCGGCACTGTTTGCTGCCCGTGGCAACAAGCGCGTTGTGTCGATGGTTGAATTCGAGAAAGCGAAAGACAAAATCATGATGGGTGCGGAACGTCGCTCCATGGTGATGACGGAAGCGCAGAAAGAATCCACCGCGTATCACGAAGCGGGCCACGCGATTATCGGCCGCCTGGTACCGGAACACGATCCGGTGCATAAAGTGACGATTATTCCGCGCGGTCGTGCGCTGGGGGTGACCTTCTTCCTGCCTGAAGGTGACGCAATCAGCGCCAGCCGTCAGAAACTGGAAAGCCAGATCTCTACGCTGTACGGCGGTCGTCTGGCTGAAGAGATCATCTACGGTGCAGAACATGTTTCTACCGGTGCGTCGAACGACATTAAAGTCGCGACTAACCTGGCGCGTAACATGGTGACGCAGTGGGGCTTCTCTGAAAAACTGGGTCCGTTGCTGTATGCGGAAGAAGAAGGCGAAGTGTTCCTGGGACGTTCTGTTGCGAAAGCAAAACATATGTCCGATGAAACTGCGCGCATCATCGATCAGGAAGTTAAATTGCTGATTGAACGTAACTATGACCGCGCTCGTCGCCTTCTGAACGATAACCTGGATATTCTGCACTCGATGAAAGATGCGCTCATGAAATATGAGACTATCGATGCACCACAGATTGATGACCTGATGGCTCGTCGTGATGTGCGCCCGCCAGCTGGCTGGGAAGAGTCTGGTACTTCTAACAACTCTGGCAACAATGGCACCCCGAGTGCGCCGCGTCCGACTGAAGAGCCGCGTACGCCGAATGCGGGCAACATGTCAGAGCAGTTAGGCGACAAATAAGTTATCGCTGTTGATGACCATGTTTTAATTGAAAACCCTGGGGCTTGCTCCGGGGTTTTTCTTATCTGCTTACTCAAGATTTTACCAGGGATAAAACTATGAAACTCTTTGCTCAGGGTTCTTCACTGGATCTCAGTCATCCCCACGTAATGGGAATTTTAAACGTTACGCCAGACTCCTTTTCCGATGGCGGGGCACACAATACGCTGGTTGAAGCAGTGAAACACGCAAATCTGATGATTAACGCAGGGGCGACTATCATTGATGTGGGGGGCGAGTCCACTCGTCCAGGTGCCGCAGACGTGAGCGTGGAAGAAGAGCTGGAGCGTGTGATCCCGGTCGTTGAGGCCATTGCTCAACGTTTTGAAGTGTGGATTTCAGTAGATACTTCGAAACCGGAAGTCATTCGCGAATGTGCCAGAGTTGGCGCACATATCATTAATGACATTCGCTCGCTTTCTGAACCGGGGGCGCTGGAAGCGGCGGCGGAAACCGGATTGCCGGTTTGCCTGATGCATATGCAGGGACAGCCGAAAACTATGCAGGAAGCGCCAAAGTATGAAGATGTCTTTGTTGAGGTAAATCGTTACTTTATTGAGCAAATAGCGCGTTGTGAAAGGGCCGGAATCACAAAAGATAAATTGCTGCTCGACCCTGGATTCGGATTCGGTAAAAATCTTGCTCACAACTACACATTACTGGCACGCCTGGCAGAGTTTCATCATTTTAATCTGCCGCTGCTGGTAGGAATGTCACGAAAATCAATGGTTGGCCAGTTGCTCAATGTGGGTCCATCTGAGCGTCTGAGTGGTAGCCTCGCATGCGCGGTGATTGCCGCAATGCAGGGGGCGCAGATTATTCGTGTCCATGACGTCAAAGAAACCGTAGAAGCGATGCGTGTGGTGGAAGCCACATTGTCTGCAAAGGAAAACAAACGCTATGAGTAATCGTAAATATTTTGGCACTGATGGGATCCGCGGCCGCGTAGGTGATGCTCCAATCACCCCTGACTTCGTGCTCAAACTTGGTTGGGCGGCAGGAAAAGTGCTGGCACGTCATGGTTCTCGCAAAATCATTATCGGTAAAGATACGCGTATTTCCGGCTATATGCTGGAGTCTGCGCTGGAAGCGGGCCTGGCTGCTGCCGGTCTGTCTGCCTCTTTCACCGGACCCATGCCAACGCCTGCCGTCGCTTATCTGACGCGCGCTTTCCGCGCCGAAGCCGGAATTGTTATTTCTGCCTCGCACAACCCATTTTATGATAACGGAATTAAATTCTTCTCCACCGATGGGACCAAACTGCCAGATGCGGTTGAAGAGGCAATTGAAGCCGAGATGGAAAAAGCGATTACCTGTGTGGACTCGGCTGAACTGGGTAAAGCGACCCGTATCGTCGATGCTGCCGGTCGTTATATTGAGTTCTGCAAAGGCACGTTCCCGAATGAACTGAGTCTGAATGAGTTAAAAATCGTGGTGGATTGCGCTAACGGTGCAACGTATCACATTGCCCCAAATGTACTGCGTGAACTCGGTGCTAACGTGATTGCGATTGGCTGTGAGCCGAATGGCGTTAACATCAATGAAGAAGTTGGTGCTACCGATGTCCGTGCGCTGCAGGCTCGCGTGATAGCTGAAAAAGCCGATCTGGGTATTGCGCTGGACGGTGATGGTGATCGCGTGATCATGGTTGACCATGAAGGTAACAAGGTCGATGGCGATCAAATCATGTATATCATTGCCCGTGAGGCTTTGCGCCAGGGGCAATTGCGTGGCGGTGCTGTCGGTACGCTGATGAGTAACATGGGGCTGGAACTGGCACTGAAACAGCTGGGGATCCCGTTTGCCCGTGCAAAAGTGGGTGACCGCTATGTGCTGGAAAAAATGCAGGAAAAAGGCTGGCGCATCGGGGCTGAAAACTCGGGTCACGTGATCCTGCTGGATAAAACTACCACTGGTGACGGTATTGTGGCGGGTCTGCAGGTGCTGGCAGCGATGGTTCGTAACCATATGAGTCTGCACGACCTGTGCAGTGGAATGAAAATGTTCCCGCAGTTGCTGGTTAATGTTCGCTTTACTGCTGGCAGCGGCGATCCGCTGGAAAATGAAAACGTGAAAGCGGTGATGGCAGATGTTGAAGCAGCATTGGGCAGCCGTGGGCGTGTGCTGCTGCGTAAATCAGGCACTGAGCCATTAATACGAGTGATGGTGGAAGGTGAAGATGAAGCGCAGGTAACAGAGTTCGCTCACCGTATTGCGGATGCTGTGAAAGCGGTTTAACGCTTGTAAAGAATCAGCGCCGGAGTCCAGGACAGGACTCCGGCTTTTTTTTTACTGTGCTGAAAGTGCCTGTTTGCGTCGATGTTGCCAGAAGTAGCCCCCGGCCATTATTAGCACAAGACCCGCCAACCACGGCAGAACCGCCAGCAAATGCCCTGAACGTGCAAATGTCAGCACAATCATTAACAACCATCCTCCCAGCATCGGAATTGCGGTACGTTTAACAATATCCACCGGTGATACGCCAGCGATCCCCGCAATGGCAATGATAACGCCGGCAATCGGCGATAACGTTCGACCAATGCCCGCTGATATCTGAATAGGCAGCATCATCACCGCAATGTCGCTCCCAATATGGCGACTGATATCCGGCACCATCGGTGCGAAAGAGAAAAACGCCGCGTTTCCGGAACCCATTAGTGCCGAAATTGCGAAGGTGATCAGTGTCATCAGCAAGATAATCGAAGCGGCACTGAGACCAAATTCACCGGAGAGTGACAGGAGCGCATCGACTGCGCCAATTGCTTTCAGCCCGGCAGAAAAAACTTCACCAGCGATAATCAGCGTGACGACGGTGGCAAAAACGCTGCCCATGCTGTCGAAAACTTTTTGCACGCCTGCCATTACATCACGCGCTTTTCGGTGGCGGCAATACTCGCAAATCAACGTAATGGCCAGGCTTATCAGTACGGCTGTATCCAGGGTGATTTTTAGTGAACTGAACAGCAGGTCGCTACATAACAACATCAATACCAGCGGTAGCATTGGCAGGAACAGCCATGCTATCGGTGCGTTGGTTTCTTCGGTTGATGTTAATGTTTGCATCTGCTGAGTCACATGGTCCCCACTTTCCCGGCGATCGAAAAAACGCTGAACAACGATATGGAGCAGGGCGATGAAGAGAATAACGGGTACGACGATGGGAAGCTGGTCCTGGACAAAATAGTTCACGACCTCGATACCCGCAGTTTTAGCCGCCAGCACAGAGTTGCCTGAACCGGGCCCAAACTCAACCGCGCAAGTACTGGCGATCACGGCTGCTACCGCGGCACGACTACAACCCAGACGAGTCAGTAATGGGTAAAGCGTTGCCATCAGTAGTAATCCCAGGCCCGTGGCGCTGCTGATAAACAGCGACAGGAATTGCCCCAGCAATAATGCAAGCCCAAGCAGCAGATAAGGGGAGTTCAGACGCTGCAAAGGCCGGGAAGTGACACGAACCAGTACCTGGCTTGCACCAATTGCCGACATATAGGTGGCAAAGCCGCCAATCAGCATAATTTGCAGTCCGAGACCGCCGAGGCGAACGCTCAGGGTATCGCGTATAAACTCAAAGGCATCAAAGGGGCCAAACCCGGTGCTTTTTTTCACTAGGCTAGTGAGCGTGGTCAGCCCGCTAAAATGTGCGATGAGCAGCAGCACAATCCCGGTCAACAGTAGCACCGATTGTGGGTGATACTTTTTCAGGATCAGGCGTCCGGCAAAAATAATGGCGACTAGCGCCAGCAATAATGACATTTTCACATCCTCACTCAAAATTGCCGTTAACTAGGCATTCACCATCACGCAGTAACGGCTTGCCAGCGGCAAACAGATGCGCCAGTGAGAGATCGTTATTGAGTACGCAAATATCGGCCCGTTCTCCAGCACAAAGCATGCCGCCGGAAATCCCCAACGATCGTGCGACGTTCGCCGTCATCATCGCGACCGCCTGAGATATTGGAATACCGACATCGATCAGGCGAGGAAGCAAATTGAGGTTACCTGCTACCGGGGCTGCACTTAATCCTTCAACAATTCCTTGAGCGTTAAAGCGTGGCACACTGCCGTTGCCGTCAGAGCTAATGGTAATGCGATCGGCTGGAACCTGAGCTTCCAGTGCGTGGAGAATAGCTTCTTCCTGAGGCATAAATCGACTACCGCCAGACGTCACGTCAATATGGCCACCGCGACGCGCGAAATTGGTAGCCTGTTCGAACAACGCCTCTGTCCTTGCAACATGGGTTGGCGAAATATGGTGGATCGGGATCCCTGCATCACAAAGCTCCACAAGTTGCGACATTCCTTCCGGCAGGTTGCCGAGGTGGACATGCAGTAACCCTTTTTTACCTGCCAGCAGTGAGGCGACCCGGATATCGCTGACTATTCTCAACAACTCCTGGAAAGAGGGATATGAGCCACGGTGATCGGCAAGAGCGATTTTCACACCGAGAATCGCCGGGATAAATGCCATATCATCGCGAATGGATTGCGTAATCGTCGGGCTGGGTACCGCATAGGCTCCGGTATGCATAAACGCACGTAGTCCCTCCAGGTTAAGAGACTGCATTTTTGCGTAGAGATCTTTGGGGGAACGAGAGATAGCATCGGTGCCAAGCACACCGACGACCGTTGTAATACCGGCCAGAATCAGATCGCGCAATTTGACGGTAGGTGTTCGGCTGGCAAACCCTGCTTCACCACCACCGCCGGTAAGATGGACGTGCTGATCGATAATACCTGGGATAACCCACTTACCCCGGCAATCGATGACGTCTTTGACGCCATCAAAGAGTGAAATATCTTTTTCTACTGCCACAATACGATCGGCATGTATGAGCAGGGAGCAGAGGCCTAAATCTTCAGGGGAAAATACACGGGCATTGGTCAGTAAAGTAAACATATCAGTCCTGTCAAACGTCAAGGGGAAGGAGACTCGGCAGGTGAAACAGAATATTGTTGTTATGATGTCCACATTAAAGCCATTACTATAACTGTGACTATTTCCGATTTGTTATCGGTGGATACTGTTATGGCATGACGGAGAGTTTGACGTGGATTGTAAGTGGTTAGAAGATTTTCTGGCTTTAAGTCAGCATGGGAATTACTCCCAGGCCGCTACACAGCGGCATATCACTCAACCAGCACTAAGCCGGCGTATTAAGGCGCTGGAGGAGGTGCTGGGTGTCCCGCTGTTCGATCGCACCACGACTCCCGTTACGTTGACCTCCTATGGCGAGCGTTTTGAACCTTATGCCCGGCATGTTCTGAGTACATTGACGGAAGCGCGCCATGAGCTGTCCGCAATGATGCCAGCAACAGATAACACGCTGGTAATGGTCAGTTTGCATACGTTGTCGGTGAATATCCTGCCTGACATGATCAACTATCTGCGACAAAGCGAACCACAATTAAATTTTACGGTAAATGCCTGCATTCAGGGGATTGATAACCACTTTAATGCTTTGATAAACCGCCAAATTGATCTACTGGTAACCTATGATTTGCCCTCGTCGCAGCCGGGGCTGGAGATTGCCGGAGGGTTAAAACGAGCCTTGTGGCGGTATGAGCGTTTTATCCCGGTAATTTCTGCACAGCTGGCGGACAGTCTTGATGATCCAGGCGTACAGATCCCTTGGCTATGCTACAGCGACTACACCTTTGTCAGGCGTATTATTGACCCGTTAGAACAGTGTGTGCGACCACGGTTGAAAAAGGTGTTTGAGAGTGGTTTAAGCGAAACGATACGAGAAATGGTGCTGCGCCATATGGGGATGGCATGGTTACCGGAATCGATGGTGGCTGAGGAGTTGGTGAATCAGGATATTATCCACTGTTGGCCAGAGAATTCAGAGCTGATAAGTGAAATCCCGGTTGTTGTCTGGGCTAATCTTGAGGATCAGCGGTCAGTTATGCAGAGATGCTGGGATAAGTTGCTGCGTTTTTGATTGATATGGCGATTTTTTCCGCAGTTGATACAATGCAAACAAATTGCCCTTGCGAAGGTTATTCGCTTTGGTTAGTATTCACACCCGCTTCAGTGGGAAACAGTATAACGGTCCCGCTTTATTGGTCGAAGCATTGGTACGCGGCAACTCCGCAAGGAACAGGTTGATTATGCACGAAGCTCTTTTAGTAGTTTTCCTTATTGTGGCAATTGGCCTGGTTGGCTTGATCATGCTGCAGCAAGGTAAAGGCGCTGATATGGGAGCCTCTTTTGGCGCAGGCGCTTCTGGTACACTGTTTGGTTCAAGTGGTTCTGGTAACTTCATGACCCGAATGACAGCTGTATTGGGAACCTTGTTCTTCATCATCAGTCTGGTGCTGGGTAACATGAACAGCAATAAGACCAATAAAGGAAGTGAGTGGGAAAATCTGAGTGCACCGGCGAAAACCGAGCAAACTCAGCCAGCTGCTCCGGCTCAGCCGACCAGCGATATCCCACGCTAAGATTTCAGTGCCGAGGTGGTGGAATTGGTAGACACGCTACCTTGAGGTGGTAGTGCCCAATAGGGCTTACGGGTTCAAGTCCCGTCCTCGGTACCAAATTCCAAAGAAAATGGACGCTAATTAGCGTCCATTTTTGCATTTGAAGTTTGTGTAAATACAGGTTTCCTCTCTAAAGAAGGGCGGTGAAGTCTTTATCCAGCCTGCATGATACTCACTTTAAATTCAGCGCATAAAAAAGCCGCTTGCGCGGCTTTTGTCATTTTTGTAACGCGATTACGATTACTTCGCTTTGTTTTCCAGATTCTCTACCTGTGGCAGGCCAGTTGTGGAAGATGCAGTCAGCAAACCAGACTGGGCGTAGCCGAACAGTTTCTCGCGGGTATCGGTGATGTCCAGGTTACGCATGGTCAGTTGTCCAATACGATCGTCCGGTGAGAACACTGAATCACCTTTTTCCATGGTCAGACGTTCTGGTTTGTAGGTCAGATTGTCGGACACAGTATTGAGAATCGAATAATCGTTACCACGACGCAGCTCCAGCGTCACTTCGCCGGTGATCTGGCTTGCTACCCAACGTTGTAAACCATCACGAAGCATCAGCGCCTGAGAGTCGAACCAGCGGCCCTGATACAGCAGACGGCCAAGCTGGCGACCGTGAGCGTGGTATTGTTCAATGGTATCTTCGTTATGAATACCAGTCAGCAGACGCTCGTAAGCGATATGCAGAAGCGCCATTCCCGGGGCTTCATAGATGCCACGGCTTTTCGCCTCGATAATACGGTTTTCAATTTGATCGCTCATGCCCAAACCGTGACGGCCACCGATGCGGTTGGCTTCCAGCATCATCTCTACGTCATCGCTGAAGGTTTTGCCGTTCAGTGCAACCGGATGCCCCTGCTCAAAACGGACAGTCACTTCTTCAGCCGGGATCTTCACACTTTCATCCCAGAACTTGACGCCCATAATCGGGTTGACGATTTTGACGCTGGAGTTCAGGAATTCCAGATCTTTCGCTTCGTGGGTCGCGCCGAGCATATTCGAGTCAGTGGAATAGGCTTTTTCGACAGACATTTTGTAGTCGAAACCACAGGCGATCATAAATTCGGACATCTCATGGCGACCGCCGAGTTCGTCGATGAAATCGGTATCCAGCCACGGTTTGTAGATCTGCAGTTCCGCGTTGGTCAACAAACCGTAACGATAAAAACGCTCAATGTCGTTTCCTTTATAGGTGCTGCCGTCGCCCCAGATATTCACACCATCTTCTTTCATGGCGGCTACCAGCATAGTACCGGTCACGGCACGGCCCAGTGGAGTGGTGTTGAAGTAGGTCAGTCCACCCGTGGTGTTGTGGAATGCACCACACTGAATTGCGGCGATCCCCTCAGCAACCAACTGCTTACGGCAATCTACCAGGCGAGCATTCTCAGCACCATACTCCATTGCACGGCGAGGAATGGCGTCATAGTCATCCTCATCTGGCTGGCCCAAATTCGCAGTATATGCATATGGGACAGCCCCTTTTTGTCGCATCCACAGCAGTGCTGCACTGGTGTCCAGGCCGCCAGAAAAAGCGATACCAATACGTTGACCTACCGGGAGATGCTTGAGAATCGTCGTCATAAAATAAAACCCTGCTTGATAGACTGGTGAAGAGGTCGGTTTTTTATGTTGATTGCATTTTTATGCAAAATAAGTGAGTTTTCATTTAATCATCTTTTAAGGATGACAGGAAGAGCTTAGTGATAATTTCGTTAAATAACGGCGTAGACGGCGATTTTATTGCTATTGCGTTCTGTTTATTATACATCCGTCAGCATTCATCCATTTGCATAGTTGTATCAAGGTTGACATAACGTATAAAGAATCAATATACTGTGCGCAGATTTTACGTCCCGTCCTCGGTACCAAATCCCAGCAGTATTTGCATTTTTTACCCAAAACGAGTAAAATTTGCCACGTTTCAGGCGCGGGGTGGAGCAGCCTGGTAGCTCGTCGGGCTCATAACCCGAAGGTCGTCGGTTCAAATCCGGCCCCCGCAACCACTTTCCCTTAGAGTTCTTTTTCAAATATACTGTGAAGACTTAAGCCTTCGTAGCTGGATTTGAAAAAAATTCTTTCGGAAGGTTCTCCGAACCGCAGGTGCGGTTATAGGGTTCAGTTATCTAAAGCCCCGATTTATCGGGGTTTTTTGTTATCTGACTACAGAATAACTGGGCTTTAGGCCCTTTTTTTATGTCTTGGGGGTGGGCTTGTCCACATTAGAGCAAAAATTAACAGAGATGATTAAAGCGCCAGTTGAAGCCTTGGGGTACGAGCTGGTCGGCATCGAATTTATTCGCGGTCGCACATCCACACTGCGCATCTATATTGATAGTGAAGATGGCATCAATGTTGATGATTGTGCTGATGTGAGCCACCAGGTAAGTGCTGTGATGGATGTCGAAGATCCGATCACTGTAGCTTATAACCTGGAAGTCTCCTCACCGGGTCTCGACCGTCCTATGTTCACGGCTGAACACTACGTGCGTTTCCTGGGTGAAGAAGTCACGCTGGTTCTTCGTATGGCGGTGCAAAACCGTCGTAAATGGCAGGGCGTTATCAAAGCGGTGGATGGTGAAATGATCACTGTCACAGTCGAAGGTAAAGATGAAGTGTTCGCGCTGAGTAATATCCAGAAGGCGAACCTGGTTCCCCACTTTTAACAGTCTGGATTGAGGTGAAAAGCCCGCGATGAACAAAGAAATTTTGGCTGTTGTTGAAGCCGTATCCAACGAAAAAGCGCTGCCACGCGAGAAAATTTTTGAAGCGCTGGAAAGTGCGCTGGCTACAGCAACAAAGAAAAAATATGAACAAGAGATCGACGTTCGCGTAGAGATCGATCGTAAAAGCGGTGACTTCGATACCTTCCGCCGTTGGGTAATTGTGGAAGAAGTCACTCAGCCAACCAAAGAAATTACGCTGGAAGCTGCACGTTACGAAGACGAAAGTCTGAACGTGGGTGAATATGTTGAAGATCAGATTGAATCTGTAACCTTTGACCGTATCACTACCCAGACCGCGAAACAGGTTATCGTGCAGAAAGTACGTGAAGCTGAACGTGCGATGGTTGTTGATCAATTCCGTGAACACGAAGGCGAAATCGTCACCGGTGTGGTGAAGAAAGTAAACCGCGACAACATCTCTCTGGACCTCGGCAGTAACGCTGAAGCTGTGATCCTGCGTGAAGACATGCTGCCGCGTGAAAACTTCCGCCCGGGAGACCGTATTCGTGGCGTTCTGTATTCTGTTCGCCCGGAGGCGCGCGGTGCGCAACTGTTTGTTACGCGTTCCAAGCCGGAAATGCTGATTGAACTGTTCCGCATTGAAGTGCCAGAAATTGGCGAAGAAGTGATCGAAATTAAAGCGGCAGCTCGCGATCCGGGTTCTCGTGCGAAAATCGCGGTGAAAACCAACGATAAGCGCATTGATCCGGTTGGTGCTTGTGTGGGTATGCGCGGTGCGCGTGTTCAGGCGGTTTCTACCGAACTGGGTGGCGAGCGTATCGATATCGTCCTGTGGGATGATAACCCGGCACAGTTCGTGATCAACGCAATGGCGCCAGCAGACGTCGCTTCTATCGTGGTGGATGAAGATAAACACACCATGGATATCGCGGTTGAAGCCGGTAACCTGGCTCAGGCGATTGGACGTAATGGTCAGAACGTCCGCCTGGCTTCACAACTGAGCGGTTGGGAACTCAACGTCATGACCGTTGATGACCTGCAGGCTAAGCATCAGGCTGAAGCGCATGCAGCCATTGATACCTTCACCAAGTATCTCGATATCGATGAAGATTTCGCGACGGTTCTGGTGGAAGAAGGTTTTGCTACGCTGGAAGAGTTGGCCTATGTGCCAATGAAAGAACTGCTGGAAATTGACGGCCTTGATGAGCAGACCGTTGAAGCGCTGCGCGAGCGTGCTAAAAACGCACTGACCACTCTGGCACTGGCCCAGGAAGAAAGCCTCGGTGATAACAAACCGGCTGACGATCTGCTGAATCTGGAAGGATTAGATCGCGAAATGGCATTCAAACTGGCTGCCCGTGGTGTTTGTACGCTGGAAGATCTCGCTGAACAGGGCATTGATGATCTGGCTGATATCGAAGGGTTGACCGACGAAAAAGCCGGTGAGCTGATTATGGCTGCCCGTAATATTTGCTGGTTCGGCGACGAAGCGTAATAAACTGTAGCAGGAAGGAACAGTATGACAGATGTAACCGTAAAAACGCTGGCTGCAGAGATTCAGACCTCCGTGGATCGCCTGGTTCAGCAATTTGCTGATGCTGGTATCCCGAAGTCTGCTGATGATTCTGTGTCCGCACAAGAGAAACAAACCTTACTGGCGCACCTGAACCGTGAAAATGGATCGGCGCCGGATAAGTTAACATTGCAGCGTAAAACGCGCAGTACTCTCAATATTCCTGGTACCGGTGGAAAAAGTAAATCGGTACAAATCGAAGTCCGCAAGACACGCACCTTTGTGAAACGCGATCCGCAAGAGGCTGAACGCCTTGCCGCGGAAGAGCAGGCGCAGCGTGAAGCGGAAGAGCAAGCCCGTCGTGAGGCAGAAGAAGCTGCCAAACGCGAGGCGCAACAAAAAGCCGAACGTGAGGCCGCAGAACAAGCTAAACGTGAAGCCGCTGATAAAGCGAAACGTGAAGCTGCGGAAAAAGACAAAGTGAGCAATCAACAGACCGACGATATGACTAAAACCGCCCAGGCCGAAAAAGCCCGCCGTGAAAATGAAGCCGCTGAACTGAAGCGTAAAGCGGAAGAAGAAGCGCGCCGTAAGCTTGAAGAAGAAGCGCGTCGTGTGGCTGAAGAAGCCCGTCGTATGGCGGAAGAGAATGCCGGTGTTTGGGCAGAGCAAGAGAAAGTGGAAGAAGATAAGAGTGATTATCACGTCACCACTTCTCAGCATGCTCGCCAGGCAGAAGACGAGAACGATCGTGAAGTAGAAGGCGGCCGTGGCCGTACTCGCAGCACGAAAGCAGCGCGTCCGGCGAAAAAAGGCAACAAACACGCTGAATCTAAAGCTGACCGTGAAGAAGCTCGTGCAGCAGTTCGCGGCGGTAAAGGTGGTAAACAGCGTAAAGGTTCTTCTCTGCAGCAGGGCTTCCAGAAGCCGGCTCAGGCTGTTAACCGTGACGTTGTGATTGGCGAAACCATCACTGTTGGCGATCTGGCGAACAAGATGGCGGTTAAAGGCTCTCAGGTTATCAAAGCGATGATGAAGCTGGGCGCAATGGCCACTATTAACCAGGTTATTGACCAGGAAACCGCGCAGCTGGTTGCCGAAGAGATGGGTCACAAAGTTATCCTGCGTCGTGAAAACGAGCTGGAAGAAGCGGTAATGAGCGACCGTGATACAGGTGCTGCAGCTGAAGCTCGCGCACCGGTAGTGACCATCATGGGCCACGTTGACCACGGTAAAACCTCTCTGCTGGACTACATTCGTTCAACGAAAGTGGCCTCAGGCGAAGCGGGCGGCATTACTCAGCATATCGGTGCGTACCACGTTGAAACTGACAACGGTATGATCACCTTCCTGGATACCCCGGGTCACGCCGCGTTTACTTCTATGCGTGCTCGTGGTGCTCAGGCAACGGATATCGTTGTACTGGTTGTCGCTGCAGACGACGGCGTGATGCCGCAGACCATCGAAGCTATCCAGCACGCGAAAGCGGCGCAGGTGCCGGTTGTGGTAGCGGTCAACAAAATCGATAAGCCAGAAGCGGATCCAGATCGCGTTAAAAATGAACTGTCCCAGTACGGTATCATGCCGGAAGAGTGGGGCGGCGAAAGCCAGTTCGTACACGTATCTGCGAAAGCGGGTACCGGTATCGACGAGCTGCTGGATGCAATCCTGCTGCAGGCCGAAGTTCTGGAACTGAAAGCTGTTCGTAAAGGTATGGCGAGCGGTGCGGTTATCGAATCCTTCCTGGATAAAGGTCGTGGTCCGGTAGCAACGGTTCTGGTTCGTGAAGGTACGCTGAACAAAGGCGATATCGTTCTGTGTGGTTTCGAGTATGGCCGCGTTCGTGCAATGCGTAACGAACTGGGTCAGGAAGTACTGGAAGCAGGTCCATCCATTCCGGTGGAAATTCTGGGTCTGTCCGGTGTTCCGGCTGCCGGTGACGAAGTTACCGTCGTACGTGACGAGAAGAAAGCGCGTGAAGTTGCACTGTATCGTCAGGGCAAATTCCGTGAAGTTAAACTGGCTCGTCAGCAGAAATCTAAACTCGAGAACATGTTCGCTAACATGACCGAAGGCGAAGTTCACGAAGTGAACATCGTACTGAAAGCAGACGTTCAGGGTTCTGTAGAAGCGATCTCCGACTCTTTACTGAAACTGTCTACCGACGAAGTAAAAGTGAAGATCATCGGTTCTGGGGTTGGTGGTATCACCGAAACCGACGCAACTCTGGCTGCTGCATCCAACGCGATTCTGGTTGGCTTCAACGTACGTGCTGATGCCTCTGCACGTAAAGTGATTGAATCTGAAAGTCTGGATCTGCGTTACTACTCCGTCATCTATCACCTGATCGACGAAGTGAAAGCAGCGATGAGCGGTATGCTGTCTCCGGAACTGAAACAGCAGATCATCGGTCTGGCTGAAGTCCGTGATGTGTTCAAATCACCGAAATTCGGCGCTATCGCAGGCTGTATGGTTACCGAAGGTGTGGTTAAACGTCACAACCCAATCCGCGTCCTGCGCGACAACGTGGTTATCTATGAAGGCGAGTTGGAATCCCTGCGTCGCTTCAAAGATGATGTCAACGAAGTCCGTAACGGTATGGAATGTGGTATCGGCGTTAAGAACTACAACGACGTACGTACCGGCGATATGATCGAAGTATTCGAAATCATCGAAATCAAACGTACCATCGCATAATCTTCGTCGTCTTTTGGGTTGTTGATGTGTTGGACAGCCCAATCCATGGAAGCTTATTTGCGGTAGGCCGGGTAAGCGAAGCGCCACCCGGCAATGAAATTTAAAAAGGGGCTAATGGCCCCTTTTTTGTCTTTATTCTGGAGAATTTATTATGGCGAAAGAATTTGGTCGCCCGCAACGCGTGGCCCAGGAGATGCAAAAAGAGATCGCAATCATCCTGCAGCGCGAAATTAAAGATCCGCGTCTGGGTATGATGACAACTGTTTCAGGTGTCGAAATGTCCCGTGACCTGGCGTATGCCAAAGTATTTGTCACCTTCCTGAACGACAAAGATGAAGCGGCTGTTAAAGCCGGAATCAAAGCGTTGCAAGAAGCCTCCGGTTTTATCCGCTCGCTGCTGGGTAAAGCCATGCGTCTGCGTATCGTGCCTGAGCTGACTTTCTTTTACGACAACTCACTGGTCGAAGGGATGCGCATGTCTAACCTGGTGACCAGCGTGGTGAAACATGACGATGAACGTCGTGTGAATCCTGCGGACGACAGCAAGGAGGACTGATGAGTCGTCCTCGTCGTCGTGGTCGCGACATTCATGGTGTTCTATTGCTGGATAAGCCACAGGGCATGTCCAGCAATGACGTACTGCAAAAAGTAAAACGCATCTACAATGCCAACCGTGCCGGTCACACTGGTGCGCTGGATCCGCTGGCTACAGGCATGTTGCCTATCTGCCTCGGGGAAGCGACAAAGTTTTCGCAGTACCTGCTGGATTCTGACAAACGCTATCGTGTGGTTGCCCGTTTGGGACAGCGCACAGACACTTCCGATGCTGATGGGCAAATCGTGCAGGAGCGTCCGGTGACGTTTACCCCGGAACAGCTTGCGAATGCGCTGGACACTTTTCGCGGCGATATCGAACAAATACCTTCGATGTATTCGGCGCTGAAGTATCAGGGTAAAAAACTGTACGAATATGCACGTCAAGGCATTGAAGTACCGCGTGAAGCACGTCCGATTACTGTTTATGAGCTGCTATTTATTCGTCATGAAGGTAACGATCTGGAGCTGGAAGTGCATTGCTCCAAAGGAACTTACATTCGAACTATTATTGACGATCTGGGCGAAAAACTGGGATGCGGCGCGCATGTTACGTATCTGCGCCGTCTGACGGTCAGCAAATATCCGGTAGATCGTATGGTCACGCTGGAGCATTTACGCAGTCTGGTTGAACAAGCCGAACAGCAGAACATTCCGCCAGCGCAGTTGCTTGATCCGCTGCTGATGCCAATGGACAGCCCGGCGTCTGACTATCCTGTTGTTAATCTTCCTTTAACGTCATCGGTTTACTTTAAAAATGGTAATCCTGTGCGTACGACGGGCGTGCCTCTGGAAGGACTGGTTCGCGTGACGGAAGGTGACGAAGGCAAATTTATCGGCATGGGGGAGATAGACGATGAAGGTCGTGTCGCCCCCCGTCGACTGGTGGTTGAGTATCCTGCGTAGCGCTCTCTGTCTTGCGATAAAAGGGCGCTGCGAGTAGAATACTGCCGCTTAACGTCGCGCAAATTATTTAACAGTTTGCGCGGCGTGTACACAAATCATTCGAGCTGCATCAAGGCGGCAAGTCTGAGAATCCTCAGGGGCTTACTTAAGTAAGTGACTGAGGTGAGCGGACGCAGCCAACGCAGAGTCAGTTTGAAGGATGAAGTGTATACACTGGGATCGCTGAATTAGAGATCGGCGTCCTTTCATTCTTAACACTTTGGAGTTTTAAAATGTCTCTAAGTACTGAAGCTACAGCTAAAATCGTTTCTGAGTTTGGTCGTGATGCAAACGACACCGGTTCTACCGATGTTCAGGTTGCTCTGTTGACTGCACAGATTAACCACCTGCAGGGCCACTTTGCAGAGCACAAAAAAGATCACCACAGCCGTCGTGGTCTGCTGCGCATGGTTTCTCAGCGTCGTAAACTGCTCGACTACCTGAAACGTAAAGATGTTGCACGCTACACCGCGCTGATCGAGCGTCTGGGCCTGCGTCGCTAATTCTTTCGAGTTTCAGAAAGAGGGGGCCTTCATGGCCCCTTTTTTCCAGCAGATGGCAGCAATTCGCTGGAAACTAATGTATTGTTGCTAAGTATGATCTTCCGTTGCAGAGGTTCGCGCGGCTAATGAGAGGCTTTACCCAATAAGCGTGGGTTAGGGTTGTCATTAGTCGCGAGGATGCGCAGAAGATCGGGTATTAACGATGGCGCATTTGTGTCGTCAAAAAAAATAGAGAAAGGATATTATTTTGCTTAATCCGATCGTTCGTAAATTCCAGTACGGTCAACACACCGTAACGCTGGAAACCGGCATGATGGCGCGTCAGGCGACTGCCGCCGTTATGGTTAGCATGGATGACACTGCGGTATTCGTTACCGTTGTTGGTCAGAAAAAAGCGAAACCAGGCCAGGATTTCTTCCCGCTGACTGTTAACTATCAGGAGCGTACTTACGCTGCTGGTCGTATCCCAGGTAGCTTCTTCCGTCGTGAAGGTCGTCCGAGCGAAGGTGAAACCCTGATCGCGCGTCTGATTGACCGCCCGGTTCGCCCGCTGTTCCCGGAAGGCTTCGTAAACGAAGTACAGGTTATCGCGACTGTTGTTTCCGTTAACCCGCAGGTTAACCCGGATATCGTGGCAATGATCGGTGCATCCGCTGCGCTGTCTCTGTCCGGCATTCCGTTCAACGGCCCGATTGGCGCAGCACGCGTTGGTTACATCAATGACCAGTACGTACTGAACCCGACCCAGGACGAACTGAAAGAAAGTAAACTGGACCTGGTTGTAGCGGGTACTGAAGCTGCCGTACTGATGGTTGAATCCGAAGCTGAACTGCTGAGCGAAGACCAGATGCTGGGCGCTGTAGTGTTCGGTCACGAGCAGCAGCAGGTTGTTATTCAGGCGATCAATGAGCTGGTAAAAGAAGCTGGCAAACCGCGTTGGGACTGGCAGCCAGAAGCCGTCAACGAAGCGCTGAATGCGCGCGTTGCAGCGCTGGCAGAATCTCGTCTGAGCGATGCTTACCGCATCACCGACAAACAAGAGCGTTATGCTCAGGTTGACGTGATCAAATCTGAAACCATCGCTACGCTGGTTGCAGAAGACGAAACCCTGGACGCTAACGAACTGGGTGAAATTCTGCACGCTATCGAGAAAAACGTTGTTCGTAGCCGCGTACTGGCAGGTGAGCCGCGTATCGACGGTCGTGAAAAAGATATGATCCGTGGTCTGGACGTGCGTACTGGCGTTCTGCCGCGTACTCACGGTTCCGCACTGTTCACCCGTGGTGAAACTCAGGCGTTGGTTACTGCGACCCTCGGAACCACGCGTGATGCGCAGAACCTTGATGAACTGATGGGCGAGCGTACTGACAACTTCCTGTTCCATTACAACTTCCCTCCGTACTGCGTAGGCGAAACTGGCATGGTCGGTTCTCCGAAACGTCGTGAAATTGGTCACGGTCGTCTGGCGAAACGCGGCGTGCTGGCAGTAATGCCGGACCTGGACAAATTCCCGTACACCGTACGTGTTGTGTCTGAAATCACTGAATCTAACGGTTCTTCTTCCATGGCTTCCGTGTGTGGTGCTTCCCTGGCGCTGATGGATGCAGGTGTGCCAATCAAAGCCGCTGTTGCGGGTATCGCGATGGGTCTGGTGAAAGAAGGCGACAACTTTGTTGTTCTGTCTGACATCCTGGGTGACGAAGACCATTTGGGCGATATGGACTTCAAAGTGGCGGGTTCCCGCGACGGTATCTCTGCACTGCAGATGGATATCAAAATTGAAGGTATCACCAAAGAGATCATGCAGGTTGCTCTGAACCAGGCTAAAGGTGCGCGTCTGCACATCCTGGGAGTGATGGAACAGGCGATCAACGCGCCGCGCGGCGACATTTCTCAGTTCGCTCCGCGTATCCATACTATCAAGATCAGCCCGGACAAGATCAAAGACGTTATCGGTAAAGGCGGTTCTGTTATCCGTGCTCTGACCGAAGAGACCGGCACCACCATCGAAATTGAAGATGATGGTACTGTGAAGATCGCGGCGACCGACGGTGAAAAAGCAAAATATGCTATCCGTCGTATCGAAGAGATCACCGCAGAAATCGAAGTAGGCCGTATCTACAACGGTAAAGTGACCCGTATCGTTGACTTTGGCGCATTCGTTGCCATCGGTGGCGGTAAAGAAGGTCTGGTACACATCTCTCAGATCGCCGACAAGCGCGTAGAGAAAGTGACCGATTACCTGCAGATGGGCCAGGAAGTACCGGTTAAAGTTCTGGAAGTTGATCGCCAGGGCCGCGTACGTCTGAGCATTAAAGAAGCAACTGAGCAATCTCAACCCGCAGCTGCACCGGAAGCACCGGTGAGCCAGCAGGGCGAGTAAGGTTGCCATTGCCCTCCGTGTGAGCGGAGGGCCTTTAACCCGGCAGGACGCCTTGTTAGCAACCGGGGAACTGGACGTTCATTCAATCGTTGTCTTCGGGAGTGGGAAATGAAGCCTTTTTTGCGCTGGTGTTTCGTTGCGACAGCACTCACGCTGGCTGGATGCAGTAATTCCACCTGGCGTAAGAGTGAAGTCCTCGCAGTACCACTGCAACCGACTTTACAGCAGGAAGTGATTCTGGCACGTATGGAACAAATTCTTGCCAGTCGGGCTTTAACCGATGACGAACGCGCACAGCTTTTATATGAGCGCGGAGTGTTGTATGATAGTCTCGGTCTGAGGGCACTGGCGCGAAATGATTTTTCACAAGCGCTGGCAATCCGACCAGATATGCCTGAAGTATTCAATTACTTAGGTATATATTTAACGCAGGCAGGCAATTTTGATGCTGCCTATGAAGCGTTTGATTCTGTACTTGAGCTTGATCCAACTTACAACTACGCGCACTTAAATCGCGGTATCGCATTGTATTACGGCGGTCGTGATAAGTTAGCGCAAGATGATCTGCTGGCGTTTTATCAAGACGATCCCAATGATCCTTTCCGCAGTCTGTGGCTTTATCTCGCTGAGCAGAAGCTCGATGAGAAGCAGGCTAAAGAAGCGTTAAAGCAGCGCTTCGAGAAATCGGATAAAGAACAATGGGGATGGAACATTGTCGAGTTCTACCTGGGCAACATTAGCGAAGCAACGCTGATGGAACGCCTGAAGGCGGACGCAACGGATAACACCTCGCTCGCTGAGCATCTCAGTGAAACCAACTTCTATTTAGGTAAGTACTACCTAAGTCTGGGGGATTTGGACAACGCTACGGCATTGTTCAAACTGGCGGTGGCTAACAACGTTCATAACTTTGTTGAGCACCGATACGCATTGTTGGAATTATCGCTCCTGGGCCAGGACCAAGATGACCTGGCAGAATCGGACCAGCAATAGCTGACGTACACATCAGCCCGTAATCTTTTTGATTGCCATCACCTTCGCGGGTGAGGGCGTTGTTGTTCGTTAATACACCTACTTTGAGCCGGTTCACACTTTTCAATGAAAATTGCAGATCAATTTCATGATGAGTTATGTAGACTGGCCGCCATTAATTTTGAGGCACACGTACTACATGGCTGAATTCGAAACCACTTTTGCAGATCTGGGCCTGAAGGCTCCTATCCTTGAAGCCCTTACCGATCTGGGTTACGAAAAACCATCTCCAATCCAGGCAGAGTGCATTCCGCATCTGCTGGGCGGTCGCGATGTTCTGGGTATGGCCCAGACCGGTAGCGGCAAAACTGCAGCGTTCTCTTTACCGCTGCTCAACAATCTTGATCCTGAGCTGAAGGCACCTCAGATTCTGGTGCTGGCACCGACCCGCGAACTGGCGGTTCAGGTTGCAGAAGCCATGACGGATTTCTCTAAACATATGCGCGGCGTGAATGTGGTTGCCCTGTACGGCGGCCAGCGTTATGACGTGCAATTACGTGCCCTGCGTCAGGGCCCGCAGATCGTTGTCGGTACGCCGGGACGTCTGCTGGATCACCTGAAGCGCGGTACTCTGGATCTCTCCAAACTGAGCGGTCTGGTGCTGGACGAAGCTGATGAAATGCTGCGTATGGGCTTCATCGAAGACGTTGAAACGATTATGGCGCAGATCCCGGAAGGTCATCAGACCGCTCTGTTCTCTGCAACTATGCCGGAAGCGATTCGTCGTATTACCCGCCGCTTTATGAAAGAGCCGCAGGAAGTTCGTATTCAGTCCAGCGTAACCACGCGTCCTGACATCAGCCAGAGCTACTGGACTGTGTGGGGCATGCGTAAAAATGAAGCTCTGGTACGTTTCCTGGAAGCAGAAGACTTTGATGCGGCGATTATCTTCGTACGTACCAAAAATGCGACCCTGGAAGTCGCTGAAGCACTGGAGCGTAGCGGCTATAGCAGCGCTGCACTGAATGGCGACATGAACCAGTCTCTGCGTGAGCAGACTCTGGAGCGTCTGAAAGATGGCCGTCTGGATATTCTGATTGCGACCGACGTTGCTGCTCGTGGCCTGGACGTTGAGCGTATCAGCCTGGTTGTTAACTACGACATCCCGATGGACTCTGAGTCTTACGTTCACCGTATTGGTCGTACTGGTCGTGCGGGTCGTGCGGGTCGTGCGCTGCTGTTCGTTGAGAACCGCGAGCGTCGTCTGCTGCGTAACATCGAACGCACCATGAAGCTGACCATTCCGGAAGTAGAACTGCCGAACGCAGACCTGCTGGGCAAACGCCGTCTGGAAAAATTCGCCGCGAAAGTACAGCAACAGCTGGAAAGCAGCGATCTGGATCAGTACCGTGCTCTGCTGGCAAAAATGCAGCCGGAAGAAGAACTGGATATCGAAACTCTGGCCGCAGCACTGCTGAAAATGGCTCAGGGTGAACGTCCGCTGATCCTGCCGCCAGATGCTCCGATGCGTCCGAAACGCGAATTCCGCGACCGCGATGATCGTGGTCCGCGTGACCGCAACGATCGTGGCCCGCGTGGCGACCGTCCAGAACGTGGTGGTGAAGATCGTCCACGTCGTGAACGTCGTGACGTTGGTGATATGCAGTTGTACCGCATTGAAGTGGGCCGTGACGACGGTGTTGAAGTTCGTCATATCGTTGGCGCGATTGCTAACGAAGGCGATATCAGCAGCCGTTATATTGGTAACATCAAGCTGTTTGCTTCCCACTCCACCATCGAACTGCCGAAAGGCATGCCGGGCGACGTGCTGCAGCACTTTACCCGTACCCGTATCCTGAACAAACCGATGAACATGCAACTGGTTGGCGATGCAGTACCGCACACCGGTGGTGAGCGTCGTGGCGGTGGTCGCTTCAGCGGCGAACGTCGTGAAGGCGGTCGTGGTGAAGGTCGTAGTTTCAGCGGTGAGCGTCGTGAAGGCGGCCGTGGCGATGGTCGTCGTTTCAGCGGTGAGCGTCGTGAAGGTAACCGTGGTCCGCGCCGCGATGATTCTTCTACGCCTCGCCGTGATGACTCTGCTGGCCGTCGTCGTTTCGGTGGTGACGCATAAGCCTTACGGTTTAAAAGCGTAAAGTAAAATATACAGCCCCGATCTAAACAATCGGGGCTTTTTTTATTTCATTTGTACTCGTGTACTGGTACAGTGCGACACATTAAAATGTAGTCACAATATAATTGACTGGAGAGATGGCTGAATGGCAACACTAACCACCACCCAAACGTCACCTTCGCTGCTCGGCGGCGTAGTGATTATCGGCGGCACCATTATTGGCGCAGGAATGTTTTCTCTGCCAGTGGTCATGTCCGGGGCGTGGTTCTTCTGGTCTATGGCGGCGCTCATCTTTACCTGGTTTTGTATGCTGCATTCCGGGCTGATGATCCTGGAGGCCAATCTGAATTATCGTATTGGATCCAGTTTTGACACCATTACTAAAGACCTGTTGGGCAAGGGCTGGAACGTTGTTAATGGTATCTCGATTGCTTTTGTACTCTATATTCTGACCTATGCATACATTTCTGCGAGCGGTTCGATCCTGCATCACACCTTCTCGGAGATGTCGCTGAATGTTCCGGCACGTGCGGCAGGATTTGGTTTTGCTCTGCTGGTAGCGTTTGTGGTGTGGTTGAGTACTAAAGCGGTCAGTCGCATGACCGCCATTGTACTGGGTGCGAAGGTAATAACGTTCTTCCTGACCTTCGGCAGTTTGTTAGGGCATGTGACACCGACTACGCTGTTTAACGTGGCGGAAAGCAATGCTTCATATACGCCGTATTTGCTGATGACGCTGCCGTTTTGCCTCGCCTCATTTGGCTACCACGGCAACGTACCGAGTCTGATGAAGTACTACGGCAAAGACCCGCGCACCATTGTTAAATGCCTCGTTTACGGCACGCTGCTGGCGCTGGTGCTGTACACCGTATGGTTGCTGGGGACGATGGGCAATATTCCGCGTCCTGAATTTGTTGGTATTGCACAGCAGGGCGGTAACATTGATGTGCTGGTGCAGGCGCTGAGTGGTGTGTTGAACAGCCGTAGTCTGGATCTGCTGCTGGTGGTGTTCTCTAACTTTGCGGTAGCGAGTTCGTTTCTTGGAGTGACGCTGGGGCTGTTTGACTATCTGGCGGATCTGTTTGGTTTTGACGATTCTGCAATGGGCCGCTTTAAAACGGCATTACTGACTTTTGTTCCGCCGATTGTGGGTGGCCTGCTGTGGCCGAACGGTTTCCTGTATGCAATTGGTTATGCAGGATTAGCAGCAACGATTTGGGCGGCAATTGTCCCGGCATTACTGGCGCGTAAATCCCGTCAACGCTTCGGTAGCCCGAAATTCCGTGTATGGGGGGGCAAGCCGATGATTGCTCTGATCCTGGTCTTCGGCGTCGGCAACGCGGTTATCCACATCCTGTCGAGCGTGAATCTATTGCCTGTGTACCAGTAACCTTTTAGTGCCGGATGGCGCTACGCTTATCCGGCCTACACGCTCTCGTAGGTCCGGTAAGCGAAGCACCACCGGGCAAAACAACGCCCTACCCAACCAACTCTTCTTTCACCTGCATCGCTAAATCAAACGAATGTAAACGTGCCTGGTGGTCGAAAATCTGCCCATTGACCATAATTTCATCCGCTTGTGTTTCACGCAGAATCGACTCCAGTCCATGACGTATTTTCACTTTATCTCCCACCAGCGACATACTCAGTGCCTGCTGAACGCCATACTGCTCAGAAGCGGACCACAGCTGATGCATATTTTCTACCGGAGGTGGTAACTGTCCGGTTTCACCCCGACGCAATTTTACGAATGCCTGCTGCATCGAGGTAAAGAGAAATTCGGCATCACGATTGCTGTCAGCGGCAATGATATTGATGCACACCATGGCATACGGTGTTGCCAGCCGTGCTGAAGGTTTGAACTGAGTGCGATACAGATGCAATGCCTGGTGCAGCATATCTGGTGCGAAGTGTGAGGCGAAGGCAAACGGCAAACCAAGCTGTGCTGCCAGTTGTGCGCTGTACAGGCTGGATCCCAGTAACCAGACCGGAATTTGCTCACCATAGCCGGGAACCGGGCGTACTTGTGGATTAGGATCGCATGCGTCAAACCAGTCCACCAGTTCCGCCACATCGCGCGGGAAGTTATCGATATCACCGCTCATATGACGGCGCAGTGCGCGCATGGTGGGTTGATCGCTGCCTGGCGCACGTCCAAGGCCCAGGTCGATACGGCCAGGATACAGCGTATTCAGCGTCCCGAACTGCTCAGCGATCACCAACGGTGAATGGTTAGGTAGCATGACCCCACCGGACCCCAGACGCAGGGTGGTGGTATTGGCTGCCAGATAACCTATCAGTACAGAGGTTGCTGCACTGGCGATACCGGTCATATTGTGATGTTCAGCCAGCCAGTAGCGATGGTAGCCGCGCTTTTCAGCCAGTTGAGCGAGATCCAGAGAGTGCGTAAAAGCCTCTTTTGCACTGGAACCTTCGGGGATCGGTGCCAGATCCAGCACCGAGAACGGAATAATTTTGTCAGTCATAACGGCTCACTTTGTTACCGGTTAATCTTTTAATACTGCATTAAAATTTGATTACCGTTGTTAACAAAGTGAGCTTTTTTACGCCTGAAGCTCCAGACCTGCCAGACGTTTCCAGTAGCCGTTACAGTCGCTGTGGGCAGTAAGTGGTAATGGGGCACAGCCATTCTCATTGGCACGGAAGGCATCAAGCATCGCGAATGTCTCGGTTCCTAATGGGGACAGACGGACGATATCAACCAGGCCCTGCATGGACGTCAGTTCATTACCGAGGTTGTAGACATAACCGCTCATGGTCTGAATCCCATTCAGGACAAAGACCTGCTGGTTCTCTTGCGACAGGACATCGCGGCCATTTGGATATTTGATGCAGCAGGTTTCGCATTCGTCTTTTGGTCGGTCCTCAGAGCGTGCGGTAAAGCAGCGGGCAGAGTACGCTAAAGGTAGATGCCCGTAGCTCAGAACTTCGACTTCAAACTGGTTGCGAATACCCAAGTCATCACACTGGTTGAGCAGATTCACCAGCCAGTCGCGGGATAGTTCTACTGGCATACACCAGCGCACCATGCCTTGTTTAAGCAACAGACGAAGGGTCACGGCGTTGTAGCAGTTGAGCGCATGCCCGGCGACAAATGGCAGTTTACGTTCGGCGCACATGTTCACAACGCCCAGATCGCTGGCTTCCAGCAGGAAGTCGCCATTTTCTACATAGCGCTTCAGCTCACCCAGCTCCGATGATGCCTGAACCAGCGCCAGCGTGGACAGCACCACCTGTTTCCCGCTACTGGCGAGTGATTTTGCCATATCAATCCAGTCACCCGTTTTGGTGGCGCGGCGTTTGCTACACACAGCTTCCCCAAGATAGATAACGTCGGCATTACTGGTAGCGGCCTGCTGATAAAAATCTTCCAGCGTTTCTTTCGACCAGTAGTAGAGCACTGGTCCTAAGGAATATTTCATTGCTTTTCTCACTGCCATTTACGGTGATACGCACCAAGCGTAGTCTGCGTGCCTTCGGACATTGAACCGAGTGTTTCCATCCAGGCGCTTTGCGGAACAAAGTTCTGCGGATCGGCTTTGCAACGGTCAATCGCCTGGCGCCACACTTTCGCCACCTGGCTGACGTAAGCCGGGCTACGCTGACGTCCCTCAATTTTCACCGAGGCGATGTTGGCTGCCATCAGATCGGGTAGCAGTTCTAACGTATTAAGGCTGGTCGGCTCCTCCAGCGCATGATAACGCTCACCGTCCACAAGATAGCGTCCCTTACAAAGCGTTGGATAACCTGCGTTTTCACCGTCCTGATAGCGGTCAATCAGCACTTCATTCAGGCGAGATTCAAGGCCTGCTGGGGTTTGCTGCCAGCGAACAAATCGGGCAGGGGAGCACGCACCAACGGTGTTGGGGGATTCACCCGTCAGATAAGACGAAAGATAGCAGCGACCTTCCGCCATAATGCACAGACTGCCAAAGGCAAACACTTCTAAAGGAACTGGTGTTACGCGAGCGAGCTGTTTTACCTGATGGATTGATAGCACACGTGGTAGAACAACGCGTGCGACGTCAAAGTTGCGATGGTAGAAATTAATCGCTTCCTCGTTGGTTGCGGATGCCTGAACGGAGACATGGCGCTCAATATGCGGGTAGCGCTCTGCGGCATACTCAAGCATAGCGAGATCGGCGAGGATCAGCGCATCAGCACCCAGTTGCGCCGCCATATCAACGGCTCGTTGCCAACGTGCGTAACCATCCGGGTGCGCAAAGGTGTTAATTGCGATGTGCAGCTTACGGCGGTGTTGATGGACAAAATTCACCGCTTCCTGCAATTTTTTCTCGGTAAAATTAAGGCCGGCGAAATGACGGGCGTTGGTGTCATCTTTCAGCCCGATGTATACAGCATCAGCGCCGTTCTCGATGGCCGCCTTAAGCGCCGGGAGATTTCCGGCAGGGCAGAGCAGCTCCATAATTTATCCTGAAAGTTGCGCCACCAGGGCGCAAAAATGTTAACGAAGAGGGATTTTAGTTAACCTTGCTGAGACAATTTTTGATTTGAGGCAGTTAAAGTCGTATTGGTGACACCAATAAAGAGGTAACAATTTCGCATCGAATTGTTGATTTATGCCGCTATGTCGTTTATTTGATATGGCAAAATAGCAGGACTATTGAAACAGGGAGTAAAGCTCGTGTTGGAAAAACTGCGTTCACGCTTAGTACATTTTGGTCCTTCTCTGATGAGTGTACCGGTTAAACTGACGCCCTTTACGCTGAAGCGCCAGGTCTTGGAACAAGTCTTGAGCTGGCAATTTCGCCAGGCGCTGGCCGATGGAGAACTTGAGTTTCTCGACGGTCGCTGGTTGAGCATAAATGTTCGCGATATTGGCCTCAGATGGTATACCTCTGTTGAGAACGACAAACTTATCGTCAGTCAGGACGCAGACGCTGATGTGAGTTTTAGCGCAGATGCCAGCGATTTATTGATGATTGCAGCGCGCAAGCAGGACCCGGATACGCTTTTCTTCCAGCGTCGCCTGGTGATTGAAGGCGATACAGAATTAGGGCTACATGTGAAAAATCTGATGGACGCCATTGAACTGGAGCAGATGCCGAAACCGTTGCGTGTCATGCTGCTGCAACTGGCGGACTTTGTTGAGGCGGGTATGAAACATTCGCCAGAAACCAAACAGACCTCGGTAGGTGAACCATGCTGATTCGAGTTGAAATTCCCATTGATGCCCCTGGTATTGATGCGTTGCTGCGCCGCTCATTTGATAGCGATGCAGAAGCGAAGTTAGTACATGACCTGCGCGAAGATGGCTTTCTGACGCTGGGTCTGGTTGCGACCGATGACGAAGGCCAGGTTGTGGGCTATGTCGCGTTCAGTCCTGTTGATGTACAGGGTGAAGACCTGCAATGGGTCGGAATGGCTCCACTGGCGGTTGATGAAAACTACCGTGGACAGGGTCTGGCGCGTCAACTGGTTTATGAAGGGCTGGATTCGCTGAACGAGTTTGGTTACGCCGCGGTGGTCACACTGGGCGATCCAGCATTGTACAGTCGCTTAGGCTTTGAACTGGCCGCTCACCACGATCTTCATTGCCGCTGGCCTGGTACCGAAAGCGCATTTCAGGTGCATCGCCTGGCGGAAGATGCGCTGAATGGTGTGACGGGTTTGGTGGAATACCACGATCACT
Source organism: Citrobacter sp. Marseille-Q5395 (assembly GCF_947057495.1). Classification (NCBI taxonomy): domain Bacteria; kingdom Pseudomonadati; phylum Pseudomonadota; class Gammaproteobacteria; order Enterobacterales; family Enterobacteriaceae; genus Citrobacter; species Citrobacter sp. Marseille-Q5395. Next base: position 655,664 of record NZ_CAMSEL010000001.1, on the reverse strand, counting down.
TCAATCGTTTTTAAGCGCCGGGGTTTGCAGGCTGCTCAGTAGCGCCTCAAACCCTTCGCCTTCTACAAGGCGTTCTTTCTGACGCTTTGTAAGCTGTTTAATACGATATTCTATGCGCAGGGCCAGCGAACGGTCGCCGACTTGCGCCGCAAATGCCAGAGTTAATTCCCCCTTTCCGCGCAGTGCTTTTGCGCCTTTTCCACTCTGATGCTGCTTATAGCGGCGTTGCACATCGGTTGTTATTCCGGTGTATAGGGCGTTGTCTGCGGTACGGATCAGGTACAGATACCAGGGTGTCATTGTCACCATCGACGTGATAATTTTCAAACTTACAGTATAAAAGAGAACAGAAATGGAAACACTGACTGCGGTGACTCGTTGGCTGGCAAAACAGCACGTCGTGACCTGGTGTGTGCACCATGAGGGTGAATTGTGGTGTGCCAATGCATTTTATCTGTTTGATGCACAAAAGATGGCGTTCTATTTGCTCACCGAAGAGAAGACGCGCCATGCACAGATGTCCGGCCCGCGCGCACCCGTTGCTGGAACGGTAAACGGCCAGCCCAAAACGGTGGCGCTGATCCGCGGTGTGCAGTTTAAAGGGGAAATCAGGCGTCTGGAGGGAGAAGAGAGTGACTTAGCGCGTAAAGCTTATAATCGCCGCTTCCCTGTCGCCAAAATGATGCCTGCGCCCGTCTGGGAGATTCGGCTGGATGAAATCAAATTCACTGACAACACATTGGGTTTTGGTAAAAAAATGCTTTGGCTACGTGATCTATAGTTAGATAAATGATAGTGGGCGCAAAGGAAGGAGAAGCGATGAGTCAGGTGTTAATTACAGGTGCAACGGGGTTGGTGGGGGGGCATTTATTGCGTATGCTGCTGAATGAACCGCGGATCCACGCCATTACTGCTCCAACACGCCGCCCACTGGCCGATACGGTTGGGGTTTATAACCCGCACGATCCGCAACTGACAGATGCGCTGGCACAGGTGAACGATCCGATAGATATCGTTTTTTGCTGCCTGGGAACCACCCGACGAGAAGCGGGCAGCAAAGAGGCATTTATTCACGCAGACTATACCCTAGTGGTGGATACCGCCCTGACGGGTCTTCGCCTGGGGGCCCAGCATATGCTGGTAGTCAGCGCTATGGGAGCCAATGCCAACTCCCCATTTTTTTATAACCGGGTTAAAGGTGAAATGGAACAGGCGCTGATTGCTCAGAACTGGCCACGGTTAACGATTGCACGGCCTTCAATGTTGTTGGGGGAACGGGATAAGCAGCGGGCAAATGAAATGTTCTTTGCACCGTTATTCCGGCTGCTGCCCGGAAACTGGAAATCGATTGAGGCGCGTGATGTTGCGCGGGCAATGCTGGCGGAAGCTATCTCACCTGCTCATGAAGGGGTGTCAGTTCTTACTTCATCCCAGCTTCGGGAAAGAGCGAAATAACCCGGCGAGTATGGCCTCACCGGGCTATTTACGCGTTATTTGATGAACGTAAAGGCTGTGGTGACGCGCTTCACGCCACTTACCCGGCTGGCGATATCTGCTGCAGCCTTCGCTTCACGCTCGGTGACCAGACCCAACAGGAATACTTCTCCATTCTCGGTTGTCACTTTAACGTTAGAGGATTTCACCTGATCGCTGGTCAGCAACTGGGAACGAACTTTGGTGGTGATCCAGGTATCGTTGGATGCTTCGCCAAGACCGATTGGCTGGCCCTGACGGATCTCGTTAAATACTTCCGTCGTGCCTTCTACGCCCATAGCAATTTGTTTTGCTCGTGCAGAAAGCTCGCTATTAGGAGACTGACCGACCAGCAGCACCTTACCCTGATAGGCGCTGACGTTGATGCGCGCTTCTTTCTTAATTTGGGCATCTTTTGACAACGCCGTATTGACGCGTAATTCCAGGGTACCATCATCTACCTGGGTGCCGACACTGCGAGGGTCTGTTGCGGCTTTAGTCCCTACAGCTGCAGTTCCGACAACGGCGGCAGCTACACAGCCTTGCAACAGCAACGCAGAAATAACGACTGCGAGCGGCGAAAATGCCTTCATGTGTACTCCTTAATCATCCTGGTGAGGGAAAAGCGTGTTATCGATGAGATCGCAAAGGCAGTTTACCGTCAGCATATGCATTTCCTGAACGCGGGCGCTGTGGTGTGAGGGAATGCGGATTTCGACATCCTGTGGCCCCAATAATCCGGCCAGTTCACCCCCGTCATAACCGGTCAGCGCTACGATCGTCATGTCACGCGTGACGGCAGCTTCAACGGCTTTAACGATATCGCGGCTATTACCACGCGTAGAGATAGCCAACAGAACATCACCTGCATGTCCCAGCGCACGGACTTGTTTTGCATAAACTTCGTCGTGCAGGCGATCGTTGGCAATCGCAGTTAAGACCACATTATCAGTATTTAGTGCAATAGCAGGTAAACTGGGGCGTTCTGTTTCAAAACGGTTGATCATGCTGGCAGCAAAATGCTGTGCGTTGGCAGCGGACGTCCCATTACCACAACAGAGAATTTTGTTGCCATTGAGCAGGGATTGAACCAGCGTCATGGCTGCACGGGAAATCGCATCCGGAAGCGCTTCAGCCGCAGCAATCTGAGTTTGAATGCTTTCTGTAAAGCAGACTTTAATTCTATCTAACACGCTAATCCTTAAGAACCAGGCTCTGTATCTTCAATTATGAGTGGTCATTAAACGCATCCTTAAACCACTCAACATCATTTCCGGTGAAGGCTAACACATCGAACCGGCAATCCACAGTATCAAAACTCCCATTATGACGGGCGAGCCACAAACGGGCGGTCTGTAATAATTTGTGTTGTTTGCTACGGGTCACACTTGCTGCCGCGCCGCCAAAAAGGGCTGAACGGCGGAAACGGACTTCAACAAAGACGGTCGTTTTGCCTTCACGCATTATCAGGTCAATTTCGCCGCCACGTTCACGTACGTTGGCGGCAATAAAACGCAGTCCTTTGCGTTCCAGCCAGTCACGCGCGGTAGCTTCCCACGCGTCACCGGTCTCTTTACTCGTTAACTGGCGGGGACGACTTGCCCTTGCTGGTATTTGAGCCATGATAACTTCCTGTTAATCACGCAATCCTGAGTCGCGGTTAATGCACCGGTGTTGCCATTAATTTCGAAGCCCTGCACCTGACGCATTTGCGAAAAGTGGTTAGCCAGCGACCAGGCATCGACACCCATTGCGTACATGCGCGCAAGCGAGTAGTCGTTATGCACCGCGCTTAGCGCTTGTTGCATGAGAGGCTCGTTACCGCCGGCCAACATCGGGATTTCGCTGTACTGCAAGCCTTCCATTTCCAGTCGGAAGTCAGGGCCGGCTGTGCCTTGTGCGCTACGAGAGCTGGCGTAAAGGGTTGCACCGCTCTGGCTGCCGTTACGCATAGCAATCATCGGTTTAATAAACGCGATTTCTTCTGGCGTTGCCAGAATATACACGGCATCAACGCGACCACCGCCACCGGTGATTTGCGCATCGCTTGGTGGAGCTGGAATTGTCAGGCCACCAATCGTCACGCCAGGCTGCGAAGGTATAGAGGATACAATAGGGCTACCCGTCAGGGAGATCCCTGAACCGCCGTTGACGCCCATTTTCAGTTCCGCGGTGGAGCCGAATTTCTGCTGTAACACCACGCCGCCACCAAGCGCCTGCCACTCCTGAGCAAAGGCGTTGGACACGCGATCGCCAAGCGCGCTACGAGGGATAAGCAGCAGCGGGGCCTGCTTACCCTGCGAGTGAATATGGCGTGCGGCATCGCGAGCTTCGTCTTCTGGTGACAGAGCGAAATAGCAAATATTTGCCAGATTCTGCACCGCCTCAGGTTGGTTAAGCGCCAGCACATTCAGCGGTGTGTTGCTTTTCATCAGTTCTTCAACATTGTTTTTCAGCAGCGGGCCGACAACAATGCTGGCGCCATCCTGCTGAACCTGGGCCAGGATTTGATTTAGCGGTTGTGATGAGGTGTCGTAGATTTTCAGCTCAGCGGATGGATTCGCTGGCGTGCTTGCCGTCGTCGCCGGGGCTGGTGCAGTTTGCGGTGTGCTGACAGCAGCTTCTGGCTGTGCTGGCGCATCCTGTGTCAGATCGCTCACCGAGGCCTGAGAAGGGCTGGCAACACCGTCGGCAGTCTGCGGTTGAGTATTCGCTTCAGTGTTGCTCGTAGCCAATGCGGTGGGGGCTGCAACAGGAGTAGCTACGGGTTGCGTGCCCATATTTTTAGCCGCTTCAAAGCCCTGTTGAATAGTACGACCAAAAACAGCAGCCTGGCCATTCAGAGGCAGCAACAGCGCAATTTTACTGGTGGATGCTGGCTTAAAGCTCTGGACGTTTATCAACTGAGTGGGTAGTAATTTCGCACCAGGGTTTTGCGGATAACGTTTTTGCCAGTCGGCAATACCCGCTTTCATCATATCCGGGTCGCTACGGTTATCGAACCACACGCGTTGCAGATCCAGCCAGCCTTGCAGAACGTTTTCATCCGCATTGATGACCAGTGTCTGTGCCTGCTCTTTCGTCATTGACGAGAGAGCCTGCCAGGTGGCGTCGATGTTTTTCTGCTTGTCCTGTGCTGACAGTAGCGGTTCCTGAGCAATCAGAGCGCGCAGCAGTGTTAACGATGGGCGCCCCTGGCTGGCATCGATCTGCGCTTGCCAGTAGCGAGCCTGCTGGTTGTGATCGAAATCGGCCGGAGTGAGTTTATCCAGCAGCGCCTGCGCGCCAGCAATGTCTTTTTGTGCCAGCTTGATTTCAACAGCCAATAAAGACTGTTCGCGACGTTGTGTATCGTTCAGACTCTGTGGGAGTTGCTTGAACAATTCGACAGCCTGCTGGGTCTTGCCTTCTTTCAGCAGCGCACGAATGGCGAGTAATTGCCAGTTGGTCTTGCTATCATCTGAGCTTTGCTGCATTTGCTGCAGATAAAAGCCGGAATCAGCCTGTGCGGTGCCCTGCATGTGGGCTGCACTTTGGTCTGGCGCCTGGGTGCCACAGCCGGCGAAGATCAATGCTGCCAGGATTACTGGCAGAGCGCGCGCGGCTTTCAAACGAGAAAATGTTGAGGGTACCATACTGTATCCAGTGATATTTTTTACGCAATGCTCAATATTAAATCGGCAATACGGACGACACAATGAAACAACACGAATCGGCGGATAATTCTCAAGGCCAACTCTTTATTGTACCTACTCCTATCGGAAATTTGGCTGATATTACCCAACGAGCGCTCGAAGTATTGCAAGCTGTTGATTTAATTGCCGCTGAAGATACGCGTCATACAGGTTTATTGCTGCAACATTTCGCGATTAACGCCCGTTTGTTTGCGCTGCATGACCATAACGAACAGCAAAAGGCCGAAACGCTGGTGGCGAAGTTGAAAGAAGGGCAAAACATCGCGCTGGTTTCCGACGCCGGAACGCCGCTGATTAACGATCCTGGCTACCATTTAGTGCGCACCTGCCGGGAAGCCGGTATTCGTGTGGTTCCTCTGCCTGGCCCGTGTGCTGCCATTGCCGCGCTGAGCGCAGCCGGTTTGCCGTCGGATCGTTTTTGCTACGAAGGTTTCTTACCGGCGAAATCGAAAGGCCGTCGTGATGCGATGAAAGCCATCGAAGCTGAACCACGTACATTGATTTTCTATGAATCAACCCATCGCCTGCTGGATAGTCTGGAAGATATGGTGGCTGTGTGGGGGGAATCCCGCTACGTGGTCCTGGCGCGCGAGCTGACCAAAACCTGGGAAACCATTCACGGCGCACCGGTCGGCGAACTGCTGGCATGGGTAAAAGAAGATGAAAATCGCCGTAAGGGTGAAATGGTGCTGATTGTCGAAGGGCATAAAGCGCAGGAAGATGAACTACCTGCCGAAGCATTGCGCACGCTGGCATTGCTGCAAAAAGAGCTACCGCTGAAGAAAGCGGCAGCCCTGGCGGCAGAGATCCACGGCGTGAAGAAAAATGCGCTGTATAAATATGCGCTGGAGCAGCAGGGCTAGTAATATTTCATCGGGCGTCGCTGTGCTTGCCAAATACTACAATGATGTTAAATTTCAATAAATTGTACGTTTTTTTGTGGTTCTGGTCAGCGACGCGTCATCCGATTTTTTCATTCGTCATCGCGTTATCTGACAATAATTGTGATGGTGGCCGTGCCACTGAATTTTCCCGGAGCCAGCACGCCGCCGACCAGGTTGACGGGGTACGCGGACATATGGGCTGCGCCGGAACCTGACGAGTCGAGAGCAACAATGCCGTCAGAAAACGGAATATTCGTTGCTCCTCCGTCGGTATGCCGCATACGAATACCTACATCCGGAACGTTATCCCCGCTTCTGCGCCGAGCCACGAGAATGTACTGATTGATGATATCGTCAGCGTCAAATCTCATCTGTAAGGTATTTGCGATGGTCGAGGTATCGCCACAATCGTAGGTAATATCGAATGTTACCGGCGTATAGCCGTCGGGCATGGCGTCTTTGGTGGTAAAGCGGTTGCCGTTAATAAAACCAAGATTGACCTGAACCACGTCGCCCTGATTAATTTTGCAGTTCTGCGGTACGGTGATCCGCCCGCTGATGGAAAGCGTAACCAGGTTTTTATAGGCGCCAGGGCTTTGAGGAGAGGATACATTGTTGCTCCACGCGGCTTTAATCACCGCTACATCCGTCTGCGGGATAATCAACTCCCCTAAAAACGGTTTAGTAATGCGCAGTTCAAACTTAGTTTGTGCCCCGATCGTTACGGCGGCGGCACGTTTGCTGGGGTCATCGTCGCGACACAAACCGTTGTCGGATCTCTCCTGGTAGAGCACGCTCTCTTTCACGCTCGCCATGGGAACAACCTGTTCGCCTTTTCCGGGAATGTCTCTGAGCGTGGTGCGAATATCCAGGCTATCGTTCAGCTTGTAGTAACCCGTAGTTTGTCCCTGGGTCGGGAGCAGTGAGTCCGCCCTGTAATAGGGATTAACCCCGGTGTTTTTCGGGCAGTCGCAGGTGATTTGATAACTGTTTCCCGTGACCGGGGCAGTCGATGTCGAGTTATGCCCGACAACGTTGTCAGCTTCACTCCAGTCGGCAGAAAGATCGCTGGAATAGACCTCATTGGCTTCACAACTGCCGAAGGCAGCCTGCGCAGAATGGCTGCTACACAGTAAAATAGCCATGATAAACGCGCTTTTTTTCATTGTTTTTATCCTTAGAGACACTGGGCAGTGCCACGCAAAACTGAGGCCTTGCTGGCTTTGCCGGCAGGTAAGCTGAAGGTAAACTGGCACTGTTGATCGGCCTGATTCCCCCACTGCACAGTCCAGGGCTGTGGCTGCGTAGAGACCCCCGCCAGATAAAGAACGCCGCCTTCATCGACAATATTTTCCTGCCCGCTATCTGGATTGCTGGCCCGTGCGCCAAATGGCACAGGGTTGCCATTTTTGTCGCGCAGCGTGACCAACACGCGCAGGCCGATATCGGCAGTAAAACGGGCGGTGACCACTGCACCATTGTTTGGCACAACCACTTGTGTGGTTTGCTGCACGTCAACGTCATCAGGCATTAGCGTGGTATCCAGTGAGATCCGGTTTTCCTGGTACGAAGTCAGATAAGGGATCACCGCGTAACCGAACGGATCGGTGGCGATACCGGGATAGTTCTGCACGCGTACGCCGGGTGCGCCGTTGAGGTCGATCAGCGCGAAACTGTTACCCAGCGGTTGCGACAGCGTGACGCCGTGCCGATGCATCACGATGCCGCCGGACGCGCCGTAGCTGTACTGGCGGCTGTCATTGCTGTAGTCGTAATTGGCGTTGAAAGTGCCATAGGCTGAGCGATAACTACTGCCAAGGCTGCTGCTGTGGTTGTTATCAGTATCCTGGGTTTGCTTGAGCGAGTAGCTCAGACGGTTGTCCTGCAACAATGAGCCATCGAGGCGGGCTTCATTCTGAGTGGCGCGGTCTTTCTGATTTGTCATGCGGTATGACGCCCGACTGTGTGGTAGCCAGCGATCCAGTGGAATGCTGAGGCTAAGCGAAAGCGTGCGGTCGTTATCTTCTTCGTCATAGTCGGTGAACTGCCCGCTAAGGTTGTAGCCAATTCCGGCTATCTGGCCGTTAATCCCCAGCGATAAGTTGCGATCATGCCCACCGCTATTCCAGTAATCACGTTGCGAGCCAGAGGTGTAAAAACTCACGCTGCCAAACAGCGACTGGCTAAGGTTGAGCTGAATTTGGCTACGCTGGCGTTGGCTACTGTCCTGACCGTGTGCATTCGCATCTGAGAAGGTAAAGAAGCCGCTGCTGGTGTAGCGATAATAGCTCAGCGACAGGTTGGTTCCTGTTTCCGGGATCTCTTTGGTGTATTGGGTTCGCCACTGGTAGCCCGATGCAGACTGTTGATCGTCGAACTGACTGTCGGCACGAGTGATGTCCACCGCCAGTGCCCCAATCATCCCCAGTGTGCTGCCGACGCCTGCGCCCAGCGACTGATAGTTTTCTGCTCCGAGCAGGCCACCGTAGAGCGTGAGTGTGTTATTCAGGCCATATATCGCCGTCCCTTCGGCAAACTCGGGTTCGTCGCTATCGTTGCTGGTAGTGGCGCGAAATTTCCCGGCGGTGACGCTGTACTTCAAACGCCCTGGGCGCTGCATCAACGGTAGCGAGGAGTAAGGCTGGACAAAGTGGCGAAGGGAGCCGTCGCTCTCTTCAATGGTGATATCCAGGTCGCCGCTGGAGGCGCTGGGGTAAAGGTCGTTAATTTCAAATGCCCCGGCGGGTACATTACTTTGATAAATGATGTAGTCGTTTTGCCGTACCGTGATGATGGCGCTGGTATTGGCGATGCCGCGAATGGTCGGCGCAAAACCGCGCTGGCTGTTGGGCAGCATGTTGTCGTCAGAGGCGAGCTGCATCCCGGTGAACTGATAGCTGGAAAACAGGCTGCCAGTGGTGGCACTTTCACCTATCAATAGCTGAGATTTCAGCGTCTTAATATCGCGCTGGAGATAACTGTTAATGGTATTCCAACTGGACGACCGATCGTCGCGGTTCCAGGTGCTGTAGTTGCGCAGCCGCCATGGGCCGACGTTGGCACCATTTTGCAAATTAAGATATTGGCGCTCGCTCTGGTCGCCTCGCTGATAGCGTGTATCAGAGCCGGAAAAGCTGTAATTGGTGAATAGGGCTGGGACGCCGCTATCCCAACGGGAGGGGGCAACGTAGCCTCGGGCATCACGATAGAGCGCAATCAGCGGAATACTCATATTCAGCCGGCTGTGGTTGAAGTCGAAGTCTATGGTCGTACTGGGGATAAGCGACGGCAATGCGCTGATTATCGCGTCGTCGCTTTTCTCGGCTAACGCCGGAATATCATCCACCTTTACCCCCAGTTCACGTAGCTGAGCGATGGTGAACTGCGGTTCCAGCTGCTGGCTGGCGTTGGCGGTAAACGCTAGCGTCTTCTGCCCGATTTTATTTTTATTGAGATAAATATCTACGCGGTAATCGCCCGGAAGCTGCGATTTTTCCTGTGAAAATAGCGACAGATCGGTAGGTTGCATGCCACTTTTTTGAGTTTCCAGCATGGACGAATCAAAATAATATTCTGCGGTATAGGCTGTGCTACAGACCAGCCCACTGGCGGAAAAGACCAGCGGTAAACTGTGTTTGACGAAAACCGTCAAGCGGTTAAAAATCAGCCTGCTCTTGGGGGCTATGATTATTTTCATTACTGGAATCCGTAATTTTGTTTGCTGTTATGTGCTTATTGCAATTGACGGGTTTCCGGTTCAGTACTGCCACCGTAATCATTTATTGCCGCCCATTTCACGGTATTTCCAGTGTTCGCAGGCAGCGGCAATGTTTTATTTTCGCCGGGAGCCAGATAATCAATACTCTGCGTTAATTCGGTTTTTCCAACATTCATTCCTGCGAAAACAACATAATATTCAGACGGGTTATAAATATTGAGTGAATTACCGCTACGTTTAAATACCACCGTTTTCCAGGCATCGACAGCCCGTCCTTTAAGCTGCGCAGGACGGTAAAAAAGCTTGATACGGGTCTTAAAAACCAGCGTCAGCATGTTCTTGTCGGCGGTTGATTTATTTTGCGCAGGAATGGCTCGCACATTGATATAAAACATTGATTCTTTATCGTCAGGTAATGAAGCATCCGTTTTTATAATACGCAATGACGAACTATCACCTGCATCAAGACGAAATAGCGGTGGCGTAATAATAAATGGGCCGCGCTCGCCGTCCTGGAGATTATCAACCCAGGATTGCAGCAGATAAGGCATTTTATCGCTGTGGTTGAGCAGCGGTAGCGCCGCCTCTTTACGATCGGCGTTATAGATAACCCGCGTTCTCTGTAATACTACGCCTCCGGCCTGCGCCTGGCTGACAAGGGTGTTACACAACAAGGTTATTACTACCGTGATGATCCGTATCAAGATGGTCATTTTTCTACCTGATGCTGCAAAAACAGGGGGAATGGGTACAGCCCGTGTAAATGCGCAGGCTGCACCGCAGTGACGATTAACGGTAATCGAGTGTGACATCAACGGCAGCGTCGGCTTCACCGGCGGTAATGTCAGCGGGAGCTTCTGTTGAAACGTAGTAGGCGAACAGGTCGACGTTCATCGTGGCCCCCGTAATCTTGTAGGATATTTTCGGCGTGGCCAGCCTGTTCAACGGTATGATCGTTTGGGTTTTTGCATCCTCAATCTGGATACCGACCCCGTCAGCGGCGGTGGTCATACTGCTGACTTTCGCCAGGTCTGGGTGGTTAACGACCGTGCCGCCTGAGCGTGTTTCCAGCCATAACTGGAATGACGCATCCTTGGTTCCATCAATGTGCTCCCATGCGGTCATTGGGCAGTTGATTAATGGAAGAGTGAACGGAATTTTTGGGCTGCGGTCGCCAGCGGCCCTGAACTGGTACCTATTGTAGCTTCCCAGTTCGACATTAACTTCACGGTTAGGAGTGTTGATTTCGCAGGTAGATTCGATGATCTCGCCATTAAAGATTATTTGCCCATCGGTTGCGGCAGCATTGCCTGCGGCTAAAGCTAGCGCGCCCACAATCAGCATTTTGTTTATTAACGTCATAATAACCTAATCCTTGTGATATTTATTTCATGAATGAATATTATTTTAGCGATAAGTTTGTAAGCTTTTTATTGTATGATTTATGTTTGTAAATTAGAACGAAGGCATGTATTTTTGGGAATAAATTTATATTCATTTTATGTTTTTTATTACGTTGATAACGATTTTGGAATCATTATTTAGCGCATGATTTACTGACGTTTATAGGTGATGTTGATTTTTTTAATGGTAACGTTGTGCGTATAATTATACTAGCTCGTCATGACATTATCGAAGGTTGTATTTTTTTTGAAGATTGTATGTTTGAGGGTATATTATATAATATATGAAGGAATATTTGTCGTATTAAGTAAGTGTGATACTTCAATATGTAATTTATTGTAGGCATCAACCAGAAAGCGTTGCAGCAAAAAGATAGGCTGCAACGCTCTGGGGGGAAACGGGAAACCTGGCACCTCTAAACGACCAGCAATTCAACGCCTGTTTTTGTCAGTGCTGATTTATCCTGTTTGCTAATGCCGTCATCGGTAATCACGCAGTCAATCTTCTCCATCGGTAATACCTGATTAAAACCACGTCGATTGAACTTAGTCGCATCCAGTACGGCAATGACCTTATGCGCCGCCGCTGCCATTACGCTGCTAATGGAATAACCTTCATTGAATGTGGTAATACCATTCGTGGCATCAATCCCATCGGCGCCAACAAACATCAGGTCAGCGCTTATCCCTTGTAATGAACGTTCCGCGATGGTGCCATGCATTGAATGGGTTTTGTGGCGTACCGTTCCCCCACAGACAACCAACGTAATGTCTTTGTTTTCTGACAGCGTAAATGCGGCAGGCAGGCTATTGGTAATCACGGTAATATTGCTTTTCCGGTTTAACGCCTCCGCGATCAGTAAGGTAGTGCTTCCGCTATCCAGAATCACGGTCATCCCTTCTTCAACCATCGCAGTAGCGGCCTGGGCAATCCTTTTTTTGGGATCACTGGCGAGCTGATACCGTTCTTCTAATATCACTTCCTGATTGTCACCTTCGGCCAGATGGCTTCCAGGTTTTGCCGCACCACCGTGAAAACGGGTGACAAGCCCCTTCTCTTCTAATAATCGCAGGTCGGCGCGAATGGTTACTTCAGAAATACCAAAGGTATTCGAAAGATCCATTACCAGTACGCTACCTTGCGTATTAATCAGGTCGACAATTTTGTTCCTTCTCTCAAATGAGTTCATATTGATTTGCCTGACAATTTAATTGTCACTAGTTTAATCGAAGGATTGCGAAAGGTGAACGCCAAATTTCGAAAGTAAATGTGAGCCAGCGCAGGTTGCTGGCTCGTGAGATCAGGATAGTTTAAGCAGGATTTTTCCCTGCATCGGCGCGCCATTAAGTGACTTAACGGCACTGGCGAAGCTCTCGGCATTACCGCTGTGGGCGATTAAAGGTTCCAGTTGCAAGCGTTTTTCAGTCAGTAAACGTGCTGCGATTTCCCATTCTTCTCCAGGCCATGGACTGGAATAGTTCATCCAGCTACCGAGAATGGTTAACTCTTTACGCAATATTTGACCAAATACTCCTGAAGCCAGCGTCAGATCGTGATGCAGTGTTCCGACCAACGCCACCTGCGCGCGAGGGCCTGCAATTTCGACAGACAAGGTTACAGTTTGTGGGGTTCCTGCGGTTTCCAGTATGAGCTGGTCAAACTGAATATCGGTAAGGCTCGAGTGAATCTCCGTAGCACTCATTTCCCGGCTGTTAAAAACATGAGTTGCTCCCAGCTCTTTTGCTAATGCCAGCTTCTGTGGGTTGATATCAATCGCAGTGATGCTTTTCGCGCCGAGTTCGCGGGCGCATTGCATTGCCAGCAAACCGATAGTACCGGCACCCACAATAATCACATTTTTACCTTCGCAACCCTGAGCCAGGTGAAACGCATGCAGTCCGACGGTAATAGGTTCGATGAACGCCCCATCATCGATCGGCATATCTGAAGGCAGGCGGAACAGATTGGCGCGTTTTACGACTACATATTCCGCGTTACCGCCTTCGCTGCGTGAACCGACAAACTGATATTGCTTGCACAGCGAGAAGTATCCTCGCTCGCACTGTGGACAGTGAAAACAGGGGAGTAGCGGTACGCAGGCGACGGCATCGCCGGGCTGCATGTCAGTAACACTTGCACCGTACGATTCAACATAGCCGCTGAATTCATGGCCTAGCGTTATCGGGTAATAGTGTGCACCATGATTAAAAATGCGGGGAATATCTGAACCGCAAAGTCCCGAGCTAACAACCCTGACCAATACATCGTCTTCAGTTTGCAACTGTGGTACGGGACGTTCTTCAACGCGCACGTCTCCCTCAGCGTGAATAACCACTGATTTCATAAAAGTCTCCAGAAATGTGAAGGGGAGCAAATGCCCCCCAGAAATTAAGATGCGGGCTGGCTTTCTGAGATAGAGGCGGCTTTTTCCGCAGCGGTGAAGTTACGCGCCCGACGCCAGGTCAGCAGAACACCAGTCAGATAAATGACGGCAATAACAATGAAGCCCACAACGTTTTGCCAGGTAAAGAGCTGAATCAGCAGCCAGGTTATTGGGGAACCCCCCTGGTCCATTGATGCCACCATTCCACCAGCTTTCAGCGCGCCTGCATTGGCGGCGAGCTGGGTATGTAAGCCAATGGTTTGTGTGGCAATCCAAAGGGTGATGCCCATGATGATGACGCCGGAGATCAGCGTGCGAAACAGATTACCCTGATGCACCGCAACGGCCATTGCCACAAAGAAACCGATGGTTGCGAGGTCGCCGAATGGCAGTACCTGGTTACCAGGTACCAGGACGGCAATCAGAATGGTCAGCGGAATAAAGATTAGACTGGCGGAAACCACCGATGTATGGCCGAGCAGCAACGCAGGATCCAGACCGATTAAGAATTCCTGACCGCCAAATTTGGCCTGCAGACGTTTACGTGCATGCTTCGCAATCGGCGTTAAGCCATCCATAATTGGTTTGATCACGCGTGGAATCAGCAGCATCACCGCCGCTGTTTTGACGGCCAGTTGCAGAACCCCTTTCGCGTCGTAACCAGCCAGCATACCGATGACCAGACCCATAACAAAGCCAACGGTAACCGGCTCGCCAAAAGGACCGAAGCGTTTTTGTACATCGTCTGCGCTAAAATGGATGCGATTCAGACCGGGTATTTTTTCAATGATGGTATCAACCAATACCGCTATTGGCCCCAGATAGGCTGACGATCCGTGTGGTATAGCTATCCCTTCAAGACCAAAAAAGTCTCGCGTATCTTTCGCGAACCAGTCGCCAAGTTTGTAGACGAAGGCGGCATGAACGATCACACCCAGAATACCTAGCCAGTAAGACCCCGTCGCCAGATGTAACATTGCGCCGGTAAATGTCATATGCCAGATATTCCAGATATCGACGTTCACCACGCGGGTCATTCGCGTGACCAGCATCAGGATATTGACTCCGATGGCGACAGGGATCGCAATCAGCGCGATCTGCGATGCCCACGTCATCGGAGATGACCCCGGCCAGCCCACATCAATCACATGCAGGTTGATTTGAAACTGTTCCGCCATGGCTTTTGCTGCAGGGCCAATAGAGTCGAGCATCAGGCCGATAACCAGTCCGATACCGACGAAACCAATCCCAATATGCAGACCGGATTTAAAACAATCCCCGAGTTTCATCCCCAACAGTTTTGAGAAGATGATGATCACTAACGGCAGCATGACCGTTGGACCTAAATCAAGGATATAACGCATAATTTCGCTAAACATGGCGTTACCCCACGAGAATGGTCAGGATTTTTTGCTGTAATGCTTCGATACCCACGCCGGACACAAAAGGCATGCCGTGAACCACAGGAATATCACCAAAAGTGCGGTCAACGCGGGCGGTAGTGCAGATGAGGTCTGCGCCATCCATATAGGTCTCGATTTCAGTTACCCGGCACTGCACCAGGTCGAGTTGGATATTGTTGGCTTCGCACAGTTCTTTAATTTCTTCCGCAGCCATTGTTGAAGTTGCTACCGCACCGCCACAGGCCACAATTACTTTACGCTTCATAGGGTATTCCTTTTATTATCAGTTTTTTATCAGGCCTGCGCACATGGCTCAGACTCAAGGATTGATTCCCGAAAGAGCATTTCCAGTTCAGCTTCTGGAGCATTCAATAATGCTTCAATGGTGTTCGGGTTTTGTAGCTCACTAAACAGACGGCGCAGGAGTTTCAGCTGTGCCGCAGGGTTCTCAACGATTAAGGCGATAATTAAAGAGACAGCTATCTCTTCGTCATCATCTGCTTGTTGAAAATTGACAGGTGTATCCGGGCGAATCAGATAGATAGCTGGAGATTTTGCATGGATAGCTTCACAGTGCGGAATAGCGACTGCATGACGCTCCAGCGCTATCCCTGTCGGGAATGTTGCTTCACGCTCAATCAAGGCTTGTGGGTAGCTTTTATGCACGACCCCTTTGGCCAGCATCTCCTCCCCAATGTGTGTCAGCGCATGCTGACACGAGCTAAAATTAATACCGGTTCGGACAAAGAGTTGGCTCATATATTCTCCAGATTTCAGGCTATAGCTGGCGCGCAACCAAAGCGATAGGCGCGCAGGACGTCCTGGATTTTGTCGATAATCAGATTATGGGGTGAGGCAGTAATCGTACCTTCGGTCAGGCGTTCAAACTGCACGGGCAAAAATTGGCTTATTAACCCTAACGGTAATTCGACGTCATTCAGGTTGCTGATTAACTTTTCCACGCCTTGACGAATACGTGGATGAGGCCAGTAATAACGAATGCGGTCGGAAAGGCTAAAATGAATATCGACCATTGCCTGACTCCAGGTAGGGCGATAGTACTTTTTCCAGTAATCCGGCTCATTCAACATGACTTCATCAATCACCTCCAGCACCTGACTCCGTTGTTCCGGAGCGATGAGTTCATTTTCCATTTGTGCCAGTGCAAAAATGGCTTCACGGAGGGCGAAGGTCAGCGCCGGACCGACTTTCAGAATCGCATAGTGATCGCGTACGAGGGCACGATAGGCCTGACGGGTCTGATAGTCAGTAGAGTGTGCCTCGTAGACCATTGGTGTCTCTTTGATCCAGGCGGAAAGCGCTTTGGCAGTCTGAGGCTGGTAATGAATGATTTGAGTGTGATCGAACTCTACGCCGGGTTGGACCACAATCGCGATCACGCGGGTTAATGCGTCTTCGAGCCCTAATGCGCGAAAGGCGACCTGATGTGTTTCCAGTGTACGGGCGGCATCTTCTTCACGCGTGACGTGAACGGTACCAATGGTACTGGCTTCTCCGCCCGGCACAGGAACTTCCGTACCAATAACATAAGTCAGTTGGTGTTTCTGTTCTTCGGTGGCTGTCTCTTCTGCAGCCTGACAAAGCACGGCTGCACGCTGGGCGACGGTCACCGGGTCCAGCGGCATGGGGTCGCCAGCACAGGACATTGAGGCATCAAGATGAATTTTGCTGAAACCTGCAGAGACATAGGCCTTAATGAGAGCCACGGATTTTTCCATAGCTTCTGCTGCTGGTTCATTTTGCCAGCAGTTAGGGCCTAAATGATCGCCCCCTAAAATCAGTCTTTCGCGTGGGAAACCAATGTTTTGCGCGATGTTATAGACAAAATCACGAAAATCGGCGGGTTTCATTCCGGTGTAACCGCCAAACTGGTTGACCTGATTGGACGTTGCTTCAATCAGGACTTTACTGTCCGTATTGAGATCAAAACGTAATGCGGATTCAATGACCAGCGGATGTGCTGAACAAACAGAGCAAATTCCTAAATGTTCACCTGCTTTATGACGAGAGATTATTTCTTTCACTTCTATCTCCGATATCTTTTGTTTATCTTCATAATATTTTTGGATTGAAGGCAAAGGTCAAAAGCCTCTTTCGTGATCCAGCTTTAAAAACAAACCTTCGTCAGAACCCGTGCTATTCAAATGAATTAATGGATTACAGCTTTCCCTCGCAGCCGCAGTCAGCTATGACTTTGCTTACTACTTCCTTCATGGCCGCCTTGGCGGGAACCATGTAGTGCCGTGGGTCACTTGCATCGGCGTGCGTGCTCAAATAGTTTTTTAGCGCATTAGAAAAGGCGATTTTGAGTTCAGTAGCGACATTGACTTTGCAGACTCCCAGCGAGATAGCTCGCTTAATATCCTGAGGGGGCAGGCCGGATGCGCCATGTAGAACCAAAGGGATATCAACGCGTTGACGAATTTCTTCCAGCCGTTCAAAATCCAGTTTTGGCTCTGCGGTATACAGGCCGTGTGCTGTGCCGATAGCTACCGCCAGGGAATCAATACCGGTTTTTGTAACGAACTCGTGAGCCTGCTCTGGGTGGGTATACAGAGCATCCTTTCCCTCGACGATCAGATCATCTTCCTGTCCACCCAAACGTCCCAGTTCAGCCTCTACGCTGACGTCGTAGCGGTGGCAGTAGTCAGTCACGTTTCTGACCAGGGCGATGTTGTCGGCAAACGGTAAATGCGAACCATCGATCATGACCGAGCGGACACCTGCAGCGACCTTCTCTTGAATGTCGATAATTTTTTCATGGTGATCGAGATGAATAGCGAGGGGATGGTTCCAGCTTCTCGCCAGTTCGCTGGCGATAGCAACGATATTGCCAACTCCTGCGTAGCTAAAGGTGCCAGGTGTTCCGGCGACAATTAATGGCGAACGTAACTCTGCAGCAGTTTCTACTACCACTTGTAAGGTTTCGAGATTGTGGATGTTAAAGGCAGGCACCGCATAGCCTTCTTGCTGGGCCTTCCTGAGCATCGTTTTGCTTGAAATAATGAACATCCTTCCTCCGATTTCTTTCGATTTCTTTTGTCGAAACAAAATATAGGGTTTCGTAATGTTATTTTGTGATTTTGATCGGAAAAATGAAAGTTTCGAAAGGAATGGGAGGGTTATGAAAGCTACAGGCAAAAAAAAACATGCCCGTAGGCATGCTTTTTAACAGCAGGATGAGATAATCAGGTCACTGGCGCCGGGTTAAACACGGCCAGCTGGTTATGCAGTCCCCACTGATCCGAGAAGGTTTTCTTACGCCCGCTGGCGACGTCGAGAACAAATTCGAACAGCTTCAGGCCCACCTCTTCGATGGTTTCTTCTCCGGTGGCGATGGTCCCGGCGTTGATGTCCATCAGGTCAAACCAACGATTAGCCAGTTCGGTGCGGGTCGCCATTTTAATTACCGGTACTGCCATCAGGCCGTACGGCGTGCCGCGACCGGTGGTGAACACCTGCACGGTGATCCCGGAAGCCACCTGTTGCGTACCGCAGACAAAATCGCTGGCAGGCGTTGCGGCATAAATCAGGCCGCGTTTGGTGGGGCGCTGACCTGGCGACAACACTTCCACAATTGCGCTTTTGCCTGATTTCGCAATGGAACCCAGCGCTTTTTCGACCACGTTCGCCAGACCTCCTTTTTTATTGCCCGGAGAAGGGTTAGCACTGCGGTCAGTTTTGCCCATATCAAGATAGTTATCGTACCAGGCCATCTCCTCCAGCAGACGTTTGCCCACTTCTTCGTTGATCGCGCGCGGGGTCAGGAGGTGGATCGCATCACGCACTTCGGTCACTTCTGAGAACATGACGGTTGCGCCGCAGCGTACCAGCAGATCGGAGGCGTAGCCTACCGCCGGGTTGGCCGTTACGCCGGAAAACGCATCGCTGCCTCCGCATTGCATCCCAACCACCAGTTCAGATGCTGGACAGGTTTCACGCTGGCGCAGATTGAGTTTCGCCAGATGACGCTCGGCGACCTGCAAAATGTCATCAATCATGGATTTAAAGCCAACGTGTTTTTCATCCTGCAGGCTGACGATACTGGCGCTGTCCACCGGAATACTTTTTACATCATGAGTACCTTCCAGCAGTCGCTCCGGCTGGAGCTTTTCGCAGCCCAGGCCGATAACCATCACTTCGCCGCCGAAGTTCGGGTTCAGGGCGATGTTGTGAATAGTTCTAATGGGCACGATGGCTGCTGGCGCGTTGATCGCCACACCGCAACCATATAAATGGTTCAGACCCACAACACCGTCTACGTTCGGGTATTTTGGCAGCAGATCGCGCTCAATTATTTTCACCACATAATCCACAACGCCTGCCACACAGTGCACGCTGGTGGAGATGCCGAGCAGGTTCTTGGTGCCGACGCTACCGTCTGCATTGCGGTAGCCTTCGAAGGTGTAACCTTCAAGAGGTGGAAGTGGCTCTGGTACTTTGGTTGCCAGCGGCAGTGTCTCCAGTGGCGGGGCTTTGGGCAGCTCAACCATCGACTCATCAATCCAGCTACCGCGTGCGATGTCGCGAACGGCATAGCCGATCACTTCGCCATAGCGCACAATTTCACCGTGAACAGCAATATCCGTGAGCGCCACTTTATGACCCTGGGGAATATGTTCAATCAGCGTCAGTCCGTCCGGGAAACGCGTCCCGGCTTTCAGACCATTGTCATTGACAATAATCGCCACATTATCCGTGTCGTGTACTTTAATATAAAACGCCGTAGGCGATTCTTGCCTAATTTCGATGTCGGCCATTGTCCAGTATTCTCCAGCCAGGTGGTGATAATAGTGCGAATATGTATATTGAATCTAATTATAAGTAATAAAGACTCTTTGTCGTTAAATAAGAATGTCAGGAGTTTAATTTGAAGAATGTGACCAGGATCACTTAACATCAGGAAAGCCTTGCCATCGGGGATAGCAATACGTAAATGTGTGCATTAGCGCCCATGATTATGTGCATATGACCAAAATAATCTTTTAACAGTATGTCTTAAATGAGCTTTTGCACAATGATTAACAGCGCGCAGCTGATTATACTGAATCACGGTTTAATAGCGTCTGATAAATTATCGTATATCTTTTTATCGGTAATTCATCACCACGAATACCCACCAAATAATAATAAAATGTTTTTATGTACCCGAGGTAAATAGAATGATGTTGGATACGGTAGTAGAGGAAAAGAAAGGTACGC
Source organism: Citrobacter sp. Marseille-Q5395 (assembly GCF_947057495.1). Taxonomy (NCBI): domain Bacteria; kingdom Pseudomonadati; phylum Pseudomonadota; class Gammaproteobacteria; order Enterobacterales; family Enterobacteriaceae; genus Citrobacter; species Citrobacter sp. Marseille-Q5395. The sequence continues at coordinate 635,481 of NZ_CAMSEL010000001.1, read as the reverse complement.
ATACCAGATATTTAATATTGCTGATAATATTTATTGTTACAGCCGTTAACTATGCGGATCGTGCGACGCTATCTATTGCTGGTACCGAAGTGGCAAAAGAGTTGCAGTTAAGCGCCATATCCATGGGTTATATTTTCTCCGCCTTCGGCTGGGCCTATTTGTTGATGCAAATCCCCGGCGGCTGGCTGCTTGATAAGTTTGGTTCGAAGAAAGTCTACACCTACAGTCTGTTCTTCTGGTCGTTGTTTACCTTCCTGCAGGGCTTTGTGGACATGTTCCCACTGGCCTGGGCAGGGATATCAATGTTTATCATGCGTTTCATGCTTGGTTTTTCTGAAGCGCCTTCTTTCCCGGCTAACGCCCGTATTGTTGCGGCCTGGTTCCCGACTAAAGAACGTGGCACGGCATCGGCGATTTTTAACTCGGCGCAGTATTTCTCTCTGGCGCTATTCTCGCCATTGTTAGGTTGGTTGACCTTCGCCTGGGGCTGGGAACATGTTTTTACCGTGATGGGTGTGATTGGTTTTGTCCTGACCGGGCTGTGGGTCAAGCTTATCCATAATCCAACTGATCATCCGCGTATGTCGCAAGAAGAGCTGAAGTTTATCTCTGATAACGGCGCGGTAGTGGATATGGACCACAAGAAGCCTGGCACTGCGGCTGCGAGTGGCCCGAAATTGCACTATATCAAGCAACTGCTGACCAATCGCATGATGCTGGGAGTGTTCTTCGGACAGTACTTTATCAACACCATCACCTGGTTCTTCCTGACCTGGTTCCCGATTTACCTGGTGCAGGAAAAAGGCATGTCGATTCTGAAAGTCGGTCTGGTTGCCTCAATTCCGGCGCTTTGCGGGTTTGCTGGCGGTGTACTGGGCGGAGTGTTCTCTGATTATCTGATTAAACGTGGTTTCAGTATCACTCTGGCACGTAAGCTGCCGATTGTGCTCGGAATGCTTCTGGCTTCGACCATTATTCTGTGTAATTACACTGATAATACCGTCCTGGTCGTTGCATTGATGGCGCTGGCGTTCTTTGGTAAAGGCTTTGGCGCTCTGGGGTGGCCGGTGATTTCCGATACTGCACCAAAAGAGATTGTTGGCTTGTGCGGTGGAGTCTTTAACGTATTTGGTAATGTCGCTTCTATCGTAACCCCTCTGGTAATTGGTTATCTGGTGAGCGAGTTGCACTCATTCAATGCTGCGCTGATGTTTGTAGGGTGTTCGGCGCTGATGGCGATGGTTTGCTACCTGTTTATTGTCGGTGACATTAAACGTATGGAATTGCAGAAATAAACAAAGGTATAGGCGATGAATAACACAATCTTCCCGAACAAGTTTAAAGCGGCCCTGGCGGCGCAACAAATTCAGATTGGCTGCTGGTCCGCGCTGGCCAGTCCCATCAGCACCGAAGTATTAGGTCTGGCTGGTTTTGACTGGCTGGTACTGGACGGTGAACATGCGCCAAACGATATTTCGACGTTTATTCCGCAACTGATGGCGCTGAAAGGCAGTTCCAGCGCGCCGGTAGTGCGCGTACCGACCAACGAGCCGGTGATCATTAAACGTCTGCTGGATATCGGGTTCTATAACTTCCTGATCCCGTTTGTAGAGACGGAAGAAGAAGCCGTCAGCGCGGTGGCGTCTACCCGCTATCCGCCAGAAGGTATTCGCGGTGTATCCGTTTCTCACCGTGCCAATATGTTCGGCACCGTACCGGACTACTTTGCGCAGTCGAATAAGAACATCACCATTATCGTACAGATCGAAAGTCAGCAGGGTGTTGATAACGTTGATGCTATCGCTGCAACTGAAGGTGTTGACGGTATTTTTGTTGGCCCAAGCGATCTGGCCGCTGCGTTAGGGCATCTGGGCAATGCGTCCCACCCCGATGTGCAGAAGGCTATCCAGCACATTTTTTCCCGCGCTAAAGCGCATGGTAAGCCAAGCGGTATTCTGGCACCGGTAGAAGCGGATGCCCGTCGTTATCTGGACTGGGGCGCGACGTTTGTTGCCGTGGGCAGCGATCTTGGCGTGTTCCGTTCTGCCACGCAGAAACTGGCTGATTCCTTTAAGAAATAACCACCATCGACAGTATAGAGAGATAAATACATGACAATGAAAGTTGGTTTTATTGGCCTTGGTATTATGGGTAAACCAATGAGTAAAAACCTCCTCAAGGCAGGTTACTCGTTGGTGGTTGCTGACCGTAACCCTGAAGCGATTGCGGAAGTCATTGCCGCAGGCGCAGAAACGGCTACTACGGCGAAAGCCATTGCCGAGCAGTGCGATGTGATCATCACCATGCTGCCAAACTCGCCGCACGTGAAAGAGGTAGCGTTGGGTGAAGGCGGCATTATTGAAGGTGCTAAGCCGGGGACTGTGCTGATCGACATGAGCTCTATCGCACCGTTAGCAAGTCGTGAAATCAGCGAAGCGCTGAAAGCGAAAGGCGTAGATATGCTGGATGCGCCGGTCAGCGGTGGTGAACCGAAGGCGATTGATGGCACGCTGTCAGTGATGGTCGGCGGTGATAAAGCGATTTTTGATAAATATTACGATCTGCTGAAAGCGATGGCAGGTTCTGTGGTGCATACCGGTGACATCGGTGCGGGTAACGTAACCAAGCTGGCAAACCAGGTCATTGTCGCGCTGAACATCGCCGCTATGTCTGAAGCACTGACGCTGGCGACCAAAGCAGGCGTTAACCCGGATCTGGTATACCAGGCCATCCGTGGCGGTCTTGCCGGGAGTACCGTGCTGGATGCTAAAGCACCGATGGTAATGGACAGAAACTTTAAACCAGGCTTCCGTATTGATCTGCATATAAAAGATCTGGCGAATGCGCTGGACACCTCCCATGGTGTGGGCGCCCAACTGCCGCTAACTGCTGCAGTCATGGAGATGATGCAGGCGCTACGTGCAGATGGGCTGGGCACTGCTGATCATAGTGCTCTTGCATGCTATTACGAAAAACTGGCGAAAGTGGAAGTCACTCGCTAACAAGAAGGGCGCCTTCTCGCGCCCTGTAATTCTTGCCTTGCGCGGCACTGTCAGGCTACATAACTATGAAAATCGTAATTGCCCCAGACTCTTATAAAGAAAGCCTCTCCGCCATTGAGGTCGCTCAGGCGATAGAAAAAGGATTTCGGGAAATCTTTCCCGATGCGCAATATGTTTCAGTTCCCGTTGCCGATGGTGGTGAAGGGACGGTTGAAGCCATGATTGCCGCCACCCATGGGACTAAACATTCAGCCCTGGTGACTGGCCCGCTGGGCGAAAAAGTGAATGCCTGCTGGGGCATGTCCGGGGATGGTAAAACTGCTTTTATCGAAATGGCGGCAGCCAGTGGGCTGGCTCTGGTTCCTCCTGAAAAACGCAATCCATTAGTGACTACATCGCGTGGCACTGGAGAATTGATTCTGCAAGCGCTGGAAAGCGGCGCGAAAAGCATCATTATTGGCATTGGCGGCAGTGCAACCAATGACGGTGGAGCGGGCATGGCGCAGGCTCTGGGGGCAAAACTGTGCGATGCCAATGGGACTGAAATTGGCTACGGCGGCGGTTGCCTGAATAGCCTGAACAGCATTGATATTTCAGGATTGGATCCGCGATTAAAAAACTGTTCTATCCGTGTTGCCTGTGATGTGACTAACCCTCTGACCGGTGACAAGGGCGCTTCCCGTATTTTTGGCCCTCAAAAAGGGGCAACCGAGGAACGTATTATTGAGCTAGACCGTAATCTTTCTCACTATGCCGATATCATTAAAAAATCGCTGCGAGTGGATGTGAAGAACGTTCCTGGTTCAGGGGCTGCGGGGGGGATGGGGGCGGCATTAACGGCATTTTTAGGTGCAGAGCTGCGCAGCGGTATTGAGATTGTTACCCAGGCCCTCAATCTGGAAGAACATATTCACGACTGTACTCTGGTGGTCACAGGAGAAGGCCGTATCGACAGCCAGAGTGTTCATGGAAAGGTACCGGTTGGTGTGGCCAGTGTGGCGAAGAAGTACCACAAACCAGTAATTGGTATTGCGGGCAGCCTGACGCGGGATGTAGGCGTCGTACATCAATATGGTATCGATGCGGTATTTAGTGTATTGACCAGCATAGGTACGCTGGAAGAGGCGTTTCGCGGAGCATTTGACAATATTTATCGGGCGTCACGAAACATCGCTGCTACGCTGGCGATAGGAATGCGTAGTGCGGGGTGACATTGGCCCGCAAACCCTCTATACTGCGCGCCGAAGCTGACCAGACAGTCGCCGCTTCGTCGTCGTCCTCTTCGGGGGAGACGGGCGGAGGGGAGGAAAGTCCGGGCTCCATAGGGCAGGGTGCCAGGTAACGCCTGGGGGGGAAACCCACGACCAGTGCAACAGAGAGCAAACCGCCGATGGCCCACGCAAGTGGGATCAGGTAAGGGTGAAAGGGTGCGGTAAGAGCGCACCGCGCGGCTGGTAACAGTCCGTGGCACGGTAAACTCCACCCGGAGCAAGGCCAAATAGGGGTTCATAAGGTACGGCCCGTACTGAACCCGGGTAGGCTGCTTGAGCCAGTGAGCGATTGCTGGCCTAGATGAATGACTGTCCACGACAGAACCCGGCTTATCGGTCAGCTTCAACTCATTCAAAAACAATACGTTGGTGTGTCTCAGGCCTTAATAGGTGAAAATGTGACACAGACTGTGATACAGACGAGGCACACCAACGGCTGTTCCATCCCGAATATCCTAAAGCGTGGCAACCGTTACAGCCTTCATTTTAGACTGCCTTCAGGCGGTTTCTTTCGTGTGTCGCTGGGCTGCGATTCAGCCAGTAGAGCAAGATTTATATCTTCCCGTCTCTCGATGTTCATTTCTTTTGTAAAATCGTCCAAGATGGAGCCAGCCCAACTATTGGATATAGTGCAGAAAATGAAGAAGTTAGAACAAGACGATATTGATCGTTATTTGCTTAAAATTCAGGCAGATTTTTACGCCGCAGCAAAAAAAATTCCCGCAACTGTACGTAACACCCTGCGTGAATCCGGTTCATTGGCTCGTGAAAAACGTAATGCGCGTGATTTTGGATTACTACTTGATGGAACCTTTAAACAAGATGTTGAACCGCTGTCGACAGATTCAGTCATAGAGCAACTTGGTAGCCAGTTTGATCTTACGGGCATGGCGGATGAAGTCGATTATTTGGCCTCAGAGTACGACCTTCTCTTGAGACATTACTGCGATGCACATATAGCCTTTATGGATCAACGACATTCTGATTATCGCCAGATCGTTAACTCTATGCGACCTGACAATTATAACGTTTCCATCTCAGAGGATAAGCCTGAAAAACCATTGCGCTCTAAACTGACCCTATCTGAGGCATGGAAAGGTTTTGTAAATTTTAGGTCGGGCTGGACCCCTAAAATTCGGCAGGGGAATGAAAAATACTATGAAGTGATAGAGGCAGTTTTGGGAGCTGATACTCAAGTTTCTGACATTACTCGACGCGATATTAAAAACCTGCTTGAGGTAGTTGAAGGTTTACCTCGTCAGAATAAGAGGCCTTATAACCGAATGACTATTGAGCAATGTTTGGACTTGGATGAAGTTCCAGAAGCAGACCTGGTTTCACCCAAAACGGTCAAAGATTATCTGAAGTTGTGTCAGGGACTGTTTTCAACCTACCTGACTAAAGAAGAGGATATTCTTGAATCATCACCGACACTTAATGTTCCGTACCAAGCTAAAAGCCTCAGCTATGGTTATTACACCGGAGCAGAAATGCGAAAATTGGTATGTCACTTCGCGACTTTGGATGGTTGGAAAAAATGGGTTTTTTTGCTACTGGCGTATACTGGCGCTCGGCGCTCTGAAATCGCAAAACTGAATGTTTCTGATGTGCGGTTGGACGAGGACAGTCAGAGACATTACATAATGATTGGGGATAGTAAAACTGAGGCAGGGATTCGGCAGGTTCCTATCTCACAACGTTTGATCAATATGGGTTTTTTGGATTATTTGGATAGCAAAAAGGCAGATACTAATTTGTTCCCCGAAATCACTAATACAAGTCAGGTAACGCGGCTTTTTCATGCGATACGTGAACAATTGGGTATTGATTATCTTGATGATTATAAAAATAGACGTATTGTGCATAGTTTACGTCACACTTTCGTAACTGAAATTCAGGCAAAGCACACCCTCACACTTGTTCAGCAAACGATAGGTCACGAACATTCAAACCAAGGACAAACCAAGGTTTACACGGGCAAGATGAAAGTTTCGGATTTGCTTCCAGTCGTTGATAGTGTTGACTGGTTTTAGTGATAGTCATTCTAATTCAATGGGTTTGCTGAGCCGTAGCTAAGCGTTTATCGACAGGGAAGCACAATGTCGGAGTATCGCAAAAACGGAAAAATTGCAGAAGCAAACCTGAAAAATACCGCAGATTAAAATATTCTTTGCACTGCTATTTGTTTTGAGTTATTGTTATTTTGGGTTTCTGTATCCCATGTAAACTTTCTTCGAAAAAAATTCATCCATCTTTTTTGCCGTCAGGCTTTGCTTGATGGGGTTTGCACTACCTGTACCCGCTTCGTTTTACGGTGGTCAGATGGTAATAACTTGTGTGTGTGTGTGTGTGTGTGTGTGTGTGTGTGTGTGTGTGTGTGTGTGTGTGTGTGTGTGTGTGTGTGTGTGTGTGTGTGTGTGTGTGTGTGTGTACGCGAGGGTTGTTTATATAACTAACTTGTGGGGGTTTTGTGTCAGAAGAAGGATGTGCTCAGTCAATGCTCACACAGGCTACGCCTTACACAACCAAAGGTCATGCACACGGGCGTTACAGGGTAATCGATGGTGATGTTTTCATTCGTCATGGTTACTCCTACCCGATCAACACCACCGACCAATCTGGTGTTCGCCTTGATATCCTTACCCCTATAGCAGAACAGCTTGATGCAATACTGTCCATCTACAGCCGGGTTTACTTCTCTCGCTTCGATTTACGCTTACCTGAGAATACCCCAATAGACACAGGCAACAGGTGGGTAAGCGACCTGTTTAAAAAACTACGTGAACGCCTGAGGGCTAAATTAAACAGGCCTGAGGGATTGGCAGAACCGATCCTCAACTTTGCTTATGGCTGGGTACGGGAGCAAGAGAAAGCAAAACAGGTGCATTACCATTGCTGGATTGCCCTCCCGCATCGACAGGTCAGACGCCTTGGGACACCCACAAGTGGCATTGCCGGAAGCATTGTTGAAATCTGGACGGGTCTGACGGGCGGTAAAGCAGCGCTGGTGGAGCTGCCAAAGGCAACGGAAAGATATCCGAATTATTACATTATCGAAAGAAATAAGCCGAAAACGCTCGAGGGGCCTTTTCTGTGGGTATCGTATCTGGCGAAAGAGCGTGGAAAGTATCAGACCGGAAATGGGGATCGGGTCCACTCAACATCAAAATTGAGCAATAAAAACCATAATTGCTAAATCCTTAGTGTAACGCTCTCTACGGCCTTCAAATTAGGAAGTAGTACCTACGCATTACCCATACTACAAAAAACGCTCACGATAGCGCTCATTGCGTTTAACAATGCCTTCTCTCATATACTACGGCTTAACTTTTAAATATAGCACTCCATCACTATCTTTTCCAGGTGGATTTAAGCTGGTGTGCGGTTCCGCTGGATTTACTGTCGCCAGAATATTTCGAATTAATTGACCCGAAAATAGCCATAATTAAGCCTCAAACGTTGGCAGGGCAGCATCTGAATCTGAGTGAAGACAGGTTAAATCTTACGCCTCTTTGATGTTCCAGTTTCGTTTGATAGTCGGGAGACTTAAATTCAATGCTAACGCCGCTTTGGACTGACTCAGCCCCTTAGCTCTGGCTTCCTGTACACGCTGAAGGGTATCTGCCGCAACCGGACGGCCTAACTTCTTCCCTTCCTTCCTGGCTCTTACTAATCCTTCTTTTGTGCGTTCAATAATGCGGGATTTTTCGAACTCCGCAAACGCTGAAAACATTTGTAGCATCAGCTTCCCTTCCGCGCTGGAAAGGTTACGCACAGGCAGATCCAGCGACACTACATCTATCTCTTTTTCTACCAACATCGCTATAGTTTGCTGCACATCGATGTTGTCACGACCTAAGCGATCTAGCTTCAGCACCACTAGTCGATCCCCAGCTTCCAGCTTATGAGTAACCATATCGGCAAAGCCTTTACGCTTCATTGCCTGTACGCCACCGGATACCGTCTCCGAGACAACACGATTCTCAGGCACTTCATAACCAGCCTGACGAATCGCCATAATCTGGTTTTCTGTTGACTGTTCGCTGGTAGACACACGGCAATATGCAAATGTACGGCTCATAATCGCTCTCCTGATTGGTGTCAAAAACGGTATCATAATCAACTAATGGTATCATAATGTCAATGTGCTAATTTAATGATACTAATTTAGGGTAGGGTTTACTGGTGTCATAAAACGTTCGATTGTTGATACTATTCAAGTGACTATAACAACGATACTCGCAATAATATTTTGAAAAGATCAGCGGTAGATACGCAATGATTCATGCCCATTAGGCACTGCCGCTGAAGCGATATCACCGTGTTCAGTCTTCTTCAAACAGTAGCTTTCCAATCCACCAAATTGATTGACCAAAATTAGATATAAGTTGTTCGCCTTGCTTCAGGTATGAATTGCTATCATCAATACCAGCGAGCTTTAATGCGTCCCCGATTTTTGAACTAGTAGGGTGGGCATCGCCCACTCGCATGTCGTATGCCCCTGCTATGAAACCAAATACCTTTCGCGCTTTCTCTGGGCCTATTTTCTGAGCCAAAATATCTTCAAGAAGTTTATTTGAACCCAGCTTATCCTTGTTCGCGTGTGTCGAAAGTTTACGAAGTTCGCGCACGTCTAAGCGATCAGTAAAAATCCGTACAAGCTCCTTTGCTAACCTCAAAAGGGACGTTTGATCTTTGCTCGTGAAGCGGGAAACATTCTTCATTGCTTCAGAACGATCAATATTATGAGTGAAAAGTGGAACATTGAAGACGTCTCTAAATCCGCTCTCAAGCATTTCTATAACATCGAAAAATAGCTCTTCCACCGCGTGGGTTGATGCAGGCTGACATTTTACCTGAGAATCTAATAGCTCACCTGAAACTTTCCCATCAGGTACAATGTTATGGGCAGCCCATATATGTTGCTCCCATGCAGGAAGACGAGCGATGTCATAAGCGTAAACGGTGATTAAATCGGAAGAATTTAGACCGAAGTGGATCGAGTATCCTGAAGTGGAAATGATGCCCCCAGTTTCTGCTGTATACCACCTGAGTGAGAATCCTCGGAGAGCAAGCAATTCACTTATAATACCGTATCGAAACCACAACCATCTTCCAACCTCTTCGCTATTTAATTCGGCAGACGGCAAACGAGTTCCATCGGTTTCAACAATGAATTGAGGTAAATTTCTATCTAAATCTCCTCTTATACGCGTACTTAGTCCTTGGTGTTCTATCCACTCGTCCCGCCAGAATTCACTCTCGACTCTAACCCCTTTATACCCACCTTTTCGACCTTGGGATTTTTCATAGTCGGTATTCTCGTTAGTTTCTGGCCCCATTACAGGTGCATCTTCATCTTCGTCGACATCCGTTCTCCATGCACGGAACATGGCCCAGCTGCCGCCAAAAACATCATTTATTTCTCGGATAAGTAACTCGTATTGCCCACCATCACGGCTTTCTTTGTGGCTCTCAAGATTTGCATACTTACTTGTTTCAAGTGAAGCAACATTTTCTACTCGTTGACGATAATAAGAGAGCCGTAATGACAGATTTCTAGCTGCTAAGTAATCTAGTAAAAATTCTCTCTTTATTTCGATCAGACGTTGTTCACCGTGTTCGTCGAGCACTTCACGAGCGACAACTACAAAATTTTCTTCTGGTCTGACCCATTGTTCGCCCTCTTTAATGAGGCGAAGTGCTGCAACAAGGTCGGGATTGAGTATCCACTGTCTTCCTCCGATCACTGGCTGAGGCAATTCCAGAACCAAGTGAATACCAATTGGGTCTTTATCGTTATATTGGTACTCATCAATAGCAGAATAATATCCATCCTCGTATGCGAAAGGAGATATCCTTGTGCTAATCCCGATTTCGCCCCAGCTCAAGCTTTCGGCGACTTTCCGATTTTCTGGTGGGAATGCAACTGATCCACATCCAAAATACTCATTGAAGTAACCGACGTTCTTGACATCTCCTTCCCCATCATCTTTTGATTGTCGTAAGGGTATCCAGGTTGATTTGGAAAATGTACGTCGAGTCTCTTTCTGTTGAAGAATCCAATCTCTATCCATCTATCGTTAATCCCTCATGAACATAACGAACTAATCACACGTTCTGTACTCGATGTGAGTACCAGACTATCCCTGACTTTATAATGCTGCTTAACGCGGCTTTTTACCAACCAACTACATGCGGAAAAAACCTGCAATAAAAAGTTATATCTCTGATTTTTCTTATGAGCAAGGCTTGAGGTGTAGAGTAGGTCAACGCCCTGAACTCCTGATATTTCATAAAGATTGACCGCATAATTTACGAACGATGTAAATCTGCCTGGCAGATCAAACATTGCCCCGGGGATATTGTTCTTTTGTGCACTATTTGGGGATGGGGTACTTCTGAACCTTCGCGGAGGCGGGTTGGATAAGATTTGGGGGATTGCTCCCCCCTGTATCGGTCAATTACTCAAGCAAGCCACTCAGCGGGGTTAATGTCACATAAATGTAATCATCGTCACGCTCTTCAATGGTGATGGGCATATCAATGCCATTACTCAATACAGCTTTCGCACGATAGTTTTTGTCTGAAACCTTCTTCACATCCTCCACAACAAGGCATTTCACCTCACTCCCCTTATCTTTGAATATTGAAGTCGTGATCTCACAAGCGCTCGTCTTAAGTGCTTCGCTGTCATCTAAAACAACTGTGATGGCGGAACAACTCAACGCAATTGCAATGTATGCGAAGAACCACGCCCATCGTTTGCTCATCTTCACGTCAGCAGTTTTAGCCCTCCCGTAAACGTAAAGGGGTGGAAAAACGAGAATCCCCAGAGCCGACCCTACAAACTGAGGTTCGGCTTCGTTGCCAGCCTTAACCATCTCCTTTTGGTCAAAAATCACACAGATGATGGCGGCCACATAGAAAACGATGAGAGCAGCCATATCATTCATGGTGAAAAAGTAAATAGCCGGGAGCAGGAGTGGGAGCGCCATGTAGAGATAGAAGTACAGATTATTGTTTTTCATTTGGTTAGTAGTCAAAGCTGTCATCCTTTCATGCCGTGAAGTGAAAATCTCATGCATACACTCTAACCAGTTTTATAAATTATTTCGATCTTATCGATCATTTTTATCGATCGATTGGGTTGTTTTCATGGTGGCATTTACACTGAGTTAGCACTGATGACAACAAGGGGGATGAAAAATGAAAAGATATGCAGCGATACTTTGTGGATTGATAGTGGCCTTTAACGCTAGCGCTGGGCGTGTGACCATGAGCAACCCGGAACAGTCCACCACTGAGAACGGTCACACACTGTGCGTCTACTCCAACAGCATCTACAGCTTTATTTATGTCACCAGATCGAAGCACTGTCCTTTTTCGAAAAGTTTTGATGTAAGTGAAAGTGAATAGATTTCAACAAATTAATACTCACAGCAGCATACAATATGGGAAAATCAACATTGGTTAAGCCATAGGGTACGAACAAAATGATTCCATACTTCTTAGAGCACAATGATAAAATCATTACTTTCATTTCTGCTTTTGCTGCACTGTTAACTGCCATAGCAACTTTTTTCTTATGGCGTGTAACCCGTATCTTGGCAGAAGAGACAAAGCGAATGGTCGACGCTTCCGAGCAGCCTCAAGTAGTGGCAACGCTGGAACCTAACGCATGGTCAATGCTTCATTTTGATATCAGTGTCGTTAACACCGGAAACGCGCCAGCTTTCAACATTGAGGTCACATTTGATCCTCCTCTTGAAAATGCCTCCCATCGAAAAGATAAAACTATCCCTTTAAAGCAAATAAGTGTCTTAAGAAATGGTCAACAAATGACCAGTAATCTATGTGAATACAAACAGATAGAAGGTAAGGTATTCCAAGTCAGCATTAGCTGGACCAAAAAACCAAACTCTACGGTGAAAGAGACCATGAGTTATACATACGACATGGCTTCCTTTGCTGGTATTAGTCAATTGGGTGCCAAAAGCCCAATGACAGAAATTTCACAACAAATTAAAGGAATTCGTGAGGATTGGAAGCATATCGCGAAAGGTATGAGGCGAATTCAAACAGACACATATGACTCAGAAGATAGAATTGACGAAAAAAAACTGAGAGATGAGCAGCTTCAAATGGTTAGAGAAGAATGGGAAAACAGGCAAGCCAGCAAGAAAGAGTAGAGAATGAACCGTCGCTGATTGGCTTTATCTGCAACACAAAGTGGGATACAGTCTGCGACACAAGATACTCCAGCACTGTAGATACCTGACGTATGGATGAACGAAGCCGCCTTATCGGTCAGCTTCAACTTTTAAGAAAACCCCGCCTCGGCGGGGTTTTTGCTTTTGCAGCATGGACAAGCCGTTTACGCCATTATCCTGCAGGTCGATTTACGGGCAGGCGTTGCAAACGCACTACATTAATTCTTTGCGAATCTATTTTTTATTTCTGCTTATTTCCGTATCGGGATTCCTCTATTAGAGAGAGATGTATCGAGGGAGATTTCTGATTTTGTGATGGCTAACACAAAACGCTACCTTTGGTAATTTTTGATAGAGAAAACGAACGCAATCGATCGCTATCACAAAATTAGTTGCTGATAAACTGCGCAAAAACCGTGTTAATATATTGTTGCGCATGGTAATTGATTGTATGAATAAGTTTAAATATCAATAAATGCAATGTTTCTTTACAAACATATGGGGCAAAAAAATGTGACCCATAACATTATTTAACCACAATTATGATATAAATATAATTATATTTGATAAGTTACTCATTAAATTTAAGCGTAATTCAGCCCGATAAATACTCTGTAATTGCTTGAAATATAGCCTTTCACGATCTTTTGAAATATCTAAGAAACCTGGTGTGTTATTGCCATAAATTTTTGTTATCCCCCCATCTTTTTTTGATTAAAATCAGGTTAAAGTGAGATCGCGTTTTTGTATTGCATTGATTAATAAGTGATTAATAGATTTATAATAATCTTACAAAATGTAAGTGAAGGGGATTTGTGAGTGGTCGCACATATCCTTGTTCACTTAATTTGGTACACTCCCTGCCGTCAACAAAGTAATTAACGCAGGTCGATATGAATACTATTACTCTCCCTAAAACACAGCACTTAGTGGTCTTTCAGGAAGTCATTAGAAGTGGTTCTATCGGCTCAGCTGCAAAAGAATTAGGATTAACTCAACCTGCTGTCAGTAAAATCATTAATGATGTTGAGGCTTATTTTGGTATTGAGTTAGTGGTTCGTAAAAATACAGGCGTTACGTTGACTCAGGCTGGTCAGGTGATGCTCTCGTGGTCTGAATCCATTACCCGTGAAATGAAAAACATGGTGGATGAGATGAACAGCATGACGGGCAATGCAGTTGTTGATGTGTCGTTTGGCTTTCCTTCACTGATTGCCTTTACCATCATGTCCGGCATGATTAAGAAGTTTAAAGAGGTGTTCCCGAAAGCGCAGGTTTCCATGTATGAGGCTCAGCTATCCTCATTCTTACCGGCGGTTCGTGACGGGCGACTGGATTTCGCTATTGGTACACTGAGTGATGAGATGAAACTACACGATCTACATGTGGAGCCGCTCTTTGAGTCAGAGTTCGTTCTGGTAGCCAGTAACTCCCGAACATGCACCGGCATCACCACGCTGAAAGCGTTGAAAAACGAACAGTGGGTGTTGCCACAAACGAATATGGGGTACTACAGCGAACTTCTTACCACGTTACAAAAAAATGGCATCAGCAGTGAAAACATCGTTAAAACAGACTCCGTCGTCACGATTTATAATCTTGTTCTCAATGCTGATTTCTTAACAGTAATTCCCTGCGATATGACCACTCCATTTGGTTCAAACCAGTTTATTACTATTCCGGTAGAAGAATCCTTACCGGTTGCGCGTTATGCCGCCGTTTGGTCTAAAAATTATCGAATAAAAAAAGCAGCATCAATTTTGGTTGAATTAGCCAAAGAATATTCATCTTACAATTCTCATAGACGAAAGCAGTTAATTGAAATTGATTAATGATTGAATTTGTTTAATACGGAATTAACGCCATCTGTCTATATCAGACGTTGGTAACGGCTATCTATTTACTTTAATACCCAGGTAAGAGGTTCTAATGCACATTACATACGATCTCCCAGTTGCAATTGAAGATATCCTCGAAGCGAAAAAAAGACTGGCGGGGAAAATTTATAAAACGGGAATGCCTCGCTCTAACTATTTTAGTGAACGTTGCAAAGGGGAAATTTTCCTCAAGTTTGAAAATATGCAGCGTACTGGCTCATTTAAAATCCGTGGTGCTTTTAATAAGCTCAGTTCATTAACAGAGGCGGAAAGACTGAAAGGTGTGGTGGCTTGCTCCGCAGGTAACCATGCGCAAGGGGTGTCTCTCTCCTGCGCAATGCTCGGTATCGATGGCAAAGTAGTGATGCCAAAAGGTGCGCCGAAGTCTAAAGTGGCTGCAACCTGCGATTACTCAGCAGAAGTTGTGCTGCACGGCGACAACTTCAACGACACTATCGCGAAGGTAAGCGAGATTGTAGAGACTGAAGGCCGTATCTTTATTCCTCCTTATGATGATCCGAAAGTGATTGCCGGTCAGGGCACCATTGGCCTGGAAATTCTGGAAGATCTGTACGATGTCGATAACGTGATTGTACCAATTGGCGGCGGTGGTCTGATTGCTGGTATTGCTGTAGCAATTAAATCCATCAACCCGACAATTAAAATTATTGGCGTACAGTCTGAAAACGTTCACGGCATGGCGGCATCTTTCCACGCTGGAGAAATAACCACGCATCGAACGACCGGCACCCTGGCGGATGGTTGTGACGTTTCCCGCCCGGGTAATTTGACTTATGAAATCGTTCGTGAATTGGTAGATGACATTGTCCTCGTCAGCGAAGATGAAATTCGCAACAGTATGGTGGCATTAATTCAGCGAAATAAAGTTGTGACTGAAGGTGCCGGTGCTCTGGCATGTGCAGCATTATTAAGCGGGAAATTAGATAGCTATATCCAGAATAGAAAAACAGTTAGCATTATTTCTGGTGGTAATATCGATCTTTCTCGTGTATCCCAAATTACTGGTTTAGTTGACGCTTAATATTTTCGTTGAGGATAGGATATGAGTACTACTGATAGCATTGTATCCAGCCAGACAAAACAATCGTCCTGGCGCAAATCGGACACCACCTGGACACTGGGTTTATTTGGTACAGCCATCGGCGCCGGGGTGCTGTTCTTCCCTATCCGCGCAGGTTTTGGCGGGCTGATCCCCATTCTGTTAATGTTGGTGTTAGCGTACCCCATCGCGTTCTATTGCCACCGTGCACTGGCACGCCTGTGTCTTTCCGGCTCTAATCCTTCCGGTAACATCACAGAAACGGTTGAAGAGCACTTTGGTAAAACAGGTGGCGTGGTTATCACGTTCCTCTACTTCTTTGCGATTTGCCCACTATTGTGGATTTATGGCGTCACCATTACCAACACCTTTATGACCTTCTGGGAAAACCAGTTGCAGATGCCAGCGCTTAACCGTGGCTTCGTGGCACTGTTCCTGCTGCTGTTGATGGCATTCGTCATCTATTTTGGTAAAGATTTGATGGTTAAAGTGATGAGCTTCCTGGTATGGCCATTTATTGCCAGCCTGGTGCTTATCTCTCTGTCCCTGATCCCTTACTGGAACTCAGCGGTTATCGATCAGGTAGATCTCAGTAATATAGCGCTGACCGGGCATGACGGTATTCTGGTCACTGTATGGCTGGGTATTTCCATCATGGTGTTCTCCTTCAACTTCTCGCCGATTGTCTCTTCCTTCGTAGTTTCTAAACGTGAAGAGTATGAGAAAGATTTTGGTCGTGAATTTACCGAGCAGAAATGTTCAAAAATCATCTCTCGCGCCAGTATGTTGATGGTTGCGGTGGTGATGTTCTTCGCCTTCAGCTGCCTGTTTACCCTCTCTCCGGCTAATATGGCTGAAGCGAAAGCGCAGAACATTCCGGTACTTTCTTACCTGGCGAACCACTTTGCTTCACTGTCCGGTACGAAATCGACTTTCGCAACCATTCTGGAATACGGTGCTTCTATTATCGCACTGGTTGCCATCTTCAAATCTTTCTTCGGCCACTATCTGGGCACGCTGGAAGGCCTGAACGGTCTGGTACTGAAGTTTGGTTACAAAGGCGATAAAACCAAAGTTTCAATGGGCAAGCTCAACACCATCAGCATGATCTTCATCATGGGTTCCACCTGGGTCGTGGCTTATGCCAACCCGAATATCCTGGATCTGATTGAAGCGATGGGCGCGCCAATTATCGCCTCACTGCTCTGCCTGCTGCCGATGTACGCCATCCGTAAAGCGCCGTCACTGGCAAAATACCGTGGCCGTCTGGATAACGTGTTTGTTACCGTGATTGGTTTGCTGACCATCCTGAACATTGTCTACAAACTGTTTTAATCCTTAAGCTCAGGATGAGCGGAGTAGTGAAATGAATGAGTTTCCGGTAGTACTGGTTATTAACTGCGGTTCATCTTCAATAAAATTCTCAGTGCTGGATGCAGCTAACTGTGATGTTTTAATGGCGGGAATTGCGGACGGTATTAATTCTGAAAATGCGTTCATAGCAATTAATGGAGGAGAGCCAGCTAAGCTGGCTCACCACAGCTACGAAGATGCATTAAAAGCAATTGCAGTTGAACTGGAGAAACGTAATTTAATGGACAGCGTGGCCTTAATTGGCCACCGCATTGCCCACGGCGGAAGTATCTTTACGCAGTCAGCAATAATTACTGATGAAGTTATCGATAATATTCGCCAGGTATCACCTTTAGCACCGTTACATAATTATGCGAACCTGAGCGGAATTGAATCCGCGCAACATCTTTTCCCGGGAGTGCAGCAGGTTGCTGTATTTGATACCAGCTTCCACCAGACGATGGCACCTGAAGCCTATCTGTACGGTTTACCGTGGAAATACTTTGAGGAGTTGGGGGTTCGTCGTTATGGTTTTCATGGCACCTCGCACCGCTATGTTTCTCAGCGCGCACATGAGCTTCTCGGCCTCCAGAATGATGATTCTGGTTTAGTGATCGCTCACTTGGGTAATGGCGCTTCCATCTGTGCGGTCCGGAATGGGCAAAGCGTTGATACCTCAATGGGTATGACGCCGCTGGAAGGTCTGATGATGGGGACGCGCAGCGGTGATGTGGATTTTGGTGCGATGGCATGGATTGCGAGTGAAACCAACCAGACACTGAGCGACCTTGAGCGCGTGGTCAATAAAGAGTCTGGCTTACTGGGTATTTCCGGTTTGTCTTCTGACTTACGTACGCTGGAGAAAGCCTGGCACGAAGGACACGAGCGTGCGCAGTTGGCAATTAAGACGTTTGTACATCGCATTGCACGTCATATCGCCGGACATGCCGCATCGCTTCATCGTCTTGATGGGATTATTTTCACCGGTGGAATTGGTGAAAACTCGGTCTTAATTCGCCGTATGGTAATTGAACATCTGGCCGTATTCGGAGTGAATATCGACAGCGATATGAATAGCCTACCTAATTCCCACGGTGAGCGAATTATTTCAGGTAAAGATGCCCGAGCTATTTGCGCTGTTATTCCAACGAATGAAGAGAAAATGATTGCACTCGATGCCATTAATTTAGGCAAAGTTAACGCACCAGTGGAATTTGCATAATTAATTTTCAGTAGAGAGATTATTTTTCATGAAGGTAAATATCGATACCAGCGATATGCTGTATGCCGAAGCATGGCTTGGCTTTAAAGGTACGGACTGGAAAGAAGAAATTAATGTCCGTGATTTTATTCAGCATAACTATACGCCTTATGAAGGGGATGAATCTTTCCTCGCCGAAGCGACGCCAGCGACCACAGCATTGTGGGAAAAAGTGATGGCGGGCATCCGTATTGAAAACTCGACGCATGCGCCGGTTGATTTCGATACCAACATTGCAACAACGATTACCGCACACGATGCGGGTTATATCGAACAAGAACTGGAAAAGATCGTTGGTCTGCAAACGGATAAGCCGCTCAAGCGTGCCCTGCATCCGTTTGGCGGCATTAACATGATCAAAAGCTCTTTTGATGCCTATGGTCGTGAGATGGACGCGGATTTTGAATACCAGTTTACTGAGCTGCGAAAAACCCATAACCAGGGCGTATTTGACGCTTACTCCCCGGATATGCTGCGCTGCCGTAAGTCCGGTGTATTAACCGGTCTGCCGGATGGTTATGGTCGTGGCCGCATCATCGGTGACTATCGCCGCGTCGCACTGTACGGGATCCGTTATCTGGTGCGTGAACGTGAATTGCAATTTGCCGATCTCCAGTCGAATCTGGAGTGGGGGCAGAATCTGGAAGCTACGATTCGCCTGCGTGAAGAGCTGTCTGAACATCGTCGTGCACTGCTGCAAATGCAGGAAATGGCGGCGAAATACGGTTGCGATATTTCCCGTCCGGCGCGTAATGCGCAGGAAGCTGTGCAGTGGGTCTACTTTGCTTATCTGGCAGCGGTGAAATCTCAGAACGGCGGCGCAATGTCTTTGGGTCGTACCGCATCGTTCCTCGATATTTATATTGAGCGCGACTTCAAAGCCGGGCTCTTAACCGAGCAGCAGGCTCAGGAACTGATCGACCACTTCATTATGAAGATCCGCATGGTGCGTTTCCTGCGTACACCGGAATTCGACACCCTGTTCTCGGGCGATCCTATCTGGGCAACGGAAGTCATTGGCGGTATGGGGCTGGATGGTCGTACGCTGGTCACGAAAAACTCCTTCCGCTACCTGCATACACTGCACACCATGGGGCCAGCACCTGAGCCGAACCTGACGGTACTGTGGTCTGAAGCTCTGCCGATTGCGTTCAAAAAATATGCTGCACAGGTCTCTATCGTCACTTCATCTTTACAGTATGAAAACGACGATCTGATGCGTGCTGACTTTGACAGCGATGACTATGCCATCGCCTGCTGTGTCAGCCCGATGGTTATCGGCAAGCAAATGCAGTTCTTTGGTGCACGTGCCAACCTCGCCAAAACGCTGCTGTACGCAATCAACGGCGGTGTGGATGAGAAGCTGAAAATCCAGGTGGGTCCGAAAACGGCTCCGCTGATGGATGATGTGCTGGATTACGACACGGTGATGGAGAGCCTGGACCACTTTATGGACTGGCTGGCAGTGCAGTACATCAGTGCGCTGAACATCATTCACTATATGCACGACAAGTACAGCTACGAAGCCTCACTGATGGCGCTGCACGATCGTGATGTCTATCGCACGATGGCATGTGGCATGGCGGGTCTTTCCGTCGCGGCGGACTCCCTGTCGGCTATCAAATATGCGCGAGTGAAACCGATCCGTGATGAGAGCGGTCTGGCAGTCGATTTCGAAATTGAAGGCGACTATCCGCAGTACGGTAACAATGATGAGCGCGTAGACAGTATTGCCTGCGATTTGGTTGAACGCTTTATGAAGAAAATTAAAGTGTTACCGACCTATCGTAACGCGGTACCGACGCAGTCTATTCTGACCATCACCTCCAACGTGGTGTACGGACAGAAAACCGGCAACACGCCGGACGGACGTCGCGCAGGTACTCCGTTTGCACCAGGGGCAAACCCGATGCACGGTCGCGATCGCAAAGGTGCCGTTGCGTCGTTAACCTCAGTTGCCAAACTGCCATTTACCTATGCCAAAGATGGTATCTCGTACACCTTCTCCATTGTGCCGGCGGCGCTGGGCAAAGAGGATAGCGTACGTAAAACCAACCTGGTCGGTCTGTTGGACGGTTACTTCCATCATGAAGCGCATGTCGAAGGCGGGCAGCACCTGAACGTTAACGTCATGAACCGCGAAATGCTGATGGATGCGATTGAGCACCCGGAAAACTATCCGAACCTAACGATCCGCGTGTCTGGCTATGCGGTGCGCTTTAATGCGCTCACCCGTGAGCAGCAGCAGGATGTTATTTCACGTACTTTCACCCAGGCGCTTTAACGCCGGAGGGGCTATGAGAAAAATTATTGCAACTGAATGTGCGCCAGGGGCCATTGGGCCTTACGTGCAGGGTGTGGATCTGGGCAGCATGGTGCTGACCTCAGGTCAGATCCCGGTGTGTCCACAAACGGGCGAAGTGGCAGAAAACGTGGCTGATCAGGCGCGTCAGAGCCTGGAAAACGTTAAAGCGATCGTGGAGTCTGCGGGTTTGAAAGTGGGCGATATCGTGAAGACCACCGTATTTGTTGCTGATCTGAATGACTTCGCCACGATTAACCAGGTGTATCAGCAGTTCTTTGATGAGCATAAAGCAATCTACCCAACGCGCAGTTGCGTGCAGGTTGCTCGCTTGCCGAAGGATGTGAAGCTGGAGATTGAAGCCATCGCCGTACGTGGCGACACGTTGTAATCCCCCCCGCGGGGCGATCGTCAGGATCGCCCCAATCCTGTAATGAGTGTGAAACCTGGTCTTCACTGAACGGCAATCCGAGGGTGTGGATATGATTAGCGCATTCGATATTTTTAAGATTGGCATTGGACCTTCCAGCTCCCATACCGTGGGACCAATGAATGCAGGTAAACGTTTTATCGACCAACTGGTCAGTACCGGAGAATTACCTCAGACCACGCGCATTGTCGTCGATCTTTATGGTTCGCTTTCCCTGACCGGAAAAGGCCATGCGACCGATGTCGCCATCATGATGGGGCTGGCAGGTAACAGCCCGCAGAGCGTGAATATTGACGCAATTGCTGGTTTTATTCAGGAAGTGACCCGCTCCGGACGTTTGCCGGTTGCCGGGGGGACACATGTGGTCGATTTCCCTCCAGAGAGCAACATTCTTTTCCATACAGAAACGCTACCACGTCATGAAAATGGAATGCGGATCACTGCATGGAATGGCGAAGAGAAGTTGTTAAGTAAAACCTATTACTCCGTTGGCGGTGGTTTTATTGTTGAAGAGGAACATTTTGGCCTGGCGCACGATACCGAGGCGCATGTGCCGTACAACTTCCATTCCGCCAGCGAATTGCTGAAGCTGTGCGAGAGAAACGGGCTTTCTGTTTCCGGCCTGATGATGCAAAACGAACTGGCGATGCGCAGTAAAGAAGAGATTGATGCGGGCTTCGCTCAAATCTGGGACGTCATGCATGCCGGTATAGAGCGTGGCATGAACACTGAAGGCGTCCTGCCTGGTCCTCTTAACGTTCCACGTCGCGCTGTGGCGTTACGCCGTTTGCTGGTTTCCAGCGATAACCTGTCCAGCGATCCGATGAACGTCATCGACTGGATCAACATGTTCGCTCTGGCGGTGAGCGAAGAAAATGCGGCCGGGTGTCGGGTCGTTACCGCACCGACGAACGGCGCATGTGGGATTATCCCCGCGGTGCTGGCCTATTACGACAAGTTCCGTCGCCCGGTGAATGCGAATTCAATTGCTCGTTATTTACTGGCCGCAGGGGCGATAGGCGCGCTTTATAAGATGAATGCGTCTATTTCTGGTGCTGAAGTGGGCTGCCAGGGAGAGATTGGTGTGGCGTGTTCAATGGCAGCAGCCGGGCTGACTGAATTGCTTGGCGGCAGCCCATCACAGGTCTGTATTGCCGCTGAAATCGCGATGGAACATAACCTCGGGCTCACCTGTGATCCGGTGGCGGGGCAGGTACAAATTCCATGTATTGAACGTAACGCGATCAACGCTGTAAAAGCCGTAAACGCCGCGCGTATGGCGCTGCGTCGCACGTCTGAGCCACGTGTATCACTCGATAAAGTTATCGAGACGATGTACGAAACCGGTAAAGACATGAACGATAAATACCGTGAAACTTCTCGTGGCGGTCTGGCGATCAAAGTGGTTTGTACCTGAGGTGATAGCTGTGCCTGATGCTACGCTCATCAGGCCTGCGGTTTACGCGCGCTTGTGACTTTTGTCGATCAGATAAGGCGCAAGCGCCGCCATCCGACGGTGAATTAATCAAAATGGCATGATAAAAAAGGTGCACTTAGGTGCACCTTTTTTGTTGTGATCTGCTTCAAAAATAGAAACTCAATTCTTAATTTTCCTATAAAAGAGAAAATATTTCTTAACTTTTAGAAATTACAGGGGCTTGTTTGTGAAGTTTTTCTCTGACCCTGCGCGTATGATTTCTTCATTCAAACAACTCGCCTGCATCTCATGTACTGCGTATCGCCTTGAGGCAGTACGACAAAAATAAAAAAACCTCTACCTACACATTGAGCGAGAAATTATGGAAACGGCAACGAATAATAGCGTAATACTCGATGCATCCGCTCCGGCGCGTCGGGCTGGCATGACCGAAAGCGAATGGCGGGAAGCCATTAAGTTCGACAGTACGGATACTGGCTGGGTCATTATGAGTATTGGAATGGCGATTGGTGCGGGGATTGTTTTTCTTCCCGTTCAGGTGGGCCTGATGGGGTTATGGGTTTTCCTGTTATCCTCTGTTATCGGCTACCCCGCCATGTATTTGTTCCAGCGTTTGTTTATCAATACGCTGGCTGAGTCTCCTGAGTGTAAAGATTACCCGAGCGTCATTAGCGGCTATTTAGGCAAAAACTGGGGCATCCTGTTAGGTGCTCTGTATTTTGTGATGCTGGTTATCTGGATGTTCGTTTATTCCACCGCTATTACTAACGATAGCGCCTCATATCTGCACACGTTTGGCGTTACAGAAGGTCTACTGTCTGACAGCCCGTTCTATGGTCTGGTGCTGATTTGCATTCTTGTTGCCATCTCGTCACGCGGCGAAAAAATGTTGTTTAAAATCTCCACCGGTATGGTGTTAACCAAACTGCTGGTGGTGGCGGCGTTGGGCGTTTCGATGGTCGGGATGTGGCATCTTCACAACATTGGCGCGCTGCCGCCGATGGCGCTGTTGATTAAAAACGCGATTATCACACTGCCATTCACCTTGACCTCAATTCTGTTTATTCAAACCTTAAGCCCGATGGTTATTTCGTACCGTTCTCGTGAAAAATCCATTGAGGTCGCACGTCATAAAGCCCTTCGCGCTATGAATATCGCGTTCGGTATTTTGTTTGTCACCGTCTTTTTCTACGCAGTTTCTTTCACTTTAGCAATGGGTCACGACGAAGCAGTTAAAGCGTATGAGCAGAATATTTCCGCTCTGGCGATTGCCGCGCAGTTTATCAGCGGGGATGGCGCTGGTTGGGTGAAAATCGTCAGCGTAATTCTGAATATCTTCGCCGTTATGACCGCTTTCTTTGGCGTTTAC
The DNA here is from genome assembly GCF_947057495.1 of Citrobacter sp. Marseille-Q5395. Classification (NCBI taxonomy): domain Bacteria; kingdom Pseudomonadati; phylum Pseudomonadota; class Gammaproteobacteria; order Enterobacterales; family Enterobacteriaceae; genus Citrobacter; species Citrobacter sp. Marseille-Q5395. Next base: position 611,905 of record NZ_CAMSEL010000001.1, on the reverse strand, counting down.
TTAGGCTTCCGTGAAGCGACCCAGGGGATCGTGATGAACGTACTGCGCCGCAAAATGCCGGCCGAAAAGATCAATGAAACACTCGTTCAGCGCGGCATCATGGTATTCGCCATCTTACTGGCCTGGAGTGCGATTGTGCTCAATGCGCCGGTACTGAGCTTCACTTCTATTTGTAGCCCAATCTTCGGCATGGTGGGGTGTTTGATCCCGGCCTGGCTGGTCTACAAGGTTCCTGCACTACACAAATATAAAGGCGCATCTCTGTATCTGATTATTATCACAGGTCTGCTGTTGTGCGTTTCTCCGTTCCTGGCATTTTCTTGAGTTATCTGAGCAAAGGTCGTTGTTATGTTTGAGACTACATTGAATCCAATATGGGATAGTTTTATCCGCGCGGTGCAGGAAGAGGTTAAACCTGCACTGGGTTGCACCGAACCTATCTCTCTGGCTCTGGCCGCAGCGGTGGCATCCTCTGAACTGAGCGGCGCGGTTGAACGCATTGATGCCTGGGTATCACCGAACCTGATGAAAAACGGTATGGGCGTCACCGTGCCGGGTACCGGAATGGTAGGTCTGCCCGTCGCGGCTGCACTGGGGGCGCTGGGGGGAAATGCTCGCGCAGGTTTAGAAGTGCTGAAAGATGCATCCGCTGAAGCCATTACGGAGGCAAAAGCCATGCTGGAAGCCGGGAAGGTTGCGGTGATGCTGCAGCAACCTTGCGAGGATATTCTCTTTTCGCGCGCTAAGGTTTATAGCAGTGAAGGGTGGGCGTGCGTCACCATTGTAGGCGGTCACACTAACATTGTGCACATTGAGACTAACAACGGCGTGGTGTTTACCAAAGAAGAGTTGGCGCAGGACGACGAGCAGGTATCACCGCTGGCAGTGTTATCCCATACTTCGCTGGAAGAGATTTTAGCGTTTGTGAATGCGGTACCGTTTGAGTCGATTCGCTTTATTCTGGATGCGGCAAAATTGAACGGTGCACTGTCCCAGGAAGGATTACGCGGAACCTGGGGATTGCATATCGGTGCCACACTTGAGAAGCAGTGTGCTCGTGGTTTGCTGGCAAACGACCTTTCAACCGCCATTCTGATCCGTACCAGTGCGGCATCGGATGCGCGTATGGGGGGGGCGACACTGCCTGCGATGAGCAATTCAGGATCTGGTAATCAGGGCATTACCGCCACGGTACCGGTAATGGTGGTTGCTGAACACTTTGGTGCCGATGATGAAAAACTGGCGCGGGCGTTGATGCTGTCACACCTGAGCGCGATTTACATTCATCATCAGCTTCCACGCTTGTCGGCTTTGTGCGCGGCGACCACTGCGGCGATGGGCGCGGCGGCAGGTATGGCATGGCTGGTAGACGGTCGTTACAACACTATCGCGATGGCTATCAGTAGCATGATTGGCGATGTAAGCGGGATGATTTGCGATGGCGCTTCAAACAGCTGCGCGATGAAGGTCTCTACCAGTGCGTCTGCGGCGTGGAAGGCGGTACTCATGGCCCTGGATGATACAGCCGTGACCGGTAACGAAGGGATTGTGGCGCATAACGTGGAGCAATCTATTTCGAATCTGTGTGCGCTGGCATGTCGTTCGATGCAGGAAACCGACAAGCAGATCATAGAGATTATGGCCAGTAAAGCGCATTAACTACCCGGCCGGATAAGGTGCGTTAGCGTCGGTATCCGGCAAGGTGATCCTGTATCAGATGCCGCCTTATCAGGCGGCATCTTCCTCTTCCAGCCGGATCTCGGCATCGGCAACAATCGCTTCCAGTTCAGTCAGCATTTCTTCGTAGCCGAAAGTGACCGTTTCCTGTGGTTTGGGCTCTACTTTCGTTTGCCGTTTTTTTGACGATTTTTTGCTCATAGCCGCACTCCCTTGTTTTCCCTGACTATACGGGCAAATCTATCAGCAAAGCGCGTAATGGCGTATCGGCAACCAACGTTATGTTAGCTTCGTCACGAATAAATGCGCCATCGCCACAGGTCAGTGCTTCTTTCTCCGCTCCAGACGTTAACGCATGGAAAGTACCGTGGATTGACTGCAAATAGGCCCGTGGTCCATGTAACTGAAAACTTAGCGATTCACCTTTTTGCAGTTCAACATGGTGTACCCATACCTGCTGGCGAAGATGCAGGCTGCCTTGCTCACCGTCCGGGGATGCAATTAACTGATGTTTACCTGCGCTCAGCGTAGTTTTCTGTACACAAGCATTTTCCCGCTGTGGGCAGGCATCCAGCCACAGCTGCATTCTGGTTAATGGCTTATCTTTGCTGAGATTGTGCTCGCTGTAGCTTATTCCTGGCTGCGTGGCGAGCAGTAAGACTTCACCGGCTTTAGCCTGAATATGGTTGCCTTCGCTGTCGCGATATTCAGCTTCCCCTTCGAGGATCAGGTTTACGATATCAACCTTCGGATAGGTACGTGGCTGGAAAGAGGCTCCCGGTGCCAGAACTTCCTGGTTCAGAACACGCAGTGAGGCATAACCCAGCAGTTTAGGATCAAAATAGTGTCCAAAGGAGAAGGTATAACGGGCCTGCAGCCAGCCGTAGTCTGCTTGTCCGCACTGTTTGGCTGTTCGGGTAGTAATCATAGTTCTTGACCTCTCTTTACTTCCTTTTATGTTAAATGGCTAGACGCTGCATTGTTAGCCAGATATTCTGCCCGGTATGTTCAAATTTCCTGAATGAGAACGAAATGGCCAAAGAAAGGGCTTTAACGCTTGAAGCGCTACGCGTTATGGATGCAATTGACAGACGTGGCAGCTTTGCCGCTGCGGCAGACGAACTGGGGCGTGTACCTTCCGCACTCAGCTACACGATGCAAAAACTGGAAGAAGAGCTGGACGTCGTATTGTTTGACCGTTCAGGTCATCGTACAAAATTCACCAATGTGGGGCGGATGTTGCTTGAGCGTGGGCGCGTGCTGCTGGAAGCGGCAGATAAGCTCACCACCGATGCTGAAGCGCTGGCTCGCGGCTGGGAAACGCATCTGACGATTGTCACCGAAGCGCTGGTGCCAACGGCCGCATTTTTCCCACTCATCGACCGGCTCGCTGTGAAGGCGAATACTCAGCTTTCCGTTATTACCGAAGTATTGGCAGGGGCATGGGAGCGTCTGGAACAAGGGCGAGCAGATATTGTGATTGCCCCGGATATGCATTTTCGCTCATCGTCAGAAATTAATTCCCGCAAACTGTACTCGCTGATGAACGTCTATGTAGCTGCACCGGATCATCCTATCCATCAGGAGCCAGAGCCGTTGTCAGAGGTCACTCGTGTGAAATACCGTGGTATTGCGGTCGCAGATACCGCCCGAGAGCGCCCGGTGTTAACCGTTCAGCTTCTGGATAAACAACCCCGCCTGACGGTGAGTTCGATAGAAGATAAGCGCCAGGCGTTGTTGGCCGGGCTGGGGGTGGCGACCATGCCGTATCCGCTGGTGGAAGAGGATATCGCGGCAGGCAGACTGCGGGTTGTTAGCCCGGAATCCACGAATGAAATTGATATCATCATGGCGTGGCGACGGGACAGTATGGGTGAGGCGAAATCCTGGTGTTTACGGGAAATTCCGAAGCTGTTTGCCGGAAAGTAGCGCAAGCACCGTTACAGGCCTGCAAATATAGCCATTTGTAGGCCTGATAAGCGTTACGCTATCAGGCATCCACATATACCGCGTCAGGACTGGTTTTTTGGGTCCGACCCGAAGCGGTTACTACCCGGCGTACCGTTTTGACAGTTGAAAATGACGATTATCAACCAGCCAATGATAGGGATCAGCAGCACTAACAGCCACCATGCTGAGCGATCGGTATCATGCAGACGGCGGAACTGCACTGCCCACCACGGTATAAATACCAGAACCCCATAAATTGTCGTTAATATGCCTTCTCCCCCGGCGCGTTGCCAACCAAACATTCTGTCCAGAATGCCCAGTACGAACGTAAAGATGATGTTGACCAGAACAAACATCCAGTACTCTTTGCGGCGTGCACGGCCGCTAAAGCCAAAGTAGTTCTTTAATACGTTTAAATACCAATCCATTTTTGCCTCGTTCTGCATTCAATTACTTGTTTTTAAAGCAATCAAAATAAGAATAGCTGTGATTGGTTCGTGGGTAAATATTTACGATGTTAATTAATAAGGCACCCTGAAGGGTGCCTGTGTAAATTATGCGAAACGGCTATCACGTCCGTGTGGCTCGTTGAGGTCCTGCCATGGCCCAATGGAAATAATACCGGTCGGGTTGATGGTTTTGTGGCTACGGAAATAGTGATTACGGATATGGTCAAAGTTAACGGTGTCCGCAATGCCCGGCATCTGGTAGATATCGCGCAGGAAACCGTAAAGATTCAGATAGTCACTAATACGGTGTTTGTCGCACTTAAAGTGGGTGACATAGACCGGATCAAAGCGCACCAGCGTGGTCCACAGGCGAATATCAGCTTCTGTTAACTGGTCACCGATCAGGTAGCGATGCTGACCGAGAATTTGCTCCAGCCGTGCCAGGGATTCAAACACTTTTTCCACTGCGTCGTCATACGCCTGCTGGCTGGTGGCAAAACCGGCTTTATAGACACCGTTATTAACGCTGTCATAGATCCAGCTATTCAGCTCGTCAATTTTACTTTGCAGGGCTGGTGGGTAGTAATCACCGGCTTTTGCGCCCAGCGCATCAAAGGCGGTGTTAAACATACGGATAATTTCTGCCGATTCATTACTGACAATGGTGTGATTTTTTTTATCCCACAGTACCGGAACGGTAACCCTGCCGCTGTAATGCGGATCGGCGTGTAAATACAGCTGATAGAGAAACTCGTGCTGGTAAAGCGTATCGCCTGTCGCTGCCGGGAAATCGTCATCAAACGTCCAGCCGTTTTCCAGCATCAGCGGATTTACAACAGAAACGGAAATAAACGGCTCCAGCCCTTTGAGCTTGCGTAGAATTAGCGTGCGGTGCGCCCACGGGCAGGCAAGAGAAACGTACAGGTGATATCTGTCTTTTTCGGCGGCAAACCCACCTTCGCCAGTTGGACCCGGCGAGCCATCAGCGGTGAGCCAGTTACGGAAGGCCGATGCAGAACGTTGAAATTTTCCTCCGGTAGATTTGGTGTCATACCAGGTGTCATGCCAGACGCCATCAATCAGTTGTCCCATTATCTCTCTCCCGGATAGCAAAACGAGGAGCTAATCCCCTCGTCTTTTTTCTTTGAGTATATACCCTAAATAATTCGAGTTGCAGGAAGGCGGCAAGGGAAGAAATCCCCAGGAACATTAATAACTATGTGATTGGGGTTTCTGAGTGTAGCCAACACACCGGCAATTTATAGCTTGCTTACCACTTTTTATTCAGTAAGCGGTCGATGCTGAATGCGCCCGGACCGGTGATAGCCAGCAGCAGGAAACCGCCTGCAATGGTCAGGTTTTTCATGAACATCAGCGAGTTCATGCCTTCCGCAAAGTTGCTATGGAAGATGAACGCGGTCAGCAATGTGAAGCCTGCAGTGAACAGCGCGGTAGTACGAGTCAGGAAGCCAAACAGAATGGCCAGACCGCCGCCGAACTCAAGCAGGATTACCAGTGGCAACATAAAACCAGGGACGCCCATGGCTTCCATGTACTGTTGGGTACCCGCATATCCGGTGATTTTTCCCCAACCTGCAGAAATAAACAGGATTGGCATCAGAATGCGCGCTACCAGTACACCAACATCTTCTAATTTTTTCATCGTACTCTCCAGGAAACCACTCAGGCGGTATATTTTGTTTTTTGTGCATCAACGCTGTATAGCGCGTCATTGCTGTCGATGGAGAGAATAATAAACGTGGATAATGACAATTGTTAGCAAGGAAAACTGTCAGTAATTTTCAAAAAATTTGAGTGATGAGAAGCGAGAAATGTGCTGCCTGAAAGCGATGCGCCATCAGGCATGGGAGTGAGGAGATTAACCGCGCAGCTGCTGCTGTCTGATTGTTGCCTTCACCAGCCGCCATGCGCTCCAGACGCTAAAACCACGTTTGGCCCAGCGTACGAGCAGGTTAGGATTACGGATCGTGCGAATCGCCATGATGCTGCTGCCGACCAACACCCAGGAGCGCAGGTTCAGTAGTGTATTCCAGCCGCGATCGTACGCACCAGTTGCCTCGAGCCAGTCGCGTCGGGTGGCTGTCAGATCCAGCCGTTGCTGCTGGATCTGACTAAGCAGCAGTGCCTTACGTTTTTGACGCTCGACTTTACTGCTCATTATGCATCATCCTCCAGGGCCCGCCTGTCGTTAGCGAGTTCATTGCGGGTATGGCGTAACAGTGTTGACTTGCGGGCCTTACGTAATGTCCATAAGCCGCCAATGAGGGCCAAAAGCAACAGCACCACGGTGGTGGCAATCATCGCGTTGAGGCGGTACTGAGGGTCAATGGCCCAGATGATAAGTACCATCAGGCTCATCAGACCAAAAGCAGCGAACAGCATGGTCAGCCCCAGCATCAGCAGAAGCTGAAAGAGGTTGGCTTTTTCCTCTTCCAGTTCAACGACGGCCAGCCGCAGGCGGGTTTCGACTATTTCAACGAGGATCGTGATGATCCGTTGTCCGATACCCAGTACGCTCTTGCCTGGACCTTGTGCGTGATGAGAATCCGCCATTGTTAACGGCGCGACAGCAGTACGCCAAGTACCACACCGACCGCAGCGCCAATACCGACGCCTGTCCATGGGTTTTCGCGCACATAGTTATCGGCACGGGCAGCGGCTTCACGGGTTTGCTTGGCAATCACGTCGCTGGTTTCTCCCAGACGATTACGGCTCTCTTTCAGTGCTCGTTCAGCCTTGCTGCGAATTTTACTCAACTCTTCTTTCGACTTATCGCCAGAGGAGCTCAGTACCTCTTCAAGCGTATCCGCAAGGGATTTCAGCTCAGCGCGCAGGTGTTCCGTAGCATTATCTTTTGACATAGTTCTCTCCAGGTGAGTGGGTAGTTACCGTACTTAGTAATCGCGAGATTCAAGTTCTTTCAGCTCTTTCTGAGCTTCCGCGAGCTTATGTTCGCGCTTTGCGATTTTATCCGCATCGCCTTTTTGCTTCGCCTCGGCTAAATCACGCTGACGCTCAGCTATCTCATCTTTCTGTTCTGAGATTTTTTTCTGATGGTCGGCGCGCAGTTTACTGTCAGTACAGTTTGCCCGGACTTCGCTAAGTGCCTTGTTCAGGCCATTGATGCGGTTCTGATTATTGTGCTTTTCGGCATAGCTAATCTCCCGCTGAATATCTTGCTCTTTTTCCTGACAAAGGGTGTTGGCGTAGCTGCCGGCACTGAGTGTGAAAAGGGTAATAGCCAAAGCGATGCGGTATTTCATTCTTGAACCTTCCATTGTGATTCGACCCTGTTACTTGGGGGTCGTTGCTCCAGGTAATAAAGCATGGGCCATAAACCCAGTTTATTAATCATAGGCACTAAACGGCGAAATCACCAAAGTGAGTGATATAATTCAGATTCCTGGAAGTTAACCAAAACGATGCGGATTATCACGTAAGCGCGACAACCACTGCACTGCCTGATTGCCATCATCCTGCTGAGCGATGACGAAGCCATGCGGTAATGTTCTGTCCAGCACGACCTTAGCTGCTGCACTTTGCGCGCTGGAATCAAAGGTGATCAGCAGCGCGTCTTTCTGTGGAGTGATACTTTTAAAACGAATTCCGTTAGCATCAAGATGATGCCAGATGGAGAACCCGTCAGGGATGCTGGCGCCCTGGTTAACGGCGCGAATGGCGAGTGTCGATTCCTGATGACGAATGGCTGACCAGGTCAGGATCAGCCCGCCTACAAACAAGATAAAGGTGGTTGTCCAGGCCAGCCGTCGAAGCGTTATGCGTGGTTTCAGCATAATTTACCCTCGGTTCCCGTATTTCTTCTTCCATAGCACAACCAGTGAACCTGCCAGACCAAACACCAGTAAAACAACCGGAAGCAGCATCAGGCATGACATGAGCTGATCTTCGTACTTGAGGAAAACCGGTGTTTTGCCCAGCAGATAACCCAACGATGTCAGGATGAGCACCCACAACAGCCCGCTCATCCAGTTGAAGAACTGAAAACGTGCATTATTCAGGCCCGACAATCCTGCAATGGTAGGCAGTAACGTTCTGACAAAGGCAATAAAACGGCCCACCAACAGCGCAGACAGGCCATGTTTGTGGAAAAGGTGATGCGCACGTTGATGGTAATGGGCGGGAAGATGAGAAAGCCAGTTCTGTACGATACGGGTGTTACCCAACCACCGTCCCTGTATATAGCTAACCCAACAGCCGAGGCTGGCCGCGGTAGTAAGTAACAGTACAGTTTGCGGAAAGCCCATTGCTCCTTTGGCAATAAGCACGCCGACCAGTACCAGTAAACTGTCACCAGGTAAAAAGGCCGCAGGAAGCAGTCCGTTTTCCAGAAACAAAATTGTAAACAGGACAAAATACAGCATACCAATCATAGAGGGATTGGCCAGAGTTTCAAAATCCTGAGCCCACAAGGCATTCAGTAATTGAGTCAGTAGTTCCATTCAGTATTCCTGGAGAATCGGTTGTCGTCACGCCGGTTGTCTGGAGTTTGTAATGCCGCAATTTTATTAATGTTTTTACATGGGGCGCGGTCTGACACAAATTCACGGCCTGAACTGTTCCCTGTTAAGTTGTGAAGTAAGCAAGCACTAACACACAAAAATTCAAAACGCTTTTAATTGTAACAAAGGTCAACGTAGTCCGTTATAGAAATTACGGTCGTTGAACTCTGATTTTGCTTATCGCAAAGGAGGGTGGCGAGAGGATTTACACAGGCTGACACTTTATACCTAATGCTTACCGAGCGTTATTCACAGGCACCGCCCTGATGCGCCTGTGAATATAAGAGCGTTTATTTTGCTGCGTTCGCGGCGGTATCCAGATGAACGACCGGATTTTCCGTGAAAAGATAACGGTCAGCGTTGAATTCAAAATCATCGCTGGTTTCGTTGAACAGCATCTGCTTCGTGTTCTCAAGGTGTTGCCACATCGCCAGTTTGGCCGCATGAGGATCTTTACGGATTAATGCCCGCAGGATCTGGTCATGGTCATCACACCAGTTATCTACCGTGCGGAGATCGATGTGATCGTGCAATTTCTTCCAGTAGGGGTTGTGTACGCGCTGAGTCCACATCTTTTCAACAATGGCGGCCAGAGCGGTGTTCTGCGTTGCCAGCGCGACCTGCACATGGAACTGGAGATCCCACTCAGAGTCACGGAAGCTTTTCTCGTTACGCGACTTCTCCTGGATTTCCACCAGTTTCATGATGTCCTGCTTGGTCACCTGGGTCGCGGCAAACTCAGCAATGTTGCTCTCAATGAGCTGGCGAGCCTGGAGAAGCTCAAAGGGACCATAGCTGGCAAACTCCAGGCTTTCATCCGGCGCGACATAGTGTTTTGGCTGGTTAGAGATGACGTGGATCCCCGACCCTTTACGCACTTCAACGTAGCCTTCAACCTCGAGCATGATGATGGCTTCACGGACCACGGTGCGGCTGACATTTTTTTCATCGGCGATAAAGCGTTCGGCGGGAAGTTTATCGCCCACCAGATAGACGCCCTGCTCAATGCGTTCTTTAAGATCAGCAGCAAGTTGTTGATACAAACGTCGTGGTTCGGTGATTTCCATATGCGCTCCAGGCATGATACGGCAGACTATATTTGTTATACCACTTTTGCGACTATGGCTCTACTCGCGACGATAAAAAAGCCGCCAGTTAGCTGGCGGCTTTGCAATTTATAACCTTGCTAAAAAGCGTCAGGTTAACTTTGCGTCGCGGGGTTGTTAGTTTGTGGCCCCGAGTCTATCTCGCTGGCCGGTTTGTTTTGCAACACCGTCCAGATAACCAGCGCACCGAGCAGGTCAAATACTGCCAGCACGGCAAACAGTGGGCTAAAGCCAATGGTGTCAGCCAGGGCGCCAACGACCAGCGCAAACAGGGTACTCGCAAGCCAGGCAGACATACCGGTCAGACCATTCGCGGTTGCCACTTCATTACGGCCAAACACGTCAGAAGAGAGGGTAATCAGCGCACCGGACAGTGCCTGGTGAGCAAAACCGCCGACGCACAGCAGGGCGATAGCAACGTACGGGCTGGTGAACAGACCAATCATCCCTGGGCCAATCATGAGGAATGCCCCCATGGTGACGACCATTTTACGTGAAACGATCAGGTTCACACCGAACCAGCGCTGGAACAGCGGCGGCAAATATCCCCCGACGATACAACCCAGATCGGCAAACAGCATTGGCATCCAGGCGAACATCGCAATCTCTTTCAGGTTAAAGCCGTAGACTTTAAACATGAACAGTGGGATCCAGGCGTTAAAGGTACCCCAGGCTGGTTCTGCCAGAAAACGCGGCAGCGCAATACCCCAGAACTGACGGTTACGTAGGATCTGGCCGAGCGACATTTTCTTCGCGGTGCTGTTTTTATGCTGTGATTCCTGACCGTTGAGGATGTAATCGCGCTCTTCATCAGACAGTTTTTTCTGATCGCGAGGATGTTTATAGAAGACAAGCCAGGACATGGCCCAGATGAAGCTCAGAACACCAGAGATGATGAACGCCATCTGCCAGCTGTGCATGACAATCGCCCAGACTACCAGCGGCGGAGCGATCATCGCACCAATAGAAGATCCGACGTTAAAGTAACCAACTGCAATAGAACGCTCTTTTGCAGGGAACCATTCAGAGCTGGCTTTCAGACCCGCAGGGATCATCGCGGCTTCAGCGGCACCGACAGCGCCTCGCGCGAGTGCCAGACCACCCCAGCTTCCGGCCAGTGCAGTTGCACCACAGAAGACGGCCCACAGAACGGCGAACATCGCGTAGCCCACTTTTGTCCCGAGTACATCCAGAACATAGCCAGCGACGGGTTGCATAACGGTGTAAGCAGCAGAATACGCTGCGATGATATAGGAGTACTGTTGAGTGGAGATGTGTAACTCTTCCATCAGAGTTGGCGCAGCTGCCGCCACAGTGTTACGCGTCAGATAACCCAGCACGGTGCCAAGCGTCACCAGTGCTATCATGTACCAACGTAACCCTTTAATTTTACGCATGTAAAACCTCATCGTTTTGTTATTTCCGCAAGAAGCGCGGTCATCTTCCTGTGTAGGGCGGAGGATGTTCTTTTACGAAGGGCGTAACCGATAAAAACCGGTACTCCCCGAACTTTGCCATGTAAATAATCTTGCTAATTCGGTTTCCGTACCGGTCAATCCGATGGTGGACCATCGGTAATTTGCATTCCGTCGGCTTATGTATTGCGACGGCAAAAAGATAACTTGTCATACAGCTTTAAAAGGTGAGTGCCATCACAAAAGTGTGAATCTTCGTGTGGTCATTATTTCGATTCAGCAAAGCCAGTGCTGGAGCGGTCTGGCGCACGATTTACCTCTTTGAGAGTAATTTTTTTGTCATCATTAGTTGATCTAACTCACGAAAATATCTTCAGTATATGGAAATTGGTGTGATAACTTTGACAACATCAAAACATAAGCAATCTGACGCACTCGCTGAGAGGAAGACGATAATGACCCCGTTTATGACTGAAGATTTTCTGCTGGATACCGAATTTGCCCGCCGTCTCTATCATGATTACGCTAAAGACCAGCCAATCTTCGATTACCACTGCCATTTGCCGCCGCAACAAATCGCGGAAAACTACCGTTTCAACAACCTGTATGACATCTGGCTGAAGGGCGACCACTATAAATGGCGTGCTATGCGTACCAACGGCGTCGCTGAACGCCTGTGTACCGGCGATGCGTCCGATCGTGAAAAGTTTGATGCCTGGGCCGCAACGGTGCCGCACACTATTGGTAACCCGCTCTACCACTGGACGCATCTTGAACTGCGCCGTCCATTTGGTATTACAGGTAAGCTGCTCTCACCTGCTACGGCGGATGAAATCTGGAATCAATGCAATGAATTGCTGGCGCAGGATAAATTTTCCGCGCGCGGTATCATGCAGCAGATGAACGTGAAAATGGTGGGTACCACCGACGATCCGATTGACTCACTGGAGCATCACGCCTCAGTCGCAAAAGACAGCACCTTTGCTATCAAAGTGCTGCCGAGCTGGCGTCCGGATAAAGCCTTCAATATTGAACAGGCGACCTTTAACGACTATATGGCGAAGCTGGGTGAAGTGTCTGACACTGACATTCGCCGCTTTACCGATCTGCAGACCGCGTTGACTAAACGTCTGGATCACTTTGCTGCTCACGGCTGTAAAGTGTCCGACCACGCCCTCGATGTGGTGCTGTTTGCGGAATCTAACGAATCCGAACTGGATAGCATTCTGGCCCGTCGCCTGGCGGGTGAAACCCTGAGCGAGCATGAAGTAGCTCAGTTTAAAACGGCTGTACTGGTGTTCCTTGGCGCTGAGTATGCACGCCGCGGTTGGGTACAGCAGTATCACATTGGTGCGCTGCGTAATAACAACCTGCGTCAGTTCAAACTGCTGGGGCCGGATGTAGGCTTTGACTCCATCAATGATCGTCCTGTTGCAGAAGAACTCTCCAAACTGCTGAGCAAGCAGAACGAAGAAAACCTGCTGCCCAAAACGATCCTGTACTGCCTGAACCCGCGCGATAACGAAGTGCTCGGCACTATGATTGGTAACTTCCAGGGTGAAGGTATGCCGGGCAAAATGCAGTTTGGTTCCGGATGGTGGTTTAACGATCAGAAAGACGGGATGGAGCGTCAGATGACGCAACTGGCCCAGCTCGGCCTGCTGAGCCGCTTTGTCGGCATGCTGACTGACAGCCGTAGCTTCCTGTCATACACACGCCATGAGTATTTCCGCCGCATCCTGTGCCAGATGATTGGTCGTTGGGTTGCCGCTGGTGAAGCTCCGGCAGATATCCAGTTGCTGGGTGAAATGGTCAGAAATATCTGCTTCAACAATGCGCGCGACTACTTCGCCATTGAACTGAACTAAGGTCCGGGGTTGATATGCAATACATCAAGATCCATACGTTGGATAACGTTGCGGTCGCGCTGGCAGACCTGGCGCAAGGTACGCAGGTAAGTGTCGATAACCATACCGTAACGCTACGACAGGATGTTGTACGTGGACATAAATTTGCACTGAGCGATATTGCGCAGGGTGAGAATGTCATTAAATACGGCTTGCCGATCGGCCATGCTCTGGCGGATATCGCAGCGGGTGAACATATTCATGCTCACAATACGCGTACCAATCTGAGCGATCTGGATGAATACAGCTATCAACCCGACTTTCAGGAGCCAGAAGAACAACCGGCGGATCGCGATGTGCAGATCTACCGCCGGGCCAATGGCGATGTCGGGGTGCGTAACGAACTGTGGATCCTGCCGACTGTTGGCTGTGTCAACGCCATGGCGCGTCAGATGCAAACTCGTTTCCTGAAAGAGACTAACGATGCTGAAGGCATTGACGGGGTTCATCTCTTTAGTCATACCTACGGCTGTTCGCAACTGGGCGATGATCATATTAACACCCGTACTATGCTGCAAAATATGGTGCGTCATCCGAACGCGGGCGCGGTGCTGGTGGTTGGCCTTGGTTGTGAAAACAACCAGGTTGATGCCTTCCGTGAAACGCTGGGCGAGTTCGATCCAGAGCGCGTCCATTTCATGGTCTGCCAACATCAGGAAGATGAAGTGGAAGCCGGGATCGAACATCTTCGTCAGTTGTACAACGTGATGCGTAATGATAAGCGCGAGCCGGGTAAACTGGGCGAGCTGAAGTTTGGTCTGGAGTGCGGCGGGTCGGACGGCTTGTCTGGCATTACCGCTAACCCGATGCTGGGGCGTTTTTCCGACTACGTCATTGCTAACGGCGGTACGACTGTACTGACCGAAGTGCCGGAAATGTTCGGTGCTGAGCAACTGCTGATGGATCATTGCCGCGACGAGGCGACCTTCGAGAAGCTGGTGATGATGGTCAATGACTTCAAACAGTACTTCATTGCCCACAACCAGCCGATCTATGAGAACCCATCGCCGGGTAACAAGGCGGGTGGGATTACCACGCTGGAAGATAAATCGCTGGGCTGCACCCAGAAAGCGGGTTCCAGTAAAGTCGTGGATGTACTGCGTTACGGCGAACGTCTTAAAACACACGGCCTGAATCTGTTAAGTGCTCCGGGCAATGATGCCGTTGCGACCAGCGCACTGGCGGGCGCAGGCTGTCATATGGTGTTGTTCAGCACTGGTCGCGGTACGCCTTACGGTGGTTTTGTTCCAACGGTAAAAATCGCCACTAACAGTGAGCTGGCGGCGAAGAAAAAGCACTGGATTGATTTTGACGCCGGACAACTTATCCACGGTAAGGCCATGCCTCAGTTGCTGAACGAGTTTGTCGACACGATCGTTGAGTTTGCTAACGGCAAACAGACCTGTAACGAGCGTAATGACTTCCGTGAGCTGGCTATCTTTAAGAGTGGCGTAACGCTGTAATTATCCTTCATCTTTCGCACCACGATGGTGTTGGCTCTGTTCACTCACCCCGGTCACTTACTTCAGTAAGCTCCGGGGGATACCTGAACTTGCCACCTTGAGGTAGAACGAAATCTTTTGGGTAATTAATCTCGACTGGATTAAAAAAACGGCGTTTCATAATATGGAGCGCCGTTTGTTTTTGTGTTTCCTGACAAGGATCTTCCATGACCGCGTATTGGCTGGCCCAGGGCGTAGGTGTCATCGCCTTTCTGATCGGCATTACCACTTTCTTCAACCGCGATGAGCGCCGATTCAGGCTGCAGCTTGCTGTCTATAGTGCCACTATCGGCGTGCATTTCTTCCTGATGGGAGCGTATCCGGCGGGGATGAGCGCAGAGCTTAACACCATTCGAACGCTTGTCTCGATGCGCACCCGTAAACTGTGGGTGATGACCCTTTTCATTATCCTTACGCTGGTTCTGGGGCTGGCGAAATTACAGCACGCAATGGAGCTTCTCCCTATTGTCGGTACGCTGGCCAGCACCTGGGCGCTGTTTCGCTGTAAAGGTTTAACCGTCCGCTGTGTCATGTGGTGCGCAACAGCCTGCTGGGTTATTCACAATTTCTGGCTGGGATCAATTGGCGGCACGATGATTGAAGGAAGTTTTCTGGTGATGAACGGCCTGAACATTATTCGTTTCAGACGCATGCAAAAACGCGGAATCGATCCCTTCAAAATTGAAAAAAGCGTACAGCAAGAAAACCCCTCCGCACGATGACGGAGGGGAGGAGAGGTTAGCCACGCAGGGCGTTGTTTGCCAGACGCTCGTCTTCAGCCTGGCAAGCTGCGGCGGTAAACAATACATCTGTTGATGAGTTCAGTGCGGTTTCACAGGAGTCCTGCAATACACCGATGATAAAGCCGACGGCAACCACCTGCATGGCGATATCATTTGGGATACCAAACATATTGCACGCCAGTGGGATCAGCAGCAGAGAACCACCCGCCACGCCTGATGCGCCACAGGCACAGAGTGAAGCCACCACGCTAAGTAACAATGCTGTCGGTAAATCAACAGGGATCCCCAGCGTATTGACCGCCGCCAGCGTCAGGACGGTGATGGTAATTGCTGCCCCCGCCATATTGATGGTTGCCCCGAGTGGGATAGAAACAGAGTAGGTATCCCGGTCCAGATTCAGCTTCTCGCACAGCGCCATATTCACCGGAATATTGGCGGCTGAACTGCGGGTGAAGAATGCATAAACACCGCTTTCGCGCAGACAAGCCAGTACCAGCGGGTATGGGTTACGGCGAATTTTCCAGAACACCAGCAGCGGGTTAATTACCAGCGCCACCAACAACATACACCCGACCAGCACGGCCAGCAGTTGTGCGTAGCCCCAAAGAGTTGCAAAACCGGTGGTTGCCAGAGTGGAAGAAACCAGACCAAAAATCCCGATCGGCGCGAAACGAATCACCAGTTTCACCATAAAAGTAACGGCATTGGACATATCGTTGACGAGATTTTTGGTCGTGTCGTTACCGTGGCGCAGTGCAAAACCCAGCCCGACAGCCCATACCAGAATACCGATATAGTTCGCGTTGAGCAGAGCATCAATCGGGTTAGAAACCATGCTCATCAACAGACCACGCATGACTTCGACAATACCTGATGGCGGCACAATATCGTTCGCACTACTGGAAAGATGCAGTGTGGACGGGAAAGCGAAGCTGAACACGACGGCGGCTAATGCCGCAGAAAATGTACCGAGCAGGTAGAGAAACAGAATGGGACGGATATTGGTTTTTTGTCCATGCTGGTGGTTAGCGATAGAGGCCATTACCAGCATCAGAACCAGGATTGGGGCGACGGCTTTTAATGCGCCGACGAACAGAGTTCCTAATAAGCCAGCGGCTTCTGCCGATGGTTTTGAGATCAGCGCCAGCAAAATCCCCAGTATTAAACCCACCAAAATTTGTTTAACCAGGCTCCCTTGCGCCAAACGCGAGATCAGCCCCGATGAACGTTGCGTAGTCATTTCATAATCCTTTCATTGTGTTGTTGCCCGGTCTTTGTGCGTTCAGTCGACGCATCTTTCAGAATGAGGCAAATGTTTGCATAGCTGAGTATAAGGAAAGAAAGAGGTTGCGGAAGAGAATTATCCTTGATTTCGCGGCGAGATCATGTTTTATAACTTTGAATTAACATTTTGGTGACATGTTAAACAAAAAGCCCGATGCGTATAGTGCGCGTCGGGCCTTGTCAGAAAGCTGGATGAACGTTACTGCATTTGCTGTTTTTTATCGTGCTGGTGGTTGACCCACGCATTTACAATCAGCGTCACAAACAGAATACCGAACACCACGCCTAACGAGATAGCGATAGGGATATGGTAGAAATCAACGATCAGCATCTTGATACCGATAAATACCAGAATGACAGACAGACCGTATTTCAGCATGGAGAAACGCTCCGCCACGCCAGCCAGTAGGAAGTACATTGCGCGCAGACCAAGGATCGCAAACAGGTTAGAGGTCAGCACGATGAACGGGTCCGTGGTGACGGCAAAGATGGCTGGAATACTGTCGACGGCAAAAATCACATCGCTCAGCTCAACCAGAATCAGTACCAGCATCAGCGGCGTTACGAACAGCAGGCCGTTTTTACGTACGAAGAAATGCTCGTTCTCGATGGTATCGGTCATGCGTAAATGACCGCGCAGCCAGCGAACTAACGGCCTGTCGCCAATGCCGGAAGCATCCTCTTTTGCCAGCGCCATTTTCACACCGGTAAACAGCAGGAACGCACCGAACACATACAGTAGCCATTCGAATTGGGCGATAAGCCAGCTGCCGGCGAAGATCATAATCGTACGCAGGACAATCGCGCCCAGTACACCATAGACCAGTACCCGACGTTGTAGCGCCGGCGGTACGGAGAAGTAACTGAACAGCATCAGCCAGACAAAGACGTTATCAACCGCCAGCGATTTCTCGATCAAATAGCCGGTAAGGAACGCCAGAGCCTGTGGATCGGCGACGGCACGGCCCTGGGTTTCAGCCAGATACCACCAGAATGCGGCGTTAAACAGTAACGACAGTGTTACCCAGACGATTGACCAGACCGCCGCCTGCTTCATTGACATCGTATGCGCGCCACGACGGCCCTGCAGCAGCAGGTCGATGGCCAGCATAATCACCACCACAACAGCGAAGCCACCCCATAACAACGGTGTGCCGACAGTATTCATTATATTTCCCCATGCATAAAAAAACGGCCAACGCCGAATGACGTTAGCCGCTGCTTTTTATGCATAGACCTTGCCATTCGGCAAGGTCTCACTTACAACAACAAAGGAATACGGTAGCGTATTCCTTTGTTATCGCCCGGTGACCGGATGTGGTTTTTCACACATCGTAATGACGATCAACCGACAACGAAGTTACTCCCCTTTGCGGGTAACAAAGTATTACAGGCCACGTATTCAGTCAATGGCCTGTAACATCTGTTTTACATAATTTTACGCAGTCAGCGATGTATCCGCATGGTCTGCAGGGAAGATGACGCCAGTCTGACGACGAATTTCCGTTTGCAGTTTAGCGGTAATACGGCTGACGGCCAGTGCCGGGTGATCCACTTCGCCAGTTTCTACCAGATGAGCAAAAACCTCTGCCTCATAAAGCATAGTATTGATGTGTTGAGGCACAGTAAGATCCTGCGTTTTACCGCCACGTGGAACAAAGCACACCTTCTGGCACTCAGAGATTTTCTCAATAACCAGAGATCCCGATTCGCCCTGAATTTCACTGTCCAGCGCAGAGTCGCTCACTTTGGAATGCTGCAAGATGACGCTAAAATCACCGTAGTTCAGTACCACAACGCCGTGGGCATCGACGCCGCTATCCAGCAGACTGGCGCTGGCCTGCACACTTTGTGGCTCACCCCAAAGCGCAATCGCTGAGGCCAGACAGTAAAAACCGATATCCATAATCGAGCCATTAGAGAACGCCGGATTAAACGTGTTCGGATTTTCACCGTCCAGGTAACGCTGGTAGCGCGACGAGTACTGGCAGTAATTGATAAACGCCTTCCTGATTTTTCCCACCTTTGGCAGGGATTGCTGCAACTGCAGGAAATTGGGCAGGCTGGCGGTCTTGAACGCTTCAAACAGCACGACCTGATTTTCGCGCGCGCAGGCGATTGCGGCATCGACTTCAGTCAGATTTGATGCCAGCGGTTTTTCGCAAATCACATGCTTTTTGTGCGTCAGAAACAGCTCTGTCTGCGGAAAGTGTAGAGAATTTGGGCTGGCAATATATACAGCGTCGATCGCGTCGCTTTGCGCCATCGCTTCCAGTGAGGTAAACAGATGCTCGACGAGATAATCGTTGGCGAAGGTTTGTGCCTGTTCAAGGCTACGGGAATAAACAGCGGTTAACTTATATTTGCCGGTTTCATGGGCGGCATCCACAAACTGGCGGGTGATCCAGTTTGTGCCAATCACTGCGAAACGTATCATAAAGGCCTTCAGGCTGAGAAAAGGGATCCTTTCGCCAATTTAGCACGCCTTGCGGTCAATGCCAGTGCGCTACTACGCAGTTTGCTTGAGTGATTGTTGCGTTAACCACAAACGGGTATCGAACTCCAGTTGATGATACTGAGGTTCCATATGGCAGCACAGTTGGTAAAACGCTTTGTCGTGCTCTTTTTCTTTCAGGTGTGCCAGTTCATGGACGACGATCATGCGCAGAAATGGCTCCGGGGCGGTGCGAAACACGGTTGCGACGCGGATCTCTGCTTTGGCTTTTAGCTTGCCGCCCTGTACGCGCGACACTGCAGTATGCAACCCAAGCGCATTCTTTAGCACGTGGATCTTACTGTCATACATCACTTTATTGAGCGGTGGGGCATTACGCAGAAACTGACTTTTCAGATCCTGAGTATATTGCCAGAGCGCTTTGTCGGTCGCGAAATCATGTGTGCCCGGATAGCGTTTTTCCAGCACTGCGCCCAGCCGCTGCTCGCTAATTAACGTGCGAACCTGGGCCAGCAGGTGTTCCGGGTAGCCCTGGAGATAAGTTAGTTGGTTCATTCATGTCCACGCAAATCATAAAAGTGTATACTCACGCACCCTTTTCAGGGATACGCCGAAATTTTACCATTCAGGAGGGCCGATGAGCCACATAGACAACGGTTTCCGTTCGCTGTCACTTAAACGTTTCCCGGAAACGGATGACGTTAACCCGCTGCTGGCGTGGGAAGCTGCAGATGAATATCTGCTGCAACAGCTGGATGATACCGAGATTAGCGGCCCGGTGATTATCCTGAATGATACTTTCGGCGCGCTGGGCTGTGCGCTGGCGGAACATACACCTTACAGCATTGGCGACTCCTATTTAAGCGAGCTGGCGACGCGTGAAAACCTGCGTCACAACGATATCGCGGAATCCAGCGTCAAGTTTCTTGATAGTACCGCTGAATACCCGCAAGCACCGGGTGTGGTGCTGATTAAGCTGCCAAAAACCATGGCTCTGCTGGAACAGCAACTTCGTGCACTGCGTGAGGTTGTTACGCCGCAAACGCGGATCATCGCTGGTGCGAAAGCGCGTGATATCCACACCTCGACGCTGGAGCTGTTTGAAAAGGTGCTAGGCCCAACCACCACGACGCTGGCATGGAAAAAAGCCCGTCTGATCAACTGTACCTTTAGCAATCCTGAGCTGGCTGAAGCCTCACAAACGTTAAGCTGGAAGCTGGAAGGCACCGACTGGACTATCCACAACCACGCTAACGTGTTTTCACGCACCGGACTGGATATTGGCGCGCGTTTCTTTATTGAGCATCTGCCGGAAAATCTGGAAGGCGAAATTGTCGATCTCGGCTGTGGTAACGGCGTGATTGGCCTGACATTGCTGGAGAAAAACCCGCAAGCGAGCGTAGTGTTTGTTGATGAATCGCCAATGGCAGTGGCATCAAGCCGTCTGAACGTTGAAACCAACATGCCTGAAGCGCTGGATCGC
Source organism: Citrobacter sp. Marseille-Q5395 (assembly GCF_947057495.1). Lineage (NCBI taxonomy): Bacteria > Pseudomonadati > Pseudomonadota > Gammaproteobacteria > Enterobacterales > Enterobacteriaceae > Citrobacter > Citrobacter sp. Marseille-Q5395. Next base: position 591,393 of record NZ_CAMSEL010000001.1, on the reverse strand, counting down.
TGTGAGTTTATGATCAACAACGCGCTCTCTGGCGTGGAACCTTTCCGTTTTAACGCCGTACTGTGTAACCCGCCGTTCCACCAGAAACATGCGCTGACCGATAACATCGCCTGGGAGATGTTTCACCATGCCCGCCGCTGCCTGAAGATCAACGGTGAGCTGTATATCGTGGCCAACCGCCACCTGGATTACTTCCACAAGCTGAAGAAGATTTTTGGCAACTGCGTCACCATCGCCACTAACAACAAATTTGTGGTGTTGAAAGCGGTTAAAACGGGCCGCCGCCGCTAAATTCGAGTGCCGGATGGCGGCGTAAATGCCGTATCCGGCCGACAAAAGCTTAAATCTCCAGCGCTAACCTGGTGCCTTGCGCAATAGCGCGTCGGGCATCCAGTTCCATCGCCACATCGCACCCGCCAATCAGATGCACCGTTTTACCTGCCGCATTCAGCGGATCGACCAGTTCGCGTTTGGGTTCCTGACCGGCGCAGATCACCACATGATCCACGTCGAAGATCAGCGGTTCACCGTTGATCAGTACGTGCAGTCCGTCATCGTCGATCTTTTGATAGCTCACTGATGGGATCATTTTTACGCCGCGTGAAAGCAGGGTGGCGCGATGGATCCAGCCCGTTGTTTTACCTAAGCCTTGTCCTGGTTTACTGGCCTTGCGTTGCAACATGACTATCTGACGTGGGCTGCGGGATAAATGCGGCCCTTCCAGGCGTAAACCGCCTGCCTGTTGCAGACTGGTGTCGATCCCCCATTCCACACAGAATTCAGCAATATTTTGACTGGTAGGAGAGCCCGGTTGGCTCAGATACATGGCGGTATCAAAACCGATCCCACCGCAGCCAATAATCGCGACGCGTTTGCCCACCGGCGCTTTATCGCGCAGGACGTCAAGATAGGTCAACACTTTTGGGTGATCAATACCGTCGATCGGCGGCATGCGTGGCTCGATCCCACTGGCGAGGATCACTTCATCAAATGCGTGCAGATCGTGTGCGGTGACAAAATGATTCAGTTTCAGCGTCACGCCGGTCACGTCGATCATTCGGCGGTAGTAGCGCAGCGTTTCATAAAACTCTTCTTTGCCGGGGATCTGTTTGGCGATATTAAACTGTCCGCCGATCTCACCATGCGCATCGAACAGCGTCACGTGATGCCCACGTGCAGCAGCGTTAATGGCAAAGGCGAGCCCCGCAGGGCCAGCACCGACAACCGCCAGGTTTTTCAGTTGAGTGGCCGGAAGGATCGGCATTTTGGTTTCATGGCAAGCGCGTGGGTTCACCAGGCAGGAAGTGACTTTGCCAACGAAGATCTGATCCAGGCAGGCCTGGTTGCAGCCGATACAGGTATTGATCTCATCCGCTCGTCCGGTTTGTGCTTTTGAAAGAAGTTCGGCATCGGCAAGGAACGGACGCGCCATCGATACCATATCGGCATCGCCGCGAGCCAGAATGTCGTCGGCCACGGTTGGATCGTTGATACGGTTCGTGGTGACCAACGGGATCGTCACATGGCCTTTCAGCTTACGTGTCACCCAGCTAAAAGCACCGCGTGGAACCGGCGTGGCGATGGTAGGTATACGTGCTTCATGCCAGCCAATACCAGTATTAATTATGGTGGCACCTGCCTCTTCTATTGCCTGCGCCAGCTGGACCGTTTCGTCAAAGGTTCCACCATTTTCCACCAGGTCGAGCATCGACAGCCGAAAGATAATAATAAAGTCATTACCGGCACGTTGGCGTACCGCCCGAACAACCTCCACAGCAAAACGCATGCGATTGGTATAATCGCCTCCCCATTCGTCATTACGCTGGTTGGTGCGCAATGTCAGGAATTCGTTGATCAGATACCCTTCCGAACCCATCACTTCTACGCCGTCATAACCTGCTTCCCGCGCCAGTTGTGCGCAGTGAGCAAAATCCTCAATCAGTTGTAGAACTTCATCATGGGTCAGTTCATGCGGTGTAAAGCGGTTGATCGGGGCCTGAATGGCTGAAGGCGCGACCAGATGTGGCTGATAGCTGTAGCGCCCGGTATGCAGGATTTGTAGCGCAATTTTGCCACCTTCGTCGTGAACGGCATCAGTAATGATGCGATGGTGCGGCAACTGGCTGGTATCGTTCAGCGTCGCGCCACCCTCCATACCGACGCCAGATAATGCAGGAGCAATACCCCCGGTCACAATCAGGGCTACACCGTGGCGGGCGCGTTCGGCGTAGAACGCGGCCAGCCGTTCTGCACCATCGGGATACTCTTCCAGCCCGGTATGCATCGAACCCATCAGCACACGGTTTTTAAGCGTGGTGAATCCCAGATCGAGCGGGGCGAACAGCGACGGATAGCTCATAAAGGTGTCCAGTATGTAAAATTATTGTTATGTGGTCGGATGAGTTACTAATTTAGCTGGCGCTGCGTAAAAGGGAAAAGGGGAATGGCGTGATTGTGATGGGATTCAAAAAAGATGCGTATACCTGCGAAGAAATTGCCGGATGGCAGTACTAACGCATCTACTCCGACCTACGGTATGGTGCTGCTGTAGGCTGGTGAAGGCGTAGCCGCCATCCGGCATCTGTCACACTTGCTCCACGCTCACCCGTAATGCAGCCAGGGCTTTGCGCGTTGATCGTATTACCAGTTCGCATTGCTCGATTGTTAATGTTAACGGCGGTTCGATACGGATCGTCTTTGCGTTATTCAGTGTTCCGGCCACCAGTACCCGCTGGCGGAACATCTCACTGGCAAAGTTGTAACCTATCTCATTATCGACAAATTCAATCGCCATTAGCATGCCTTTCCCACGTACGTCATGCACAAGGTCCGGGTATTCCCGCGCCAGCTGTCGGAAGCCATCCAGCAACATATCGCCTTTCTGTTCTGCCTGGGCTGGTAAATTTTGCTCCAGCAGAACATTGATAGTTGCCAGCGCCGCCGCACAGGAAAGCGGGTTGCCGCCAAAGGTGGTGGTGTGCAGGAAGGGGTTATCAAACAAAACGGAGAACACCTCTTCAGTCGCGATTGTCGCCCCAATGGGCATTACACCGCCGCCCAGCGCTTTTGCCAGACACATGATGTCGGGCTGCACGTTTTCGTGTTCGCAGGCGAACATCTTACCGGTACGCCCCATGCCTGTTTGTACTTCGTCGAGGATCATCAGCGCGCCAAACTCATCGCAGAGTTTACGTACGGCGGTCAAATACCCCTGCGGCGGTAGGATCACTCCGCCTTCACCCTGAATCGGCTCCAGAATAACGGCAGCCACATCGTCACCTGTTTTTTTACACTCGCTGAGTACGGTGCGCATCGCGTCAGTATCGCCAAAAGGAACATGACGGAAGCCCGGCAGCAGCGGCATAAATGGTTTACGGAAGGTGGATTTAGCCGTGGCGGACAGCGAGCCCAGCGATTTTCCGTGGAAAGCGCCACTGGTGGCAACAAACGTAAATTTGCCGCGCGGTGACTGGTACGCTTTCGCCAGCTTCAGTGCCGCTTCGACTGACTCGGTCCCACTGTTGCTGAAGAAACTGTATTTCAGCTTTCCGGGTGCCAGCGCGGCAAGCGTTTTTGCCAGCATGGCTCGTAATGGATCAAGCAATTCCTGGCTGTGCAGAGGTTGTTTCGCGAGTTGATTCTGTACGGCGGAGACCACTACTGGATTACGGTGCCCCACGTTGAAAATTCCAAAACCCCCCAGGCAATCGACAAACTCCTGTCCCTGGGTGTCGACAAGCGTATTCAGGCTTCCCGCTTGCCACTCTACGGCTCCGTAATCCCCGCCGGCAGTTACAGATTTTCGATACTCTAAAAACCCCGGATTAACATGCTCTTTGAAGTAATCAATCACCTCTCGGTTAAGTGCTTTCATCTCCTCATGATCAAGCGTTCGCTTCTCAATGAGATTCAGTGCGTGTGCGCTGCAGGCCAGAGCCGATGCGCTGGAAGGTAACCTGTTCAAAATATGCTCCCGGAGCTCGCGTATCACATGATACTGAATTAAGTATTGCAGGGATTGCGCCATCCCGGCGCGCTTAACGAAAATCGGGATAAACGCCAGGAAATAACTCGCTTGTGCAACATTTAATCTCAAACATTAACATTTGCTGGTATTTTGCCCAGGTTTACAGCCAGAAAACAGACGGGAAAAGTGGCCTACTGCGCTAAAAGTGGGCAAAAATTGCACTATTGCAGTGCGTGGAGTGAAGTGTTGTTGAATAGTTTCGTTACGAAAGTATTTTAAATCAATGAATTAGAAAACATACAGATTTTGAGGTTTAATCGCAAATTGCGATCTAAATCAAATTTAACAACTAAAGTTAAAAAGATTAGCGCCGAAATAACATAAGCCGAAAGAGTTAACAACCAGATAACCTGCACAGGACGCAACCATGTCTTCTCATCCCTACGTTAGTCAGCAAAATACACCGCTGGATGATGATATCACCCTCATGTCGACCACCGATTTACAAAGCTATATTACCCATGCGAACGATACCTTTGTTCAGGTCAGCGGCTATCAGCTGAATGAATTGCTCGGTAAGCCGCATAACCTGGTTCGTCATCCGGATATGCCAAAAGCGGCGTTTGCGGATATGTGGTACACGCTGCAGCAGGGCGAGCCGTGGAGTGGGATTGTGAAAAACCGGCGTAAAAATGGCGATCACTATTGGGTGAGAGCCAACGCGGTGCCGATGGTGCGGGAAGGACATGTTACCGGGTATATGTCCATCCGGACCCGGGCGACGGATGAAGAGATCGCTGCGGTAGAGCCTTTATATAAGGCGCTGAATGAAGGGCGTTGTAACAGGCGTATTCATAAAGGGCTGGTGGTGCGTAAAGGCTGGCTGGGTAAACTCCCGTCGCTTCCGGTGCGCTGGCGGGTACGTAGTGTGATGGCATTGATGTTTGCCGTGCTGGCCGTTGCGTTGCAGCAGATGGGGGCTGAATGGCCGCTACTGCTGATGAGTGCGCTGGTGATGCTGGCTGGAACGACGATCTTCGAATGGCAAATTGTACGCCCAATCGAGAATGTTGCCCGTCAGGCGCTGAAAGTCGCGACCGGAGAGCGCAATAGCGTGTCGCACCTTAACCGCAGCGATGAATTGGGGCTGATGTTACGGTCAGTGGGGCAACTGGGATTAATGTGTCGCTGGCTTATCCATGATGTTTCAAGCCAGGTTTCCTGTGTGCGTAACGACAGCGAAACGCTGGCAAAAGGCAGTGATGATTTGAACCGGCACACGCAACAGACGGTAGAAAATGTGCAGGAAACGGTGACGACGATGAACCAGATGGCGGCGTCGGTGAAGCAAAACTCCGCGACTGCATCCGCTGCCGATAAGCTCTCCATTGCAGCCAGCAGTGCGGCAACGCAGGGTGGTGAGGCGATGGACACCGTCATTAAAACGATGGACGATATTGCTAATAGCACCCAGCGGATCGGCACTATCACTACTCTGATTAACGATATTGCCTTCCAGACTAACATTCTGGCGTTGAACGCAGCGGTTGAAGCCGCGCGAGCGGGTGAGCAGGGGAAAGGGTTCGCCGTGGTGGCGGGAGAGGTACGCCATCTTGCCAGCCGTAGCGCCAGTGCAGCGAATGACATCCGCAAATTGATCGATGCCAGCGCTGACAAAGTGCAGTCCGGTTCCGATCAGGTTCACGCAGCCGGGCGCACAATGGACGACATTGTGGCGCAGGTACAAAACGTTACCCAACTGATTGCCCAAATCAGCCACTCCACGCTGGAACAGGCGGATGGGCTTTCCAGCCTGACTCGCGCGGTGAATGAATTGAGCAGCATTACGCAGAAAAATGCAGAACTTGTCGAAGAGAGTGCCCACATTTCAGCGATGGTGAAACATCGTGCCGGGCGTCTGGAAGATGCCGTAACGGTCCTGCATTAACCTCAGGTGTGAAGGCGGAACAACGGGTTCCGCCTTTTGACCGGTTTGTTTTAATCTAACTGGGTGATGTCCAGTGAGGCACGATCGATAATACCGATGATTTTTTTGATCTGCGCATCGCTGGTATCACCATGATTAACCCGCAGATCCAGTACGGCCTTGAAGTTATCCAGCGCCCGTTTCATTTGCGGATTTTTACGTAATTCAAAACCCACACAACGCGCTTTAATGCGTTCGTGGATATGTTCCAGATGCTCACGGTTTTCATCAAGCCACTGCTGACCTTGCGTGGTGATCGTTATCTGTTTACGTCCGCTTTCTTCATCGTTGATGACAATCAGTTCCTGGTCCTGCAAAAAATCCAGCGTCGGATAAATCACGCCGGGGCTTGGTGTGTAATTACCCTGGGTCAGTGTTTCGATGGCTTTGATCAGTTCATAGCCGTGGCTGGCATCGCGGGTCAAAATATCCAGAATCACCAGGCGCAATTCGCCGTGGCCGAAAAAGCGCTGACGACGACCGCCGCCGCCCCGACCATGGCGATGTCCACAGCCGTGCTCGTGGTGGTGCTCTTTGTTACAACCTTCGTGGCGATGTTCTTCACTTTTGCAGCAACCCTGATGGTGATGCTCGGTGTCATGGCCTTCGTGGTGATGCCCTTCACCTTTGCAGCATCCTTCGTGTTGGTGTTCTGCATTTTTGCAGCAACCTTCATGTTGGTTTTGCATCATCTTCTCCTGATGTTATTTAGATATATCTAATTTATATCTAAAAATTGATGCTTTGCAAGAGTGTTATTTTTATTTGTCATAATATGTTGATTTTTATAGCTTTTAATTCGGTGTTGTCGTTCTGATAAGCAGAGCGAGACTATATCAAAAAAAGTGCTTGCAATATTTGTAACTAGCAATCATTATCATTTAAAAATTAAATTAGATATATCGTATTATTTTCACGAAGGCGGAAAAATGACAAAAAATACCCCACGCTACCCACAGCGCGTTCGTAATGAACTGCGCTTTCGCGAACTCTCAGTCCTGCGCGTTGAACGCATAAGCGCGGGTTTTCAGCGTATCGTTCTTGGCGGTGACGCACTGGATGGCTTTAGCTCACGCGGTTTTGATGATCACTCCAAAGTCTTTTTTCCTGAACCGGGTACGCATTTTGTGCCGCCAGTGGTGACGGATGAGGGCATTGTCTGGGCAGAGGGAGTCCGTCCTGCATCCCGGGATTACACGCCGCTGTATGATGAAGCGCGTCATGAGCTGGCGCTGGATTTCTTCATTCATGACGGCGGCGTGGCGAGTACCTGGGCGATGAACGCCCGTGAAGGTGACAAGCTGACAATCGGTGGACCACGCGGTTCTCTGGTGGTACCAGAAGACTATGCGTATCAGGTTTACGTGTGTGATGAGTCGGGAATGCCTGCTCTGCGCCGCCGCCTGGAAGCGCTGAGTGGTTTAGCGGTGCGTCCAGAGGTGACTGCACTGGTGAGCGTGCAGGATGCAGCCTGCCAGGATTATCTTTCCCACCTCGACGGGTTTGCTATCCAGTGGTTTGTCGGTCACAACGAGCAGGCGGTGAACGACGTGCTGGCGCAACTAAATGTACCTGCAGAAGATTATTTCATCTGGATAACAGGCGAAGGAAAAGTGGTGAAAAACCTGAGTGCCCGCTTTGAAACCGAGGAGTTCGATCAGCAACTGGTACGTGCAGCTGCTTACTGGCACCAACGCAAAGCCGCTGATCAATAATTAGACGGAGGAACGCCAAAGGCCTGGCGAAACGCGTAGCTAAATGCCGCGGTGCTCGAATAACCCACGTCGAGTGCGGCGGCGGTCACGCTTTTATTTTTCTTAAGCATTAATACGGATTCCAGAATCCGCATTTTTTGCTTCCAGACGCTGAAAGGTAATCCCGTTTCTTTTTTGAAATGGCGCGAAAATGTGCGAGGCGACATGCCGAGATGCTGCGCCCAGTACTCTAACGAATGCTCCAGCGCGGGGGATTCCTGTATTGTCCGGCAGATTTTTGTTAATTCGCGATCCTGTGGCCAGGGTAATACAAAGGCAACTTCCGGTAACTGCAAAATAATATCGACCAATACGCTGACCAGCTTCCCTTCTTTTGACTGACGATCGTAATGGCCCGAAATTAAGTTGGTCGCGTAATGAATAAACTCTCGGGCGAAATCACTGATGGCGACCACTTTACACTCATCAATACGTTTCTCCAGAAAGTCCGGTTTAATATCCAGATTCTCTAAATGAACATCATCCAGCGCCCATACCGCATGTTCAATATTATGAGGGATCCAGATTCCATAATGCGCGGGGATTATCCAGCATTTGCCGGCGACATCAATACGCATGCTTCCCTTGCGGGCAAAATGAAACTGGGTAAAAGAGTGTGAGTGCTGCGGTACATGGTTATTCGCTTCAAGGACATATGAGCGAAAGTAAACATCCTGCGGCAGTTCTGCCATTGAGTCATCCGGGAAGGAATTCCACTGTTTCTGCTTGATGGTTTCCATAAAGAAATACGTAATGCTCCCGGTTATGTGGCCTCTACTCGATAGATCTTGTCCGCAAATCATAATACATACACTCTGTTTTCCATAATAATCTTGCCTAAGAATTATTAGCCCACTTTTGGTAAAGACCATGGACACGCTTTGTTCAGATGCTGTAATCGTAAATGAAACAAATGATAATTGGACGCGGATGGGGAAAGAGCTGCTCCAGCAGGCTGATATCCAGATCAATGGTTCGCGTGCCTGGGATATTCAACTTCATCATGCCGGTTTCTTTAAACGGGTACTGCAACAAGGTTCTTTAGGGCTTGGCGAAAGCTATATGGAAGGCTGGTGGGACTGCGAACGGCTCGATATTCTGTTCTGCAAGATCCTCAAAGCAAAACTCGATCAAAAAATGCCGGGCAATCTGAAAGATATTTTACGCATTGCCAGTGCACGCCTTTTTAATTTGCAGTCGCGCAGCCGGGCCTGGATTGTCGGCAAAGAGCATTATGATATTGGCAATGATCTCTTCGCCCTGATGCTTGATCCATACATGCAATATTCCTGCGGCTACTGGAAAGATGCGACCTCATTAGAGGATGCGCAAAATGCCAAATTAAAAATGATCTGCGAGAAGTTGCAACTGAAGCCGGGGATGCGTTTACTGGATATCGGTTGCGGATGGGGTGGCCTGGCAGAATATGCAGCGCGCCATTATGGCGTGGCGGTAGAGGGTGTCACCATCTCGAAAGAGCAACAGAAAATGGCGCAGCAGCGCTGTGACGGGCTGGATGTCACCATTCTGCTTCAGGACTATCGTGACCTTGATAAGCACTACGATCGTATTGTCTCCGTGGGGATGTTCGAACATGTGGGGCCGAAAAACTACGATACCTATTTCAGTATCGCTGACCGCTGTTTAAAACCTGATGGCCTCTTTCTGCTTCACACCATTGGCAGCAATAAAAAAGGGATGAGTGTAGATCCGTGGATCAATAAATATATTTTCCCGAACGGATGTTTACCGGCGATATCGCATATTGCCGAGGCCAGTGAGTCGCGGTTTGTGATGGAGGACTGGCATAACTTCGGTAGTGATTATGATAAAACGCTGATGGCCTGGCACCAGCGTTTTAATCAGGCATGGCCAGAGTTGTCTTCACATTACTCCGCCACTTTTAGAAGAATGTTCAATTACTATTTATGCGCATGCGCCGGAGCTTTCCGCGCCCGAGACATTGAGCTTTGGCAGGTACTGTTTAGCCGTGGCGTCGAGGGCGGTATTCGCGTTTATCGCTAATAGGGTTAGTAGAGAGATTCATGCGAACTCGTGCCAACGCCTGTCGCATTTATCGAGAACATTTGATTCCTGAATCGAGTTCCGCTCACCGTAAAGCGCGCCCTGAGCCAGCATTCATGCTGGCTCTCCTGGCCTTACGGAAACGCGTCGGCAATTTTCAGCCGGACCCGCCACACCTCACCACCTGAGTTTTTTGAAGGACTATTTGAGAGCATTCTCTGCCAGCGCTTTAAACACCATCGCGACAGCATGTGCGCCGGGGTCCATATTACCGAGCAGGCTTTCGCTATTGAGGTAAGACGCGCGACCCGCGTTGGCTTTGCTCGACAGACAAGTGCGTTCTGCGCCAGCTTGTGCAGCCTCAAAAGCAGCTTGCAGGTTTTGCGGTTGTGCCAACAGAGAGGTTAGTGCGGGCTGCAACGCATCAATCATCGTGCGATCGCCTTCATCCGCGCCACCGTAAAACTTCATCTGAGCCAGACCCGTATTCAGCGCTTCGGCAACCTCAGCACCTTGTTCCAGTTTCTGCCCGGCTGCGGTAAAGAAGATGGACATCAGCACGCCGCTGGAACCTCCCATAACCACAGTCAGACGCTCCCCAATCAACGCGAACAGCGTGGCCAGATCAGCAAGCGGTAGTTGCTTACGCTGTAGCTGGTCGGCAATTTCACGTGCGCCTGCCGCAAAGGTTGAACCGGTATCACCATCACCCACTTTGGCATCCAGCGCGTTGAGATGTGCTTCCAGGCCGGAAAGCGTCCCAATGACCTGTTCAATGATTCCGGCTACCAGCGCGTTCTCTGAAGGCTGGAATTCCACGCGTGCACTGCGCTGAGATGATGGCACGGTAGTGATTTCACGTGGTGGTACGGGGGTTGGCCAACTGGTGGTTTCCACCTCGGTTAACAGCGCTTTTTCGATGCTCTCTTCCAGCACGATGGCCGTCAGCGAAAAGCCTTTCATATCCAGAGCTGTGACCAGCGAGGCAGGGCCAATCAGCCAGTCGATGCGCGAGTGCAGTGGGCTGGTTGCCAGTTCGTGGGTCAGAATAGCCATTTCCGCAATCGACACGCCGCCGAGGTTATTAATCATCACTGCCAGGCGACCGGTTTCAGGCAGCACGGCAATCAGCTTATCTACCATCAGATTGACAATCTGCGCACTGTTTTGGGTGGAGATCACGGATGCGCCCGGCTCACCGTGAATACCCATTCCCAGTTCTGCATGCCCCGAATGATGACGTGGTGCAGTCTCGGTTTCCTGCGGCAGATGACAACTGGAGAGCGCAACACCAAGGCTGAAGGTGTTGTTTGCCGCATATTGCGCTTCACGCAGGACGGTGGCGAGGTTATAGCCGCGCTCGGCAAAATAGCCGGCAATTTTATGTACCAGAATAGTCCCGGCGATACCGCGAGGATGTTTGTTATCCGGCAGCGAAATGTCATCACCGACGATCAGCATCTCGACGTTATAGCCAAGCCGACGGGCTTTCTCTGCCGCAAGACCAAAGTTAAGACGGTCGCCAGTGTAATTCTTAACGATCAACAGGCAACCTGCGTCACCGGTTACCGCCTGAATGGCTGTCAGTACCGCATCCACGCTTGGCGAAGCAAATACGTCGCCACAGACAGCTGCGGTTAACATGCCCTTGCCGATAAACCCGACATGAGCGGGTTCGTGCCCTGAGCCACCGCCGGAGATCACTGCCACGTTATTTTTATTGAGGTCGCGACGTACCACGATACGAATGGCTGGATCGCTCTCCAGACGTGCCAGGTTGTTCCACGGGCTGGAGATGATCGTACCGTCGATAACGTCGTTTACGAGATGGTTGCGCTGATTAAAAAAGAATTGAGACATAACGGCTCCTGGAGATTAAGAGTAAAACAAACCCCCGGATGCATTGACATGGTGCGGAGGCGATGGAGAGATTTTGGCTGAGTCAGTGCGGAAAAAAACACATGCAAAATGAGTTTCATTACGGAACATGAATGTTCTTTTTTGTTCCAAAATGGAACGTAACTGTACGAAAAAATTACACAATGCGAACCCGAACAACTTTTTTCTCTTTGTATTAGAGAGGGTAATACGTCGCAGGATGCTATTTTCGGATGGTTACGACGGTGGTGGAGAGGAAATGCAAAACCTGATTTTAGTTACCCGCGCGGCATTGGCGCTAAATGAGCGGATCGGGATCGCAAACCTTATTAATTTCAGGGTTAATCGTTCCAATATGGAACGTCAGTCATTTTTATCTGTTTCATATCAGAACAAAAAGACGAAAGATTTTTTTGTTCACGCCTCGCCATACAGTTATTGCATCGCTCCGGTACCCCTTCGTTTTGCTATCTACATCAGGCTAAACAGGTGAACGCCAGGGCTCATCATGTAAAAACATGTACTTATTTGAGGATGAAAGGAATGCTAAAAGTTATTCAATCTCCAGCCAAATATCTCCAGGGTCCTGACGCTTCTATCTTATTTGGTCAATACGCTAAAAATCTGGCGGACAGCTTTTTCGTGATTGCAGATGACTTCGTGATGAAGCTGGCGGGGGAGAAAGTGCTCAACGGCCTGCACAGCCACGACATTAGCTGTCATGCGGAACGCTTTAATGGTGAATGCAGCCATGTGGAAATTAATCGTCTGATTGCCATTTTGAAACAACATGGCTGCCGTGGCGTTGTGGGGATTGGCGGCGGGAAAACGCTGGATACAGCCAAAGCGATTGGCTATTACCAGAAGCTGCCGGTGGTGGTGATTCCGACTATTGCCTCTACTGATGCACCAACCAGTGCGCTGTCCGTTATCTATACTGAAGCCGGTGAGTTTGAAGAGTATCTGATCTACCCGAAAAACCCGGATATGGTGGTGATGGATACGGCGATTATCGCCAGGGCGCCGGTGCGTCTGCTGGTTGCCGGAATGGGCGATGCGCTTTCAACCTGGTTTGAAGCGAAAGCCTGTTACGATGCCAGAGCGACCAGCATGGCGGGCGGGCAGTCCACGGCGGCGGCACTGAGCCTGGCACGCCTGTGCTATGATACGTTGCTGGCAGAAGGCGAAAAGGCACGCTGTGCAGCGCAGGCTGGCGTGGTGACGGATGCACTGGAGCGTATCGTGGAAGCGAATACTTATCTCAGCGGCATCGGCTTTGAAAGCAGCGGTCTCGCGGGCGCACATGCGATCCATAACGGCTTCACGATTCTGGAAGAGTGCCACCATTTGTACCATGGTGAAAAAGTTGCGTTTGGTACGCTGGCACAACTGGTCCTGCAAAATAGCCCAATGGAAGAGATAGAAACCGTGCTGGATTTCTGCCAGAAAGTTGGCCTGCCGGTCACGCTGGCGCAAATGGGCGTAAAAGAAGGCATCGACGACAAGATTCATGCCGTTGCCAAAGCGACCTGTGCGGAAGGTGAAACCATTCACAATATGCCGTTCCCGGTGACACCAGAAAGTGTTCATGCCGCTATTCTGACGGCGGACCTGCTGGGGCAGCAGTGGCTGGCACGTTAATCAGGCGTCGGTAAGCCTCTTTCCGGCATCTTTTCTCCCCTCTGACAGTCTCTGCCGGAGGGGTTGTCTATGGTAAAACAGCGGAAATGGATATGACGGCGCACACTCAGGACATCGGGAAGGAAGTCTCTTCGGTCATCGCCCAGTCATGGCATCGTTGCAGCAAGTTTATGCAGCGGGAAACCTGGCAGGCGCCGCATCAGGCGCAGGGACTGACTTTTGAGTCGATTTGTCGACGCAAGACCGCGCTGCTGACGATAGGCCAGGCTGCGCTGGAAGATGCCTGGGAGTTTATGGACGGACGTCCCTGCGCGCTGCTTATTCTGGATGAGTCTGCCTGTATTCTCAGCCGTTGCGGCGATCCACAGACGGTAGAACAACTGGCGGAACTTGGGTTTCTGGATGGTAGCTACTGTGCTGAGAGCATCATTGGCAGCTGTGCATTGTCGCTGGCGACAATGCCAGGACAACCGACAAAAACCAGCGGGGATCAGCACTTTAAACAGGCGTTGCATCCGTGGTCATTTTGCTCAACGCCGGTGTTTGATAACCACGGGCGACTGTTTGGCTCGATTTCGCTTTGCTGCCTGGTAGAGCATGAATCCATTTCTGATTTATCGCTGACGCTGGCGATTGCTAGGGAAGTCGGTAATTCTTTGCTGACCGACAGCCTGTTAGCCGAATCTAACCGACATCTCAATCAGATGTACGGATTGCTGGAGAGTATGGATGATGGCGTGATGGCCTGGAACGAGCAGGGCGTACTGCAGTTTCTCAATGCACGCGCCGCCATGCTGTTGCATCTGGATGCCCAAGCCAGCCAGGGGAAAAACATTAATGACCTGGTCAATTTACCCACCCTGCTGCGTCGTGCGATTAAACATGCCCGCGGCCTGAATCACGTCGAAGTCACCTTTGAGAGTCAGCATCAGTTTGTTGATGCGGTCATTACTCTGAAGCCGATTGTAGAAGAACAGGGCAACAGCTTTATTTTGCTATTGCATCCGGTTGAGCAAATGCGTCAGTTGATGACCAGTCAACTGGGCAAGGTTAGCCATACTTTTGAACAGATGTCGACGGATGATCCGGAAACCCGGCGTTTGATTCATTTTGGTCGCCAGGCGGCCAGGGGAAGTTTCCCGATCCTGTTGTGCGGTGAAGAGGGGGTGGGTAAAGAGCTTCTCAGTCAGGCCATTCACAATGAAAGCGAACGTGCCAGCGGCCCTTATATTGCCGTGAACTGCCAGTTGTATGCCAACAGCGTACTGGGGCAGGACTTTACGGGCAGTGCACCAACCGATGATGAAAATGGTCGACTGAGTCGCCTCGAACTGGCGAACGGTGGCACGCTGTTTCTGGAAAAAATTGAGTATCTGGCGCCGGAGCTACAATCTGCTCTGTTACAGGTGATCAAGCAGGGGGTGTTGACTCGCCTCGATGCCCGTCGGTTGATCCCGGTTGATGTGAAAGTGATCGCCACTACCACGGTAGATCTTGCTAATCTGGTGGAGCAAAACCGCTTTAGCCGCCAGCTGTATTACGCACTACACTCCTTTGAGATTGTTATTCCACCGCTGCGGGCGCGGCGTAACAGTATTCCGGCACTGATTCATACGCGCCTTAACAGCCTGAAGAAACGCTTTTCATCCAGCCTGAAACTGGACGACGACGCGCTGGCACAACTGGTAGCTTATTCGTGGCCGGGCAATGACTTCGAGCTAAACAGCATTATCGAGAATATCGCCATCAGCAGCGATAACGGCCATATTCGCCTGAGCAATCTGCCGGATTATCTGTTTGCCGAACGTCCAGGTCTGGAGGCCGCATCGTCGCTGCTTCCTGCCAGCCTGACGTTTACCGCCATCGAAAAAGAGGCGATCATCCACGCTGCTCGTGTTACCAGTGGGCGTGTGCAGGAGATGTCGCAACTGCTGAACATTGGGCGTACCACGCTGTGGCGCAAGATGAAACAGTACGACATTGATGCCAGCCAGTTTAAACGCAAACATCTGGAGTAGTTTCTTCAATTCTGGCCATTGAGAACAGCGCATCCGATAAGCGATTGATGTAACGCTTAAGCTCTCCGCGTACGGCAATTGTTCTGTCCATTGCTGTGAGAATACGCTCCAGCCGTCGTGTCAGCGTTCGTGCAACGTGCAATTGCGCAGATGCCAGATTTTTCCCTGGAGTCACAAACTCTTTAAGCGGGCCACTTTGCGCCATATTGCGGTCAATCAGTTGCTCCAGTGTCTGAATATCCCCTTCGCCAATGGTCTGTTTTAAACGGGAAAGACCTTTTTCATCACTGGCTAGCTCGGCGCCCAGCACAAACAGTGTTTTCTGGATGGCGTGTAGATCCTGCTGTAGCTCTGTTTGCCGGGTCGTAGCGTAGCAGACGCCAAGCTGGGAAATCAGCTCATCTACGGTGCCGTAGGCATTAACGCGGATATCATCTTTGTCGATACGACTGCCGCCAAACAACGCGGTAGTGCCCTTATCGCCGGTTCGGGTATAGATGCGATACATTTATGTTATCTCACTGAAGGGAAGAACTTTGACCAGTTGACCGGCGTTGGCGCCAAGTGTGCGAACCTGTTCGATTCCGGCAGCGATATGCCCACAGACCAGCGCACGATCCTCGGGTAACTGGGCATGGGTTAAGGCAATATCACCTGTCATGCTGAGGCCGAGACCAACGCGCAGCGCCGAGCTTTTTGCTGCCCGTTTGCTGAGCGCCAACGCGCTCTCATTCTCGTCGTAACTGATGGCCTTGTAGGGGACGCCTTGCTCTTCCAGTCCCCAGCACAGCTCATCAAGCACGCGAGTATCCTGCCAGCGCGAGTGATAAAAAAGATGCACACCTGGAGATGAAAGTGACATTGCGTCCCCCCTTTTTCAGTCAGAATGCCTGGTGGAAGATTTCGGCAACCTCTTTCTCATTCCCTTTACGCGGGTTCGAGAACGCGTTGCCGTCTTTCAGCGCCATTTCCGCCATATACGGGAAATCTTCTTCTTTTACGCCAAGCTCGCGCAGATGCTGCGGAATCCCGATATCGGCAGAGAGGCGGGCAATCGCATGAATCGCCAGTTCAGCGGCGTCCATGGTGGACAGGCCATCCGTGTTCTCGCCCATAAAACCGGCGATATCAGCGAATTTTTCCGGGTTGGCAATCAGGTTATAACGCGCCACGTGTGGCAGCAGAACAGCATTTGCCACGCCGTGCGGCATGTCATACAGGCCACCTAGCTGGTGCGCCATGGCATGCACGTAGCCGAGGTTGGCGTTGTTAAAGGCCATACCCGCCAGCAGAGAGGCATAGGCCATATTTTCGCGGGCTTTCAGGTTGCTGCCCAGCGCGACGGCCTGACGTAAATTACGGGCGATCAGGCGAATCGCCTGGATAGCAGCGGCATCGGTGACCGGGTTGGCATCTTTTGAAATATACGCCTCAACGGCGTGAGTCAATGCATCCATCCCGGTGGCGGCGGTGAGTGGTGCAGGCTTTCCGAGCATCAGCAGTGGATCATTAATAGAGACAGACGGCAGGTTGCGCCAGCTGACAATAACGAATTTCACTTTTGTTTTGGTGTTAGTCAGCACGCAGTGGCGGGTCACTTCGCTGGCGGTACCGGCGGTGGTATTGACCGCAACGATTGGGGGCAGCGGGTTGGTCAGTGTTTCAATTCCGGCATAGCTGTAGAGATCGCCTTCATGAGTGGCGGCGATGCCAATGCCTTTACCGCAGTCGTGCGGGCTACCGCCACCGACGGTGACGATAATATCGCACTGCTCTTTACGAAAAACTGCCAGGCCATCACGTACGTTGGTGTCTTTAGGATTCGGCTCGACGCCATCAAAAACCACTACCTCAATACCTGCTTCACGCAGATGGCTGAGGGTTTTATCTACCGCACCGTCTTTAATTGCCCGCAGGCCTTTATCAGTAACCAGCAGTGCTTTTTTCCCACCCAGTAGTTTGCAGCGTTCGCCGACGACGGAAATAGCATTAGGGCCAAAAAAGTTCACATTTGGCACCAGGTAATCAAACATACGATAGCTCATAATATACCTTCTTAAGTTTAATTTATAATTCAGAGAAGCAATTCAGTGCGCTTTGGGCTAATAACATATCCTGTTCAACAGTGCCGCCACTGACGCCGACAGCACCGATTGTTTTTCCGTTTGATATGACAGGCAAGCCGCCGCCAAAAATAACTATTCGCTGTTGGTTGGTTAGCTGTAAACCATATAGAGAAGCACCAGGCTGTACCGCATCAGTAATTTCGTGAGTACCTTGTCGCAGGCAGCAGGCGGTATACGCTTTATTGAGAGAAATGTCACAACTGGTGATAAACGCCTCGTCCATACGTTGCATCAGCAGCGTATTTCCGCCGTGATCAACAACAGAAAAGACCACCGGAACGTTGATTTCATGCGCTTTCGCCTCGACTGTGGCTGCCATTTTCTTTGCTGCCGCCAGTGTGATGGTGGCGATGGGTTGGGTCTTATTCACATTATCTCCTGACAAGATTGTAGGGCTGAGGTCGCGAAAAATATTGTGCGTCAGCTATTTTTTTAGTGGATTTTCTTTATTCTCGCGCTGCGTGTTATTAAGTCAATAGGGTGAGGTTTTCTAAAAAATTAAGTTTATTTACTGCTTTTGGCATTTGTTGATAATGATCATTTAACCCTGTCACAATTCGCTGTGAATATTTAAGATAGCCGTTTCAATGTGGAACGAAGAAGTTTAATTACGTACCAAATTGGAACGAAATTAATTTAATTTTTTTATTGGTCTGCTCATTTAAAGTTCGGCTATTGCTGATGAAAGGCGATTGCCGGGGATTTAATCCTCCGGTGATCTGGCCCAGCGTCTCTATTCTTTATCTTTTGAGTCTATAAATTATGAGAAGATCAAAACGATTCGAAGCCCTTGCCCGGCGGCCTGTAAACCAGGATGGGCTTATTGGCGAATGGCCGGAAGAAGGGCTAATCGCCATGGAAAGCCCCTACGATCCGGCGTCGTCGGTGAAGGTGGAAAATGGTCGTATTGTTGAGCTGGACGGCAAGAGCCGCGCACAGTTCGACATGATTGACCGTTTTATTGCCGACTATGCCATTAATGTCTCCCGGACAGAGCAAGCGATGCAGCTCGATGCGCTGGACATAGCCAGAATGCTGGTGGATATCCACGTCAGTCGGGAAGAGATCATTGCGATTACTACCGCAATCACTCCGGCGAAGGCGGTGGAAGTGATGGCGCAAATGAACGTGGTGGAGATGATGATGGCGCTGCAAAAAATGCGTGCCAGACGAACTCCCTCAAACCAGTGCCACGTCACCAACCTGAAAGATAATCCGGTCCAGATTGCCGCCGACGCTGCCGAGGCGGGGATCCGTGGCTTTTCCGAACAGGAAACGACAGTGGGTATCGCTCGCTATGCGCCGTTTAACGCACTGGCGCTACTGGTTGGCTCACAGTGTGGTCGCCCTGGCGTGCTTACGCAATGTTCTGTTGAAGAAGCCACGGAGCTGGAACTGGGGATGCGTGGATTCACCAGTTACGCCGAAACGGTATCGGTATACGGGACTGAGTCGGTGTTTACCGATGGCGATGATACCCCATGGTCAAAAGCCTTTCTCGCCTCGGCTTATGCTTCTCGCGGACTGAAAATGCGCTATACCTCCGGTACCGGATCTGAAGCGCTGATGGGCTATTCAGAAAGTAAATCAATGCTCTATCTCGAGTCGCGCTGCATTTTTATCACCAAGGGAGCAGGCGTTCAGGGGCTGCAAAACGGTGCGGTTAGTTGTATCGGGATGACCGGCGCGGTGCCGTCGGGGATCCGCGCGGTGCTGGCGGAAAACCTGATTGCCTCGATGCTCGACCTTGAAGTGGCATCAGCGAATGACCAGACCTTCTCGCACTCCGATATTCGTCGCACCGCGCGCACCTTGATGCAGATGTTGCCCGGCACCGACTTTATCTTCTCCGGCTACAGCGCAGTACCGAACTACGACAATATGTTTGCCGGGTCGAACTTTGACGCCGAAGACTTCGATGATTACAACATTCTGCAGCGCGATCTGATGGTTGACGGTGGTCTGCGTCCGGTCACTGAAGAGGAAACCATCACCATCCGTAATAAAGCCGCCCGCGCCATTCAGGCGGTATTCCGCGAGCTGGGCCTGCCGCTGATTAGTGATGAGGAAGTTGAAGCCGCGACCTATGCCCACGGCAGCAAAGATATGCCTGCGCGCAATGTCGTGGAAGATCTGGCAGCGGTGGAAGAGATGATGAAGCGCAATATTACCGGGCTGGATATTGTTGGGGCATTAAGCGCCAGTGGCTTTGAAGATATCGCCAGCAATATTCTCAATATGTTGAGACAGCGTGTCACCGGCGATTACCTGCAAACATCTGCCATTCTTGACCGTCAGTTCGATGTGGTTAGCGCCGTCAACGATATCAATGATTATCAGGGGCCTGGCACCGGCTATCGCATTTCCGCTGAACGCTGGGCGGAAATTAAAAACATTGCGGGCGTGGTTCAGCCCAACTCCATTGAATAAGGCGGTACTCCTGTGGAATGCACAACTGAACGTAAGCCAGTTTTCACATTGCAGGTCAGTGAAGGAGAGGCGGCAAAGGCAGACGAACGCGCAGATGAGGTGGTGATTGGCGTTGGTCCGGCCTTTGATAAATACCAGCATAAAACCCTGATTGATATGCCGCACA
The DNA here is from genome assembly GCF_947057495.1 of Citrobacter sp. Marseille-Q5395. NCBI lineage: Bacteria > Pseudomonadati > Pseudomonadota > Gammaproteobacteria > Enterobacterales > Enterobacteriaceae > Citrobacter > Citrobacter sp. Marseille-Q5395. Next base: position 571,401 of record NZ_CAMSEL010000001.1, on the reverse strand, counting down.
AGGCGATCCTGAAAGAGCTGGTTGCCGGGATTGAAGAAGAGGGACTGCATGCGCGGGTGGTCAGGATCCTGCGTACCTCGGATGTTTCGTTTATGGCCTGGGATGCGGCGAACCTTAGCGGTTCCGGCATTGGTATTGGTATCCAGTCAAAAGGAACAACGGTTATTCATCAGCGCGATTTACTGCCGCTGAGCAACCTTGAGCTTTTTTCTCAGGCACCGCTACTGACGCTGGAAACCTACCGGCAGATCGGCAAGAACGCTGCGCGTTATGCGCGTAAAGAGTCACCCTCGCCTGTTCCGGTGGTGAATGATCAGATGGTGAGGCCGAAATTTATGGCTAAAGCCGCGCTGTTTCATATTAAAGAAACCAAACATGTGGTGCAGGACGCCTCTCCTGTCACGCTGCACGTTGCATTAGTAAGGGAATGACCATGAACGAAAACATCATGACCGCGCAGGATTATCCGTTAGCGACTCGTTGTCCGGAGAAAATCCTTACGCCTACCGGTAAACCGTTAACTGACATCACCCTTGAGAATGTGTTGGCGGGGCGTGTGGGACCGCAGGATGTGCGTATTTCTCAGCAAACGCTGGAGTATCAAGCACAGATAGCTGAGCAAATGCAGCGTCACGCCGTTGCGCGCAATTTCCGTCGTGCGGCGGAACTGATTGCCATTCCGGATGCCCGTATTCTGGAAATTTACAACGCGCTACGCCCGTTTCGCTCTTCAATGACGGAATTACTGGCTATTGCTGATGAGCTTGAACACACCTGGCACGCTACGGTGAATGCCGGTTTTATCCGTGAGTCAGCAGAGGTGTATCAGCAGAGAAACAAGCTGCGGAAAGGCAGCCAATAACGGAGGCAGTATGTCGTTAGTTGCGGGGATTGATATCGGCAACGCCACGACAGAAGTGGCGCTGGCACAGCGTGGCAGGTTTGTCGCCAGCGGGATTGTCGCCACGACGGGTATGAAAGGCACGCGGGACAACATCGCCGGGGTGATAGCCTCTTTGCAGCAGGCGCTGGATAAAACGCCATGGTCACTTAGCGATGTGGTGAAAGTTTGCATCAACGAGGCCGCACCAGTGATTGGCGATGTCGCGATGGAAACGATCACTGAAACCATCATTACGGAATCGACAATGATTGGCCATAACCCACAAACTCCGGGTGGCGTTGGGGTAGGGATGGGTACCACTATCGCTCTGGAAAAGTTGGCTTTGTTAAACAAAGATCAGTTTGCGCAGGGCTGGATCCCGTTGGTTGGTGAAAAGATAGATTTTCTCGAGGCGGTCTGGTTGTTGAATGAGGCACTGGATCGTGGTGTTAACGTCGTGGCGGCGATCCTGAAAAAGGATGATGGCGTGCTGGTTAACAATCGCCTGCACCGAACATTGCCGGTAGTCGATGAAGTGACGCTGCTGGAAAAGGTACCGGAAGGTGTGCTGGCTGCGGTGGAAGTCGCTGCGGCAGGGCAGGTTGTTCGGGTGCTGTCGAATCCCTACGGCATCGCCACCTTCTTTGCCCTGACGCCTGAGGAGACCCAGACGATCGTGCCGATCGCCAGGGCGCTGATTGGCAATCGTTCCGCCGTGGTGTTGAAAACGCCGCAGGGGGATGTACAGTCGCGAGTGATCCCGGCAGGAAAGATCTTTATCAGCGGAGAAAAGCGCAGTGGCGAAGCCGATGTGTCGCAAGGGGCACAGGCGATTATGCAGGCGATGAACGGATGTGCTCCTGTACGCGATATTCGTGGTGAGGCTGGTACGCACGCGGGCGGTATGCTTGAGCGCGTGCGTAAGGTGATGGCCTCGTTGAGCGGCCACGATATGAACACAGTACATATCCAGGATCTGTTGGCGGCAGATACCTTTATCCCCCGTAAAGTCCAGGGCGGTATCGCCGGGGAACATTCGATGGAGAATGCCGTTGGCATTGCGGCGATGGTGAAATCCGATCGGTTACAGATGCAGGCGATCGCCAGCGAACTGAGTACTCGACTGGGTACGTCCGTTGAAGTCGGCGGTGTGGAGGCCAATATGGCAGTGGCTGGGGCGTTGACCACCCCCGGATGTGCAGCACCACTGGCGATCCTTGATTTAGGCGCAGGATCTACCGATGCCGCCATTATTAATGGTGATGGTGTCGTTAAGGCGGTGCATCTGGCAGGAGCAGGAAACATGGTCAGTTTACTGATTAAAACGGAGCTGGGGCTGAACGATCCTTTTCTGGCTGAGGAGATTAAGAAATACCCGCTGGCGAAAGTGGAGAGTCTGTTCAGTATTCGTCACGAGAATGGTGCAGTGGAGTTTTTTCGCGAGCCGCTAAGTCCCTCTGTTTTCGCCAAAGTGGTATATCTGAAAGATGGTGAACTTATCCCTATTGATAACCAGACGTCGCTGGAGAAAATCCGCCTGGTGCGTCGTCAGGCAAAGGATAAGGTCTTTGTGACTAATTGCCTGCGCGCGTTGCGCCAGGTCTCACCCGGCGGCTCTATCCGCGATATTACCTTTGTGGTGCTGGTGGGGGGCTCATCGCTGGATTTTGAAATCCCACAAATGATCACCGAAGCGCTGTCGCATTACGGCGTCGTTGCCGGTCAGGGCAATATTCGAGGCACAGAAGGGCCGCGCAATGCGGTGGCAACCGGGCTGGTTTTAGCCGACGAAGCGTAACAATAGTGCAGAAAATCGCCACCGCAAGCGTTTGGCTGAGGCATGAATCAAATAAAGGTAACGTTCTCTTTGATATCCCGGCTGACTTGGGTTCATATTATAAATGTGTTTATTACGCGGTTAATTTTAAGGATAAGAGCATGCCAACAGCAATTGAGAAAGCATTGGATTTTATTGGTGGTATGAACACATCGGCGTCAGTACCACATTCAATGGATGAAAGTACGGCCAAGGGAATTTTAAAATATTTGAATGAGTTAGGTGTGCCAGCTAGCGCAGCCGATATTATGGCTCGCGGTGAACAAGAGGGATGGAATCCAGAGTTCACGAAAAAAGTGGCCGGATGGGCAGAAAAAATTGCCTCCGGTAATCGTATCCTCATTAAGAATCCTGAGTTTTTTACAGCCTACATGCAGGAACAGCTCCAGGCGTTAGTGTGAGCTGATCGTTTGAATTAGACGCTAACCGGACGTTTCCACTTTCAGAGTGGTGGCGTCCAAAAGCGTTATCAACATGCTGGTGAGTACGGATTATCACTGTACTGCTCAGGACTCCATCGACATCCCCCAGTTTTTTCCGATCGTCATTACCTGTTCAGGTATACAAATTTCAGTTTCGTTATTGATTAGCCTCCTCTGGGGACCTGCCTAAATAATCAGAGAGCACACAAAACAAAAAGGACCTGCGATTGCTCGCAAGTCCTTGAAATTTGGTGGCCCCTGCTGGACTTGAACCAGCGACCAAGCGATTATGAGTCGCCTGCTCTAACCACTGAGCTAAGGGGCCGTGGCGGTGGATTATAAAGTAACTCTGTGCTGCAATCCAGCCATAAGCGTACGGATGCTGTTTTTATAAACAATGTATTTTCAGTCCGTTATACTTGTCCATTGATGTATTGCTGGGAGTGATTATGGTTAAGGACATACTGGCGCCGGGGCTGCGAGTAATTTTTTGCGGCATCAATCCGGGGCTATCTTCGGCGGGGACAGGGTTTCCATTTGCACATCCTGCAAACCGCTTCTGGAAAGTCATCCATCAGGCGGGATTTACCGATCGCCAGCTAAAGCCGGAAGAGGCGGAACATTTGCTGGATTTCCGCTGTGGTGTTACCAAATTTGTCGACAGACCGACGGTACAGGCCAATGAAGTGAAGCTACAGGAAATGCGTAGCGGTGGCCGTAAACTCATTGAGAAAATTGAAGACTATCAGCCTTCGGCGTTAGCTATTCTGGGTAAACAGGCGTTTGAACAAGGTTTCAGCCAGCGTGGGGCGCAGTGGGGAAAACAGACGTTCACGATTGGTGGTACGCAGATCTGGGTGTTGCCAAACCCCAGCGGGTTGAGCCGGATTTCGCTGGAAAAGCTGGTGCAAGCGTATCGGGAATTAGATGACGCCCTGGTTGTTCGCGGGCTGTAAAGAAAAACGCCACCTTGCGGTGGCGTTTGTGCTTATACGGCGAGATTAATCGTCGAGGAAGCTACGCAGCACTTCAGAACGGCTCGGGTGGCGCAGTTTACGCAGCGCCTTCGCTTCGATCTGACGGATACGTTCGCGGGTAACGTCGAACTGTTTACCTACTTCTTCCAGCGTGTGGTCGGTGTTCATATCAATACCGAAGCGCATACGCAGGACTTTCGCTTCACGTGCGGTCAGGCCAGCCAGTACGTCGTGCGTAGCGGCACGCAGGCTCTCAGTGGTCGCAGAATCCAGCGGCAGCTCGAGGGTGGTATCCTCGATGAAATCACCCAGATGCGAATCTTCGTCGTCGCCGATTGGCGTTTCCATGGAGATAGGCTCTTTGGCGATCTTCAGCACTTTGCGGATCTTATCTTCCGGCATCAGCATACGTTCAGCCAGTTCTTCCGGCGTCGGCTCGCGACCCATCTCTTGCAGCATCTGGCGGGAGATACGGTTGAGCTTGTTGATAGTCTCAATCATATGTACCGGGATACGGATGGTACGTGCCTGATCCGCGATCGAACGGGTGATCGCCTGACGGATCCACCAGGTTGCATAGGTGGAGAACTTGTAACCACGACGGTATTCAAACTTATCTACCGCTTTCATCAGACCGATGTTGCCTTCCTGAATCAGATCCAGGAACTGCAGACCACGGTTGGTGTATTTTTTGGCGATAGAGATAACCAGACGCAAGTTTGCTTCAACCATCTCTTTTTTCGCACGGCGGGCTTTCGCTTCACCGATTGACATACGACGGTTGATATCTTTGACCTGCTCAATGGTCAGTCCGGTTTCTTCTTCGATCTGCTGCAGTTTCTGCAGGCCGCGGTGAACATCATCTGCAACGTCGTGCAGTTTTTCAGACCACGGCTTGTTCATTGCGATTGCTGCGTTGAACCAGGTTTCGCTGGTTTCGTTGCCGGTGAACAGAGTAATGAAGTTTTTCTTCGGCATTTTGCACTGCTCAACGCAGAGCTTCATGATCAGACGTTCCTGAGTACGCACACGGTCCATCATGACGCGCATGCTGTTTACCAGGTAGTCGAACTGCTTCGGCACCAGGCGGAACTGTTTGAACACTTCAGACAGCTTCTGAATTTCTTCCTGCGCGGCTGCATGGCTGCGGCCTTTCGCTTTGATAGTGTCACGGGTGATTTCGTACTGAGTACGCAGCTCACCGAATTTCTCACGCGCTAATTCAGGATCGATGCTGTTGTCGTCATCGCTGCTGTCGTCGTCTTCTTCTTCATCTTCGTCTTCGTCGTCATCCATCTCTTCCTGAGAGAGTTCAGAGCCAACGTGCGTCGCTGTTGGTGCCAGGTCTTCTTCCGCGTTCGGATCAACAAAGCCGGTGATCAGATCGGAAAGACGCGCTTCTTCAGCTTCAACGCGATCGTATTGTTCAAGCAGGTAGGTGATGGCTTCCGGGTATTCGGCAACGGAGCATTGAACCTGGTTAATCCCGTCTTCAATACGTTTAGCGATGTCGATTTCGCCTTCACGGGTTAACAGTTCAACGGTACCCATTTCACGCATATACATGCGTACCGGGTCAGTTGTACGGCCGATTTCGGACTCAACGCTGGACAGAACCTGGGCAGCCGCTTCTTCCGCGTCTTCATCGGTGCTGTTGGAGGTTTCGGCAAGCAGCAGATCATCGGCATCCGGTGCTTCTTCCATCACCTGAATACCCATGTCATTGATCATTTGGATGATGTCTTCGATTTGATCTGAATCGACGATATCTTCCGGCAGATGGTCATTGACCTCGGCATAGGTCAGATAGCCTTGCTCCTTACCACGTTGGACAAGAAGCTTCAGCTGTGACTGCGGGTTTTGCTCCATAAGACGGTATCCACACTTAATTCGTTTGATTGGTGTTGGGCGGTAAAACCGCCAACGGCAAAACGAGGGCATACTTATATTTGCCGCTGCCTCTCCGTGCGGCTGTCGGGGTCTTCCCGAACGATATTCGGCAGTTAAGCCGTTAAATACTTCATCCTTCACGTTGTCTCTGCGTTAGCTGCGTTCTCTCATCCTGGTCATGTACTGATGTACACTCCCTGGAGTTCGTTCACTTGCTGCCTTGATACAACGCGAATGATTTTGTCTTTCGCTTATTTTTTCGCCAGCTCCTGGTTCAGTGTCCAGAGTTCCCGGCGTTCTTCGCTGCTTAAACCGTGTGTGCGCTCACGAGCTATCAACTCTTCCTGGCGCAGTTCAAGCATCGAATCAAACATATGGTTGAGTGAGTCGGTGAAGGTTTTTTCTGCGATATCTTTATCTGCTATATCGTCCCACATCGACAGTTTTTCAAGGGTTGCAGCATCATTTGTGCCGCGATAGTGCTCTAAAAGTTGTCCGGTGGTCAGACCTGGCTGAGACAGACAAGTGTTGACCAGTTCTCTAAATAAGCCAAGTCCGGGTAGCTTATTTTGGTCCAGGGCGCCTAACGGCGGAACCAGCGGTGCTAAGTCCGGGTTTTGCACCAGTAACCCTATCAGTATACGCATGGTAGTGCGTTTTAGCTGTGGAACAGGGCGGGAAGCCCCATTTTCTGCCAGTTTTGGCATTAAACGTTCAAGCTGGCTGTCATCCAGAATGCCGAGCTTGTTCCCTAACTCCTGCCGCAGATAAATACGCAGCGTTTCGCCTGGAACCTGAGTGATCAGCGGCAGTGCTAAAGTGCTTAGCTGTGCACGTCCATCCGGAGTACTCAAATCCACCTGGGGCAGCAGGCTGTTAAATAAAAACGCGGAGAGCGGTAAGGCCTGCTCCATCCGGGTTTCAAATGCCTCTTTCCCTTCTTTACGCACCAGCGTATCGGGATCTTCGCCATCAGGTAAAAACATAAAGCGCAGCTGACGTCCGTCTGTCATATAAGGCAGTGCGGTTTCCAGCGCGCGCCAGGCAGCATCGCGTCCGGCACGGTCTCCGTCGTAACAGCAAATGACGTTGTTCGTCGCACGGAACAGCAGTTGAATGTGATCGGCGGTGGTTGACGTCCCAAGGGATGCCACGGCGTAGTTAATGCCGAATTGTGCCAGCGCGACCACATCCATATAGCCTTCAACCACTAACAGGCGCTGTGGATCGGCGTTATCCTGTTGGGCTTCATAAAGGCCATACAACTGGCGACCTTTATGGAAAATATCGGTTTCCGGGGAGTTCAGGTACTTCGGCAGGGCATCGCCCAGCACGCGTCCACCAAAACCAATCACCCGACCACGTTTGTCGCGGATGGGGAACATAACCCGTTCACGGAAACGATCGTAACTGCGTCCCTGATCGTTGGTGACCAACATACCCGCGTCGATCAGCGATTTGCGATTTTCAGGATTACCGCCAAACCGTTTCAGGACGTTGTCCCAGCCGGGGGGCGCAAAACCAATAGCAAAACGGGTGATCACGTCGCTACTGAGTCCTCGCTTTTCCAGATACTGGCGCGCAGGTGTAGCGGCGGGTTGCATCAGAGACTGTTGATAAAACGTGTTCAGGCCATCCATCAATTGATAAAGACTTTGCCGTTGATGGCGCTCTATCTGACTGGGGCCACTGCCTGCTTCATAAGGCACTTCGAGGTTGTGCATTGCGGCAAGTTCTTCGACGGTTTCCACAAACTCGAGCTTGTCGTAGTTCATGAGAAAATCGACGGCGTTGCCATGCGCGCCACATCCAAAGCAGTGATAAAACTGTTTTTCACCGTTTACGGTGAAAGAGGGGGTTTTTTCGTTATGGAACGGACAGCACGCATGATAATTTTTGCCCTGCTTTTTCAGCTTCACCCGCGCATCGATCAGATCGACAATGTCGGTTCTTGCTAGCAGATCATTAATAAAAACACGTGGAATTCGTCCAGCCATAAGCCCCGTTATTTCTGATGACTATAAACGAAAATAAGCCGCGCATTCCTTTCGGAAGCACGGCCTTACAACTACAACTCGGTCTGAATTGAGAGACTTAGCTCTCAGAAGACTTAGTACAGACGAGTGCGGCGTGCGTTTTCGCGAGCCAGTTTCTTCGCGTGACGTTTCACAGCAGAAGCTTTAGCGCGCTTACGTTCGGTAGTCGGTTTTTCATAGAACTCACGACGACGAACTTCCGCCAGAACACCTGCTTTCTCGCAGGAACGCTTGAAGCGACGCAGTGCTACGTCGAACGGCTCGTTTTCACGTACTTTAATTACCGGCATGTAACTCTCACCTTTAATAAATTCGGTTTGCCGCTGGCATCAACGCCAGCTTATTTCAAAATGGTGCGGAATTTTACTGCAATTGCTGCTGCTTTGTAAAGCACCGACACGATATTGAAAGGGACTTTTATAAGGGTGAGGAGTATACACGACGCTTCTTCCTGGGGCGAACAAAGTTTTACATCAACCCGCATTCGACCTACACTGCGCGGTATTAGAGCGAGGTAAAACAAGACATGCGTGTACTGGGAATTGAAACATCCTGTGATGAAACCGGCATCGCCATTTACGACGATGAAAAAGGTCTTTTAGCCAACCAATTGTATAGTCAGGTGAAATTGCACGCTGACTACGGTGGTGTTGTGCCTGAACTGGCCTCGCGCGATCACGTGCGTAAAACTGTGCCGCTGATTCAGGCTGCGTTAAAAGAAGCGAACCTGACGGCAAAAGATATTGATGCGGTGGCCTATACTGCAGGCCCAGGTCTGGTTGGCGCGCTGCTGGTTGGGGCAACGGTTGGGCGCTCGCTGGCGTTCGCATGGAACGTGCCTGCAATTCCTGTTCACCATATGGAAGGCCATCTGCTGGCACCGATGTTGGAAGATAATCCGCCGGAATTCCCTTTTGTAGCACTGCTGGTTTCCGGTGGACACACACAACTGATTAGCGTCACTGGTATTGGCCAGTATGAACTGCTGGGCGAATCGATTGATGATGCCGCAGGCGAAGCGTTCGATAAAACGGCCAAGCTGTTGGGGCTGGATTATCCTGGCGGCCCGATGCTCTCTAAGCTGGCATCGCAAGGTGTGGAAAAGCGCTTTGTCTTCCCGCGCCCGATGACCGATCGTCCGGGACTGGATTTCAGCTTCTCCGGTCTGAAGACCTTTGCCGCGAACACCATCCGTAATAACGAAAATGACGATCAGACTCGCGCGGATATCGCTCGTGCCTTTGAAGATGCAGTAGTCGATACGCTGATGATCAAGTGCAAACGCGCGTTGGATCAAACCGGTTTTAAACGTCTGGTGATGGCGGGTGGAGTGAGTGCGAACCGTACTCTGCGTGCGAAACTGGCGGAGATGATGCAAAAACGCCGTGGTGAAGTGTTCTATGCGCGCCCGGAATTTTGTACTGATAACGGGGCGATGATCGCCTATGCCGGCATGGTGCGTTTTAAAGCCGGTGCTACGGCAGACCTTGGCGTAACGGTGCGCCCACGCTGGCCGCTGGCGGAATTACCGGCAGCATAAGTTGATATAGTGCCGGATAGCAGTATCCGGCCTACAGATTCCGTAGGCCCGGTAAGCACAACGTTACCGGGCAAGAAAACTACTCCCGCAGCATCCCTTTTTCTTCCAGAAATGTGATTATTTTTTCCAGACCCGCGCCCGTTTTTAAATTAGTAAACGTCCACGGACGCTCGCCGCGCATGCGCATAGTGTCGCGCTCCATAACTGCTAGTGAGGCTCCGACGTAAGGGGCGAGATCGGTTTTGTTGATCACCAGAAAATCAGATTTAGTGATCCCTGGCCCGCCTTTACGTGGGATCTTTTCGCCTTCGGCGACGTCGATCACGTAGATCGTCAGATCCGCTAATTCCGGGCTGAAGGTTGCGCTCAGGTTGTCGCCGCCGCTTTCCACAAAGATCAGCTCCAGATTGCCAAACTTTTTGCTCAGCGCTTCCACCGCAGCCAGATTCATCGAAGCATCTTCACGGATCGCCGTATGTGGACAGCCGCCGGTTTCCACTCCCACAATTCTTTCCGGCTCCAGCGCCCCCGCTTCGGTGAGAATGCGCTGATCTTCTTTGGTGTAAATATCGTTGGTCACCACAGCCAGTTGGTATGTGTTGCGCATGGCTTTGCATAATGCCTCCAGCAACGCCGTTTTACCGGAACCGACCGGACCACCCACGCCAACGCGCAGGGGATGTTTGTATTCACTCATTTTTTCTCCTCAGGAGCGGAATAATCGGCAATATTGGTTTTCATGTCGGGCAGAGGCGATAGCGGCCAGCGGTGTTGCGGATCCCAGTCCGTCATCAGGACATGTCAGTGCCTGATCCAGGCCCTGCGCATATCGATCGCAAAGCAAAAGAATCAATCGCTGCGCCGCCTGTTGCCCAAAGGGAACCAGTTTGACCCCGGCCATGACGGCGCTCTCGATCCAGCTGTAGCCGAAACTCAGAGCGAGACTGATCAGAGGGATTTTCCAGCGCACGCCCAGCCAGGCCAAACCGCAAAGCTGGCTGTCGGCGAAGATCGCGCGCCATTCCTGGGCGCAATCCGGTTCCCAGTCGACCACCAGGCGTGCGAAGGCTGCACCTCTGCTGCGTTCTTCCTCACGCAGTTCTCGGGTTTCCCGACAGGCCTGCAGATATGCCGTCCAGCGGCGGGCAGTACTGATATCATCCAGCTCACAGGCATGGTAAAGGCGGGCCAGCAGTGGTAAATCGACGGAAAAAAAGTTCTGTTCCATCTGTTGGATTTGCCACTGCGCGAAGGTTTCGGTATCTGTTACCCAGCCGATTTCCACCGCCCACTCCAGACCCTGGGACCAGGTAAACGATCCCACCGGTAAGCTACTGCTGGCGAGCTGCATCAGGCGCAGCTGTTGGGTTTCACGCATCAGTGTGCATGACTGTGATGGTGCCCGTGGGACTCGCTGGCATACGCGCCCGCTTCCGGCTCAAAGGGCAGGTGGGCAAACGTGACCTGTAGATCGAACTGGCGCAGCATGTCATCCAGCACATGATCGTGGTGATAGCGCAGTTCATCGGGCAGAATTTGCAGCGGTACGTGACGGTTTCCCAGGTGATAACAGGCTTTAGCGAGCAGGAACGGATCGGTGCAGTGCACGACGGAGACTGCTTCGTTTGCTGCGATAATTTCTACCACTTCTGTACCTTCTGCCGTGCTCAGACGATCCCCCCCGCGTAACAACAGACCACGTGGCAGCAGTAAACCCGCCTCACGCCCGTCGTTCAGCCGCACTTTCGCGCGGCTTTTGACGCGAACATCGATGGGCAGCGTCAGCGTGGCGGTTATAGCGGCAGAGGTTTCAATACGTTGCGTCAGAAACAGCATCTCGACTCCTTAAAATAAAAAGTAACGTTGCGCCATCGGCAGCACGTCTGCCGGTTCGCTGGTAATTAATTCACCGTCGATGCGTACCTCATAGGTCTGGGCATCGACGGTAATATTGGGTTGCAGACAGTTGTGGATCATGTCGGCTTTTTTTACCGTCCGGCAGTCTTTTGCCACCGCGATAGCGCTTTGCAAATTGAGCTGCTGTGGGATGTTATGTGTAGCAGCAGCTTGCGAAATAAACGTCAGGCGGCTGTGATGGCGTGCTGCGCCGAGTGCCCCGAACATCATGCGGTAATGCACCGGCTGTGGAGTGGGAATCGAGGCGTTGATATCGCCCATCGGCGCGCAGGCAATCATGCCCCCCTTAATGATCGTGGCGGGCTTCACGCCAAAAAAAGCGGGTGACCAGAGCACCAGATCCGCCAGTTTTCCGACCTCTATCGAGCCAACCTCATGGGCGATGCCGTGTGTCAGCGCCGGGTTGATGGTGTATTTGGCGATATAACGTTTAACACGCTGGTTATCGTTGTCGCCGGTCTCTTCCGCCAGCGCGCCGCGCTGGATCTTCATCCGGTGGGCTACCTGCCAGGTTCGCAGGATCACTTCCCCGACACGTCCCATCGCCTGGGAATCTGATGACGTCAGAGAAAACGCGCCAATGTCATGCAGGACGTCTTCGGCAGCGATCGTTTCCCGGCGAATGCGTGACTCGGCAAACGCCACGTCTTCGGCAATATCCGGGTCGAGGTGATGGCAGACCATCAACATGTCCAGATGTTCATCGATGGTATTGACGGTATAAGGCAGCGTCGGGTTGGTGGAAGAGGGTAAAATATTGGCATATGCGCAAGCAGTGATGATATCCGGTGCATGCCCGCCGCCAGCACCTTCAGTGTGGAAGGTATGAATAGTGCGATCGCCGATCGCTGCCAGTGTATCTTCGACGAAGCCGGACTCATTCAACGTATCGCTGTGTAGCGCGACCTGAATGTCCATCTCTTCGGCCACGCTCAACGCACAGTCGATCGCCGCAGGTGTTGCACCCCAGTCCTCATGGATCTTCAGACCGAGCGCACCTGCCATTACCTGTTCGCGTAGAGCATCAGGACTCGAGCCGTTGCCTTTGCCCAGAAGACCAATATTGACCGGTAGCGTGTCTGCCGCCTGTAACATTCGGGCGATATACCACGGACCTGGCGTGCAGGTTGTCGCATGGGTCCCGGCAGCAGGACCTGTGCCGCCACCGATCATTGTTGTCACGCCGGAGACCAGCGCCTCTTCTGCCTGTTGTGGGCAGATCCAGTGAATATGGGTATCCACGCCGCCTGCGGTGACGATCTTTCCTTCACCGGCTATCGCTTCCGTCCCTACACCGATCGGGATCGTGACATCGGGCTGTATATCCGGGTTGCCCGCTTTGCCTATAGCGACGATCCTGCCCTCTTTTATGCCGATATCTGCTTTGACGATCCCCCAGTGATCGATGATCAACGCGTTAGTGATCACCAGGTCCACGCACGCCTGAGCGTTCATTTGCCCCTGGCCCATACCATCGCGGATCACCTTTCCACCGCCGAATTTGACCTCCTCACCGTAAGTGGTGAGATCGTTTTCTACTTCGATCCACAGTTCGGTATCTGCCAGACGGACTTTGTCACCAGTGGTGGGGCCAAACATGTCGGCGTAGGCCTGCCGGGATAGATCACTCATTGCCTGCCTCCAGCGCGCCCATCACGTCGCCGCGAAAACCAAAGATCCGCTGTGCACCCGCCACGCGAACCAGTTCGACTTCCCGCTTTTGACCAGGCTCGAAACGTACTGCTGTACCTGCAGGAATATTCAGACGAAAACCTAATGCTTTTGGACGATCAAAACGCAGCGCCGGATTGACCTCATAAAAGTGATAATGCGATCCGACCTGAACGGGGCGATCGCCATGGTTCTCCACCACGAGCGTGCAGGTTTCTCTTCCTGCGTTGATGGCGATATTTCCCGCCAGAACTTTATATTCACCAGGGATCATGACCGCTCCTTATATGATCGGGTTGTGAACGGTGACCAGCTTCGAACCGTCCGGGAAGGTGGCTTCAACCTGAATGTCCGGGATCATTTCCGGCACCCCCTCCATCACCTGATCGCGGGTCAGAACGTGGCGACCGTCTTCCATCAGTGATGCAACGGTTTTGCCGTCACGCGCACCTTCCATGATGAAGGCGCTAATCAACGCTACCGATTCCGGGTAATTGAGCTTCAGTCCGCGGGCCAGGCGGCGCTCGGCCACCAGCGCAGCAGTAAAGAGCAACAACTTGTCTTTTTCTCTGGGAGTCAGTTCCATAGTGGTTCTCTTATGTTTGCCAGATTCGGGGTAGTACAGGGGGTTTTTGAGTCAGCAGCGGGCGCAGAAACTGCCAGAGGTTGCGCATTACGCGCTGAACGACCAGGTTGTCATTGGCGAGAACGCGTACCGTCAACAATGAGTCGACCACCGTTGCCCCGGTATAATCGCCGAGAGGCGCAAGCCGTTCGCGAATGCCATCCAACATGTTTTCTGTGGCCGGATAGCACAGCAGCGTGCCAACCCAGGGCTGACAGGCAAGGGCATTCAGTTCACCGTTTTGAATATGTAGCCGTTCTATCAGCAACGGCAAACCCTCTCGCCACACCTCCAGACGGCTGTGTAGCGAGCCGTGGTTGAAGGCTTCCTGCATCACCGGTCGCCCCAGACAGTAGAGATCCCAGGCCAGCAGACGGCTGTTACTGGCAAGATGAAACGCGGACTGAAGGTTCGCGTGTGCGCCGGGAAAGAGGATCGTATCCTGCGGGAGCCATTCCAGCGTGCTTTGCGGAGCGAGTGTAAAATCCTGGCGCAGTACTGCCAGTGGACCTGAACTGCGATAAAACTTCCCTGCACCGGGCATGGTGATTAACGCGTGGCTTTTGTTATCCAGAGCGACGGAGATATGTAACTCATCGCCTCCGACAATCCCGCCGGGCGGATGAAGTAAATAGAGGTGGCACACGTCTTCTTCCGGGTAGAACGGGCGTTGTACCGTTAGTGGACCAACATGGCGAGCTGAAGCGAGCACTGTTTTGTGCGCGGAACGGGTGAACCGCAGGTCCAGTTCAGCCTGCCAGCCCCGTGTGAGTGTCTCGTGCGCCGCGGTGTCCAGAGCGTTTCCCTTATCAACGTGAGGATGTGTGCATACCAAAAAGTATGCCTCAGCGCACAGGTAAACGGTCATACAAGAAGCTTATGGAAAAAAGGGGCGGCATCATGTCGCCCCAACGAGGTTTACAGCAAAACGAGAGGCATCCAGATCAGACCGGTTATCACCAACAGCACCAGGAAGATCAGGCCGAAAATTGCGCCCAGCCGCCAGTAATCAACCGTTGGTAAATAGCCGCTGCCGTAATAGATCGGGCTTGGACCTGTTGCGTATGGGGTAAGAATACTGCCCAGACCAATTGCAGCCCCTACCATCAGGCAGAATACCGGCAGCGGGATTGCCGGCATTGCCAGTGCGGCAGCAATCATCATTGGAGCCAGTGCGGAAGTATAAGCTGTGGCACTGGCAAAGAAGTAGCGCAGCAGGTAAAACACCACGATCAGTGCCACCATTACCATGATGGGCGAGTAACCGCTTAGTCCGTTCGCCAGTAATTTACCAAACCAGGTAATAAAGCCGGTGTTATTTAGCCCGGTCGCCAGGGTAATCAGTGAGGCCAGCCAGAAAAAGACGTTCCATGCTGCTTTATTACTGACAATGTCATCCCAGGATATGATACGTAGCACCAGCATCAGTGCGACGACGCTGTAACCGACCATTGCGGCATCGATATAATCGCCGCCAAAGATCCACAGCAACAGTGCCCCGACCATCAGTACCAGCATTTTCTTTTCTCGCGAGCAGAGGGGGCCCATCGCGTTAAGTTCCGACTCTGCCCAGAGAGGAACCTGATTGCCTGATTTTAGCACCGGTGGGTACAGCACATACGCCAGCCATGGCACTAACAACACCAGTAAAATGCTCAGCGGCAGCATACCTAAGAACCAGTCGCCCCAGCTTAGTGCGGTATGAGAAGCGCCTTTCATCAGGCCAATCAGCAGCAGGTTTGGCGCCATTGCCGTTAAGAAAATGGCGCTGGTGACGCAGTCAGCGACGATTCCCATCCACATAATATAGGAGCCAATAGAGCGAGAACTGGAATCATTCGGCTGTGAATTATACAGCGGCGGCAGGTTACGAATAATCGGATAGATAATTCCTGCACCACGCGCAGAGTTGGAAGGGGTGACGGGGGCGAGGATCAGCTCAGAAAACATCACCGCATAGCCGAGAAACAGTGTACGGTGTCCCATCCTTTTCACCAGCCATAGCGCAATACGCCGACCCAGACCGGTTTTCTCATAACCGGTACCGAACATAAATGCTGCGAAAATCAGCCAGATAACCGAGTTTGAAAAACCAGAAACTGCCCACGACAATGATTTGGCGGTAAATTTAAAACTGTCCTGGGCAAGTTGTTCAGGGCTAAATAACAGCCATGGCGAAAGTACAGCGATGATCGAGATCCCGATCATTGCCACCACAGCGCCTGGTACAGGTTCCAGAATGAGTCCCACAATCACACCGGTAAAGACGGCAAAATAGAGCCAGGTATGACTCTCAAGACCAGTGGGAACGGGCAGAACAGCAATAATGGCGATGACC
The DNA here is from genome assembly GCF_947057495.1 of Citrobacter sp. Marseille-Q5395. Taxonomy (NCBI): domain Bacteria; kingdom Pseudomonadati; phylum Pseudomonadota; class Gammaproteobacteria; order Enterobacterales; family Enterobacteriaceae; genus Citrobacter; species Citrobacter sp. Marseille-Q5395. Next base: position 555,265 of record NZ_CAMSEL010000001.1, on the reverse strand, counting down.
ACCAGCGGAGCCAGGTATCGCCACCAACCAGCTAAAGGTGCCATTGTTGTATCCCTGCGAAAAGAGGAGAGGCATCACGCCTCTCCGGGAGGGTTATTTGATGTAGTGCACGTGCTCGCAGATCTCGTCCACGATAGGGTCGCGACGTTCAGCGAACAGCTTTTTGTTTTCAGCGATCAGGTTGTTACCGTGGGTATCGATGGAGACAATCAGCGGACCGAACTCTTTTACCCGACAAACCCATAGCGATTCCGGCATCCCAAGCTCTGTCCAGTGCACTTCTTCGATCTCTTCAACCTGCGTTGCGGCAACTACCGCACACCCTGCGGGGAAGATCACATGCAGCGCTTTAAACTGCTTACATCCTTCTTCAGTCAACGGCCCCATGCCACCTTTACCGACGACCAGTTTCACGCCTGTTTGCTCAATGAACTCTTTCTCAAAGGCCTCCATACGCATGCTGGTGGTTGGACCGACGGAGACCATCTCCCATTTTTCCCCGTTCTTACGCACGATAGGCCCGGCGTGGAAGATCGCTTTACCGTTGAGGTCGAAAGGAATAGGACGTTTAAGCTCGATCAGGCGGCGATGACATACGTCACGGCAGGTGACCAGCGTACCGGTAAGGTAAATCACATCGCCAACGCGAATATCTTCCAGGTCTTCGGCTTTGATCGGGGTTGTCAGGATCTTTTTCATAACGCGCTCCGGGTGTGAGACAGATTTTCGAAGGAGAGATCGGCATGAACCAGCAGCGTGCCGCGACGATGCGCCCAGCAGCCGGTAGAAACGGCGACACCAATCGTCGATGGATGACGTGCAGCGGATTCAATATGTACACCCATGACGGAACTATTGCCGGTTAGCCCCTGTGGACCAATCCCCAGACGGTTAAGTCCCTCTTCCAGACGCAGTTCCAGCTCAGCGGCTTTTGGATTTGGGTGGCGTGTTCCAATAGGACGCAGAACGGCCTTACGTGAGAGCACGGCAGCGGTTTCCACGGAAGTGGCGATACCAACGCCTACCAGCACTGGCGGGCAGGCGTTTACCGCCAGTGTTGAAATGTTTTCGAAGACAAATTTCACCACGCCTTCATAACCTTCGGAGGGCATTAACACTTTGGAACGTCCTGGTAACGTACAGCCTCCACCTGCCATATAGACTTCGATTTCAGCATCATCACCGTCAGGGATGATGTCCCAGGTCACCCACGGCACGCCGGTACCGGTATTTTTCCCGGTATTTACTTCGTCAAAAATCTCTACTGCGTTATGGCGCAGCGGTGCTTTTACCGTGGCATCTTCAACGGCCTGCTTAAGAATGCTTTGCAGTTCACCCAGGAGAGGAAAACGTGAACCGACCTTCACAAAGAACATGATCTCACCGGTGTCCTGACACGCCGGGCGATTCAGGTCGATAGCTTTTTGCATGTTATCGAACATGGTGTGATAGATAATTTTGCCCATGGGCGAGGTTTCGCCTTCCCGTAGCTGTTTTAATTTATCCACAACGTCATCGGGCATCCGGGTAGAAATCATGGCGGTAAAATCAGCGACAATGTTAGTCAACGTCTTTATCGCATTTTGGTTATTTTGATTGCTCATCATGTCAACTCCAGTTCTTTTATTTATCTGGAAATAAATTCTCCGCCACAAACTACCACTAAAAATGTGGTTTTATATTTTTTGCTGCTGTGAATATCTAATTAACAGTTCGTGAATGATGTCAAAATAAGGCGCTGAAAATTGCGCAAGGGCAGGGTTTAATTTGTTGCGGGGAATTACACTGCGACTAACACTATCCACGGATATTCAGAACATGCTGAACACTTATCCCTTAGCCAAAGACCTGCAGGTACTGGTGGACATTGTTCATACTGGAAGCTTTAGCGCTGCCGCCGCGACGCTGGGGCAAACACCTGCGTTTGTGACGAAACGCATTCAGATCCTTGAGCAAACGTTGGGGACTACACTGCTGAGCCGCTCTGCTCGGGGTGTGACACTAACGGAAAGTGGGCAGCGATGTTATGAACATGCGCTGGAGATCCTCGCCCGTTATCAGCACCTGGTGGATGACGTCACACGAATCAAAACACGCCCGGAAGGGATGATCCGTATCGGCTGTAGTTTTGGGTTTGGGCGTAGTTATATCGCCCCGGCTATTACCGAATTAATGCACAGTTATCCCGAATTACAGGTACATTTTGAGCTTTACGATCGGCAAATTGATTTAGCTCAGGATAATATCGATCTGGATATTCGTATTAATGATGAAATCCCAGACTATTATATTGCGCATTTGTTAACGAAAAATAAAAGAATATTGTGTGCAGCACCGATGTATTTACATAAATACGGTCAGCCGATGACGCTACAGGAATTAAGCCACCATGATTGCCTGGTGACGAAAGAACGCGATATGACGCATGGGATATGGGAACTTAATAATGGGCAGGAGAAAAAATCGGTTAAGGTCGCAGGGCATCTGTCTTCTAACAGCGGCGAGATTGTGTTGCAGTGGGCGCTGCAAGGAAAGGGAATTATGTTGCGCTCCGAGTGGGATGTTCTGCCATTCCTGAAAAGCGGCGAGCTGGTACGTGTGCTACCGGATTATGCGCAAAGCGCCAATATTTGGGCGGTATATCGGGAGCCGTTATACCGTAGCACCAAGCTAAGAGTGTGTGTGGAGTTTCTGGCGACATGGTGTCAGCACCGATTGGGTAAACCTGGTGAAGGATATCAGGTTCCTTAGGCCGGATAAGACGCGCTAGCCTCGCCATCCGGCAGCAATTACTCGGGATCTTTTTCGCGTTTTTTCTTCAACTTGGTCCAGATTTTCGGTTCCTGACGACGCCACAGACGTTGGATATTGTCATGATGGCGCAGCAGAATTAAGCACGACAACATAGAGACCGGGAAAGTGAACTGGGGTTTGAACCACCAGACATAAAACGGGGCAATCAGGGCGCTGACGATAGCCCCTAACGAAGAATAGCCGCTCAATAATACGGTTAGCAGCCACGTTCCCGCCATTACGCCAGTAAGGTCCCAGCCTATTGGCGCTATCGCACCAAACGCAGTGGCTACGCCTTTACCGCCTTTAAAGCCAAAGAATACCGGCCAAATGTGGCCCAGACAGGCGGCGATAGCGATCAATCCCAACCAGAAGGGACTGACGCCTAGCGCATATGCGCCCCACACGGGTAACATACCCTTCAGGACGTCGAAAATCAGCACGGCTACGGCTGCTCCCTTGCCACCTATACGCAACACGTTTGTTGCGCCGGGGTTACCGGAGCCGCTGTCGCGTGGGTCGGGTAAACCCGCGAGGCGGCAGACCAGAATGGCACTGGAAATTGAGCCGCAGAGGTACGCGAAGATGATCATTCCAGGCGCGATTGCACTCATAAGCTGTTCCGTTTTGAAAATGTCGTGTAAAACGCTACTTCTGTGGATAATACGCATATTTCGCCGGAAGTGGTATCCGGGTTAGCCAAAAAGCAGGCAGGTCGTGATGGATATTGTATTTATAGAGCAACTTTCGGTAATCACCACTATCGGTGTTTACGACTGGGAACAAACCATCGAACAAAAACTGGTGTTCGATATCGAAATGGCGTGGGATAACCGCAAATCGGCCAAAAGCGACGATGTTGCTGATTGTCTAAGCTATGCTGATATAGCTCAAACCGTTGTCAGCCACGTGGAAGGCGGGCGATTTGCGCTGGTCGAACGTGTGGCAGAAGAAGTGGCGGAGTTGCTATTGAGTCGTTTTAATTCTCCATGGGTGCGTATCAAACTCAGTAAACCTGGGGCGGTGGCACGCGCGGCAAACGTTGGGGTGATCATTGAGCGTGGCAATACTCTGAAAGAAAATAATTAACTTAATAATATATAAACCAAACGTGTATAAAAGGGTCTTAAAGCAGGCTCTTTTTTTATTGTCCGTTTTTTTTATTTAGGGGTTTATTGATGAGCGATATGCACTCGCTGCTGGTGGCGGCCATTTTGGGTGTGGTTGAGGGGCTGACGGAGTTTTTACCTGTCTCCAGTACAGGCCATATGATTATTGTTGGCCATCTGCTGGGGTTTGAAGGTGATACCGCAAAAACATTTGAGGTGGTGATCCAACTGGGATCTATTCTGGCAGTTGTGGTGATGTTCTGGCGGCGTTTGTTTGGCCTGATTGGCATCCATTTCGGCAAAACCCCGCATGAAGGCACTGGCAAAGGACGTCTGACGTTGGGACATATTTTGCTGGGGATGATTCCGGCAGTCGTGTTGGGATTAGTGTTCCACGACATGATTAAGTCGCTGTTTAACCCAATTAACGTTATGTACGCACTGGTGGTCGGCGGTTTGTTGTTGATTGCTGCAGAATGCCTGAAACCCAAGGAACCGCGAGCACCGGGGTTGGATGATATGACTTATCGTCAGGCATTTATGATCGGTTGTTTCCAGTGTCTGGCTCTGTGGCCTGGCTTTTCGCGTTCTGGTGCGACCATCTCTGGTGGGATGCTGATGGGGGTGAGTCGTTATGCCGCATCTGAATTTTCGTTCCTGCTGGCAGTACCGATGATGATGGGCGCAACGGCGCTGGATCTCTACAAAAGCTGGTCGTTCCTGACGACAGCTGATATTCCTATGTTTGCTGTGGGCTTCGTGACGGCTTTTGTCGTGGCGCTGGTGGCGATCAAAACCTTCCTGCAATTGATTAAACGTATTTCGTTCATTCCGTTTGCGATTTACCGCTTTATTGTGGCTGCCGCTGTTTACGTTGTGTTCTTCTGAGTTTGCCATGGTGCCGGATGGTGACGCTTACTCGTCTTATCCGGCCACGCCTGCTGGGTAAGCGCTGAACGCTGCGTCAGTTATTACGTTTTCGGGCAACGTTGCTCTTTCCAGGCCGCTACTGCGGCAATGCGACGTCGGGTCAACTCCTCGCGAATTGCCGGTCCTTTAAATCCTGCTTCGACGACATCTTTTGTAGGAACTGCCTGCGCTGTCAGCCAGGCTTCGCGCAGCCAGCGGCCTTGCGGGTAATCTACCGCTTCGAAACCGGTTCGACCACGCACATCGGCCTCACTGGTCAGAGCGATTTGTTCCACACGATGTGGTTTACGCCAGGCATCGATGGAATCGAATAGCTTAACGATGGTTTTCGGCTGCAGTATCGGGAAGGTATGAATGAGATCGTGAAACTCGGCCACCAGTTTGGCTAAATCACGAATGTCATTTGGTACGCGCAAACGCTGGCACAATTGCTCTACCAGCTTAACACCTGCCGGGCCATGGCCGTGATGGCGAGGCCAGAGTGAGGGCGGTGTGAGTGATTTACCAAGATCATGACAAAGTGTGGCGAAACGCACGTCAACTTCCTGGCTCAGCATGGCGGCCATCGACAGTGTCATTAGGGTGTGTATTCCGGTGTCGATTTCTGGATGCCATTTTGCCGGTGCCGGTACGCCAAACAGAGCGTCTATTTCAGGAAACAGTACGCGTAAGGCACCGCAATCGCGAAGCACCTGGAAAAAGACCTGCGGATTGCGGGTGGTTAAGGCACTCTCAGTTTCTTTCCACACACGCTCTGGCGTAAGGTGCTCCAGTTCCCCTGCGTGGGTCATCTCCCGCATCAGCGCCATCGTTTCGTCGGCGATACGAAAACTAAGATGTGCATAGCGGGCAGCAAAGCGCGCCACACGCAGCACACGCAGCGGATCTTCGCTAAAGGCTGGAGAAACATGGCGCAACAGGCGGTTTTCGAGATCGCTACGTCCGTTATACGGGTCGATAATTTCCCCGTCATCGTCGCGAGCCAGGGCGTTTATCGTCAGGTCTCGTCGTTGGAGATCAGCTTCCAGCGTCACGTCTGAAGCGGCATAACAGGTAAACCCGGTATAGCCTGAGCCTGATTTTCTTTCGGTACGCGCCAGCGCATACTCTTCACGAGTTTTCGGATGGAGAAAAACAGGAAAATCGCGGCCTACCTGCTGGTAGCCTGCGTCAAGCATCTCTTGTGGCGTGGTACCGACAACAACCCAGTCTTTATCTTTAATCGGTAGCCCTAATAACGCATCCCGAACAGCACCACCGACCAGATAAATCTTCACGCCACTTTCCTTTTGAAAAAGTTAATCCCTTAATAATATGTCAGTGTGGCAGAGAAGGCGATTCAGTTCATCCAGCGATCTTTGCGTTTACGTGTTGGGATCATATGTGGCAGCACCAGACCGAGCAGCAGACCGAGTCCTAGCACGCCGCCGCCATACATAAACCACTGCATGATGATGGTACGCTGCTTGTCATCAAGCTGAAGGTTGGCTGCGCTGACTTTCTTTTGTGCCACAATAAGCTCGTTCTTCAGCTTCTGGTTTTCTGCTTTCAATCCATCGATCACGCTGTCGCTTTGCGCCACTTTTTGCTGCATATCGGCGGTGCGCTGATTCCAGGTGGTATCGATATTAGTGAGCTTATCGGTCAGAACTTTAACCTGATTTTCTAAGTCCGGGACGCGGGTGCGCAGGCTTGGCGTACTGTTCAGCTCTTTCAGTGGGATCCAGGCGGTACGCCCGGTACTGTCTTTGACCTGCGCGTAGTTGGTGCTGGCGTCGGTCTGTAATAGCGTAACTTCCTCGCCGGCGTTAACCGTACCCACGAGGCGATAGTTATCTCCTGGACCACTGCGGACCCAGGTGTTCAGTTCGTCAGAAACATAGCGCTTTTCTTCGGCATGGGAGACGGCAGTGGCGCTAAGTGCGAGTAAAGTTAATCCAATCAGGCGTAATTTTGGCATCAGGCTGTCGTTGTTGTCATAGAAAGTGGAACGATAGTAGTGGCAACAGTGTCTCTACGCAAAGCATTAGACATCAATCGGAATCATCTGTGTCCTTTTTGCCACCACTCGAAACTTTTACGCCCGTCAAATTGTCCGTTGCATGGCAATTTGGCGCAAAATACTATCTACTGACAATTAAGAAAGCACTTAGTTCGCAGTCTGTCTTCTCAACTGTGACATAACCCATAAGTACAAGATCATGGCCCAGGAAATCGAATTAAAGTTTATCGTCAATAGTCATGCCGTAGATGCGCTACGTGAACATCTGAATACGCTGGGGGGAGAGCACCATGCGCCCAGCCAGTTACTGAATATTTATTACGAAACGCCGGATGCGTGGCTGCGTGCTCACGATATGGGGCTGCGTATTCGCGGTGAGAATGGTTGTTATGAAATGACCATGAAAATTGCCGGAAGAGTGACGGGCGGCCTGCATCAGCGACCGGAATATAACATTGCGCTGAGTGAACCAGTGCTGGATCTCGCACAGTTTCCTGTGGAAATCTGGCCCAATGGCGAGCTGCCAGCCGATCTCGCTTCCCAGGTACAACCGATGTTTAGCACCGATTTTTACCGTGAGAAATGGCGCCTTGATGTTGACGGTAGCCAGATTGAAATCGCCCTTGACCTTGGGGACGTGAAGGCGGGAGAGTTCGCTGAGCCTATCTGTGAGCTGGAACTTGAGCTCTTAAGCGGCGATACCCGTGCAGTGCTGAAGCTGGCGAACCAACTGGTTTCGCAAACGGGTTTACGCCAGGGCAGCCTGAGTAAGGCGGCACGCGGTTATCATTTGGCTCAGGGAAATGCGCCACGCGAACTCAAACCCACGAGCATTCTGAAAGTGCCTGCGAAGGCGAGCATTGAACAAGGGTTGGAAGTTGCGCTGGAGCTGGCGCTGTCACAATGGCAGTACCATGAAGAGTTGTGGGTTCGCGGTATCAAAGGGGCGAAAGCCGAGGTGCTGGCGGCTATGGGGTTGGTTCGTCACATCCTGATGCTGTTTGGCGGTAATGTTCCGCGTAAAGCGAGCGCTCACTTACGTGATTTACTGACCCAGTCGGAAGCGACCATTGCCTCGGAAGTTTCTGCTGTTTCAGCGGTGTATAGTACGCAAACGGCGATGGCAAAACTGGCGCTTACCGAATGGTTAGTGACCAAAGCGTGGCAACCGTTTCTGGATGCTAAGGCGCAGGGCAAAATTGCCGATTCCTTCAAGCGTTTTTCCGATACCCATCTTTCACGTCATGCGGCTGAATTGAAAACTGTTTTTGGTCAGCCGTTGGGCGATCAATATACCGATCAGATCCCGCGTCTGAGCCGCAACATTGATAGCGTTCTGATGCTGGCGGGATACTACGACGAACATGTCGCGTCGGAATGGATTGCCAACTGGCAGGGTTTACTTCATGCCATCAAAACCCGTCAACATATTGAAATTGAACACTTCCGCAATGAAGCGATCTCTCAGGAACCGTTCTGGCTGCATAGCGGAAAACGTTAATCAGAGCCGAAGCAGGGATGCCTGATGGCGCTCTACTTATTCGGCCTACGCGATAGGTGCATGTATCATGTAGTCCGGATAAGGCGAAACATAGCCATCCGGCATCATTGAAAGGATAAGCCTTAAATGAAGCAGCTCTCTTCACCATTACAGCAGTACTGGCCGACCGTTGTTGAGCGTCTGCCAACAGCACTTCCTGAGGCATCGCTGAGTATTCAGGCGAAGTCAGTACTTACATTCAGCGATTTTGTCCGCGATAGCATTATTGCTCATCCTGAGTGGCTAAAGGAGCTGGAAAGCGCGCCAGTCCAGGCTGATGAATGGCAGCACTATGCCGCCTGGTTACAGCGCGCGCTGTCAGACGTACACGATGAAACGGCGTTAATGCGCGAGCTTCGACTGTTCCGTCGTCGCATCATGGTGCGTATTGCCTGGGCACAGACGCTGTCGCTGGTGGCTGAAGAGAGTATTTTGCAACAGTTAAGTCATCTGGCGGAGACGTTGATTATCGCAGCGCGTGACTGGCTGTATGACGCCTGCTGTCGAGAATGGGGAACACCCTGTAATTCGGACGGCGTTGCGCAACCGCTGCTGATTTTAGGCATGGGGAAACTGGGCGGGGGCGAGCTGAATTTTTCCTCTGATATCGACCTGATTTTTGCCTGGCCGGAACATGGATCTACGCAGGGCGGGCGGCGTGAACTGGATAACGCGCAGTTTTTCACCCGCATGGGACAGCGCCTCATCAAAGTGTTGGATCAGCCAACGATGGATGGTTTTGTCTATCGGGTGGACATGCGTTTACGTCCGTTTGGCGACAGTGGTCCGCTGGTACTGAGTTTCTCTGCGTTGGAAGATTACTACCAGGAGCAGGGGCGTGACTGGGAACGTTACGCGATGGTTAAAGCGCGTATTATGGGGGATGCTGACGGCACCTACGTCAGCGAGCTTCGCGCTATGCTGCGGCCTTTTGTTTTCCGTCGCTACATCGATTTCAGCGTGATTCAATCTCTGCGTAACATGAAAGGGATGATTGCCCGTGAAGTCCGCCGGCGCGGCCTGAAGGACAACATAAAGCTGGGGGCGGGCGGCATTCGTGAAATCGAATTTATCGTTCAGGTATTCCAGCTCATTCGCGGCGGGCGCGAACCCTCGCTGCAATCCCGCTCGTTACTCCCTACGCTTAGTGCGATCAATGCACTGCATCTGCTGTCTGATAATGATGCGGAACACCTGCGAACCGCCTATCTCTTTTTACGTCGTCTGGAAAATCTGCTGCAGAGCATCAATGACGAACAGACCCAGACGCTGCCGGGTGATGAGCTAAATAGGGCCCGCCTGGCATGGGGTATGGGGGCGGATGACTGGCAGCAGTTAACCGATACGTTGGCAATACATATGGGCAACGTGCGTCGGGTATTTAACGAATTAATTGGCGATGATGAAACTGATACACAGGAAGAGTCGCTGTCGGAACAGTGGCGTGAACTTTGGCAGGACGCGTTGCAGGAAGATGACACCACACCAGTGCTGACGCATCTGGCGGATGACGATCGTCGCCGCGTGCTGGCTCTTATTGCGGATTTTCGCAAAGAGCTGGATAAACGTACGATTGGCCCACGGGGGCGACAGGTGTTGGATCATTTGATGCCGCACCTGCTGAGCGATGTCTGTTCCCGCGATGATGCTTCCGTACCGTTGTCGCGTATTACCCCGCTACTGGTGGGCATTGTCACCCGCACCACCTATCTGGAGCTGCTGAGTGAATTCCCTGGCGCGCTGAAGCATTTGATTTCGTTATGTGCCGCCTCGCCGATGGTGGCCAGCCAGCTGGCGCGGTATCCGTTGCTGCTTGACGAGCTGCTTGACCCTAATACCTTGTACCAACCAACCGCAACCGACGCTTATCGTGACGAGTTACGCCAGTATTTACTGCGTGTGCCGGAAGATGATGAAGAACAGCAACTGGAAGCGCTGCGTCAGTTTAAGCAAACGCAACTGCTGCGTATCGCAGCGGCTGATATCGCTGGTACGCTACCGGTGATGAAAGTGAGTGACCATCTGACCTGGCTGGCGGAAGCCATTATTGATGCCGTGGTGCAGCAGGCCTGGATGCAAATGGTCGCCCGTTATGGGCAACCAACCCATCTTGGCGATCGCGATGGTCGTGGTTTTGCCGTTGTCGGTTATGGCAAGCTGGGTGGCTGGGAGCTGGGTTACAGCTCCGATCTGGATTTGATCTTCCTGCATGATTGCCCGATGGATGTGATGACTGACGGTGAACGTGAGATTGACGGTCGGCAGTTTTATCTGCGTTTGTCGCAGCGCATTATGCATCTTTTCAGCACCCGTACTTCTTCCGGCATTTTGTATGAAGTGGATGCTCGGCTGCGCCCATCCGGTGCTGCAGGAATGCTGGTAACATCCACCGAAGCCTTCGCCGATTATCAGCGCAACGAAGCCTGGACGTGGGAGCATCAGGCACTGGTACGCGCTCGTGTGGTTTATGGCGACCCGCAATTGACCTCTCAGTTTGACGCGGTGCGCCGCGATATCATGACACTCGCTCGCGACGGGAAAACTTTACAGACTGACGTGCGCGAAATGCGTGAGAAAATGCGTGCACATTTGGGCAATAAACATCGCGATCGTTTTGATATCAAAGCCGATGAAGGTGGGATCACCGATATTGAGTTTATTACGCAATATCTGGTGTTGCGCTATGCCCATGAAAAACCGAAGTTGACGCGCTGGTCGGATAATGTGCGCATTCTGGAATTACTGGCGCAGAACGACATTATGGATGAGCAGGAAGCACTGGCGCTTACCCGCGCCTACACGACGTTGCGTGATGAGCTTCACCACCTTGCTCTGCAGGAGCTTCCGGGACATGTCGCGCCGGAGTGCTTTAGTGCAGAGCGCTCACTGGTGCGGAGTAGCTGGCAGAAGTGGCTGGTTGCTGAGTGAAGTGTGCTATTATCGCGCGCAAATTTTAAGACCCTCAGAGAATCTCTCAGGAGACAGGAATGAAAGTAACGCTGCCAGAGTTTGAACGTGCAGGAGTCATGGTTGTCGGTGATGTGATGCTGGATCGCTACTGGTACGGGCCTACCAGCCGTATTTCGCCAGAAGCGCCGGTGCCGGTGGTCAAAGTGGATACCATTGAAGAACGTCCAGGCGGTGCGGCAAACGTGGCGATGAACATTGCCTCTCTGGGAGCGAATTCTCGTCTGGTTGGGCTGACCGGTATTGATGATGCGGCTCGTGCGCTGAGTAAAACGCTGGCTGATGTGAACGTGAAATGTGACTTTGTTTCCGTGCCGACGCATCCGACAATCACTAAACTACGCGTACTTTCCCGCAACCAACAGCTGATTCGCCTGGACTTTGAGGAAGGCTTTGAAGGTGTGGATCCGCAGCCGCTGCATGAACGTATTAACCAGGCTCTGGGTTCAATTGGTGCTCTGGTACTTTCTGATTACGCCAAAGGCGCTCTGGCTAGCGTACAGCAGATGATTGCACTGGCGCGTAATGCTGGCGTTCCGGTGCTTATTGATCCGAAAGGCACTGATTTTGAGCGCTATCGTGGTGCGACTCTGCTGACGCCGAACCTGTCTGAGTTTGAAGCTGTTGCCGGTAAGTGCAAAAGCGAAGACGACCTCGTTGAACGTGGTATGAAGGTGATTGCTGATTTCGACCTTTCCGCACTGCTGATAACGCGCTCTGAGCAGGGCATGACCTTGTTGCAGCCGGGTAAAGCACCGCTGCATATGCCAACCCAGGCACAGGAAGTGTATGACGTTACCGGTGCGGGGGATACGGTTATCGGCGTGCTGGCGGCAACGCTTGCAGCAGGTAACACGCTGGAGGAAGCATGCTATTTTGCTAATGCCGCAGCGGGTGTTGTCGTTGGTAAGCTTGGGACATCAACCGTTTCACCGATTGAGCTGGAAAACGCCGTGCGTGGTCGGGCGGAGACCGGTTTTGGCGTGATGAGTGAAACAGAATTGAAACAAGCCGTAGCCAGCGCCCGTAAGCGTGGTGAGAAAGTGGTGATGACCAACGGTGTGTTTGACATCCTGCACGCAGGCCATGTCTCTTATCTGGCGAATGCGCGTAAGCTTGGCGATCGTCTGATCGTTGCGGTGAACAGCGATGCTTCCACCAAACGTCTGAAAGGCGAAACCCGTCCGGTCAACCCGCTCGAACAGCGAATGATCGTGCTGGGTGCGCTGGAATCCGTCGACTGGGTGGTCTCTTTTGAAGAAGATACTCCGCAACGCCTGATTGCTGGCATTCTGCCGGATCTGCTGGTGAAAGGCGGTGATTATAAGCCAGACGAGATTGCGGGCAGTGAAGAGGTGTGGGCTAACGGTGGTGAAGTTCTGGTGCTGAACTTCGAAGACGGTTGCTCAACAACAAATATTATCAAAAAGATCCAGAAAGACAGCGATAAGTGATGAATGCCGGAAATGCACCGAACTTTTCGTTGCGGTGCGCTTCCTCCTGTTGACGCTGCTGTTTTTTCAACCTAGAGTGCAGGAATAAGGGTGAGAGGGGATTTTTCCCCCTCTGATTGACTGTTAATGAGCCTGGAAACTTATCAGTAACAGCACCCAGTATGATGACTCGTTTCATCATAACCCTTTCCCTATTAAAGCCCCTTCTTCGAGAGGGGCTTTCTCGTTGCAGCCCCTTGCTGACAAGGCGATTGTTGGTGTGCGTCTATGCGGCGCAAGGGCTTCCTCGTCTCACTTTTCTATTGCTGGATCGGTTACGCAAAACAGAGATTTTCCTGGAGAACTGTTCGTGATCTTAATACCGTCGTTGGACTTCATTGGTTCAACGATTATCCCCTCACAGATTTTGTAGAAAAGTGTGAAGCAAGGCCTTTAATGTGCGCACTTAATGCACAGAACAGCTTCGCATATAGGTAAATACTGAGATCAGAAAAAGCATATAGCCTTAACAGATATTCAATAACTGGAGGGTATGCTCATGAACAGCAATATGTATTCACTGAACAATTTTGATTTCCTGGCCCGGAGTTTTGCCAGGATGCAGGCTGAGGGCCACGCTGTTGATATCCAGGCAGTGACTGGAAACATGGATGAGGAACATCGCAGCTGGTTTTGCAAACGCTACGCACTTTATTGCCAGCAGGCCAGAGAGGCGAAGAAATTAGAGCTGGAACACTAACAGATCAACGGGCCTTGCGGCCCGTTGCCATTTTTACTCTTGTGGATCGACTGGCGGGATCGCCGGAGCAGGCTTAACTTCGGCCGGTTTTTCACGTGCTTCCAGCTCAGTAAGACGTTGCTCAAGCAGCGCCAGCTTTTCACGGGTGCGCAGTAAAACCTGGGTTTGTACGTCAAATTCTTCGCGGCTAACCAGATCCAGACGCGTCAGCTGTGACTGCAGTGTTTGGCGGATTTTCTTCTCGACGTCTTCCCCAAACTCGCGGATCCCTTTCGGCATCGACTCGTGAACCTGACGAGCAATCTGCTCAATTTTTTTCGGGTCAATCATGGTGGTTTCCCTGAACTGGTACGTGTTGCTGCCTATTGTAGTGCGATATGGCACAGGCATAAACCAGAATTGTGTGAAGCTAAGTCGAGTAAAGGCGTTGATGACAGTAATCAATAGCGTTATAGTTAACCCGCTTATTCTCAGGGCGGGGCGAAATTCCCCACCGGCGGTAAATCAACTGATGTTGAAAGCCCGCGAGCGCTTTGAGTGCAAACTCAAAGGTCAGCAGATCCGGTGTAATTCCGGGGCCGACGGTTAGAGTCCGGATGGGAGAGAGTAACGATCCAGCCGGGCATGGACCCGCTCACGTTATTTTTTTGCCGCTTAAACGGTACTCCTAAGACTGCCCTGATTCTGGTAACCATAATTTTAGTGAGGTTTTTTTACCATGAATCAGACGCTACTTTCCTCTTTTGGTACGCCTTTCGAACGTGTTGAACATGCGCTGTCTGCGCTGCGTGAAGGACGCGGTGTAATGGTGCTTGACGATGAAGACCGTGAAAACGAAGGCGATATGATTTTCCCGGCAGAAACCATGACCGTTGAACAGATGGCGCTGACCATCCGTCACGGCAGTGGTATTGTCTGCCTGTGCATCACTGAAGACCGCCGTAAACAGCTCGATCTGCCTATGATGGTGGAAAATAACACCAGTGCTTACGGTACTGGTTTTACTGTGACTATCGAAGCTGCAGAAGGCGTAACTACCGGTGTTTCCGCTGCTGACCGTGTCACCACGGTTCGCGCTGCGATTAAGGATGGTGCGAAACCTTCTGATCTGAACCGTCCGGGACACGTTTTCCCGCTGCGCGCTCAGGCAGGCGGTGTGTTAACGCGTGGTGGTCATACTGAAGCCACCATTGATCTGATGACGCTGGCAGGTTTTAAACCGGCTGGTGTGTTGTGTGAATTGACCAATGATGATGGCACCATGGCGCGTGCGCCAGAGTGCATCGAATTTGCAGGCAAGCACAATATGGCAGTTGTCACTATCGAAGATTTAGTGGCTTACCGTCAGGCGCACGAGCGTAAAGCCAGCTGAGTTTTTGGCCATGCCTGTCGTGGCGATGCATAAAAAAACCGAAGTCAGTTTTCTGACTTCGGTTTTTTGTTACTGCGGCCAGGCTATTTTGCGCTGATCAGCTTGAGTATCCACGCACAACTCATCACCAGTAAAAACGCTAAACATAAACCAAAGGCCAGCAAACAGGATTGCGCCATATTCATAAATTGCCATGGCGGGATCAAATACCAGCCTTCGGATTGCTGGTAGAGATCGATAAACCATTGCTGTGTGCTACTAAGCGTTACGCCATCAGGAACGACAGGCGCGTCATACCCGCAATCTCCAGTGGGTTTAAACCATTCTGGTGCCCAGTTTGCCAGTGGCAAATTGAAAGGGAATGTCGGATCGGTGGAACATCCCTGCACACCAAACAGTGAATCCGGGTCTGGGTTATGTACTGCATGATGAATGCTATTAAGCTTGATCGAGAACTTAACACCCATGATGCTGCCGTAAAACGCCGCGATACAGCCAATGAGCTTCAGAATGATATTTCTCGGGTTTACTGCCGCAATCAACCCACCAAAAACCATCACGAACATGGCAAAGCGAATGTAAACACACTGCTCGCAGGGTGCCATGTAGAGATAGATCTGGAAGAAAGAGTGCGCCAGTATAATTAACCCACCCATTGCGAGTGCCATAAACAACCACAGAAAGCGGTGTTCCTGCCATCTCACCAGAGTATCAACCGGCGTAGTACGTAAATTCCGCCACAATCCCTTTATGAAAGCCATAGCCTTATCCCTGTTTATTTCGCTGCCAGTTCCCTGACAAGTTCAGCCATAGAATCAATGGATTTGATGCTCTTGGTGTAGATCAGGTATTTACCATTGACGACGTAAGCCGGAACGCCCTGAATTTTGGCAACATCATAGGCCGCTTTCCATTTCTCTAGTGTTTCCTGAACGGCAGGTTCTTTTAAGGTGCTTTCAAAGTCTGCCTGGCTCATACCTGCAGCATCCAGACCTGTTTTGATGAATGATGCTGGATCTTTGCCATCTGACCAGCGTTCTTTTTTGTCATGATAAGCTGCGTAGTAAGCAAATTTCGCTTTTTTGAACTGTGACTTCGCATCAAATAATGAAATACCTGCTGCTTTATCTTTGGATATCATCACGGCAAACACTTCGCTGGCTTGTTTGCCATATTCACCTTTAGTTTCCAGATGGAACGGCGTAAAGGTGACGAGATCTGCAACCTTATCTGATACAGGGCCGGTGACGGCTTTATCGTATTTGTAGCAGAACGGACAGGCGTAACTAAATACTTTGATTAATGTTTTATCGGCATTAGGAATAGGTTTTTCCAGAACCATATAATCGGTGCCTTCGGTAAAAGCGGATGCCGTAAAAGGCGCGACAAGCGCTGCAGTTAACACCATGCTTTTAAATAATGAAGTAATCCATTTAGCTGACATAGTTTATCCTTAATACAACGATTTTATTTAAATATGTGTTGTGGACGAATCGGTAATGCCCGGTAGTGGGTCTGGTTGGGTTTATCTGAAAGGACATCAATTTCAACTTTGACTTCTTTTGTTTTGTAGTCAATTTCATTGATCTTGCCGATTGTCGGTTTGCCAACATCAAATAAATTAATAGAACCGCCGAATCCAAACATTGTGTCACGGTCTTTTTGATATTCGATAACGGAAGTTATGGGACTATAGAAATCATAACCACGCTCTTTACCGTATTCCCAGATTTGTTGGACGGTTCCTTTTTTCTCGTCAATTTTATATTCGACGAAACGGGAGTACTTCATGGTTGGTAATGCTGGTTGCTCAAGCCCTCGGCCATCACCATTATCAAAGATGGTTAATGTTCCTTTACTGGATAGCCAGGCGGTATGTTGGGTATAGGTAAAATCGAAATCGGTGTTTTCGCACTTGCCATTTTCGTCACACTTCAGTGCATTACCTTTCGCATCTACCGGTTTTAACAGCTTGCTCGCCAGCTTTGTATTCCAGCCTTTAGATGGTGCGAGGATCCACTTAACCTGCTTATCACGACCAATTTTGACGACGCCCTGGTGGCGAGAGGAAAGAATAATCGAGTCATCCTTGGCGTCGTAGGCGATAGAGTTGACGTGCGCCCAGTTACGGCCAGCCCCCACACCCAGAGCATCGCCGTAAGGGGTATCTGGCTCCAGTTTTGCTTGTTGACCGGCATGAGCGAGGTCGACATTCACGCATACCGCACCTGCGTCCAGTGCTCCCAGTAACGCATCGCGTAGCGGGTCGAGAATTTTTGTCAGGTCCCATACGTCAACAACGCGGCCGGATCTGTCGACTTCGAGGATTTGGTCACGGATGGTATGTACATGTACTCCATCTTCTTTACGGTAATTGCGTTTTCCTACGCGCAGTAATACCGTGCCCTTAACCGTTTCGATAGACTCATGCGTAGCGTCAAGGAAGCCGCGTGGCAGTTTATGATCTTCCAGAATCTGCCCCATCATATCGAATTCGTACCAGTGTTGCCCCTGTACAGCTGTGAACGTTCCGCGAGGCGTTTCACGAATCCCCATCAGGTAACCACGTTTATTGATATTAACATCATGCCCGTCATAGAACGTCTCTTGATCCAACCACCAGCGGTACTCACCTTCTGTGTCAACGACGAAGGTAAACGGAGCGATGTCGAAGGGAAGTGCGCCTCCGGCAGGTCCTGCATCAAGAATGCCGGCATTTTTATCTTTTTCGCCATGCCAGTGAATATCTGATCCCTGGGAAGTAAAGGTGTGGGTATTTACAAGATAAAGGCGATCTTCAAAACCTGGTGCGACTTTAATAACCTTGGTTTGTTGCAGATCGGATATAGAACGGTTATCCATATAATGATTAACGATGGCAGAAGTTTGCACTACATAATCATCTTTCATCGGTTTACCATTTTCTTTATATTCAACGGTAACATTATTGGCGAACTTTTGATAAAGGCCAAAAATAGGTACGCCATCATAAGTGATTAACGATTCTTTGCCTACGTTATAGGTAATGGGAACTCCTTTTTCACCTTTACCGTGTACGGTTACTTTGACATCTGAAATGACATGGCTGTCTAATTCAACCAATGCGGTCAGCGGTGCATTTCCATAAGGGTCAACAATTACCGCGCCCAGATTTCCTGCTGGTTGTGCCGGTTTAAAACCTGCAGCAAAAGAATTTGCTGCGGTTAATCCGCATGCCAGGGCAATAGTACCGACCAGTAGCTTTTTACGGTATTGCTTAAACATGGATATATCTCCTTATATTACCTGTAAATATAATGACGATGAATATATTATGTTTGTAGTGATGTATGACTTGATTAAAATATAGGGGAGAGCATAGTTTTATAATTTATTTGTTTTTTGAAATATATAAATTATCAATATTCGGTGTCTTTAATACTTTTGATAGTAAGTGAGTGATATTTTCAGAACAATAAATATTATTATGGAGTGTGATCGTTTCGACATTGTTTTCTTTTTAATACATGTTCTGTGATTGACTTTGTCTACTGGTTTATATGATCGAAATCATATATTTGTTTCTACATTATGCCACTATAGGGGTAGGTCAAAATAAGGTTATGTGAAATTTTAACGTTAAATGTTTAATGATGTTAAATTTTAAGGGTAAAAGAATGTTTATTGCCTGGTATTGGATTGTATTAATTGCACTCGTTGCTGTTGGTTATTATTGTCATATGAAGCGTTATTGCAAAGCGTTTCGACAAGACAGAGATGCATTACTGGAGGCACGTAACAAGCTCTTTCGTCGCACGGGCGAAGATGGCAGCACGGTCAGGGATCAGGAATAATTTCTGCTGTAGTTGAGGCGGATGGCTGAACTACAGCGTAACATCCGCCATCTGTATTACCCGATGCCCATTGATTGCAGGATCACCAGGCTCAGCCCCATTACTGACATTCCACAGAGCACGCCATAGCTCGGATTATTATTGGGGTCGATTTCTTTAGCCAGCGGCATCAATTCATCTACTGATAACGCGACCATAATACCGGCTACAGCGGCCATAATTGCTGCCATCACAACCGGTGAAATCAGACTACCCAGAATTAACCACGCCAGTACCCCACCCAGTATTTCCGCCATACCTGAGATCCCTGCCCAGAATATCGCTGTGCGTTTGGAGCCGGTTGCGGCATAGACTGGTCCGGCAACGGCTAGACCTTCAGGAATATTATGTAATGCAACAGCCAGGGCGATGCCAAAACCCAGTTCGAGATTGCTACTGGCGGTAACAAAAGTAGCAATCCCTTCCGGGAAGTTGTGCAGACTAATGCCAAGAGTTAATAAAATTGCGGTACGTTTTATGGAGCTGGGTAAAGGCAGTTTTGTTTTTTGCACCAGATCCTGAGGATGTGCGTGTGGCAGAAGGCGATCCAGACCAAAATAGCCCAGCAAACCAACAATAAACATCCCGTAGCCGAGTACTGGCGACATCCCTTCAGCGGCCAGCGCGGCGGGCAGCATTTCCATCAGGGAGATAAGCAGCATAATACCTGCGGCAAAACCCAGAGAAAAGGCGAGGATGCGATTAGAGGGTTTTTGTCCCAGAACGCCAAGAAACGCGCCAATAAAGGTGGCAGCCCCCGCCAGCAAAGTCAGAAGTAAAGGTACTGACATCGACAAATCCAACTCCTTATCAATCTGCTATCCGGCCAGATCGTCAAAATAACTGATGATCTCCATCATGGTTATCTGAGTTCTTCATCAACCGAAAAAGCGTATTGTGGTGATATCAAAATGACTCCCTCAGTAAGGATATCATCATGTCTTCAACTCGTATGCCAGCATTGTTTTTGGGTCATGGCAGCCCGATGAATGTTCTGGAAGATAACGTTTATACCCGTGCCTGGCAGCAACTGGGGGAAACGTTGCCGCGTCCAAAAGCCATCGTTGTGGTATCGGCGCACTGGTTCACTCGTGGGACTGGCGTGACCGCCATGGAAGCACCAAAAACGATTCACGATTTTGGTGGGTTTCCACAGGCATTGTATGACACCCATTATCCGGCTCCCGGTTCACCCGAACTGGCGCAACATCTGGTGGATTTGCTTTCACCCGTACCGGTTACGTTAGACAAAGAAGCCTGGGGTTTCGACCACGGCTCATGGGGTGTGTTGATCAAGATGTACCCGAATGCAGATATTCCGATGGTACAGCTAAGCATCGACAGCACTAAGCCTGCTGCCTGGCATTTTGAAACAGGACGCAAACTGGCGGCGCTGCGTGATGAGGGCATCATGCTGATTGCCAGCGGTAACGTGGTGCATAACCTGCGGACAGCACGTTGGCACGGCGAGAATACGCCATACCCATGGGCGACCTCATTTAATGATTATGTGAAGGCAAACCTGACCTGGCAGGGACCTGTTGAGCAGCATCCACTGATCAACTATCTCGACCATGAAGGCGGTTCGCTGTCGAACCCGACGCCGGATCACTATCTGCCGCTGCTGTACGTTTTAGGTGCATGGGATGCCAAAGAACCTGTCACGATCCCGGTGGACGGTATTGAGATGGGTAGCCTGAGTATGCTGTCGGTGCAGGTAGGCTGATTTTTACCCGCAGTAATTGAGTGAAGGCCGGGTCAGGCGAAATCGCCACCCGGCACACGCACATTACTCGACAAAGATATGCGGATAGAAGCGAGAGAGATCCTGAGTGATCAATGCCCGGTCTTCGCGAATGCCGATCCCGGCAGGTTGATCGTTAATCAGCCAACTGCCGATCAACATGTAGCTGTCGCCAAACTTCGGTAGCTGATGGAACTGTTGTACGATCATTCCTTCTTCACCGTACGGACCTTCTACCGCTTCGATCGTTTTACCGTTCTCAATGATGGATACGTTGGCGCCTTCACGGGAGAAGATCGGCTTCACGACGAATTTTTCCATCTGCGGATAGTCGTCTTCGGCGAAATACGCAGGCAACAGGTTCGGATGGTTGGGGAACATTTCCCACAGCAGAGGCAATAGCGCTTTATTAGAGATAATGCTTTTCCAGGCCGGTTCCAGCCAGCGAACACCGGCGTCTTCCAGCTTGGTGGAGAACATCTCGCGCAGCATAAACTCCCACGGATAGAGCTTAAACAGGTTGGCAATAACCTGATCCTCTAAGTCTGTGAACTGACCTTTTTCGCCAAGGCCAATATCTTCGACATAGAGGAATTCGGTCGCGATTTCCGCCTCGGCCGCGCAATCCTGCAGATACTGAATAGTCCCGCGATCTTCGACGGTATCGCGACAGCAGGTCAGGTGCAGCAACTGAAAACCATACTGTTCGCGCAACTCGGTAAAGCGCTCAATCAGCTTTTCCTGCAGGCTGTTGAACTGATCGCTACCTTCCGGCAGGTTCCCTGCATTAAGCTGGTCTTCCAGCCAGATCCACTGGAAAAATGCGGCTTCGTACAGAGACGTTGGCGTATCAGCGTTGTTTTCCAGCAGCTTGGGTTCACCAGTGCCATCCCACGCCAGATCAAGGCGCGAATAGAGCGATGGTTGCTGGGTCTGCCAGGACTGGCGGACAAAGCCCCAGACATGCTTGGGAATGCGAAACTTCGTCATCAGTTCATCGCTGGCGATGACTCTTTCAACGACTTTGAGACACATTTGGTGCAGCTCAGCAGTGACATCTTCCAGCTTTTCAACCTGAGCAAGCGTGAGCTTGTAGTAGGCGTCTTCACACCAGTATGGCTCGCCGTACATGGTGTGGAAGTTGAAACCGTATTCGGTGGCCTTATCGCGCCAGTCCGGGCGCTCGACAATACTGATTCTTTCCATGTAGATTAGCCGCCCATTGAACGTGTGGTGGTACCGCTTGCGCTACGCTGCATGGTGCTCTGTTTTGCCACAGACTCACCAAAACCACCGCGAGTTACGGTTGATGTGGTTGCCGGTTTTGGCGCCATTGCCGTTTTCGGTACGGTCATCGTGCGGCCTGGCTGTGCAGCGCCGTAGTTCTTACCACCTGCATCCGTATATTTGCCGTATGCCGGGCTGGCTGGGTTTTTCGAGCTGAAGAGAGGCTGCTGAGCGCCCATTCCGCCGCCCATCATACGACCCATCATATAACCCGCCATCAGCGGCATCCAGAAGCTGCCACTGCTTTGGTTCTGCGCCTGAGCCTGGCCTTCACCGGTCGGTGCCATACCTGCCTGTGCAGGTGCTTGCTGGCACTGGCCTTCGCCAAATTCAGCGATACAGTCTTCGCGAGTGGCGTATTTAGGCGCGGTACGTTCTGCTTCTTTCAGCGCGTTGTTGAATGCGGTAGTACATTCGGCGCTTTTACCCGGATTCGCTGCAGAGCAGTCATCTGCGTTTTGATAAAGCGAAACTGTTTCGTCACTCTTCTCACAACCCGCCAGCATAAAGACAGCGGTCACTGCCAGAGCGACAGGAGTTAAATGGCGTGCGCTCCAGCTTTTGCGGAATGACGCGTGATGTATAGATTTTGTCCGTTTCATTTATGTCTTCCAGGACCCAGTAGTAAATACTGCTCAGAATAGTGGATGACTGGTCGAAATTGAAGCGGGAAGAGGCGAGAATGCGGAAGAAGGGGCGGATCTTTACGTTGCCTTACGTTCAGACGGGGCCGAAGCCCCGTCATCAGCATCAGTTACGGAACGGGTTGTTGCCGTTACTGCTGCTGGTTGTACGTGCTGCAGTCGGCTGGGCCGCTGGCGCCGCGTTATTCGCGGTATAGCCATCAGCAGCTGCGTCTTGCTGTGAGTTTTCCGGTGCAACCGCTTCGGGCGCGGTAGAAATCGGTTTGCCCAACGTATTGTTCAACGCTACCAGATCCTGCTCGTTTAACGTACCGAGCGCAGACTTGATGTTTAACTGGTTGATCAGATAGGTATAACGCGCATTAGCTAACTGTTGCTTAGCGTTGTACAGCGTGGTGGTTGCGTCCAACACATCCACGATAGTACGTGTACCCACGGAATAGCCTGCTTCCATCGCATCTAAAGAGCTTTGCGCAGAGACAACCGCTTGTTTGTACGCATTAATGCTACTGATAGAAGCATTGATGTTGTTGAAGGATGAACGGACGGTCTGCACCACGCTACGGTGTGCGCTCTCCAACTGCTCACTCGCGCCAACAAAGTTGTACTGCGCTTGTTTCACCTGAGAGTTAACCATCCCGCCCTGGTACAGCGGCAGTGAGAAGCTCAGACCGATTTTGTTCTGGCCCATATTGCTATCGTCGTACTGGGAACCAGTAGCACCACGGGTTTTAGAACCGCTGTAAGAGGTGTCGGAAACACCGGTAGAGGCGGTTAAATCCAGGGTCGGTAAATGACCGTCCTGCGCAAGACGAATTTGTTCACGTGCCAGGTCCTGGCTTAAACGCGCCTGCAATAAGGTCAGGTTGCGGTTTTCCGCTTCTTTCAGCAGGGCATTAACCGCCTGCGGTTTGTTGGTTTTAAAGCCATCAACGTTCAGCGAAGCCAGTTCCGGATAGTAGTTACCGGTTACCTGGCGCAGTTGTTCTACCGCGTTATCCAGATTGTTACGTGCGGTAACTTCATTTGCCAGTACGGTATCGTATTGTGAACGGGCGTTCTGCACATCAGTGATGGCGACCAGACCAACATTAAAACGCTGAGTGGTCTGATCTAACTGACGGTAGACGGCATCTTTCTGTGCCTGGGTGTAAGAAAGCACGTCGATTGCGTTCAATACGTTAAAATAGGCTGTGGCAGTGTTCAGGATCAGCGTTTGCTGATCGGTCTGATAAGTTACGTCCTGGATGCCTGCTGATTTTTCTTGCAGCGTCAGGGCGCGCCATTTCGACATATCGAAAAGAGACTGAGTCAACTGCAACGACGCGCTGGTGGCGTTGGAGTTAACGCCGTTTGCGTCACGGTAGCCATTGCTGTAGGTGTAATCGGCACCTAAACCCAGTTGCGGCAGTAAAGGACTACGCGCTTCGTTAATTTTTTCGAATGCAGCATCGCGATCGGCGGCGGATTTACGTAATTCCGGGTTGCTCAGGCGTGCTTGCTGATAAACCTGCATCAGGTTTTCTGCCTGGCTCAAAGCACTGAACCCCGACAGGCTCAGGCCGATAAGGATGGGGAGCAATTTCTTCATTTGCATTCCTTGTTGTGAAGCAGTATTTAGCGCTGATCAAATTGTAAAAATAATTGCTGATTCTAGCAGAATCCGCCACTTCAAAAAGTTGGCGTTACGTGCCATACGGCGTTAATTTGCATCAATTTAACACAAGGGCGCTCAAACAGCAGTCAAACGACCTTGAAATTCACATTTTAATCACTATTGGTATCAGGACAGCACGATGCGTAAACCAGACAACTTGCCAATGACTTTCACTAAAAATGATGTAGAAATTATTGCACGAGAAACGCTATACCGCGGTTTTTTTTCACTGGATCTTTATCGGTTCCGCCATCGACTGTTTAACGGCGGAATGAGTGAAGAGGTAAAGCGCGAAATTTTTGAGCGCGGACATGCGGCAGTCTTGCTACCCTTTGACCCTAAGCGGGACGAAGTTGTACTGGTTGAGCAGATTCGTATCGCGGCATATGACACCAGCGAAAGCCCGTGGCTACTGGAAATGGTGGCCGGGATGATCGAAGAAGGTGAGACCGTTGAGGATGTTGCCCGCCGTGAAGCAATGGAAGAAGCTGGACTGGATGTGAAGCGGACGAAGCCCGTTCTGAGCTATCTGGCAAGCCCTGGTGGCACCAGTGAGCGCCTGTCTATTTTGGTAGGTGAAGTGGACGCCACGACCGCAAGCGGGATCCACGGTCTGGCGGATGAAAACGAAGATATTCGTGTTCATGTGGTTAGCCGGGAACAGGCTTACCAGTGGGTAGAAGAGGGGATAATCGACAACGCGGCCTCTGTCATCGCTTTGCAATGGTTACAGCTGCACTATCAAGAGTTAAAAACTGAGTGGAAAAAATGAAGCGTTACACACCTGACTTCCCTGAAATGATGCGTCTGTGCGAGACCAACTTTTCGCAATTGCGCCGCCTGTTGCCGCGCAATGACGCAGCCGGCGAAACAGTGAGCTATCAGGTGGCAAACGCACAATATCGGTTAACGATTGTTGAATCGACCCGATACACTACGCTTGTTGCGATCGAACAGACGGCGCCAGCCGTTACTTACTGGAGCCTGCCATCGCTGACCGTACGCCTGTATCATGATGCGAGGGTGGCTGAAGTGTGTTCAAGCCAGCAGATCTTTCGCTTCAAAGCGCGGTATGATTATCCAAATAAAAAGTTGCATCAACGCGACGAAAAGCATCAAATTAATCAGTTTCTGGCCGACTGGTTACGGTACTGTTTAGCACATGGAGCGATGGCGATTCCGGTTTATTAGCGTCGTGAAACCTAAGGACACCATTTGGAAAGCCTGTTAACCCTTCCTTTGGCTGGTGAGGCCAGAGTCAGGATCTTACAAATTACAGATACTCACCTGTTTGCCGAAAAGCATGAAACGCTGCTGGGTGTGAATACCTGGGATAGCTATCAGTCCGTACTGGATGCAATACATGCTGAGTCGCCTGAATACGATCTGATCGTGGCGACTGGAGATTTGGCGCAGGATCAATCCGCTGCGGCTTATCAGCACTTTGCTGAGGGCATCGCAAGTTTTCGTGCGCCCTGCGTTTGGTTGCCAGGCAATCATGATTTTCAGCCGGCAATGTACAGCGCCCTTCAGGAGGCAGGAATTTCCCCTGCCAAGCGCGTCTTCATTGGCGAACAGTGGCAAATTTTGTTGCTGGATAGCCAGGTTTTCGGCGTCCCACATGGTGAGTTAAGCGAATTTCAGCTCGAATGGCTGGAGCGCAAACTCGCTGATGTGCCTGAGCGTAATACCTTGCTGCTTTTACATCATCATCCACTTCCTGCGGGATGCAGTTGGCTCGATCAGCACAGCCTGCGTAACGCTGCCGAACTGGACAACGTGCTGGTGAACTATCCGCGCGCAAAGTACCTGCTCTGTGGGCATATTCATCAGGAACTGGACCTTGACTGGAACGGACGCCGCCTGCTGGCTACGCCGTCGACCTGCGTGCAGTTTAAGCCTCATTGTTCCAATTTCACGTTAGATACGATAAGCCCAGGCTGGCGTACGCTGGAACTTTTTGCTGACGGTACACTGCAAACCCAGGTCTGTCGTCTGCAGGGTAATCGGTTCCACCCTGATACAGCTTCAGAAGGTTATTGATGTCTACGCTCCTCTATCTACACGGATTTAATAGCTCGCCTCGCTCTGCGAAAGCATGCCTGCTGAAAAGCTGGCTGGCGGAGCATCATCCGCACGTTGAGATGATCGTACCGCAACTGCCGCCGTATCCTGCCCAGGCGGCAGAAATGCTGGAATCTATTATCCTTGAGCATGGCGGAGAGTCGCTGGGGATTGTCGGTTCTTCTTTGGGGGGCTATTACGCCACCTGGCTGTCGCAATGTTTTATGCTGCCTGCAGTGGTGGTGAACCCCGCTGTGCGGCCTTATGAACTGCTGGTTGACTACCTCGGCCAAAACGAGAACCCCTACACCGGGCAGCAATATGTGCTAGAGTCTCGCCATATTTACGATCTTAAAGTCATGCAGATTGACCCGCTGGAAGCGCCGGATTTGCTCTGGTTGCTACAACAAACGGGCGATGAAGTGTTGGACTACCGCCAGGCGGTGGCGTATTACGCCTCCTGCCGTCAGACAGTTATTGAGGGCGGGAATCACGCATTCACGGGCTTCGAAGATTATTTCAACCAGATTGTCGATTTCCTTGGACTGCACAGTTTCTGACGATCAATTCGAATTGCTAATTTAAACCATGACGCAAACTTATAACGCTGATGCCATTGAGGTACTCACTGGGCTTGAGCCGGTACGCCGTCGCCCAGGGATGTACACCGATACGACCCGTCCTAACCATCTTGGGCAGGAAGTTATTGATAACAGTGTGGATGAAGCACTGGCGGGCCACGCAAAACGCGTGGACGTGATTTTACATGCCGATCAATCACTGGAAGTCATTGATGACGGACGCGGCATGCCGGTGGATATTCACCCTGAAGAAGGCGTTCCGGCGGTCGAACTGATCCTGTGCCGCCTGCATGCGGGCGGTAAGTTCTCCAATAAGAACTACCAGTTTTCCGGCGGTTTGCATGGGGTCGGTATTTCCGTAGTCAACGCGCTTTCAAAGCGTGTGGAAGTGAATGTGCGCCGCGATGGGCAGGTCTACAACATCGCGTTTGAAAACGGCGACAAAGTACAGGATTTACAGGTGGTCGGTACCTGCGGTAAACGCAATACCGGTACCAGCGTGCACTTTTGGCCGGATGAAAGCTTCTTTGACAGCCCTCGTTTTTCTGTTTCTCGCTTAACGCATGTGCTGAAAGCTAAAGCGGTTCTGTGCCCTGGCGTTGAAATCACGTTTAAGGATGAGGTCAACAACAGCGAGCAGCGCTGGTGTTACCAGGACGGTCTGAATGATTACCTGTGCGAAGCCGTTAATGGTTTACCAACGCTGCCAGAAAAACCGTTTATCGGTAATTTTAGCGGTGAAACAGAGACCGTTGACTGGGCGCTGCTCTGGCTACCGGAAGGCGGTGAGCTGCTGACTGAAAGCTACGTCAACCTGATCCCTACCATGCAGGGTGGTACGCACGTCAATGGCCTGCGTCAGGGGTTACTGGATGCAATGCGTGAATTCTGTGAATACCGCAATATTTTGCCGCGCGGCGTGAAACTGTCGGCGGAAGATATCTGGGACCGTTGTGCTTACGTGCTGTCGGTAAAAATGCAGGACCCGCAGTTCGCCGGCCAAACTAAAGAACGCCTTTCTTCGCGTCAGTGCGCGGCATTTGTCTCTGGCGTGGTGAAAGATGCCTTCAGCCTGTGGCTGAATCAGAACGTGCAGTCAGCAGAACTCCTGGCCGAAATGGCCATTTCCAGCGCCCAGCGTCGCCTGCGCGCAGCGAAAAAAGTGGTGCGTAAAAAGCTCACCAGCGGTCCGGCGTTGCCGGGTAAGCTGGCGGACTGCACCGCGCAGGATCTTAATCGTACAGAGCTGTTTCTGGTGGAAGGGGACTCGGCAGGCGGATCGGCCAAGCAGGCGCGCGATCGTGAATACCAGGCGATCATGCCGCTGAAAGGTAAGATCCTCAACACCTGGGAAGTCTCTTCTGATGAAGTGCTGGCATCCCAGGAAGTACATGACATTTCGGTGGCGATCGGTATCGATCCGGACAGCGACGATCTGAGCCAGCTGCGCTACGGCAAGATCTGTATTCTGGCGGATGCGGACTCCGATGGCCTGCACATTGCGACGCTACTTTGCGCGTTGTTTGTGAAGCATTTCCGCACGCTGGTCAAACATGGACACGTCTATGTGGCGTTGCCACCGTTATACCGTATCGATCTCGGTAAAGAGGTCTATTACGCTCTGACGGAAGAAGAGAAAGCAGGCGTACTGGAGCAGTTGAAGCGTAAGAAAGGCAAGCCGAACGTTCAGCGCTTTAAAGGTCTGGGTGAAATGAACCCGATGCAGCTTCGTGAAACTACGCTTGATCCGAACACCCGTCGCCTGGTGCAACTTATCATTGATGACGAAGACGATCAGCGTACTAACGCGATGATGGATATGTTGCTGGCTAAGAAGCGTTCTGAAGACCGCCGCAACTGGTTGCAGGAAAAAGGCGACCTGGCGGATCTCGAAGGGTAGAGCGGCATTGTGTAGGCCGGATTAGGCGGTTTAAGCCGCCATCCGGCAATATGCTAATGCCTGATGGCGCTGTGCTCATCCGGCCTTGCGGCCATGACGAAAAATTAAATACCAGATTCCAGAATACGAATATTCATGTCCAGCACATCGCCTTTTACGGCTTCGCTGTAGGCTTTCATATGTGGGGTTTGCAAATGTGCTTCAAGATGCGCGATGCTTTCCCACTGTTCAATCATCACGATGGAATCAGGTGCCATAGTCTGAAAACTCACACCTGCGGCATGATCCACCATCGGTGCATAGCCGTGGCAACCCTCTTCCTTCAGTACGGTCGGAACGATTTTGGCAAACTGGTCCAGTACCGCCTGACGGTGATGTTGACCTGGACGTGTGCGGATTTCTGCAATGACTGTAAGCATGGTTAACTCCTTCTATAACCGGCATTCTTCAGGCTGTAGCTGCGTTTACTCGTCCAAATCACATACTTGAGTAAGCTTATCGGGACTCGCTCGTTTACCGCCTTGCTGCAACTCGAATTATTTGGGTCTAATTTTGAATAACTAGTTAACCAAAAATCTCGGTCAGATGCTTGCGATATTCTGCGATATAACGCGGGACATCCGGCATTTTAATCACATCATTGGTGATAAACGTCGGCAGCGATTCCATTCCCAGGAACTGGTTTGCTTTATGGAACGGCAAATACACGCCATCAACGCCAACGCCATGGAAGAACTGGTCTTTTTCAGTGAAAGCTTCCATTGGCGCGTTCCAGGTCAGGGACAGCATGTATTTTTTTCCCTGAATCAATCCACCAGAACCGTACTTTTTAGAAGCATCTGAACGTGTGCGACCATCGCTTGCATACAGCGTACCGTGTCCTGCAGTGAAAACATCATCGATGTATTTTTTCACCGTCCATGGAGCACCCATCCACCAGCCCGGCATTTGCCAGATAACCGCATCTGCCCAGACGAAGTTCTGCACTTCTGTTTGTACGTCATAATCGCTGTCAGCGCGTACAACTTTAACATCATGCCCGAGGTCGCGCAGGATGCCGTCCGCGACCTCGGTCAGGGTGTCATTCAGTTGACCATTGGAATGGCCGAATTTTTTCGCACCGTTGATAATCAGAATGTTGCTCATTTTTCGTCCTCAAGAATATACGTTTGAAGGCGATTTTACCTCCACCAGCGGCGCGGTGAAATTAGCAAAATGTGCAAAGTCTTTTGCATTATTAGCAATAATATTGTTGCTACCAGCTGATTTTTGCTTCAAACCCGCCTTCCGGAGCGTTGCCAAACGAGGCTGACATCCCGTGTAAAGTCGCAATACGACGGACGATCGACAGACCCAGACCGCTACCAGTAACGCTTTGTCCTGGCGGGCGATAGAAACGCTCACCAATGTGCGTCAGGACTTCCGCTGCCACGCCTGGACCGTTATCTTTGACGCTAAAAAATCGGGCATTGAGCGTCACTTCCACAATGCTACCCTGGGGACTATAACGAATCGCATTATCCAGCAGATTGCGTACCATCAGGCTGAGTAAGAGTGGCTGACCGGTACGCTTAACGTTGTGTGCGTTAATCTGCAAACGCACGTCGATATGAGCCAGCTGAGCCGGGTGGTAAATGTCCATAACGGCGGACTGCAACAACTCCTCCAGTGGGATGTCTGCTACATCCTGCAGATTGTCGAGGGAGTCGAGTCGTGAAAGCGTCAGCAGCTGATCAACCAGACGCGTGGCGCGCTCAATGCCTGCGTGAAGCTGCAGGAGCGCTTTTTCTCGCGTTTGCGGGTCATCATCTGACAGTTGCACCACTTCAGTTTGCACCTTCAACGCGGTTAATGGGCTGCGTAGCTCATGGGCTGCGTCGGAGGTGAAACGCCGTTCGCGGACCATCATAGAGTGTGTGCGGGTAAATAGCTGGTTGAGGGACTCGACCAGTGGTCGCACTTCGCTTGGCACGCCTTTAGGATCGAGCGGTTCTTGCGATTCAGGGGAACGCCAGCGCAGGGCCTGCGCCAGTTTTTTTAACGGCCTGAGTTCACGGCTGAGCATGACCACCAGAATAAGCAACATCAGCGGGAGCGCAATAAGCCACGGGGTTAATTGTGCGGTAACAATCGCCAGTGCCATATCCTCCCGGTATTCCCACTCCTGACCGACCACGATGCGATATTTACCATCCGTAGAGTTCAGCCACAGAAAGCGCCATCGGTCGTTGTCCCCATTGAGCTGGCCATCACTAAACCCTTCCCGGCGGTAGCTGTAGGGAATATCCTGGCCATTGTCGCCATCGTGCAGCACCATTTTTCCGTCGGTGGAGTAGATAGCAAACGCCAACGCGTCGTCATCAATATGACCGTGCTTCAGCTTCTTCGGCGTGCGGGCCATATCACGCGAGGCGGTGACGTCGCTGATATCCAGCGTACTTAGCCGTTTGGCGAACAGCATCAGCTGTGTATCAAACAGTTCGTCTACGTTATCCGTTGTCTGTTTCCAGGCGACAAAGCTGGAGATTGCCCAGGTTATCGAGGCCAGGATAAGGAAAATAAGTGTGAGCCTGACGCGCAGACTGAGACGTTGTGTGAGTTTCATGCGTCACCCAGGGTGTAGCCAATGCCATGCACCGTTCGGATAAAATCGCTGCCGAGTTTACGGCGTAAATGATGGACGTGTACTTCAACCGCATTACTGGAGACGTTTTCGTCCCAGTTGTACAGTTTCTCTTCAATAAGTTTGCGCGGCAGTACCCGACCTTTGTTGCGCATGAGCAGTTCCAGCAACGCGAACTCTTTTGGTTTTAGCGACAACGGCTCCCCCGTCAGCGTGACGGTCAGTGCGCCGGGATTAAGCGTTACCTGTCCGTGACTCAGTTCGCTACTGGCCTGGCCGCTGGCGCGACGCACCAGAGCTTCCAGACGGGCAGCAACTTCGATTAGCGCAAAGGGTTTGCACAGATAATCATCCGCGCCCAGGCGTAAGCCTTCGACGCGTTCTGCCAGCGCATCGCGGGCCGTCAAAATAAGTACCGGCTCCTGTTTCCCTTTTGCGCGCCATTCACGCAGGATATCGCGCCCGTCTATACCCGGTAGCGTCAGATCGAGGATCACAGCATCATAAGGGGCGCTGTAGAGCGCTTCTTTACCCTGACGACCTTCAGTAAACCAGTCGATACTGAAACCCATTTTACTCAGACCTGTCTTAAGACCATCGCCAATCAACGTGTCATCTTCTATCAGTAAAATACGCATATGTTCTTCCCTGCGATAACTCTGTTGCCTGTCAGTAAACCTTGTGGCAGCGGATGCTGTACAGCAAAAAAGAATCTTTTTTTGGCTTAAGAAGTTGTTAAGGATTAACTTATTAAATAGTCGTGAAACAACATGAAAGGGAGACATGAACATGAAAAAATTAGCTGCAATGGTTGCCGTGATGGCATTGTGTTCCGCACCTGTTTTGGCAGCGCAGCAGGGCGGCTTCTCTGGCCCGACCGCGACGCAAAGCCAAAGCGGTGGGTTCGTTGGTCCGAACGGCAGCAGCACGACGGTAGAAAGTGCCAAATCCCTGCGTGATGATACCTGGGTAACCCTGCGCGGTAATATCGTCGAGCGTATTTCCGACGATTTGTACCTGTTTAAAGACGCCACCGGTACGGTGAATGTAGATATTGACCATAAACGCTGGAATGGCGTAACCGTAACACCGCAGGATGTTGTGGAAATCCAGGGGGAAGTTGATAAAGACTGGAACTCCGTCGAAATCGATGTGAAACAGATTACTAAAGTCGCCAAGTAATCAGCATCAGGGCCGCATTCGCGGCCCTTTTCTTTGTCCTAAATGTGATACAAATCAGCCTGTAGAGGGCCACAACATGTAAAGTAGCGGTATCATTTTTATCGACAGAGAAATCATGAAAACGCATCCATTATTATGGCTGGTCAGCCTGATGTGCAGTCCCTCGCTTTTTGCCGCAACGATCCCAGACGGAACACCTCTCGCCCCACAACAAATTTTTCGTTACAACAACCACAGCGATCCGGGCACCCTGGATCCGCAAAAAGTGGAAGAAAATACCGCCGCGCAAATTGTACTCGATCTCTTTGAAGGGCTGGTCTGGATGGATGGTGAAGGGAAAGTGCAGCCTGCTCAGGCTCAGCGCTGGGACGTTCTGGATGGCGGTAAACGCTATATTTTTCACCTGCGTAAAGGGCTGCAATGGTCAGATGGTGTGGCGCTGACTGCACAGGATTTCGTGGCGGGATGGCAGCGAGCGGTTGACCCGCATACCCTCAGCCCGTTTGCCGGATATCTGGCGGCGGCGCATATTAAAAATGCGCAGGCGATTGTTGACGGTAAATCCCCCGTTAGTTCGTTGGGGGTGAAGGCTGTGGACGATGTTACCCTTGAAGTCTCTCTCGAACAGGCTGTACCGTGGTTCACTACCATGCTGGCGTGGCCCACGTTATTTCCCGTCCCGCAGCACACCATTGTGCAATATGGTGATGCGTGGAGTAAGCCTGAACATCTGGTTTCCAATGGTGCATTTGTGCTGGATAAATGGGTGGTGAACGAGAAGATCGTTGTGCGTAAAAATCCTCGTTACCGTGATGCACAACATACTGTTTTACAGCAGGTCGACTATCTGTCGTTAGATAACGCCGTGACGGGGTACAATCGCTATCGTGCCGGCGATGTTGATCTCACCTGGGTTCCGACTCAGCAAATTCCGGCGATAAAAAAGAATCTGCCGGGCGAGCTACGGGTGATCCCTCGCCTGAACAGCGAGTATTACAACTTCAACATCCGCAAAGCGCCGTTCAACGATGTCCGGGTGCGTCGGGCACTGTACTTAACGGCCAATCGACAGCTTATTGCTGAGAAAGTCCTTGGATTGCGTACACCTGCAACGACGCTAACACCGCCGCAGGTTACCGGTTTCACGCCGCCTGTGCTGACCGATCTTCAGGCACCGTGGAATGAGCGGGTTGCCGAAGCGAAAGCGTTATTGAAACAAGCCGGATTTGACGAGCAGCATCCGTTAACGTTTGAGCTGTTTTACAATAAGTACGACCTGCATGAGAAAACGGCCATTGCCTTGTCCTCAGAGTGGAAAAAATGGCTCGGGGCTGATGTTACGTTGCGCACCATGGAGTGGAAAACATATCTGGATGCACGTCGCGAGGGGGACTTCATGTTGTCTCGCCAGTCGTGGGACGCGACGTATAATGAAGCGTCAACGTTCCTGAATACGTTGCAGTCAGGCAATGCAGAAAATGTCGGTCAGTGGCGCGATGCGCGCTATGACGCGTTGTTGGCGCAGGCGGCTCGTACGCCCGATGCTGCACAGCGAAACCAGCTGTATGCGCAAGCGGAAGGTATTATTAACCAGCAAGCCCCCATCATCCCTATCTATTATCAGCCGTTGATCAAATTACTTAAACCCTATGTGGGAGGGTTTCCTGTGCATAATCCCCAAGACTATGTGTATAGCAAAGAGCTCTTTATCCGGGCGCATTAAGAGCGAAGTACTAAGGAGACGATTGCCGTCGCTATCTTCGGCGGTAAAACCACTGAACTTTGTGACTCAACACGCCAGATAGGGTAGTATCTGCGGCAATATTGCCTGACAGATACTGGGTATTGTTCGGGCTTACAGTTGAGGAACCACGATTAATGAGCGATATGGCAGAGCGCCTTGCGCTGCATGAATTCACGGAAAACGCCTATCTGAACTATTCCATGTACGTCATCATGGACAGGGCGTTACCGTTTATTGGCGATGGTTTGAAACCCGTTCAGCGTCGCATCGTTTACGCGATGTCCGAACTGGGGCTGAATGCCAGCGCCAAATTTAAAAAATCCGCGCGTACCGTCGGTGACGTGCTGGGTAAATACCATCCACATGGTGACAGTGCCTGCTATGAAGCCATGGTACTGATGGCACAACCGTTTTCTTACCGTTATCCGCTGGTTGACGGGCAAGGGAACTGGGGGGCGCCGGACGATCC
The DNA here is from genome assembly GCF_947057495.1 of Citrobacter sp. Marseille-Q5395. Taxonomy (NCBI): domain Bacteria; kingdom Pseudomonadati; phylum Pseudomonadota; class Gammaproteobacteria; order Enterobacterales; family Enterobacteriaceae; genus Citrobacter; species Citrobacter sp. Marseille-Q5395. Next base: position 520,592 of record NZ_CAMSEL010000001.1, on the reverse strand, counting down.
GAAATCCTTCGCGGCGATGCGTTATACCGAATCCCGACTGTCCAAATACGCGGAAATCCTGCTGGGTGAGCTTGGTCAGGGGACGTCGGACTGGGTGCCTAACTTTGACGGCACCATGCAGGAGCCGAAGATGCTGCCTGCGCGCTTGCCGAATATTCTGCTTAACGGCACCACCGGGATTGCCGTCGGGATGGCTACGGACATTCCTCCGCATAACCTGCGCGAAGTGGCGAAAGCGGCGATTACGCTGATTGAGCAGCCGAAAACAACGCTGGATCAACTGCTGGATATCGTACAGGGACCGGATTATCCGACCGAAGCGGAAATCATCACTCCTCGCGCAGAAATTCGTAAGATTTATGAAAACGGGCGCGGCTCTGTACGTATGCGTGCGGTATGGACGAAAGAAGACGGCGCGGTGGTGATCTCTGCGCTACCGCACCAGGTTTCCGGGGCGAAAGTGCTGGAACAGATCGCTGCCCAGATGCGCAATAAAAAGTTACCGATGGTGGACGATCTGCGCGATGAATCGGATCACGAAAATCCGACCCGTCTGGTGATTGTGCCGCGCTCTAACCGCGTGGACATGGAGCAGGTGATGAACCACCTGTTTGCTACCACCGATCTGGAAAAAAGCTACCGTATCAACCTGAACATGATAGGTCTCGACGGTCGCCCGGCGGTGAAAAACCTGCTGGAGATCCTGACCGAGTGGCTGGCGTTCCGTCGCGACACGGTGCGTCGTCGTCTGAACTATCGTCTGGAAAAAGTACTCAAGCGCCTGCATATCCTCGAAGGTTTGCTGGTGGCGTTCCTCAACATTGACGAAGTGATTGAAATTATTCGTCATGAAGATGAACCCAAACCCGAGCTGATGTCGCGGTTTGGTATTTCCGAAACGCAGGCTGAAGCCATCCTTGAGCTGAAATTGCGCCATCTTGCCAAACTCGAAGAGATGAAAATCCGTGGCGAGCAGGATGAACTGGCTAAAGAGCGCGATCAGCTGCAGGGCATTCTGGCCTCCGAACGCAAAATGAGTAACCTGCTGAAGAAAGAGTTGCAGGCGGATTCAGACGCTTATGGTGACGATCGCCGTTCCCCTCTGAAGGAGCGCGAAGAAGCCAAAGCAATGAGCGAGCATGACATGCTGCCGTCTGAGCCGGTCACCATTGTGTTGTCTCAGAGTGGCTGGGTACGTAGCGCGAAAGGGCACGATATCGATGCGCCGGGATTAAGCTATAAAGCGGGTGACAGCTATAAAGCTGCGGTGAAAGGTAAGAGCAACCAACCGGTGGTCTTTGTTGACTCGACCGGGCGAAGCTATGCTATCGATCCGATTACTCTGCCGTCAGCACGTGGTCAGGGTGAACCGCTGACCGGTAAACTCACGCTGCCGCCAGGTGCGACGGTTGAGCACATGCTGATGGAAGGCGATGACCAGAAACTATTAATGGCGTCAGATGCTGGCTACGGCTTCGTCTGTACTTTCAATGACCTGGTAGCGCGTAACCGTGCGGGTAAAGCGTTGATTACGTTACCGGAGAATGCGCATGTCATGCCACCGGTAGTGATCGAAGATGAAACCGATATGTTGCTGGCGATCACCCAGGCCGGACGTATGTTGATGTTCCCGGTGAGCGATCTGCCGCAATTGTCGAAAGGCAAAGGGAATAAGATAATCAACATTCCTTCTGCGGAAGCGGCAAAAGGTGAAGATGGTCTGGCACTGCTCTATGTATTACCGCCGCAAAGCACGCTGACAATTCACGTCGGTAAACGCAAAATTAAACTGCGTCCAGAAGAGTTGCAGAAGGTAACCGGCGAGCGTGGTCGTCGCGGTACGCTAATGCGCGGTCTGCAGCGCATTGATCGTATTGAGATTGACTCGCCTCGACGTGCCAGCAACGGCGACAGCGAAGAATAACGCTGTCGTTTGGCTCTCCCTTCTTTTACGGAGGGAGAGCAAACGTTAAAAATTCCCGTGAAACCGTTGTTTATTCGTGCGTTGCGATTAACAATACGCTTTTCCAGAGAGCCGCTCTTAACAAAGCCCTAACCTGATACTGTGTTCTGGATCAGGTGACGTAAAATGCCAGGCTCTTAGGCCTTAGAGGTTGTTATGCTATATATTTTTCGTTTATTCATTACTGTTATTTACTGCATTCTGGTCTGTATTTTCGGTTGTATATACTGTCTTTTCAGCCCGCGAAATCCAAAACACGTCGCGACGTTCGGCCATATGTTTGGTCGGCTGGCTCCTCTTTACGGCCTGAAGGTTGAGTGCCGTATGCCAGCGGACGCGAAGGACTATGGTAATGCCATCTATATTTGTAACCACCAGAATAACTACGACATGGTTACTGCCGCGAATATTGTTCAGCCACCGACAGTAACGGTTGGTAAAAAAAGCCTGCTGTGGATCCCTTTCTTCGGTCTGCTGTACTGGCTCACCGGTAATCTGTTGATTGACAGAAATAATCGTGCGAAAGCGCACAGTACGATTGCAGCGGTGGTGAACCATTTCAAAAAACGCCGTATTTCCATCTGGATGTTCCCGGAAGGAACGCGTAGCCGTGGCCGTGGCCTGTTGCCATTTAAAACTGGCGCGTTTCATGCGGCAATTGCTGCTGGCGTCCCTGTTATCCCGGTATGTGTTTCAACGACCTCGAATAAGATTAAACTTAACCGGCTGAATAATGGTCTGGCGATCGTAGAGATGTTACCGCCAGTGGATATCAGTCATTTTGGTAAGGATCAGGTTCGTGAACTGGCAGCGCATTGCCGTACGCTGATGGAACAAAAAATCGCCGAACTCGACAAAGAAGTTGCCGAGCGGGAAGCTGCCGGTAAGGTTTGATTCGCGCAATTCGAGTTTTTTACAGGAAGTGATTTCCTGCGTGTTAATAGCCAGTTTTACATGGAGCTTATATGTCACTCAGTCGGCGTCAGTTCATTCAGGCATCGGGAATCGCACTGTGTGCAGGTGCTGTTCCGCTGAAGGCTAATGCTGCCGGTCAGCAACAACCTCTACCTGTTCCGCCACTGCTGGAGTCCCGCCGGGGACAGCCGTTATTTATGACCCTGCAACGCGCTCACTGGTCCTTTACACAAGGTACGCGCGCGCCTGTCTGGGGAATTAACGGGCGCTACCTGGGGCCGACAATCCGCGTCTGGAAAGGGGATGACGTTAAGCTTATCTACAGCAACCGTCTGACTGAAAATGTCTCGATGACCATCGCCGGATTGCAGGTACCTGGCCCACTGATGGGGGGGCCGGCACGCATGATGTCGCCGAATGCGGACTGGGCGCCGGTCCTGCCGATTCGCCAGAGCGCCGCGACGTTGTGGTATCACGCCAATACGCCAAACCGTACCGCACAGCAGGTCTATAACGGTCTTGCCGGGATGTGGCTGGTCGAAGATGAAGTGAGTAAATCACTGCCTATTCCCAACCATTATGGCGTGGATGATTTTCCGATCATTATTCAGGATAAGCGTCTGGATAACTTTGGTACGCCGGAATACAGCGAACCGGGCAGTGGTGGTTTTGTCGGTGATACGTTATTGGTCAACGGGGCACAGAGTCCTTATGTGGAAGTGTCTCGTGGCTGGGTACGTTTGCGTCTGCTGAACGCTTCTAACTCTCGTCGTTACCAACTGCAAATGAGCGACGGGCGCGCACTGCATGTTATTTCCGGCGATCAAGGTTTTTTACCGGCTCCGGTGTCGGTGAAACAGCTATCGCTGGCGCCTGGCGAGCGGCGTGAGATTCTGGTGGATATGACTAACGGTGACGAAGTGTCGATCACCTGTGGTGAGGCAGCCAGTATTGTTGACCGGATCCGAGGATTCTTTGAACCTTCCAGTATTCTGGTCTCCACACTGGTATTAACGCTGCGACCCACAGGCCTGCTACCGCTGGTGACTGACAGTCTGCCGATGCGTCTTTTGCCAACAGAAATTTTGAGTGGAACGCCGATTCGTAGCCGCGATATCAGCCTCGATGACGACCCTGGTATCAATGGTCAACTGTGGGATGTAAACCGCATGGATATCACCGCTCAGCAGGGAACCTGGGAGCGCTGGACAGTACGCGCGGATATGCCGCAGGCGTTCCATATTGAAGGCGTCTCTTTCCTGGTCCGTAATGTTAATGGCGCAATGCCGTTCCCGGAAGACAGGGGCTGGAAAGATACCGTCTGGGTGGATGGTCAGGTGGAGTTGCTGGTCTATTACGGACAGCCTTCCTGGGCCCATTTCCCGTTCTACTTCAACAGCCAGACGCTGGAAATGGCGGATCGTGGCTCCATCGGACAGATGCTGGTGAATCCGGCACCGTAATGCGCAGGTGGGCCTGTTAGGCCCGCCAGAACATGCGCGAGAAAAGGATCAAAATGGGGTAAATCTCCAGGCGCCCCATGATCATAGCTGCGCACATCAGAAGCTTTGCCTCGTCGTGTAAAGTGCCAAACGTTGTAGCGGTTACGCCAAATCCCAGTCCCATATTATTGATGCAGGCGGCGACGGTGGCGAAAGATGAGAAGAGATCGTAGCCCATCAAATTGAGCGCCCAGATGAAAAAGCTGGTAAACAAAACATAAAGAAAAAAGAAGCTCCATACCGAGCGAACCACACGGTCGGTAACCACGTTGTTGCCAACTTTGATATTCAGCAATGCGCGAGGGTGCGCGAGTTGGTGTAACTCCTGACGACACTGCTTGAACATAATTAGAAAGCGCAGCACCTTAATTCCCCCGCAGGTCGAGCCCACACAACCGCCAAAGAAACTGGCGCTGAGTAGCATGAAAATTGTGTGTGAGGGCCACTGTGCGTAATCCGCCGTCGACAGGCCATTATCTGTCAACATGGAGCTGGCCAGAAAAAAGGCGTGCACCAGACTGTCTGATATACCGTACATGCCCGCTCGCCAGACCTGCCAGGTGCTGATCAGGGTGATAACCAGCGCAATAATCAAGAAGAATTGCAGTTCGGCATTACGGCGAAATGGCTTGAAGGTACGTTTTACGATAGCGACGTACCAGAGGGTGAAGTTAAATGCAGATAACAGCGAAAACAGCCCGGCGACAAGCTCAATAGCATGGCTGTTATAAAAGCCGATGCTCTCGCTGCGGGTGGAAAATCCGCCAAGGGAGACCGTCGAAAGCCCGTGGCATACAGCGTCGAAAAACGACATACCGGCAATCCAGTAAGCCAGAGTGCAGATAAGTCCCAGAATGAAATAGGTTAGCCACAGCGTGCGTGCAGTGTCAGCAAGTCTTGGCGTGAGGCGTTCTTCTTTAAAGGGGCCGGGCATTTCAGACTGATAGAGTTTCATACCCCCGATACCCAGCAGCGGCAATACCGCTACGGCGAGGACAATAACCCCCAGGCCGCCAATAAAATTGAGCTGAGCCCGATAGTACAGATAGGACTTTGGCAAGGCGCTGACGTCGCCAATCACCGTTGCTCCGGTAGTGGTAATGCCGGAGACCCCTTCAAACAGGGCATCGGAAAAGGAGAGATTTAAGCCATCGTCCATCCACATCGGCATCGCGCTGATAAATGAAAAAAGCAGCCAGAAGAGAACGATGATGACGAAACCATCCCGGGTTCGTAGCTGAATACCGGCATGTTTTGTTACCAGCCATGCACCGCCGCCGAGGGTAAAGAAAGTCATAAATGTACTGAAAAAAGCGAAAAAGCTCCGCTCTTTATGCAACAGAGCGATGGCCATCGGTGGCAGCATAGAGAAGCTGTACAGAAGAACCAAAAATCCGCACAGATGAACAACAACCCGTAACTGGGAAATATGCAGTGAATCGTTGAGTCGCAATGAAAAATCCCCCGCCGAAAAAGAGATATCTCAACAGGTCGGCATGGTGTTAATTATGATTGAAAAAAATGGGTGTAGTAAAATTTAACAATTTATAAAGCTTTCTACCCGTCTGGCTCAGACTCCACTTCATTTCTTGCGGACATACAGCGTATAATCCCCGGCCTTTGATTATTTTTTTACCATTTTTGGAAGCACTATGAGCGCAATATCCCTGATCCAACCGGACAGAGACCTTTTCTCCTGGCCGCAGTACTGGGCCGCCTGTTTTGGTCCCGCGCCGTTTCTGCCGATGTCGCGAGAAGAGATGGACCAACTTGGCTGGGATAGCTGCGACATTATTCTGGTTACCGGTGATGCCTACGTCGATCACCCAAGCTTTGGTATGGCCATTTGTGGTCGTATGCTGGAATCCCAGGGATTTCGTGTCGGGATTATCGCGCAGCCGGAGTGGAACAACAAAGACGATTTTATGCGTCTGGGTAAACCGAACCTGTTCTTCGGCGTGACCGCCGGCAATATGGACTCGATGATCAACCGTTATACTGCCGATCGCCGACTGCGCCATGACGATGCCTATACGCCGGACAACGTTGCAGGCAAACGCCCGGACCGCGCTACGCTGGTTTATACCCAGCGCTGTAAAGAAGCCTGGAAAGATGTTCCGGTGATCCTCGGTGGTATTGAAGCCAGCCTGCGCCGTACTGCGCATTATGATTACTGGTCTGATACCGTGCGTCGCTCTGTGCTGGTGGATTCCAAAGCGGATATGCTGATGTTTGGCAACGGCGAACGTCCGCTGGTAGAAGTGGCGCACCGTCTGGCGATGGGCGAGACAATTGATCAGATCCGCGACGTGCGTAACACCGCGATCATGGTCAAAGAAGCGCTGCCAGGCTGGAGCGGTGTGGATTCCACGCGTCTGGATACGCCGGGGAAAATTGATCCTATCCCACATCCGTATGGTGAAGATCTGCCTTGCGCGGATAACAAGCCTGTTGCACCTAAAAAGCAGGAAGCAAAAGCGGTCACCGTTCAGCCGCCACGTCCGAAGCCGTGGGAGAAAACCTACGTGCTGCTGCCGTCTTTTGAGAAGGTGAAGGGCGATAAAGTGTTGTATGCACATGCATCACGAATCCTGCACCACGAAACAAACCCTGGCTGCGCGCGCGCCCTGATGCAAAAACACGGCGATCGCTACATCTGGATCAACCCGCCAGCGATCCCGCTGTCGACTGAAGAGATGGATAGCGTCTTCGCGCTGCCGTATCAACGTGTTCCTCATCCGGCGTACGGTAACAGCCGCATCCCGGCTTATGAAATGATCCGTTTCTCGATCAACATTATGCGTGGGTGTTTTGGCGGATGTTCTTTCTGTTCGATCACCGAGCACGAAGGACGCATCATCCAGAGCCGCTCGGAAGATTCGATCATCAACGAGATCGAAGCGATTCGTGACACCGTTCCGGGCTTTACCGGTGTGATTTCCGATCTTGGCGGCCCAACGGCCAACATGTATATGCTGCGCTGTAAGTCGCCGCGCGCGGAACAGACCTGTCGTCGCTTGTCTTGCGTCTACCCGGATATCTGCCCGCATATGGATACCAACCACGAGCCGACCATTAATCTCTATCGTCGTGCGCGTGATTTAAAAGGTATTAAAAAGATCCTTATCGCCTCTGGTGTGCGTTATGACATCGCGGTTGAAGATCCGCGCTATATCAAAGAGCTGGCGACCCACCACGTGGGGGGCTATTTGAAGATTGCGCCGGAACACACCGAAGAAGGCCCATTGTCGAAGATGATGAAGCCGGGCATGGGCAGCTACGATCGCTTTAAAGAACTATTCGATACCTACTCTAAACAGGCCGGTAAAGAGCAGTACCTGATCCCATACTTTATCTCCGCGCACCCGGGTACGCGTGACGAGGATATGGTGAATCTGGCGCTGTGGCTGAAACAGCGTCGTTTCCGTCTGGATCAGGTGCAGAACTTCTACCCATCGCCGCTGGCGAACTCGACAACCATGTATTACACCGGGAAAAATCCTCTGGGTAAAATTGGTTATAAGAGTGAAGATGTGGTGGTGCCGAAGGGCGACAAACAACGTCGTCTGCATAAAGCGTTGCTGCGTTATCACGATCCAGCCAACTGGCCGTTAATTCGTCAGGCGCTGGAAGATATGGGTAAAAAGCATCTGATTGGTGGTCGTCGCGAATGTTTGGTTCCGTCTCCTACGCTGGAAGAGATGCGTGAAGCGCGTCGCCAGAACCGACATACACGTCCGGCGCTGACCAAGCATACGCCAGTGGCACATCAACGCCAGACACCTGCGGCGAATAAAAAACGCGGGAAAGTGGCAGGGCGCTAAATGTGTAGCCCGGTGGCGCAACGCTTACCGGGCCAGTTTCACTTCAGCTTAGTACAGACCCAACACCTTCCACCACATCAAACCCACGGTCAAGAAGACCGCCTGGTTAAACAGGCTGATGACAAATCCTGTTCGCCACCAGACTCCCGTTGGTACATATCCCGCGCCAAACAGGATCGGACCACGGGCGTGAGTATACTGAGTGAGAGAACAGTACAGGCTGCTGGTGAAGGCCAACATTAATGCTGTAGGAGCAGCCGGAATATTCAGATGCAGGCCGACGCCAAGGAATACGGCATACAGTGCGGCAATCTGCGCGTTTCCGCTGGCAAAAAAGTAGTGGGTGTAGAAGTAGGCGGCGTTAAGCAGCAGCAGAACGATCACCCAACTGGTACCGTGCATGGTGCTGCTAAGGCTATCGCCAATCAGGTTACCAAACCAGGTGGTAAAGCCGAGTTTTTTCAACTGGTTTGCCATCATCAGCAACGCGGCGAACCAAATCAGCGTATCCCATGCGCCTTTTTCGCTTTTCACATCTTCCCAGCTCAGAACGCCGCTAAGTAATAAAATCGACAGGCCAACAAACGAGGCCGTAGTGGCATCGACACCTAACGTATCACCGAAGATCCACAACACCAGCAGAACGCCGACGGTCGCCAGCATCAACCACTCGCCGCGTGACATGTGGCCCATTTCTGCCAGCTCTTTACGGGCCAGATTAGGGGCATCAGGCGTATGTTTAATTTCCGGGCGCACCAGCCAGTACACCAGCAGCGGAACCAGCAGCAGTGACACCAGGCAAGGCAGCAGCGCCGCCATAAACCAGCTTCCCCATGTCAACGTGATTCCTGCGTTTGCCGCCAGTTTCACCGCCAGCAGGTTACCGGTATACCCAGTCATAAAGAGCGCGGCGGTGACGTCGTTGACATTGCCGATACAAGTGATGAGAAAGGTACCGATTTTGCTGCGAGATTCATCTTCCGGGTTTGAGTTAAAACTGCGTGCCAGAGAATCGGCAATCGGATAGATAACGCCGCCGCAGCGCGCCGTATTACTTGGCATGGCGGGAGAGAGGATCAGATCGGCAAAAGCCAGACCGTAGGCGAGCCCCAGCGTGCGTTTACCGAGCAGTCGGATCATCTGTAACGCAATACGCCGACCCAGACCGGTTTTGATAAATCCACGGGCAATCATAAAAGCGACGACGATAAGCCAGATAAGCGAACTGTTCAGCTCGCTTAGTGCTGTAGTTATAGCACCACTGGCCGTTTTATCCCCCGCGGCATAGGCGAGTGCAAAAACGGTAATGCCAATAATGCCGACAGCGCCAATCGGCAGAACTTTTGCCACGATAGAGGCGATAGTGGCGACAAATATAATCGCCGAATGCCAGGCTGGGGCACTTAACCCTGTTGGTGGGGTGAGTTGCCAGAGACCAGAAGAGATTAATATTATAAGAATCAATGGGAGCCATTTAACTCCCTGGGATTTGTTTTCCGCCACGGTTTGACACCTATAAAAAATTGATATGTGTATTCTTTAAGTATAATAACCATTAATAATTAGGTGGTTATTTGGTGGTAATGCTGCGCTTGTGAACGCAGGAAATACACATATAAACAGGTGTTTTATTGTTTCCTGATATTTCATGAAATGAAAAGGCCCAGCAGAATGCCGGGCGGGAGAGGGGAATTAACCGCCGAATTGGTCTGGATCAGGACCCAGGCGTTTACTCTGATCGAGTTTAGCTATTTCGCCTAATTCATCTTTGTCCAGGCGGAAGTCCCAAACATCAAAGTTCTCTGCGATACGGGAAGGGGTTACCGATTTCGGGATAACCACCAGACCGTTATCCAGATGCCAGCGGATAACTATTTGTGCCGGAGATTTGCCGTATTTCTCAGCAAGGTCGCGAATAATCTTTTGATCGAACACATCTTTCCCACCTTGTGCCAGTGGACTCCAGGACTCGGTCTGGATTTTATGCGTCGCATTCCATGAATGTAACTGACGTTGTTGCAGCAGTGGATGAAGCTCGATCTGGTTGATCACCGGCGAAACGCCCGTTTCATCCATCAGACGCTGGAGGTGGTTGATCTGAAAGTTGCACACGCCGATGCTTTTAATCAGACCCTGTTTTTGCAGGTCAATCATGTTTTCCCACGCTTCAACGTAATGGTCGATAGCCGGGACGGGCCAGTGCATCAGGTAAAGGTCAAGGTAATCAAGCTGGAGTTTCTCCATACTTTCGAGCAAAGCTTCACGGGGACGTTTCTGATCGTCATTCCACAGTTTGGTGGTGATGAACAACTCTTCCCGGGGTACGCCCGAATTACGTAACGCTTTCCCAACACCTTCTTCATTTTTATACGCGGCGGCAGTATCGATAGAGCGATAACCCACTTCCAGCGCTTTATGAATAGCGGAGATTACTTCCTCATTACTTGCCTTCCAGACGCCCAGGCCCAGCTGTGGCATTACGTTACCATCCTGTAGCTTGATAACAGTTGGATTAGTCATAATTCCCCCCATACACTTAATCCTTCAAGCTGCCTCTTTGTTGGCTGCTTTCGTTTACCCCAGTCACGTACTTATGTACGCTCCTGGGGATTCTCTCAATTGCCGCCTCGATGCATCATGAATGATTAGGTGTAAATTGAGTTCACCGGAGCAGGCTCCGGTGAGGTTTGTGTGACTTAAGTCTGGACTAAATGACCAAAAACGAAAGTCAGAGGTGAAAAAAGCTTAGCGTGCTGCTTCGTAAACCCGGCGACTGACGTCAAGTGTAATGTCCTGATGTTCGCCCAGTTTAGTACCACCGTGTGCCTCCAGTTTTTCCAGCAGCGCCGGGATGGAGCTACCATCCAGACCGTAGTCAGACAGACGCGTTGGTACACCCATTTGCTCGAAGAAACGACGGGTGGCAGCGATGGCAGCATCAATACGCTGGTCATCGGAACCTTCGGTGATATTCCAGATGCGCTCTGCGTACTGCAGTAATTTGGCTCGCTTGGTATCGCGTTTTTCATTCCACAGTGCAGGCAGGACGATCGCCAGCGTTTGAGCGTGGTCGAGACCGTGCATCGCAGTCAACTCGTGACCCAGCATATGGGTTGCCCAGTCCTGCGGTACACCTGCGCCAATCAGACCATTCAGTGCCTGCGTTGCCGCCCACATGACGTTAGCACGTACGTTGTAGTTTTCTGGTTCCTGCAACGCTTTCGGACCATCTTCTACCAGCGTAAGCAAAATACCTTCGGCAAAGCGATCCTGAATTTTCCCGTCTACCGGGTACGTCACGTACTGTTCCACGGTGTGGACAAACGCATCTACCACACCGTTAGCGACCTGACGTGGCGGCAGGGTGTAGGTGTAAACCGGATCCAGTACGGCAAATACAGGCTGTACAAACGAAGTCATAAAAGCCAGTTTATCGCCGGTGGTTTTGCGGGAAATCACGGCCCCGGAGTTAGACTCTGAACCGGTTGCTGGTAGCGTCAGTACAGAGCCCATTGGTACTGCGCTTTTCACGTCGTTACCGCGGGTTTCCAGAATGCGCCATGGGTCGATACCATCAGCGTAATGCGCTGCAGCTGCGATGAATTTTGTGCCATCCAGTACAGAACCGCCGCCTACAGCCAACAGGAACGTCACTTTCTCATCACGCACAATTTTTACTGCGTTCATCAGGGTTTCATAAGACGGGTTTGGTTCAATTCCGCCAAACTCAAGTACGTCCAGTCCTTTCAGGGCATCTTGTACCTGCGCCAGAACGCCGGTTTTTTTAACGCTGCCGCCGCCGTAGGTAATTAACACGCGAGCGTCCTGAGGGATTTGATCGCGCAGCTCTGCGATAGCGCCTTTACCGAACAAAATGCGAGTAGGGGTATGTAGATTAAAGTTGTTCATTGCTCGTTCCCTTATGTGGGTAAAAAAGAGGGCAGGCGAGTGTCTGCCTGATGGTGAACATTGTGGTCGCCAGAAGCGCTCCTCTCAATGCTCATTTCTGCCAATGTCTTGCCCATTTCTACAGACTGCTGGAGAAAACGGATAAATATGCGCACTATATCAAGGTCGAAAACCGATAATGAAATGGTGCTCTATGAACCGCGATGAGATCTGTCTTCTGTTGACAGATAAAGTTAACAAACTGAAAAACAATGAAAATAGATTAAACGAACTACTGCCTGATGTTCGCTTACTGTATGGCACTGAGCCGGGACAGCGTACGCCAGTGATGTATCAGCCTGGCATCATATTTCTCTTCTCGGGGCATAAAATCGGTTACATAAACGAACGTGTATTTCGTTATGACGCCAACGAATACCTGTTACTGACAGTGCCTTTACCCTTCGAATGTGAAACTTATGCGACACCGGAGGTTCCGCTGGCCGGTATCCGCCTGAATGTTGATATTCTGCAATTGCAGGAGTTGCTGATGGATATTGGTGAGGACGAGTTGTTTCAACCCTCAATGGCGGCAAGCGGAATCAACTCTGCCACGCTTTCGGACGAGATTCTCTGCGCAGCTGAGCGTTTACTGGATGTAATGGAGCGACCGCTGGACGCGCGCATCCTGGGGAAACAGATTATTCGCGAGATCCTTTACCATGTGCTGACCGGGCCACGTGGTGGCGCATTACTCGCACTGGTCAGCCGCCAGACGCATTTCAGTTTGATAAGCCGTGTGTTGAAGCGGATTGAGAACAAATACACCGAGAACCTCAACGTCGAGCAACTGGCGGCAGAGGCCAATATGAGCGTATCGGCGTTTCATCATAATTTTAAATCGGTAACCAGCACTTCCCCGCTGCAATATCTGAAGAGTTATCGCCTGCATAAAGCGCGGATGATGATAATTCATGACGGCATGAAAGCCAGTGCGGCGGCGATGCGGGTAGGCTATGAGAGTGCATCGCAGTTTAGCCGCGAGTTCAAACGCTACTTTGGTGTGACGCCGGGTGAGGATGCGGCAAGAATACGAACGATGCAGGGGAGTTGATTTTGAGGATGTCGCAGAAGCGCCATCCGGTAATGTGTACCGGATGGCGATGGCTGTTACTCAGGCACTACAGTATTTTTTTTTAATCACCACAAATAAGGTTCCCAGCAGACCTGCTGTTAGCAGTGCAATCGGCAGGATCATCAAAAAGGTCATGACCTGGTCTTCATGGCGTTTAACGAACGGGATCATGCTGAGCGCATAGCCAAAGCTGGTGACGACGCTGACCCACAGCAGACCGCTCAGCCAGTTAAAAAACTGGAATCGACGGTTAGGAAGGCCTGAAATTCCCGCCATCGTAGGCAGCAAAGTGCGAACAAACGCCAGGAAACGCCCGGCGAGCAGCGCCATTAGTCCATGTTGGTCAAACATACAGGTGGCACGTTGGTGATATTTTTCGGGTAATTGTGCCAGCCAGCCTTTTACCGTGCGCGTGTTGCCCAGCCAGCGTCCCTGAATGTAGCTCAACCAGCAGCCCAGACTGGCTGCAGCTGTCAGAATAGCGATGGTGGGTAAAAAGCTCATCACGTCCTGTGCAATCAGTGCCCCTGCCAGCAACAGCAGGCTGTCTCCGGGTAAAAAGGAGGCAGGCAGCAGGCCGTTTTCTAAAAACAGTGTGGCAAACATTACAAAGTACACAACGCTCACAACGTGCGGATCTGCCAGCGCGGCAAAATCGTGTTGCCAGAGCGCGGAGATAATATCTTGAATGACGACCATGAACTTTCCTGTGGAACAGCGTTTATGAGTGGATTGTACTCCTGAATTGTCCGGGATGCCTTGATCCCGGACGCAACAATTGCAGACTTTTCCACCAGAAGTGTCTGCATATATGTCCATCTGCGGCAATGTTACTCGATTCGGGCAAATCCTGCGGCTAAATCCACAATCAGATCATCAACATTCTCTAAACCGATGTGTAAACGAATGAGTGTCCCGCTGAAGTCCACTTCTCCTTCCGGACGGATTGCCGCAATGTGTTCAGGTTGATTCGCCAGAATCAGTGATTCAAACCCCCCCCAGGAGTAAGCCATGCTGAACAGGCTAAAGTGGTCAAGATATGCCGCCAGCTCTTCATTATTCAGTTTTTTATTCAACACGAATGAGAACAGTCCACTGCTGCCCGTGAAATCACGTTTCCAGAATTCGTGGCCTTTGCTGCCCGGTAGCGCAGGGTGATTTACGCGGGCAACCTGCGGATGGCTTGCCAGCCACTCGGCAACTTTTAAACTGCTTTCATGATGTTGGCGCAGGCGAACGCCCAGGGTACGTAATCCACGGCTGGTCATATAGGCGGTATCTGCATCCAGCATTTGTCCCATCAGATAAGCGTTCTCGCGCAGTTGATCCCAGCAACGGGAATTTGCCACCGCCGTACCGACCATCGCATCGGAATGGCCAATCAGGTATTTGGTGCCAGCCTGAATCGAGATATCGATACCAAAATCCAATGCTTTGAACAGTACTCCGGCAGCCCAGGTGTTATCGATCATAATGATTGCGTCAGGTGCAGCGCTTCTGACCGCGGCAACGATGGCCGGAACATCATGCACCTCCATCGTGACTGAGCCGGGTGACTCCAGAAATACGACTTTGGTGTTCGGCCGGATGTGTTTCACAATATCGGCGCCCACCAGCGGATCGAACCAGCCGGTTGTGACGCCGAGCTTGCCGAGAATTTTGGTGCAGAAATCCTGGCTTGGTTCATAGGCCGTGTTCGTCATCAGCACATGGTCGCCTTGTTCAACAAAGGCCAGAATTGTGTTGGCGACGGCTGCTGCACCGCATGGGAAAAGGGCACATCCCGCACCGCCTTCCAGTTCACACATTGCTTCCTGTAGTGAAAAATGTGTCAGCGTTCCGCGACGACCATAGAAAAGAGCGCCGTTAGCACGGTTGTGCGTAGCCTGTTTTTTTGCCTCAACGGACTCAAACACCAGCGAAGAAGCGCGCTGGATCACGCTATTAACGGAGCCCAGCGTGTACTTTTTACTGCGCCCTGCCTGAACAAGTTTGGTCTCAAGATGCTTGTCTGCCATGTTTTAATACCTGTTTTTATACGTCTGGATGTCTAAACTAGCATGGATCCAGCATCATGCACCCTGCACGGCGGTCATAAAGTAGAAAATAATCTCAAAATGATTCTGGTGACTTTTTTACTGCGTAAGCGCAAGGAAAAGAAACCAAAGGTGCGGCACTATGTAAATAGTAATGAGAACGACTATCAATTCGACGTCGTTTTGATATGATTACGCTCAGATTTTGTGATTTGCGTCCTGGAGATACAGAGTGGGTAATAATTTGATGCAGACGGACCTTTCCGTCTGGGGTATGTATCAGCACGCCGATATCGTGGTTAAGTGCGTGATGATTGGGCTGATTTTGGCATCAGTGGTCACCTGGGCTATCTTCTTTAGCAAGAGCCTTGAGTTCTTTACACAGAAGCGCCGCCTTAAGCGTGAACAGCAAATGCTGGCTGAAGCCCGCTCTTTAGATCAGGCAAGTGAGATTGCCGCTGGATTTGATACCAAAAGCCTGGGCTCACTGCTAATTAACGAAGCACAGAACGAGCTGGAACTGTCAGAAGGCAGTGATGACAACGAAGGGATCAAAGAGCGTACCGGATTCCGCCTTGAGCGTCGTGTCGCCGCAGTCGGCCGTCAGATGGGCCGAGGTAATGGATACCTGGCGACCATCGGGGCCATTTCTCCGTTTGTGGGGCTATTCGGTACGGTATGGGGCATCATGAATAGCTTCATCGGTATTGCTCAAACTCAAACGACTAACCTGGCCGTTGTTGCACCGGGTATTGCAGAAGCTCTGCTAGCGACTGCAATTGGTCTGGTAGCGGCAATTCCTGCGGTTGTTATCTACAACATCTTCGCACGTCAGATAGGCAGCTACAAAGCTATGCTGGGTGATGTCGCGGCACAGGTGTTGTTGCTGCAAAGTCGCGATCTGGACCTGAGCGCAAGCGCTGCTGCTCATCCGGTACGTGCTGCGCAGAAATTACGTGTAGGATAATGTTCCATGGCAATGAGCTTTAATGAAAACCTGGACGATAACGGTGAAATGCACGAAATAAACGTGACGCCGTTTATCGACGTGATGTTGGTTTTGTTGATCATTTTTATGGTGGCAGCGCCATTGGCAACTGTGGATGTGAAGGTGAATCTCCCTGCATCCACCAGTACGCCGCAACCGCGTCCGGAGAAACCGGTTTACCTGTCAGTGAAAGCCGATAACACCATGTTCATCGGTAACGAGCAGGTGACGGATGAAACCATGATTAGCGAGCTGAACGCGCTGACGGAAGGGAAGAAAGATACCACTATCTTCTTCCGTGCTGATAAGACCGTCGACTATGAAACCATGATGAAAGTAATGGATACGCTGCACCAGGCAGGGTTCCTGAAGATTGGTTTGGTTGGTGAAGAGGTTGTGAAAGCAAAATAACCTCTTTGTTGCCGGGTGATGCAGTTAGCCTTACCCGGCCTTCCACTTCCGCGTTTTCTTCCCCCGTTATCACCTTAGACTATCTGTCTTCGTCCAACGCGACTGTAGTGATTCTGGTTGCTTCGTAGTTCCCCTCTGACAGCTTGCGTGTCAGGCGTAATGTGGCTGTTTCGCGAGCGAGTATATGTTGATATGTGCTTTCCAGGCGTGCCATGATTTTGTCGCGCAACTCTGGTTGCCGGGCAATGATGGCTTCAATAGCGGCCCCGTAGATCTCTTCTTTAGCCTGCAGGGCATAGATTTCACGGCGATTTTGCCATTTCATACGTACCAGCGCTGCGGGTATTGAGACCATATCCTGAGCTACGCTTTCCAGCGTCGCGTTCTTATTGGCAATTAACACCGCCAGATTTTGCTTTAAGACAAACTCATCACTTTTATGGTTATCTAAAGCTAAATAAACATTATTATCCTCAACATCTTTCATCTTATTTTTCTACCAGAGAATAAAAAATGGGGGCGTCGGTTTCACGAGTAATTAAATTAAGCCAAATTTTATTGCCATGTTCATTTATCATGTTCGTTTTTTGAGTCAGAATTTCACTTAATTCTTGAGAGTTAATGTCACCCTCTGCCTGTAAGGCATTTAGCAAGCGCGTGAACGATTCAATTTTTGCTACGTGAAAAAGGCGTTCTTTTAAATGACGATCGCGCTCTTCAAACAGCATATTTCGTGACTGTCCGGTCGCTGCGGAACTGATCAAAATATCTTTTTCATAATCGCTTAACGTAATCTTTCCCTGAGTCAAATTTTCACTATTTTCTGTGGTGCTGGTATTGCTCGGGGAAGTGGATAAATGAAAGTGAGAGGGAACAAGATGCTCGGGAAGCATGTTGATATATCCTTTGCTGCCAATGATAGGATGTTTTTAATAAGATAGGCCGCGTTGACAATAACATGGGGTAAATTTAAAATCAAAAAAAACGGAGCCTGCATATGAACAGTATATTTTATTCTGTTATTACCCTGCTATTACTTACCTGCGGTGTACTTTTTCTGATGCGTAGTACAAATAAAAACCTATATGCAGAGGATTTTACATCAGCAAACCAACCAGAAATACTAAGCAAAGAAGAGGGTGAAGATCATTTTGCGGTACTGATGAATTCGATCACCCCAGTATGGTACTGGCGGGTTAACCACGAATATATTGATTTTATTCACTCGACGATAAAACGGATGACAATGGTGGAATTGAATGAAACTCCTGGGCTATTTGACTCACAGCGACGCTGTAGCGATCTCAACTCTGCGGTGTATAAATATTACGACAACATCAAAAAGCGCTGTCTGAGTGGGGAGAAAGTACCACATGCCGATCTGGACGTGCTCAATTTGCGACAATGCTTCAGGGAGTTCAGTCTGGAAGCCTACCCCACACTCGTCGCGCTGGTATGGCCGGAGTACCAGCGTCCGCAGATCAAAGCGGAAGAGATTTGAGGCGTCTGTTATTTCAGTACTGTACTACATCATCATGCCTCTGAACTTTGTGCTCTCGGTAGTTGTGATGACCAGCTGATACGACATAAGTACTGAAACATTCTGGCCGGGGCCGGCAACGCCGCCACCCGGCACAGTATTACAGACGATTATTTGTCTGATGACGCCTGCCACAGATTAAGCTGACCATCGGCGACGTGTTTATCAATCTGCGCCAGCTCTTCTACACTGAATGTCAGATTGCTTAATGCCTGAACGTTTTCTTCCAGTTGTTCAGGTCGGCTGGCACCGATTAAGACTGACGTCACCCGGTTATCTTTCAGTAACCAGCTCAACGCCATCTGCGCCATTGACTGTCCGCGTTGTTGCGCCATTTCGTTCAGCAAGCGCAGGCTATTAATATTCGCCTCCGACAGCATATTTTCCGTCAGTCCACGGACCTTTTTCCCTTCACGCTGCATGCGCGAACCTTCCGGAATGCCGTTGAGATATTTCCCCGTCAGTAATCCCTGGGCCAGTGGCGTAAAAGCTATGCAGCCCATGCCGTTGGATTCCAGCGTATCGAGCAAACCACTGCTGTCTACCCAGCGGTTAAGCAGGTTGTAGGAGGGTTGGTGGATCAGCAGCGGAATTTTCCATTCCCGCAGCAGCTCTGCCATTTTTTGAGTTCGTTCGGGCGAATAGGATGAAATACCGACATACAGCGCTTTGCCACTTTGCACGGCATGGGCCAGCGCAGCAGCGGTCTCTTCCATTGGCGTGTTTTCATCCACGCGGTGAGAATAGAATATATCAACGTAATCAAGTCCCATCCGTTTCAGGCTTTGGTCAAGGCTGGCAAGCAGGTACTTGCGCGATCCGCCCGAACCGTATGGTCCCGGCCACATGTCATAGCCTGCTTTGGTGGAGATGATCAATTCATCACGATACTGAGCAAAATCTTCGCGCAGTAATCGGCCAAAATTCTCTTCCGCGCTACCCGAAGGCGGCCCGTAGTTATTGGCTAAATCAAAATGGGTGATCCCCAGATCAAATGCTTTGCGCAGCAGGGCACGCTGTGAATCCAGTGCTTGAACGTGTCCAAAACTATGCCATAAACCCAGCGACAACGCGGGTAAGCGCAAACCGCTACGGCCACAGTAGCGATAGAGCATCTGCTCATAACGTTCAGTATTGGCAAACCAGGCCATGAGATCTCCTTAGTGCAGGTGAATTTCGAAACAACGTTTCTATTCTAGCGGGTTAGCGATGAATATCCCGTTCACAAGTCACATTGGGATGAAAAACTGGGCAAAAACAGGCCGCTGTGCTTTGCTTAAAAAAACATCATGCAGGAGTGGAACTATGCCGCGTTTGACAGCCAAAGACTTTCCACAGGAGCTACTCAATTACTATGACTATTATGCTCACGGTAAAATATCTAAACGAGAGTTCCTCAATATAGCGGCGAAATATGCAGTTGGCGGCATGACGGCGCTGGCATTATTTAATTTGTTGAAACCGAATTATGCCCAGGCGGTGCAGGTGGAATTTACCGATCCCGATATTCTGGCAGAGTACATTACCTACCCGTCACCTGAAGGGCACGGCGATGTGCGGGCTTATCTGGTTAAGCCTGTGAAAGTGTCGGGGAAAATACCTGCGGTCATTGTTGTACATGAGAATCGTGGGTTGAATCCGTATATTGAGGATGTCGCCCGGCGGGTGGCTAAAGCTGGCTATATGGCACTCGCACCGGATGGATTAAGTTCAGTAGGGGGCTATCCGGGGAATGATGATAAAGGCCGGGAATTACAGCAACAGGTTGATCCTGTTAAGTTGATGAACGATTTTTTTGCCGCAGTTGAATTTATGCAGCGTTATCCGACAGCGACGGGGAAGGTCGGCATAACCGGATTTTGCTACGGAGGTGGCGTATCAAATGCAGCGGCTGTCACCTTTCCTGAACTGGCCTGTGCCGTTCCCTTTTATGGGCGGCAGGTGCCTGCGTCAGATGTCCCTAAAATCAATGCACCTTTGTTATTACACTATGCAGCATTAGATGAGCGTATTAATGAAGGCTGGCCAGCTTATGAAGAAGCGCTGAAGGCCAATAAGAAAGTCTATGAAGCATTTATCTATCCTGGGGTTAATCATGGTTTTCACAATGATTCAACGCCGCGTTATGATAAAGCCGCTGCCGATTTAGCCTGGGAGCGGACTATCTCATGGTTTAAAAAATATTTACAATAAAAAACAAGGCATTATTTAGTTAACCTGGTTAGTTATCTGAATAAGAATGCTACCTGGTTTCATTAGCATTCATATTGATATGGCCGGAAAAGACTAAGATGTACTTAAAAAAGTAAAAAAATAACAAACGCATTATATCTTCTCTGCTCTCTGCCGATAACAAGGGTAAGTCTCGCCTGATGGCGAATCCCCTCATCAACGGCAAGGAAATTATTATGCGTTTGCTGAAAAACTTCACTATTCGTATTGTTATGTTGGCAATACTTGGACTTTTTTGCCTGCTCTGGTCGGGCGTGGGTTTATTCAGTCTCCATTCTTTATCAAAAATCTCAGAAGGGAATGATATTGATCGCCATCTGGTACAGCAGATGACGATTCTCAGCCAGGGAAACGATCAGTATTTCCGTTTTGTGACGCGTTTAAGTCGGGCAATGGATGTCAAAATTAGCGGGGGAACACCTGATTTTGCTCCTGCCCAACAATCGCTGAATAACATGAGTAAAAAGCTTGAGGAGATGAAGAAACTGTCTCCAGGGCCGATGGATCCGGAAATTGCTGCCGCAGTACTGGCGAAGTGGCAAGCACTGCTGGACAAAGGCGTGACCCCACAAATGCAGTTGGCGCAGCAGGGAACCCTCACGGCATGGTCAGAACATGCCAGTACCGTCACACCTGCACTGAGCCGTGAATTTGGCGCCAGCGCCGAGCGTTTTAATACCACTGCGGGTGAGAGGCTGGATACGACACGTGTTATGGTTGACAGCAAGACGTCTATCATCCGGACGTTAATTATCACTGCCGTCATCCTGGGGATTGCAATCCTTATCTTTACCGACCGTTACCTCGTTTCAATGATGGTGAAGCCGCTGGCGCGTATTCGCCAACAGTTCCGTCAGATTGCGCAGGGCGATCTCAGTCATCCAATTGAAGAATTAGGGCGTAACTGCGTGGGCCAACTGGTGCCTTTACTGTCCGCGATGCAGGACAGCTTACGTGAAGCTGTGAGCACGATTCGTTCGGGAAGCGACAACATCTGGCGTGGGGCAACAGAAATATCCAGCGGCAATAATGATCTCTCTTCACGTACTGAAGAACAGGCAGCTGCGCTGGAAGAGACCGCAGCCAGCATGGAACAGCTGACCGCAACGGTAAAACTGAACGCTGAAAACGCGCGCGAAGCCAGCCAGCTTGCCGACACTGCGACAGAAACGGCGGGTAAAGGTAGCACGTTAGTTTCGCAAGTGGTCGACACAATGGATGGTATTGCGGCCAGCTCGAAACAGATCGCTGAAATTACCTCAGTTATTAATAGTATCGCCTTCCAGACGAACATTCTGGCGCTCAATGCTGCAGTCGAAGCTGCCAGAGCTGGCGAGCAGGGACGTGGTTTTGCGGTGGTCGCCGGTGAGGTTCGCAATCTCGCCAGTCGTAGTGCCGGGGCGGCGAAAGAGATAGAGACATTAATTGGCGAATCGGCGCGCCGTGTCGATCAGGGGGCTCGTCTGGTTAAAGAGACTGGCTCGACGATGGAAGCAATTCTGCGCGGTGCGACCGAAGTGACCGTCATTATGAAACAAATCGCTTCTGCTTCTGAGGAACAGAATAAAGGTATTTCGCAGGTCAGCGTGGCGATTACGCAAATGGACAGCGTGACCCAGCAGAACGCCGCGCTGGTGGAACAGGTTTCTGCTGCGGCGGTTGCACTGGAGCGGCAGACTGAAGAACTACAGCGCTCTGTACAGCAGTTCCGGCTTTCTGCAAATGATGTGCAATACGCTTCAACTAACACCGCTTCCTCTGCAGAAGAAAGCAGAACACCTGCGACACCTAAAACGGACGAATGGGTGGCCTTTTAATCTGGCACAAAAAAGTGCGTGATACCTCTGGTCTTTGCTTAAAAAATCGCTATATAATTTGTTATATAGCGATTGGAGAATATGCATGGACAACCATTTTGGTAAGGGCCTGATGGCCGGGTTAAACGCCTCAAGTGCGGACAGTGCACGTAAAGTGGCTGGTTTTTGTGCTGACTATAAGCGCGGATTTGTGCTCGGTTTTTCGCATCGTATGTTTGAAAAAACGGGTGATCGACAGCTTAGCGCGTGGGAGGCGGGGATCCTGACGCGTCGTTATGGACTGGATAAAGAGATGGTGATGGATTTCTTTAAAGAGAACCAGTCGAGTACAACAATTCGGTTTTTCATGGCCGGCTATCGGCTCGAAGCTTGATCCAAAAGGGGTATTATCTTGCTTTAATTAATTACACTATTGACCTACGCCTTCGTTTTGTTGCTCCGCCGAAGTATTATAATGCACATAACCATATAAAAAGTGTGGTAAATGGCGCGCCGATCGCAATATGCAACATGCGAATGGTGCAAAATAAAAAGCCAGGTCTTCGCAACGGAATAACAATAAAATGACTGGAGATAATTCTCTCATCAATTCGAACGGCATCAATCGCCGTGATTTCATGAAGCTTTGTGCAGCACTGGCCGCTACCATGGGGCTCAGTAGCAAAGCCGCCGCAGAAATGGCAGAATCAGTTTCCCGTCCTCAGCGCCCGCCAGTTATCTGGATCGGTGCTCAGGAATGTACGGGTTGTACTGAATCTCTGCTTCGTGCGACACACCCTACAGTGGAAAACCTCGTCCTTGAGACAATCTCTCTGGAATACCATGAGGTGCTCTCCGCCGCCTTCGGCCATCAGGTTGAAGAGAATAAACATAACGCTCTGGAGAAGTACAAAGGGCAATATGTTTTGGTGGTAGATGGTTCTATCCCACTAAAAGATAATGGTATTTACTGCATGGTTGCCGGTGAGCCAATTGTGGATCACATCCGTAGAGCGGCAGAAGGTGCAGCAGCTATCATTGCTATCGGCTCTTGTGCCGCATGGGGTGGTGTTGCTGCCGCTGGCGTTAACCCAACGGGTGCCGTCGGTTTGCAAGAAGTTCTGCCAGGCAAAACCATCATCAATATCCCCGGCTGTCCGCCGAACCCGCATAACTTCCTCGCGACTGTCGCGCATATCATCACCTATGGCAAACCACCGAAGCTGGATGCGAAAAACCGTCCGACATTTGCCTATGGTCGTCTGATTCACGAGCATTGTGAACGTCGTCCGCACTTCGATGCTGGTCGCTTTGCCAAAGAGTTTGGCGATGAAGGTCACCGTGAAGGTTGGTGCCTCTACCATCTGGGCTGTAAAGGACCAGAAACGTATGGCAACTGCTCAACATTGCAGTTCTGTGATGTTGGTGGCGTGTGGCCGGTGGCAATTGGTCACCCGTGCTACGGCTGTAACGAAGAGGGCATTGGTTTCCATAAAGGCATTCACCAGCTCGCCCATGTGGAAAACCAGACTCCGCGTTCTGAGAAGCCTGATGTCAACATAAAAGAAGGCGGCAACATTTCAGCCGGGGCTGTTGGGCTGCTTGGTGGCGTAGTAGGACTGGTTGCCGGCGTCAGCGTGATGGCGGTACGTGAACTGGGGCGTCAGCAAAAGAAAGATAACGCTGACTCACGGGGAGAATAACCGTGAACAGACGTAACTTTATTAAAGCAGCCTCCAGCGGAGCGTTGCTGTTGGGCGCTGCGCCGTCCGTCAGCCATGCGGCTGCAGAAAACCGTCCGCCGATCCCGGGTTCTCTTGGGATGCTCTATGACTCGACGCTGTGCGTAGGCTGCCAGGCTTGTGTCACCAAGTGTCAGGATATCAACTTCCCGGCGCGTAACCCGGAAGGCGAGCAAACCTGGTCGAACAACGACAAATTGTCACCGTATACCAACAACATCATTCAGGTGTGGCGTAGCGGAACAGGTGTTAACAAAGATCAGGAAGAGAACGGTTACGCATACATTAAGAAACAGTGTATGCACTGTGTCGATCCTAACTGTGTCTCTGTTTGCCCGGTCTCCGCGCTGAAAAAAGATCCGAAAACCGGCATTGTCCACTATGACAAAGATGTTTGTACCGGGTGTCGCTACTGCATGGTTGCTTGCCCGTACAATGTCCCTAAATACGACTACAACAACCCGTTTGGTGCGCTGCACAAGTGTGAGCTTTGTAACCAGAAAGGTGTTGAACGGCTGGATAAAGGTGGTTTACCGGGGTGTGTTGAAGTGTGTCCTGCTGGTGCCGTGATTTTTGGTACGCGTGAAGAGCTGATGGCTGAGGCGAAAAAACGTCTCGCGCTGAAGCCTGGCAGCGAATACCACTATCCGCGTCAGACAGTGAAAGCCGGTGATACCTATCTGCATACGGTACCGAAGTACTACCCGCACCTGTACGGTGAAAAGGAAGGCGGCGGTACGCAGGTTATGGTGCTGACCGGTGTTCCTTACGAAGATTTGGATCTGCCAAAACTGGATGATCTTTCAACCGGTGCGCGTTCCGAACATGTTCAACATTCCCTGTATAAGGGCATGATTTTACCCCTGGCTGCGCTGGCGGGCTTAACCGTGCTGGTTCGTCGTAACACGAAAAACGACCATCACGATGGAGGAGACGATCATGAGTCATGATCCTAAACCGCTGGGCGGAAAAATAGTCAGCAAACCGGTCATTATTTTTGGGCCGTTAATCGTCCTGTGTATGCTCCTGATCGTGAAACGTCTGGTCTTCGGATTGGGGTCTGTCTCCGATCTGAACGGCGGTTTCCCATGGGGTGTGTGGATCGCGTTTGACCTGTTGATCGGTACTGGCTTCGCGTGCGGCGGTTGGGCGCTGGCGTGGGCAGTATATGTTTTCAACAGAGGGCAATATCATCCGCTGGTTCGCCCGGCGCTACTGGCGAGCCTGTTTGGTTACTCGCTGGGTGGCCTGTCGATCACCATTGACGTAGGTCGCTACTGGAACCTGCCGTATTTCTACATTCCGGGCCACTTTAACGTGAACTCGGTACTGTTCGAAACGGCGGTCTGTATGACCATCTATATCGGCATTATGGCGCTGGAATTTGCTCCGGCCTTGTTTGAGCGTCTGGGGTGGAAAGTCTCCCTCAAGCGTTTGAACAAAGTGATGTTCTTTATTATCGCCCTCGGTGCGCTGCTGCCGACTATGCACCAGTCTTCAATGGGTTCATTGATGATTTCTGCAGGCTATAAGGTCCATCCGCTATGGCAAGCTTATGAAATGTTGCCGCTTTTCTCTGTATTAACCGCCTTCATTATGGGCTTCTCGATCGTCATTTTTGAAGGCTCGTTGGTACAAGCCGGCCTGAAAGGTAACGGTCCGGACGAGAAAAGTTTGTTCATCAAGCTGACAAATACGATTAGCGTCCTGCTGGCGATATTCGTCGTCCTGCGCTTTGGCGAGTTGATCTATCGCGACAAATTGTCGTATGCGTTTGCAGGCGATCTTTACTCCGTGATGTTCTGGATTGAAGTCGTGCTGATGGTCTTCCCGCTGGTAGTCCTGCGCATCGCTAAGCTGCGTAATGACTCGCGTATGCTGTATATGTCTGCGCTGAGTGCATTGCTGGGCTGTGCGACATGGCGTCTGTCCTATTCGCTGGTGGCATTTAATCCTGGTGGTGGCTACCACTACTTCCCGACATGGGAAGAACTGTTGATTTCTATTGGTTTTGTGGCTATTGAGATTTGTGCATACATCGTACTCATTCGTCTACTGCCGATACTTCCTCCTTTAAAACAAAACGATCAAAATCGTCATGAGGCGAGCAAAGCATGAGCCAGAGAATTACTATTGATCCGGTAACCCGTATTGAAGGCCATTTACGCATCGACTGCGAAATCGAAAATGGCGTGGTATCTAAAGCATGGGCGTCCGGTACCATGTGGCGCGGCATGGAAGAGATCGTGAAGAATCGCGATCCGCGCGATGCATGGATGATTGTGCAGCGTATTTGTGGTGTTTGCACCACGACTCACGCTATCTCTTCTGTGCGTGCAGCAGAAAGCGCACTGAACATTGATGTTCCCGTGAATGCACAGTACATCCGTAACATCATTCTGGCAGCGCACACCACGCATGACCATATCGTGCACTTCTACCAGCTGTCTGCGCTGGACTGGGTGGACATCACCTCTGCGCTGAAAGCCGATCCAGCGAAGGCCTCGGCGATGCTGAACGGTGTGTCGACCTGGCACCTGAACAGTGCGGAAGAGTTCACCAAGGTTCAGAACAAGATTAAAGACCTTGTTGCCAGCGGCCAGTTAGGTATTTTTGCTAATGGTTGCTGGGGCCACCCGGCGATGCAGTTACCGCCGGAAGTGAACCTGATTGCGGTCGCACACTACCTGCAGGCGCTGGAATGCCAGCGTGATGCAAACCGCGTCGTGGCGCTGCTGGGCGGTAAGACACCGCACATTCAGAACCTGGCGGTAGGCGGGGTTGCGAACCCAATTAACCTCGACGGTCTCGGCGTGTTGAACCTTGAACGCCTGATGTACATCAAGTCCTTCATCGATAAGCTGAGCGACTTTGTTGAGCAGGTTTACAAGGTGGATACCGCTGTCATTGCGGCGTTCTATCCGGAGTGGTTGGAACGCGGTCAGGGTGCGGTTAACTATCTGAGCGCGCCGGAATTCCCGACTGACGGTAAAAACGGCAGCTTCCTGTTCCCGGGCGGTTACATCACCGATGCCGATCTGTCGACCTATCGTCCGATCACCTCTCACTCTGATGAATACCTGATTAAAGGGATCCAGGAGAGTGCGAAACACGCGTGGTACAAAGACGAAGCGCCGCAGGCACCGTGGGAAGGCACAACGGTTCCTGATTACACTGGCTGGTCAGATGATGGCAAATACTCCTGGGTTAAAGCACCGACCTTCTACGGTAAAACGGTTGAAGTGGGTCCGCTGGCCAACATGCTGTGTAAGCTGGCAGCGAAACGCGAATCTACCCATGCCAAGCTGAATGAAATCGTTGCAATCTATACGAAGCTGACCGGTAAAACGATCGAAGTAGCGCAACTGCATTCCACGCTGGGCCGTATTATTGGCCGTACCGTTCACTGCTGTGAACTGCAGAACGTTCTGCAGGATCAGTACAATGCGCTGATCGTGAACATCGGTAAAGGCGACCACACAACCTTCGTGAAACCGGATATTCCGGCAACAGGCGAATTCAAAGGTGTCGGTTTCCTTGAAGCGCCGCGCGGTATGCTTTCTCACTGGATGGTGATTAAAGACGGCATTATCAGTAATTACCAGGCGGTTGTTCCGTCAACCTGGAACTCTGGCCCACGTAACTTCAATGACGAAGTAGGGCCGTACGAGCGTTCGCTGGTAGGCACGCCAATCGCTGATCCAAACAAACCGCTGGAAGTGGTTCGTACCATTCACTCCTTCGACCCTTGTATGTCATGTGCGGTGCATGTGGTGGACGTTGACGGGAACGAAGTGGTCTCAGTTAAGGTTCTGTAATGCGGATATTAGTCTTAGGGGTCGGCAATATTTTGCTGACCGACGAAGCCATCGGGGTACGTATCGTTGAGGCATTAGAACAACGATACATCCTGCCAGACTATGTTGACGTTCTGGATGGCGGTACGGCTGGGATGGAACTTCTCGGCGACATGGCGAACAGAGATCATCTGATCATTGCTGACGCCATTGTGTCGAGAAAAAACACGCCGGGAACCATGATGGTCCTGCGGGATGAAGAGATTCCGGCGCTGTTTACCAACAAAATCTCACCGCACCAGCTTGGCCTGGCCGATGTTTTGTCGGCCCTGCGCTTTACCGGCGAGTTCCCGAAAAAACTGACTCTGGTTGGTGTTATTCCGGAATCGCTGGAGCCGCATATCGGTCTCACCCCGACGGTTGAAGCCATGATTGAACCTGCTCTTGAGCAGGTTCTTGTTGCGCTGCGCGAATCGGGTGTGGAAGCGATCCCTCGGGAGACGGCCCATGTCTGAAGAGTTTTTGGGCTTTCAGGCGGCCCCGAAGGAGCAGATTCAGGCTGCGTTTGAAGAAGTAGCCCGACGTTCGATGCACGATCTTTCTTTCTTGCATCCGAATATGCCGGTGTATGTTTCTGATTTTTCGCTGTTTGAAGGGCAGTGGACGGGGTGTGTTATCACGCCCTGGATGCTCAGCGCACTGATTTTCCCGGGGCCAGACCAGGTCTGGCCCGTACGTAAGGTCAGTGAGAAAATCGGGCTGCGTCTGCCGTATGGCGAGATGACATTTACCGTTGGCGAACTTGATGGCGTATCGCAGTACTTTTCCTGTTCGTTGATGTCACCGCTTTCGCACAGCATGTCGGCACAAGAGGGTATCCGTCTGACTGACGATTGTGCACGAATGTTGTTATCGTTACCTGTTAGCGACCCGAATGCGCCGCAAATGGGACGTCGGGCACTGTTGTTGGGCCGCCGGAGTAGCGAAAATGC
Source organism: Citrobacter sp. Marseille-Q5395 (assembly GCF_947057495.1). Classification (NCBI taxonomy): domain Bacteria; kingdom Pseudomonadati; phylum Pseudomonadota; class Gammaproteobacteria; order Enterobacterales; family Enterobacteriaceae; genus Citrobacter; species Citrobacter sp. Marseille-Q5395. The sequence goes on along the minus strand of NZ_CAMSEL010000001.1, from coordinate 491,831 downwards.
ATGAGCTGTCTCTTTGCCAGAGCGCGGTTGAAATTATTCAACAGCAGGCAGAGCAGCACGATGTAAAACGTGTTACCGGCGTTTGGCTGGAAATTGGGGCGCTCTCGTGTGTTGAAGAGAGCGCCGTACGTTTCAGTTTTGACATCGTCTGCCAGGGCACGCTGGCGCAGGGATGTGAATTACACATTGATTACAAACCTGCCCAGGCCTGGTGCTGGGATTGCAGTCAGGTCGTGGAGATCACCCAGCATGATGCGCAGTGTCCACTCTGTCAGGGCGATCGTTTGCGGGTTGATGCCGGCGATTCACTGAAAGTTAAAAGTATAGAAGTCGAATAGCCCATAGGTTGCTATGGGGCGGAGTCAGATATGTGTATTGGAGTCCCGGGTCAGGTTCTGGCCGTTGGTGAGGATATTCACCAGCTTGCGCAGGTTGAAGTGTGCGGCATCAAACGCGATGTCAATATTGCCCTGATTTGTGAAGGTGATACTGCCGAGCTGGTTGGGCAATGGGTGCTGGTGCACGTAGGGTTCGCCATGAGCATCATTGATGAAGATGAAGCTAAAGCCACGTTAGATGCACTTCGCCGTATGGAGTATGACGTCACCAGCGCGTGACCACTTCTGAAAATGCCGGATAGCGAACAGGCTAATCCGGCATCTTATTTTAACCCTGACGTTTATCTTCGGTATTCGTGTCGAAGTCGCTGGCGTCATGGCGTTCATGCAACTGCTCGTTAAGCGGACCGTTAGTGCGGTTTACAATGCGACCACGCTTAACCGCCGGGCGTTTTGCAATCTCTTTTGCCCAGCGCTGAACATTTTTATAACTTCCCGCATCAAGGAATTCTGCCGCGTCATAGACGTTCCCCAAAACGACATTGCCAAACCATGGCCATACTGCCATATCGGCAATAGTGTACTCATCCCCTGCCACAAACTGATGATGCGCCAGCTGCTTATCCAGCACGTCGAGTAAACGCTTGGCTTCCATCGTAAAGCGATTGATCGCGTACTCAATTTTAACCGGTGCATAGTTATAGAAGTGTCCGAAGCCACCGCCGAGGAAGGGCGCCGCTCCTTGTAGCCAGAACAACCAGTTCAGCGTTTCGGTACGTTTCGCCAGATCCTGCGGCAGGAAATAACCATACTTTTCCGCCAGATAAAGCAGGATGGCGCCAGACTCAAACACGCGAACTGGCGGGTTTTGCGAATGATCGCGCAAAGCCGGGATCTTGGAGTTGGGATTCACTTCCACAAAGCCGCTGGAAAACTGATCTCCATCGCCAATGCGGATAATCCAGGCATCGTATTCCGCGCCCTTCACCCCTTGCGCCAGCAGTTCTTCCAGCATAATCGTGACTTTCTGACCGTTTGGCGTACCCAGCGAGTAAAGCTGCAATGGATGCTTGCCGACTGGCAGCGTTTTCTCGTGTGTGGCACCGGAAACAGGGCGGTTGATATTGGCGAATGCGCCGCCGTTTGATTTATCCCACGTCCAGACTTTCGCGGGCTGATAAGTATTGTCTGACATGTTGACCTGCCTTCTGAGTGGTTGTGTTGAAGCAGTGTAGCAGTTAGGTAGAACTCAATTTAACAGATTGGGACTTTATGTCGCTTTGTGCTGAAAGGGGAAGATAAATATAACCCGTTCATTGTACTCAGACCGTACTCCATCAAGAGGAAATCAATGTAAGACGGAAATTGCTACCGTACTCACCATCAATCATTGGCGGTCAATAAGCAGTAATAATGAAAAAGGGTGTTCCAGGAGTAAGCGGTTATCAGGGACCGGCGGGTGGGTGGGGCGCGGTAAAAGCCGTCACTGCTTCAGTGTTTTCGCAAAAGGCAGTCGTGCGCGACATTATCGCGATGTTTAAAATGAACCAGGTGAAGGGGTTCGACTGCCCGGGTTGCGCATGGCCAGATCCGGGTCATCGTGCGCCGATGGAGCTTTGCGAAAACGGCGTAAAGGCAGTTTCCTGGGAAACCACCACGAAGAAAGCGTCACCGGCGTTTTTTAGCCGCCATCCGGTTTCAACCTTGTGGCAATACAGCGATTATAAACTGGAAAATACAGGCCGTTTGACGCATCCGATGAAATACGATGCCGGAACTGACACCTGGCAGGCTGTCGAGTGGGACATTGCGTTTCAGGAAATTGGCGAGCGCCTGCGCAGCTATGATTCAGCACAGCAAGTAGAATTTTACACATCCGGCAGAACCTCAAACGAGGCAGCGTTCCTTTACCAGTTGTTTGCCCGCGAATACGGCAGCAGCAACTTTCCCGATTGTTCAAACATGTGCCACGGCCCAACCAGTGCCGGGCTGACGCGGGCAATCGGTTTGGGGAAAGGAACCGTAGAACTTGACGATTTTAACCATTGTGATCTGGTGATTTGCATTGGACATAATCCTGGTACTAATCATCCGCGCATGCTCACCACGTTACGCGATGTCGCCAACCGTGGGGCCAAAATTATCTCCATCAATCCGCTGACCGAAAGAGGGCTTGAGCGCTTTAGCTTCCCGCAGAGTCCGAAAGAGATGTTCACCGGCCAGGCGACGGAACTCAGCAGCGACTACTACCAGGTCAAAATGGGCGGCGATGCCTCATTGCTCAAGGGTATTATGAAGGCGTTGATCGAAATGGATGAGGCGCGGATCTTGCTCGATCAACCGCCGACGCTCGATCATGCGTTTATTGATGAACATACCGCCGGATATTCTGCGCTGTATGAGGATTTACGCCAGCGTAGTTGGGCGGAACTGGAACTGGATTCCGGTCTGACGCGTAGCCAGATGGAAGATCTGGCACACAACTACAATAAGTCCCGCGCCACCATCATTTGTTACGGACTGGGTATCACCCAGCATAAAAACGGTACGGAAAATGTTCAGCAACTGGTGAACCTGCTGTTGCTTAAAGGCAACATCGGTAAGACGGGGGCGGGGATTTGCCCTCTGCGTGGTCATTCGAATGTACAGGGTGACCGTTCTGTGGGGATCAATGAGGCGGCATCAGAAGATTTCCTGCAGCGGCTCGAAGCACATTTTTCTATCACCGTTGCGCGTAAACATGGTCGATCCAGCGTGGAAAGTATTCGGGCAATCGAACGGGGCGAGGCGAAAGCCCTCATTTGCATGGGAGGCAACCTGGCGGTGGCGATGCCAGAACCGCAACGTACCTTCGCGGCGATAAAAAAGCTGGATATGCAGGTCCATATCGCGACCAAGCTGAACCGATCGCATTTGCTGCTGGCAAAACACAATTACCTGTTGCCTGCGCTGGGCAGAACGGAACGCGATATACAGGCTACCGGTGTTCAGTCTGTAACCGTCGAGGATTCGATGTCGATGGTGCATGCCTCCTGCGGTGGGCTGAAGCCGGCCTCCAGATGGTTAAAATCCGAACCCGCCATTGTGGCTGGAATGGCACGCGCCACACTTCTTCATTCGCCGGTAAACTGGGAAGACTTAGCAGGTAATTACGCGCTGATCCGCGAGGCTATCGAAGCCGTTATCCCGGAGTTTCATGATTACAATGCACGTATCGCTGAGCCGGGTGGGTTTCGCATGGATACGCCAGCATCACGTCGCGAGTGGCGAACTGCGAATGGTAAAGCCAACTTTGTCGTCAGCCGTCAGCGCGCAATCGAACGTGAAAACCAACCTGCTGATGCGCTGGTGCTGGCAACGTTGCGTAGCCACGACCAGTACAACACCACTATTTATGGGATGAACGACCGTTACCGTGGCATTACCGGTCGGCGCGATGTGGTTTTTTTAAGTGAAGATGAAGCGACTGCTCGTGGTCTGATTCAAGGTGATGTTGTGAACGTTCAGGCACTGGACGATAGCGGGCAGCCTTGTGTTGAACGCATGATGTACGGGCTAACGGTGGTGATTTACGACATGGCGGCGGGTTCCATTGGTGCGTATTTGCCGGAAGCGAACGTGCTGCTGTCACTCGATGCGGTCGACACGGAAAGTTTGACCCCGGCATATAAAAGCGTTCCGGTTATCCTGATGAAAGCGTAGTTCCTGATGTGAATTTTTCTCCTCTGAGCGCCAGTCGCTGCGTTGAGGTGTATGATAGGTCGACCTCTGTCCGGTTAGTGTCGCAGAGCAGGCAATCAGAGCGAAAATTCACGCCAGACTGCTCAGGCTGTATTGTTTTGAGGTAAGGTGCATGAGCAAAGGAACGACCAGTCAGGATGCCCCATTCGGGACATTATTGGGCTACGCCCCAGGCGGCGTAGCAATCTACTCTTCAGATTACAGCTCCCTCGACCCGCGGGACTATGACGATGATGCCGCCTTTCGCAGCTATATCGACGATGAATATATGGGCCACAAATGGCAGTGCGTTGAGTTTGCGCGCCGCTTTCTTTTCCTCAACTATGGTGTGGTGTTCACGGATGTGGGCATGGCGTGGGAGATCTTCTCCTTGCGCTTTCTGCGTGAAGTAGTGAATGATAATATCCTGCCGCTTCAGGCATTCCCCAACGGCTCACCCCGGGCACCGGTAGCAGGTGCGCTGCTTATTTGGCAAAAAGGTGGCGAGTTCAAAGATACCGGCCATGTGGCAATTATCACTCAACTACTGGAAAAAAAAATCCGCATTGCTGAACAGAATGTGATCCACACGCCGCTGCCTCCTGGACAGCAATGGACTCGCGAACTGGAGATGGTGGTCGAAAATGGCTGCTACACGCTGCGTGATACCTTTGATGACACCACGATCCTTGGCTGGATGATCCAGACTGACGACACCCGATACAGCCTGCCGCAGCCGGAAATCGCCAACGAGTCATTGAAAATTGACGGTGCACGCCTGGAAGATAAAGGGCAATTTGATGGCAAATGGCTGGATGAGCGGGATCCGCTACAAAAAGCCTACGTGCTGGCGAACGGACACGTGATTAATCAGGACCCACACCAGTACTTCACCATTACCGAGAGTGCAGAGCAGGAGCTGATAAAAGCGACCAACGAGCTGCATCTGATGTATCTCCACGCCACTGATAAAGTGCTGAAAGACGATAATCTGCTGGCTCTGTTTGATATCCCGAAAATCCTCTGGCCACGACTGCGCCTTTCCTGGCAGCGTCGTCGCCATCATATGATCACCGGTCGTATGGATTTTTGTATGGATGAGCGTGGGCTGAAGGTATACGAATACAACGCCGATTCTGCATCGTGCCATACTGAAGCCGGCCTGATCCTTGAAAGATGGGCTGAACGGGGTTACACGGGGCAGGGGCACAATCCTGCAGAAGGGTTGATTAACGAACTGGCGGGCGCCTGGAAGCACAGTCGTGCGCGTCCTTTCGTACATATCATGCAGGATAAGGACATTGAGGAGAACTACCACGCGCAGTTTATGCAGCAGGCGCTACATCAGGCTGGTTTCGAGAGCAAAATCCTGCGTGGTCTGGACGAGTTGCGTTGGGATGAAGCGGGACAACTGATTGATGGCGACGGTCGTCTGGTGAACTGTGTCTGGAAAACCTGGGCATGGGAAACCGCGATTGAGCAGGTGCGCGAGGTGAGCGAAACCGAGTACGCCGCTGTTCCGATTCGTACCGGACACACCCACCAGGAAGTGCGCTTGATCGACGTGCTGCTGCGCCCGGAAGTGCTGGTCTTTGAGCCACTGTGGACGGTTATTCCCGGTAATAAGGCGATTTTGCCGATCCTGTGGCAACTGTTCCCACATCATCGCTATCTGCTTGATACGGATTTCACTGTCAACGACGAACTGGCACAAACCGGTTATGCGGTGAAACCTATTGCAGGACGTTGTGGCAGCAACATCGATCTGGTGAGTCATGAGGAAGAGTTACTGGATAAGACCAGCGGTAAGTTCGCAGAGCAGAAGAACATTTACCAACAGCTTTGGTGTCTGCCAAAGGTTGCTGGTAAATATATTCAGGTCTGTACGTTCACCGTAGGCGGTAACTACGGTGGCACCTGCCTGCGCGGTGATGAGTCGCTGGTGATTAAAAAAGAGAGCGATATCGAACCGTTGATTGTGGTGAAGGCGTAGCCTTGCTATCCCCGTGCTGGCTGATTTGCCATCGCGGGGTTTTAACGAGCGAGCCGTAATTGAAAATCCAAAAAGTAAAAAACGCCATCAGGGCGGTTTTTTTTGAATAGTGGTGTTGGGTCTGGACTTACAGTGCACACTGGCCATCGCTGCACCCTGATGTTACAGGTTCTTCTGAGGAAACAGACAGAGATTCGCTCAACAACGCGCCGATTTCTGCCCCCAGTGCCAGGTCGTCTACCTGACCAAAATATTGCTGGCGTAAGTATCCCTGCTGATCAATTAACGTCAGTGTCGGTGTACCGCGCATAGTGTAGGCCTGCATGGTTTGAGGAATGTCGCTTTCCGCAGACGGCATGTCCACTCCGACGGGAAAGGGGATACGGTATTCTGAAAGAAAGGTTTTCAGCGCTTGTGCGGTCATCACATCATGATGTTCGAAAACAGTGTGTAGCCCGATCACTGCCACCTTATCCTGCGGAAAAGTGGCGTAAACGCGAGAAACCTGCGGTAACCCGTGAGATACACAGCCTGGACACAGCATCTGGAATGATTCCATCACCACGACCTTGCCGCGCAGTGACTCCAGGGTTATCGGCTGTGGTGTATTAAACCAGCGTTCAACAGTCAGGGCTGGTGCGCGCGGATGACGAATCTTATTCATGTTCTCTCCAGAATCCGCATGGATCTGCGGGTTAGTATCAGTTACTGGTTTACTTTACCCGGCAGCATTGGTTTACGAAGGTAACTTTAAATACATCCTCGACGCAAAGCAGCGGCGCGTGAACGGATGCATTAGCCCGTCATACCGGCCAACCCGCGTGAAAGAAAATGGCGACTCTCCCTGTGGGATAATAGTATCGACTCGGTATCATTCGATTGTATGCGCAGGCAGAATCGCCTGTCAATGTGGTTTTGATTCGATACTATATGCAAGGAAAACTCCACACCCAGGCTGGAAGGTGTGCTTATCGGATATGTTTACTGGTAAACAGGAACGGGTTGAGGTGACCTTGAAAAGGGACAGGTCAGGATAAGCCGTTAGCTTTGGTACTCTGCTTTGCTGACACAAACGTTTGTCGGAGAAAAGGTATTCCCTAACAGATAAGCGTTGTTAATTTCATAAATCTGTACGCGTTTTTCAGGCATAGACAGGTCAAATATATTACGGGTAAACAACTTATCAGGAACGTCATCGATATTATGTTTGTTCATTTTCATCTCGTTCATAAACACAGTACCGTTTTCTTCAATTCGATAATCGAAGCTGACAGAACGTTGCAAGATGAGTTGTTTTTCGGGACGGTTGCCTGATTCTGCTTGCGTTGATATGACGCCAGCAAAATCCAAAATGCCAGTGTTATCTTTCTGGAGTTGAACCATCAGGCTGCCATTGTATTTCCCGCCTCCAGGTAGTTCAGGAAGCGAAAGTATGGAAATGCAGCGCACACTTATCCCGTGATGAGCAGGAATGACTGTCACACCATTAAGACTTAACAGGGCGCTGCATACCAGCAACATGGCTGAGGAAGAAAGCAATATTTTATTTTTAATATTCATGTATATATACATCCTTGCATCCGGCAAATTTCGTTTTTTCTGCATTTTTGAAAGTACAGCGGGACAGAAAAACACGCCCCTTTTCGCCGTAAACATACAGGTCGTCAGGCTGAAAAATAAATGATGCACCGGGCTGACATTTCAGGTGTAAATCAGCCATCTTTCTGGCCTGCTCAAGCTTGACTGGAGCCACTTCTTGCGAACTTTTATAAAGGGTATAAACCGGACATTGGTCAATGTTGCCGAGTTTGTGCAATGGCAGGACAGGAATGCTGTTTTCTTTGCCACTAAATAAAGACATTACCGGGTAAGAAAGCATAAACAGCGAGAGGCAGATGGTAGTGAGCAGCGCTATTTTTACTCGCTTCGAAATCGGAGGGATGATTTTAGCGATGTGAGGGGGGGAGAAGGAGACACGAGGATGCTCTTCTGCCACAGATATTAAACCCTCAGCAATAAAAAAGCCTACGCGTGGCACAGTCTGAATGATTTCTTGCTCACAACCAAGCTCCAGCAATCCTTTGCGAATCAGGGAAATATACTGGCTCAGTGAGTTATTTGATGCCTGCAGACCATTTTTGTCCCAGACATTGATGAACATCTCTTCTCTGGCGACGACTTTCCCTTCCTGCTGCAGCAGATAAGTCAGGATTCGGTTTGCTGTAATAGATAGCATTACTGAATTGTCAGGTATACTCAGGCTTGTCAAAACACCGTCATCACTTCTGAATGTAACTTCATTGTTAATAATATATTTCATTTTTTATTCATTAACAGAGTATCACTTAATTATAAACCATCACAATTCTTCTTTCTTGTTGCAGAATGATGAACTGCCTGATTGCCTAAAATGTAGTGTTTTATTTTTGTCTTTTGACATAAAAATTTAAACTATCAGTTTAAATATCTATAGATGCGTATTTTTTTGATACAAATACCTGGTTTATTTGAGGGGTTTTATTCTAGACTCGTTTTTTTTTGATAAAAACTCCCTGAAACATACAGTTCCAATATGTCGTTATTCCCTCGGATATCCGGAATGTTAAGGCGCACAACAGTAGCTATCAGTTCTGCTAAACAGGAATTACTTCGTTCTTACTCATGATTCTTACCTTCATTATTCTATTGATACGTTACTGAAAAGCGCTGATACGGACAAGATTTTGTGTTTCTGCATCGCTATTCATTTGCTCAAGTTGATAAGGGATCAGGCGCGTTAATATCAACGTGTGGCGAGGTAATATTTATCTCATAACGATTAAGGTTCTCCAGAGTCATTAGGTCATTGATTGATTTGTAAATGACCGATGTTTTTAGAAGATGGTGTTTCACCCTTCATGAAAGGGCTAAAAAATCACACTAATAAAATAATAGAAAAATTGCAAAGCATCAAGAGACTTAAAACATTGGCCAGTAGCGTGTGATGCTTTTCGCTTATTATATACGACAAGCAAAGTCTTTGAACCTGCAAAATTGGCGAATTGTGAAGTGAAGTTTTTCCAACTGCAGTCGTAGTCATCGTCCATGAATGTAATTTTTTGCAAATCAAGTGGATTGAATTTTTTATTATAAAGATTATAGTATGAGATTAGTCTTATAGATATCTTTGTCTATATTCAAATTCTCATTTTAAATGAATGGAGACTTATTATCATTTGAATTTTTACAGTCTTTTAATAAGCTGGAATTGTTTATTTGTTGTGATGTGAGTGTGTTGTGTAAATTACAAAATTTATACATATGATTATCAACCATTTGGTTGTTTTTTGTACTTCGCTAACATAAAAATCTTTACCGGCTTAAATTTATAGTCATATTATCTATATAATGTATAATTTTCGATATAAATAGATATTGTTATGCTTGAGTAATACCATCCGTCGAGTACAAGTTGCTCAATGTTTCAGCGGAAAACTTCCAGCGAAGAAGTCGTGTCCGTCCGCTGTATATTCATGAGTTCATCTACTGCTATGTGACCACGAAAATTTGCCAGTAAATAAAGGCATCGTGGAGTCCTTCGGAAAGGTAATTATGAATAAGATTTATAAAGTGGTATGGAGTGTGTCGCGCTCGTGTGCAGTTGTTGTTTCTGAATTGGCTAATCGATCTGGTGCTTCAGTAGAAACTAATAGCGACGTAGGTATTCGAGTTAATAACTATCGCTTTAATTTATCAACGTTGGCGTTAAGTATAATTGGTGCAGTATTCGCGACGCAGTCGGTAAATGCTCTGGCCGCCGATTATGTACTGCCAGAATACACACCATATACCAATAGTAATGGTGTTGGTCAGCTTGTTGTTGGCGATGGTGAAACGATGAATATCGTCACTGGCGCTAAAGGATATGGCAGTATTGCTTCCGGGGCATCTGGTTTCCAGACGATGACAATTCAGCAGGCAATGGATAGCGGGTATATTTCATCTGGTAGTGAAAATATAAACCTGAAACAAACGACATTAGGTGGTCGTACGCACAGTATTCAATATGTCGATCCTGTCACTGGAGCCTCACGCACAATACAGGTTTACGACAGTAATAATTTCTCCACTAATAATATCGGCGATCTGACGACATATCTGGGGGTTGCAGTTGGCAACGGACAGTATGTCAATATGAAGCAGGCAACCGTAAAGTCGGGTGGTGAGCTTGATGTCAATATCGGTTCAAAGGGAAACGATTGGGCAGAACACACAGAGAACAAGTTTAACGCTGTCACTAAGGTTTCCGGGATTTATAACGTTGAGACCAGCGCCAGCGATACAAAAGATGCCGTACTGAACTACAACTCTAAAACTATCGTGCAAAGCGGTAGCATCGGTAATGTCGCGGATACTTCTGGAAAAACGTTTAGCTTTAATACCGCAACTTACAATGGCACCTTCTCCAGTGCGTTAGGCCAGTATACCGTTAACAATATTGATGATTTAAAAACCTATAATGATGCCCTGGTGAAGGCTGTTGAGGCGGGCCAACTCTCACCTGCAGACTATCAGGCTGAGTTAAACAAAGCCTATTCCACGGAACAAAAAAGCATCCACTTCGATACCAAGATCCCGGCCGGCGATGCTGTATTGCAGCTTGCAAACCGGGATGTGAATAGTTTCATAAAAGCTACCGGAGCGCACTCTGTCGTTAATATTTCTGCTGATGCAAATATTCAGGCTGTGTTCAGTGATACCTCCGTGGTGACATTGACCAAAGGCGCCACGCTGAACAACAACGGTACGTTAGGGACCGCTGCTGGTGCATCGGGGGGCGATTATGTCATTTCGGCACGGGACAGCATCGTGAATAACAACGGTGTTATTGACGGGGGTACCAGTCTTGATGTGAAAAACGCATGGGTCGGTGCGCATACCGCGATTCTGTCGACAGGTACCACGAAAGTGCAGAATGACGGCATTATCAACCTCGCTTCTCACCAGGATATTTATAACGCTTACGCTTTGCTGATGAACGACACGGCAACGTTTATAAATAATGGCGTAATGAATATTGCGACTGGCGGTGAACCAGTGCAATCCATCGATAGTGTATACACCTACGGTGTATTTGCTCAGCATAATGTCGTTGCGACAAACAACGGGACTCTCTATATCGGACGTACCGCCCAGGCGGTAAAAGATGAAACGACCAGTGAGGTTGTGGTGACGCTCCCCGCCATTGGTATGTATGTGAAAGGTGGGACTATCAATAACCCCGGCAACATTACTATCGGGGAAAAAGTAGAAAATGCTGTTGCTATCAAGGCGGATGGTAGCGAGTCGCCAGATGGCATCAGCGTTAAGCAAAATGGTGTTATCGATATCAATGGTACCGGGTCAGCGCAAAATACCGGGCTGATGGGTATTAACGGCGCGAAAGGTCTGGAAAACAGCGGCAAGATCAATCTGAATGGGTACAGTGCCAGCGGGATTGAGCTACAGGGAGGGAGCGAGGCGCTTCACTCCGGCAGCATCAACATCACCAATGGCAGTACAACCGACAGTACGCAGAAAAACATTGGTGCCTGGGTTGAAGGATCGGGTTCACGACTGACCATGAGCGGGAGTGTCAGTCTTGCTGCAGATAACGCGATTGGTCTGCATGTTCGTGACGGCGGTACGATCGATATTACCGATACGGGTAAAGTGTCTTTTGACAGTGGTAAGAACCAAATCGGTTATTTTGTTTACGGTAGCGGTTCTAAAATCAACGCATCCTCTTCGACCCTGCAGGACGTATCGACTGAAGGGTCAACGCTATACCGTATTGAAGGCGGTGCAACCTTTGATGGTAGTGGGTCATCAGGTACGACAATGACGGCATCAGGCAAAGACTCCACTATTCTGCAAGTGACGGGGACGGGAAGCCATTTTGATTCCGGTTCGCAATCATTGAGCATCACGGGCGACGGTGCCACTGGCGTGCGTGTGGAAGGCGGTGCTGATGGTGTTATCACTAAAGATGCGGTGATTGTTAAGCTTTCCGGTAAAGGGACCACTGCCGGGATTGTTGATGGTAATTATTACGATCTGTCCGGGAAAGTTGATGCGAGTCTGAAGGGCGACTCTGTACTTACCAGCTATGCCACATTGAATACCAGCAACACAGCGGATGGTGCCTTCGGCTACATCGCTCGCAACGGTGGTACGCTTAACCACCAGGGTACTATTGATTTCGCCCAGGCGGGCAGCACTGGCGTCCTGGTTTCTGGCGGCACGCTGAATAACGCTGGTGATATTAACGTTAATGGTGTCGCGGTCAGTATTGAAGGTGCTGATTCGGTTGTTAAAAACGATGCGACGGTAACCGCGACGGATGGCACAGCAGCCTATCTTGTTGGCAATGATGCCTCGCTGAGCTTGACCGGTTCGGGGGAAACCAAAGCAGCAGGAGACGCGCATGGCATCCTGCTGGCTAACGGCGCGAAAGGCCTGACTGTTGATGGCGCTACCATTACGATGGACAGCGCTGGCAAAGGGAGTGCTATTGAAAACGTCGCTAAAATTGCGGGCATCCAGTTAAAAGATACTACTGTAAGCGTAGGTAACGGTATTGGTATTCATACCGGCGCATCGCTGGCGCAAACCAACTCCGGTACTGTTACCGTAACGGGTAGTGGCACGGGGATTTTGTTTGAAAATATTGACGGTAGCGAAACCGATCAAACGCTGGATATGTCCGACTCACGCAATCTGGTGATCAACGTCGAACAGGCTGCAGGCAAAGGGATTGTCACCAATGCGTCAACCGATCTGAAAACAGGTATCAGCGTTAACGTGCTCGACAGTGACGGCGGTGAAGCGCTGATTATTGGGGGGACAACCAAAAATGTTGAACAATCTGGTGAGCTAACCTCGAAGTCAACAAGCCATGCGGTGGTCAACGCTGATAATGGTGCACTGGAAAGTTTCATTAATAAAGGTGTGATTAAAGCGCTGGATGCCTCGCAAAAAGCAGTGGAAATGCTGACGGGGGCCGGGGTTGCGTTTACAAACGCCGCAGGCGCGAGCATTGTCGGACAGGTTAATCTGATGAGCGGCGATAACACGGTTACGCTGGATTCTGGTAGTACGGCCACGGACGTCACGACCGGAAGCGGTAACGATTTGTATGTGCTCAATGATATTAAAGAGACGGAGACATCGCTGTTTACCAGCCTTAATGGTGGTGCGGGTGGAGATACACTTCAACTGAAAAACGCGCAGTACATCCTGAATCGTACTGATGCTATCAGTGGTATGGAGCATATTGATCTCACTGCTGGCTCCGTATTTACCGTTGATAATGTCACATTTGCGCTGGGTGATAATCAAAACGATGCTGCTGATACTGGTTATAGCGTCGACGAGACCAGCACGCTGTCGCTGAAATCCAATAGCACGTATGTCTTTAACAGTCATCTGGCGGGTACCGGTACGGTAGAGGTGGATGCCAGCGGTAATGCGTTCGATTTTACCAGCAACAATGCAGCAGACGGATTCAATGGCACGCTGGCGCTGAGCAACAGCACCTTTGAACTGGCGGGGTTGAATACTCTGGCGCTGAGCCAGGCGACATTAAGTGCGGGTACGGGTAGCGTGACGCATGTGGCTGTTGGCGAGCAGAAGATTGGAGGACTCGCCTTTAACGGCGGTACGGTCAGTTTTGACGGTGTGACCCCTGGGCAGAGTAACGCTGAAGGGACTATTCATTCAGGGAAGATGGATCTTTCCGGGCGCGGTACCGTGCAGGTTGATACTGGCACGATCAGCAACGATCGTCCGCTGGCTGATACCACGCAGTCACTGCTTGAACAGGACGATGCGCAGTCGCTGATCCAACTGGCTACCTCAGATACCCCTGTTTCAGGCGGTGCGGGTAACCTGACGCTGACTGATAGCAATGGCAATATCATTAGTGATGGCGTGGAAGTCGATATCAGTCAAAACGGCGAGGTCGTGGCGAAAGGGACTTATGACTATCGTCTCACCGGCGGTGCGAGTGATGACGGCCTGTACATTAACTATGGCCTGACGCAGGTAGAATTGCTGGCATCTGGAGATAATGCGCTGGTACTGGATGCAAACGGCAAGACCGGCAATGCGGCGGATCTCAGCGCCCGTGTAACCGGGAGCGGAGATTTGGCGTTTGACAGCCAGAAAGGCCAGACGGTATCACTGTCCAATCAGGATAATGATTATACCGGCGTTACCGATGTACGCAGCGGCAACCTTCTGATGCAAAATGATAATGTTCTTGGGCAGACCAGCGAACTGCGTCTGGCGACAGAGTCCGGGTTTGATATGAATGGTCATCGCCAGACTATCGGTAAGCTAGCTGCGGCAGCAGGCTCTTTGCTGAATATTAACGGTGGTAGCCTGACACTTGAGCACGGCGGCTCAGCAGACGGTGTGTTAACGGGAAGTGGTGAGCTGAACGTGAATGCCGATACGCTGACCATTACTGGTGAAAACAGTACGCTGACGGCGACAACCACCATCGCGGAAGGTGCCCGCGTGTTAATGAACACGACTCTGGGCCTTGGTTCGGGTGATATTGTAGCGGCAGGAACGCTATCGATCGGTAAAGCCGCAGGCAATCTATACAATAATATCAGTGATGCCGGGCTGGTTGAACTCAACGGCAGTGATGTTGTGCTGGTAGACAATAACAGCGCTTTCACCGGTCAGTTCTCTATCGATGCGGATTCCCAACTTACCGCTTCTATTGCAGAAAACCTGGGCAGTGCGGATGTGAGTAATACGGGCTCTCTGGTATTGAACAGCGACACTGACTGGCAACTCAATAATGATGTATATGGTAGTGGTCGAGTGACCAAACTGGGCGCAGGCTCCGTTACCGTAGGTGATAACGCAGCCTGGACCGGGCAAACGGATATTGAGCAGGGCGGCTTAGTGCTGGGCAACGCAACGTCGCCGGTTATCCTTGCCAGTTCACAGGTGAATGTTGCGACATTTGGCATGCTCTCTGGTGTCGGTGGTGTTGCTGGCAATGTGAATAACGCAGGGAGAGTGCAGGTTGGTACCGGGACTGGCGATAATCTTCTGTTTACGGTGGGAGGCAATCTCACTAATAGCGGTACTATTAAGACCGGCGTGAATGGCCAACTGGCGGGCAACCAACTGGTAGTTAATGGCAATTATGCGGGTAATGACGGCCATCTTTCATTAAACACTGCTTTGGGGAATGATGATTCCGTAACGGATAAGCTGGTTGTGAAGGGTGATACCAGCGGCACAACTTCAGTTAGCGTCACTAATGCTGGTGGGAAAGGGGCTGCCACGATCGACGGTATTGAAGTGATCCACGTAGACGGGCAGTCGGATGGTGAATTTACGCAAGCAGGTCGTATTGTGGCGGGCGCTTATGATTATACTCTTGGGCGTGGCCAGGATGAGAACAGTGGCAACTGGTATTTGACCAGTGGTAAAACAGATCCAGACCCGGATCCGAAACCAGATCCTGATACTGATAAAGATCTGCGCCCGGAGGGTGGGAGCTACACGGCAAACCTGGCGGCAGCAAATAATATGTTTGTTACCCGTCTGCACGATCGTCTGGGTGAAACCCAGTACATCGACGCGCTGACAGGCGAGCAGAAAGTGACAAGTATGTGGATGCGTCATGTCGGTGGACATAACAACTGGCGTGACGGTAGCGGCCAGCTGAAAACCCAGAGTAATCGCTATGTAATGCAGATTGGTAGCGATATTGCCCGCTGGAGTGGCGATGGACTGGATCGCTGGCATCTTGGCGTGATGGCCGGGTATGGACATAACAACAGCAATACGCGCTCCTCATCTACAGGTTATCGTTCTGATGGTTCCGTGAATGGTTACAGTGCTGGGGTCTATGCAACATGGTATGCCAATGATGAAACGCATCAGGGGGCTTATCTGGATACATGGGCGCAGTACAACTGGTTTAATAATAGTGTCAAAGGCCAGGGTATTCAGGGTGAATCATACAAATCGAAAGGGATTACCGGATCGCTGGAGCTGGGTTATACGCACAAGCTCGGTGAATTCACCGGAAGTAAAGGTTCTGAAAACGAATGGTTTATCCAGCCGCAGGGACAAGCTATCTGGATGGGGGTTGAAGCAGACGATCATCGTGAATCGAATGGTTCTCACGTCAGCGGCAAAGGAGATGGCAATATCCAGACTCGGCTGGGAGTCCGTACTTTCCTGAAAGGCCACAGTGCAATTGATGATGGCAACGCACGAGAGTTCCAGCCGTTTGTGGAAGTGAACTGGATCCACAATACCCGTAACTTTGGCACAACAATGGATGGGGTCAGTATCCGACAAGAAGGCGCACGTGATCTGGGTGAAATTAAAACGGGTGTTGAGGGGCAAATTAATCCGCAGCTCAATATCTGGGGTAATATTGGCGCGCAGATTGGAGATAAAGGTTATAACGATACTTCAGCGATGATTGGTATTAAATATAACTTTAAGTAACTCAAACTAACTAGATCGAATTCAGTCAGTCCTGGCAATTGACTGAGTTCGAGTTACTTTTTTGGTGCCAGAAAGCAAAAAACCAGCCCTAAGGCTGGTTTTTCTAAATAGTGGTGTCTGGAATCGGATTCGGGGAACTTAAATACTCGTGTCTGGATAGAGTATTTTATGCTAAGTTTTAGATAAATAATCTATCGCATGTTAGAGACTGTCGATATTAATGGCTTCCTAAGGTAAATATTTAATACGTTATATTTATGTTTTGTTGCATTTACTGCGGTTTATAGCGAACTTGATTTTTTTGTGTTCTAATATTATTTAGAACAGTTTTTAAGGAGTTATATATGGAATACATTCCAATTTTTCTGGCTTTCGGTTCTGCTCTGATAGCAATTATCGGTAATACATGGGACAAGAATGAGTCCGGCCTAAAAAAACTTACGATTCCAGGACGCTTCACACTCGCTTTAGTAGTTTTTGCACTCATTTACTCATTTGTTTCTACGTATCAACAGCGTGAAAATGAACAACATATTAAATTAGAAAAACAAAAGCTTGGCAAAATTATAAACTTAGAAATATCAAAAAGTTTGAATTCTATAGCATCACCTTTTCGAAGTCTTTACATTGAAAATAATGGTGGTAAATACATCAGTGATAACAACATCTCTTTTGATTTAATGCTTAAGAAGCCGATGCTGGAAAAGGCTCAGAACACATGCCTGGAATTGCGACCAAAGACTTTCTTCTCTGTGCCTGATGGCGGCACATGGAATGATATATTTCGTACTCATATAACATCTGGTATTAATCGTCTCGATAGACTGGTAGATCGCTATGGTTCCTCAATGAGCGTGGATATGCTGGATGCTATCAATGACCTTCAGGTCAATGGTTATTTCAGTTGGTATGCATATAGTATTCCTCGTCGGGAGAGTTCTTCCAGATCAGAAAATGCTATTCCTCCATGTGCTATTGGGCAAGCAATAGGGGTTCATAAAGTGTATCTGGAAATGCTAAAAAAAATTGAGGTTTTGAATGATAGTGAGACGCTTGTTCGTTGAACACGCGTTATGAACTATTTATATGCAGATATCAGTGGATATGTGAGCATACTCATTTTAATTATGCGTACTTTTTAATAGTTCCGGGGCTTCAGTCACAAGCCGGTATTTCGTTCGGAAGCACCTACTGCTGAGCAAAACGTTGCCACACCTTGTATCAAAAAAACGAGCGCCGCTCAGCGAGAGGTTGGTGACATTTGCAGTCAGAACGACCACAAATCTACTGCATCCTTCAGAAAGCAAAAAACCAGCCCTAAGGCTGGTTTTTCTAAATTTTGGTGCCCGGACTCGGAATCGAACCAAGGACACGGGGATTTTCAATCCCCTGCTCTACCGACTGAGCTATCCGGGCAACGAGGCGCATTAAAACCGATTCGCTTCGTTTCGTCAACGAAATTTCTTCAATTCAATGCAGACTGCACAATCTATCACCAGATTGCTGGTATTGCACGCATTCTCAGGCAAAAAATGCGGTCCATGCAGCGGAAAGCGGCATTGCCAGTAGCAGAGCGGGAAGCATATTAACGACCGCGAACATTTTGATTCCACAAATGCGTAAGCCGGTTGCCAGCAGCAATAATCCGCCTACAGCGCTAAAATCGGCCATCATTGCAGGCGTTGTCAGCGGCAAAATCAACGCAGCACAGGTGACCAGAGTTAACTGGATTGCCAGCACCGGCACGCAAATGGCTGATACCGCAATACCCAGCGAGCAGGCGAAGATGGCGGCGGTGAAGAAATCGAGAAAAGACTTAGCGATTAAAATATTAGGGTCGCCAGTCATCCCTTCATGCATCGCCCCAAAGATCCCGGTACCGCTGGCGCAAAAAAGCACAATGATTGCTACATAGCTTTGGATAAAAGACTCATGCGTTGCATTTACATCTGATCTGGTGAAAACCTGTTGTGCTTTAGCTACAGCAGCGTTAATCCCTTTTTCCAGATAACAAATCTCGCCGATTAACGCGCCGACCAGCGTTGCCAGAACCATGACTGGCAGATTGGCGCACTTAATTACCAGTAAAATCCCAATACCCAGAGAGGCCAGCCCGAAAATAGAGGTCATTGAGACTCGAATACGTTCTGGTAAATGCTGGCTGAGTAGTGTGCCGAGAACACCGCCAAATAAAATGGCGCTGGCATTAATAAAAGGTCCGATTACCACATTCGCTCCTGATTACCCGTTATCGTCTTGATGTTAAAGGCAATGGCCCGGGTGTGTTTATGTTTTCAGATTGCATTATTATGACGCTATCGATCGGAAAAATGGGTGTTTATCTGCAAGATATATGCATAGGATTTTGTCTTGCGCCTGATAGTTAAAGGTGCCAAAATTGCGCGAATTTTCTCCTGTCTGACGGGGCTGCCTGGGATGAATATATTCCCCCTACATCGCCTTCAACATCGCCTTTATGCGCGAAGATTGCCCCTTCCTGCGATATTTTTTCACTCTCCCACTATGCGGTGACGGCAACGCACGCTCACTGCAGGATAACAGTAAAATCAGAGGCTATCTGCTTTTACTGATGTCTGGCGGTCGGGGCTGGTTACCAGTTTGACCTGTCATTTCGTAGGGCGAAGCAATGCAGCTTTGCCCGGGGCTTTTGACTTTCCCGAAACAGGTTTTTGCGCTTATGAAATCAATGAATATTGCCGCCAGTGGTGAACTGGTCTCTCGCCTGTCTACCCATCGTCAGGTGGTGTCGCTGGACAGTACCGATTTTACTGATGTTGCGGCAGTCGTCATTACTGTTGCGGACAGCCGCAGTGGGATCCTTTCGTTGCTTAAACGCACTGGTTTTCATTTGCCCGTGTTTATTTTTTCAGAGACTGATGTGGATGTACCTGCAGGCGTTGAGGCAATTATTCGCGGTAATGCACAGGACTGGCTGGAGCTTGAGTCCGCAGCCTGTCGTTATGAGGAAGAGCTGTTGCCGCCGTTTTATGACACGTTGACTCAGTATGTTGAAATGGGGAACAGCACCTTTGCCTGCCCGGGACATCAGCATGGCGAGTTTTTCAAGAAGCATCCAGCGGGTCGTCATTTCTACGAGTTTTTTGGCGAAAATCTGTTTCGTGCGGATATGTGCAATGCTGACGTCAAACTGGGCGATCTGCTCATCCATGAAGGGTCGGCCAAACATGCGCAAAAATTTGCCGCTAAAGTTTTCCATGCGGATAAAACCTACTTTGTTCTGAATGGCACATCGGCTGCAAATAAAGTGGTGACTAATGCGTTACTGACGCGTGGCGATCTGGTGCTATTTGACCGTAATAACCACAAGTCGAACCATCATGGTGCTCTGATTCAGGCTGGAGCCACGCCGGTTTATCTGGAGGCGGCACGCAATCCGTTTGGCTTTATTGGTGGCATTGATGAGCACTGTTTTAATGAGGAATATTTGCGCCAGCAGATCCGGGAGGTTGCACCGCAAAAGGCCGAACAGCCGCGCCCGTTCCGTCTGGCAATTATTCAGCTTGGCACGTATGACGGGACGATCTACAACGCCCGGCAGGTGATCGACAAGATTGGCAGTCTGTGTGATTACATCCTGTTTGATTCTGCCTGGGTCGGATACGAGCAGTTTATTCCGATGATGGCCGATGGATCGCCGTTGTTGCTGGAGCTTAATGCTAACGATCCGGGGATTTTTGTTACCCAGTCGGTGCATAAGCAGCAGGTCGGGTTCTCGCAAACCTCGCAGATCCACAAAAAAGATAACCATATTCGTGGTCAGGCGCGTTTCTGCCCGCACAAACGTCTGAACAACGCGTTTATGCTGCATGCCTCTACAAGCCCGTTTTATCCGTTATTTGCCGCGCTGGATGTTAACGCTAAAATCCATGAAGGAGAGAGCGGGCGTCGTTTGTGGGCAGAATGCGTGGAGATGGGGATTGAGGCACGTAAAGCTATCATTGCCCACTGTAAGCTGCTCCAGCCCTTTATTCCCCCCGTGATCGATGGCAAACCGTGGGAAACCTATCCGACGAAAACCATCACCAGCGAGCGTCGCTTCTTTAGCTTTGAACC
Source organism: Citrobacter sp. Marseille-Q5395 (assembly GCF_947057495.1). Classification (NCBI taxonomy): domain Bacteria; kingdom Pseudomonadati; phylum Pseudomonadota; class Gammaproteobacteria; order Enterobacterales; family Enterobacteriaceae; genus Citrobacter; species Citrobacter sp. Marseille-Q5395. The sequence continues at coordinate 471,176 of NZ_CAMSEL010000001.1, read as the reverse complement.
GGGCGCGAAATGGCATGGTTTTTCCGGTTACGCGTGCGACCAGTATTTTGTCGATCCCTGCAAACTGTTGCTGACCACTCCTGGCATTGATGCACAGACCGGGCAATATACCGAGTTCGGCATCCCGGCGACGATTCTGGCGCATTACCTGCGTGAAAATGGCATCGTGCCGGAGAAATGCGACCTCAACTCAATTCTGTTCCTGCTGACGCCTGCAGAAAGCGCAGAGAAAATGGCGCAACTGGTAGCTATGCTGGCGCAGTTTGAACAGCATATTGAGGACGACACGGCGTTGGCTGATGTGCTGCCTACCATCACCAACAAATACCCGGTACGCTATCGGGATTACACGCTGCGTGAGCTGTGCCAGGAGATGCACGATCTGTACGTCAGCTTTGATGTGAAGGATCTACAAAAGGCGATGTTCCGTCAGGAGAGTTTGCCGGTCGTGGCGATGAATCCGCAGGACGCCCACAGTGCCTTTATCCGTGGTGACGTTGAGCTGGTGCGTATTTGTGATGCCGCGGGTCGCATTGCGGCAGAAGGCGCGCTGCCTTATCCTCCTGGTGTACTGTGCGTGGTACCGGGAGAAGTATGGGGTGGGGCGGTTCAGCGTTATTTTCTGGCTCTGGAAGAGGGCGTTAACCTGCTCCCAGGATTCTCGCCGGAGCTGCAAGGGGTCTACAGCGAGACCGATGCTGACGGAATTAAGCGTCTGTTTGGCTACGTCTTGAAGTAAGCGCCATCCGGCAAAAAAAAGGTCACCGACAGGTGACCTTTTCCAATAAATGAAGATTAATGCGCGACGGGTTGGGAGCCAGCCGGTACGCGAACGTGTTTGTATTTAAACAGTGCCACGAAAGCGAACGCCAGAACCAGTGAATAACCTGCGAAGATCAGCCACACGGTCTGCCAGTCAGTAATACCATTCAGTGTATAGTACTCAACCACTTTACCGCTCACCAGACCGCCCAGAATACAGCCGAAGCCGTTGGTCATCATCAGGAACATACCCTGTGCGCTGGCGCGAATTTCAGGTCGCACTTCTTTTTCCACAAATACGGAACCCGAGATGTTGAAGAAGTCGAAAGCACAACCGTAAACAATCATCGACAGAACCAGCAGCACGGTACCGAACGGAGTCGGATCGCCGTAAGCAAACAGACCGAAGCGCAGCATCCACGCCACGATACTGATAAGCATGACGTTCTTGATACCGTAACGGCTTAAGAAGAACGGGATGGTCAGGATAAACAGGGTTTCAGAAATCTGCGAAATCGACATCATCACCGAGGCGTGTTCAACGATAAAGCTACCGGAGAACAGTGGGTTGTTATCGAAGCTGTGCAGGAAGGTATTGCCGAACATATTGGTAATTTGCAACTCTGCGCCCAGCATCATTGAGAAGATGAAGAAAATAGCCATACGCTTGTTTTTAAACAGCGCGAATGCATCCAGGCCGAGCATTGACGTCCAGCTCTGGTTTTTTTGCTGATTGGCAACCGGAATATGCGGCAGCGTCAGGGTAAACAGTACCAGTACCACGGATAATGTCGCGCCGATGTAAAGCTGCATATGACTCAGTTCAAAGCCAGAGAAGCTTACCGCCCACATGGCCAGAATAAAGCCGATGGTGCCCCAGATACGAATTGGCGGGAAGTCGGTGACAATATCCATCCCGGCAGATTGCAGGCGATAGTAAGAGATAGTGTTGATTAGCCCTAACGTTGGCATATAGGCCAGTGAGTTAAGCAAGATCACAAAGAACATGGCCCCTGGCGTGGTGACCTCGGCGGCGGCGAACAGTGTTCCTGCGCCGACCAGGTGGCAAAGTGCATAAACCCATTTTGCACTGATCCATTTGTCAGCCACGATCCCTAACAGCGTTGGCATAAATACGGCGGCAATCCCCAGGGAGCTATACACTGCGCCAATGGATGCACCATCGAATTTAAGGGTGACAAACATATAAGAGCCGAGGGTCGTGAGCCAACTACCCCACAGGCAGAACTGCAGAAAGGAGAGGACTTTCAGCTGCAGCTTAAGATTCATGTTAATTTCCTCACACCGTAATGCGGATGAATGTTTTAAAAGGCACATTTGCCGTTGCAATATGATGTGATTCTATCAATGAGAGACACTCTTTTTTTGTTAGCTGTGACAAATATTTGCAAACAATTTCTAATTGCAAGGTAAAAGAGTGACGGAGTTAACACTTTTGCTCTCCTGACATCCGTTAGCGGAGGTGTCAGGAGAGGACGATGTTAACGTCGACGATAGGTTTTCTGTGCGGAATTAACCTTGTAAAGATAACGACGTGATTCTGCTGATGGATGTCGCGTAGTCAGGGTTTGATAAACATCCCCCGGGGACATGCTGTTGATAATATTTGCGGCCTGAATCTTATCGCTGGAGAAAACGCGCAGCACGCTACCCGCCCCGCCGTTATAGGCGGTGATCACCGCATAGCGGCGCGAGGTCGGATTATCAATACCGCCCAAATAGACATTGTTGAGCATCGCCAGGTAGGCTGTACCCGTGTCGATGTTACTGGCCGGATCAAACAGGAAGCTGCGGCTTGGCGTACCCGAACGCCCCTGAGAGCGGAATACATCTTTCCCGGCGCTGTGTTGTACTACCTGCATTAACCCCAACGCATCGGCATGACTGACAGCATACGGGTTAAAGGACGATTCGGTCTGCATGATTGCCAGAATCAGCGATTCGTCGACACCGTACTTCCGCGATGCCTGCCGTACCATGCCGATATATTTATGTGCTCGCTTATCAAGGTGGTTTGGCACCAGATTGATCGTCACGCTATAGATGATGCGCAGGCCGTTGCTGCGGCTCTTAAGTCGCGTTTGTAGCAGGTAATTCGCGAAGTTTGTTGCACGCCCCTCCCAGCGAATGGGCTGACCGGTATTATCAACCACCTGCCCATACAGGAACGGCTCTTTGGAAATCTTGATATCATCGACATCGGAATAGAGATCGATAGATCCGGGATCATCGCCCATTAGCAATGTCTTGATGATCGCCCGACGCAGGTGTCCGGCGGGATCTGTCCCGGCGATGGTCTCAACGGTTATCGTACCGTCATCAAAGTTGATGTGGCTGCGGGTTTGATACTGATCGGTATACTTTACGTAGTCTTTCGGACCCGCAATCAGTACTTCCTTGAATCCCCACAAATTCTCAATGTTATGAGCAAATTGCCCCATCAGAATATCAAAACCGTTGGTATCCTTGACCCAGGCTTCGTTATAGGTATCGCCTTTTTTGGTCGAACTGGAACAGGAGATGAGCAACGGCGCAATAACGGCAAGCGCGAGAAATTTTTTCATCATTCCGGGAGTGCGTGTTGTGTTTGTTGTTGTATCGTTTTGCCGGAGGGTGGTGTGAGCACCTTATCCGGCCTACGAAATTGTCAGCAAGAGATGCTTATTTTTTATCTTCCGGCGTATAGCCTTCAATATGCACGTCCTTACCTTCAAACAGGAAGTTAATCATTTCCTGTTCCAGCAGTTTACGGTGTTCGACGTTCATCATATTCAGTTTCTTTTCGTTAATCAGCATGGTTTGCTTATGCTGCCACTGTGCCCACGCTTCTTTCGAAATCTCGTTGTAAATGCGTTTTCCCAGTTCGCCTGGGTACAGCTGAAAATCCTGACCTTCTGCATCGCGTTGCAGGAAAGTACAAAAAATCGTTCTGCTCATAAAAAATCCTCTCTATTAACCGACACGTTAAACATGCGTACCGGTACGTAATTGCTGCAACAAACGCTCCACGGGAGCCGCCAGTCCTACCGACGGCGGTTGCGCTAAGTTATACCAGAGCGCATTGCCTTCATCCATGCATGAGGTGAATGAAGACACGGGAAGCCACATAGGCACAATATCTAAATGGAAATGGCTAAAGGTGTGGCGAAACGCATTAAGTTGGGTCAGATTATCTGCGTTAATTTGCCGTTGCGCCAGCCACTGACGTAGCCCATCTTCATCTTCAAACTGCGGAAAACAGTACAATCCGCCCCATAAACCGCTTGGTGGGCGCTGCGCAAGCAATACCTGATCATCATGCTGCACCAGTAAAAAATAGCCTGTACGTTCTGGTAATGTCTGTCTGGGTTTTTTACCGGGGTAAAGTGACCAGCTTGTGTTGGCACTAGCCACACAGCCATTTTCTAGCGGGCACAGGGAACATTTGGGCTTCGAACGCGTACAGACCATCGCTCCTAAATCCATCATTGCCTGATTAAACCGCTCAACGCCTTTAGCTGGCGTAACCTGTTCGCTCAAATCCCAGAGCTTTTTCTCGACCTCTTTTTTACCTGGCCAACCGCTGACAGCATAACAGCGAGCCAGCACGCGTTTAACGTTGCCGTCGAGAATCGGAAAATGCTGACCCAGAGAAAGCGAAAGGATCGCGCCAGCGGTAGAACGCCCGACGCCTGGCAGGGCTGCTACTTCATCAAAGGTTTGCGGAAACGTTCCGCCGTGTAGCGTCACTACCTGCTGAGCGGCTTTATGGAGATTACGAGCACGGGCGTAATAACCCAGACCGGTCCATAAATGAAGGACCTCATCCAGCGGTGCCTGTGCTAAGTCAGTAACCGTCGGGAAGCGCGCCATAAAGCGATCAAAATAAGGAATAACTGTCGCAACCTGCGTTTGTTGCAGCATGACCTCAGAGAGCCATACTTTGTAAGGCGTCTTGTCAATTTGCCAGGGCAGCGTTTTCCGTCCGTATTTGTCGTACCAGCCCAATACCTGAGCTGAAAATTGAGACGCTTGCATGGTTACCGTTTCATAATGACTGGGGGCAAGATTGCAGCACAGCGGCAACGGGGTGTAAACCGGAACTTTCCGCTGCTCACTTTCTTCCTTTACTTGCATCCGGCAACTAACTTTGGATAATGCCCGTTTTCAGAACTCAAACACAGCAGACTAAACTTTTATGAAGAACGACGTCATTTCACCGGAATTTGATGAAAACGGCCGCCCTCTGCGCCGGATTCGTAGTTTTGTTCGTCGCCAGGGGCGACTGACCAAAGGGCAGGAACACGCGCTGGAAAACTACTGGCCGGTGATGGGCGTTGAGTTTAGCGAAGAGCCTGTGGATTTTGCCGCGCTGTTTGGCCGTGAAGCGCCAGTGACACTTGAGATTGGTTTTGGTATGGGCGCTTCGCTGGTGGCCATGGCTAAAGCTCGTCCGGAACAGAATTTCCTCGGCATTGAAGTGCACTCTCCAGGCGTCGGCGCGTGTCTGGCCTCAGCTCATGAAGAGGGTGTCGAGAACCTGCGCGTGATGTGCCATGATGCCGTTGAAGTACTGCACAAAATGATTCCTGACAATTCTTTATCAATGGTTCAGCTCTTTTTCCCTGACCCGTGGCATAAAGCACGTCATAATAAACGCCGTATCGTTCAGGTACCATTTGCTGAGCTTGTTAAAAGCAAGCTGAAACTGGGCGGCGTTTTCCACATGGCTACCGACTGGGAAGCCTATGCGGAACACATGCTTGAAGTGATGTCCTCCATTGACGGATATAAAAACCAGTCAGAGAGTAACGATTATGTACCGCGCCCGGAATCGCGCCCGGTAACCAAATTTGAACAACGTGGTCATCGACTTGGCCATGGCGTATGGGACTTAATGTTCGAGAGGGTGAAATAATGGCAAAGAACCGTAGCCGTCGTCTGCGTAAAAAAATGCATATCGACGAATTCCAGGAATTAGGATTTTCGGTTGCATGGCGTTTCCCGGAAGGCACATCTGAAGAGCAGGTTGATAAAATCGTTGATGACCTTATCAATGAAGTTATCGAGCCGAACAAACTGGCCTTTGACGGCAGCGGCTATCTGGCCTGGGAAGGTCTGATCTGCCTGCAGGAAATTGGCAAATGTACTGAAGAACATCAGGCGATTGTCCGTAAGTGGCTGGAAGAGCATAAACTTGAAGACGTGCGTACCAGCGAACTTTTCGATGTTTGGTGGGACTAAGTAGCAAAGGGTCGGCAAATGCCGGCCCGATTTGTATTGAGGGATAGATATGATGCGCAAAACGCTGCTGGCGGCACTCCTAACGTTCACGGCGATGGCCGCACATGCTGATTACAAGTGCAGCGTCACTCCACGAGACGATGTGATTTTAAGTCCGCAAACGGTGCAGGTGAAAGGTGAAAACGGCGATCTGGTTATTACGCCGACCGGCAATGTCACCTTCAACGGTAAACAATACACCCTGAGCGCTGCACAGCGTGAGCAGGCGAAAGATTATCAGGCGGCGTTGCGTAGCAGTCTGCCGTGGATTGACGAAGGTGCCAGAGCGCGCGTTGAGAAAGGTCGCGTGGCACTGGATAAAATCATCGCCAAAGAAGTGGGCGAAAGCAGTAATATGCGCGGTCGTTTAACCAAGCTTGATGCTCAGTTGAAAGAGCAGATGAACCGGATAATCGAGCATCGCTCCGACGGTCTGACCTTCCATTATAAGGCGATAGATCAGGTCCGCGCTGACGGGCAACAGCTGGTGAACCAGGCGATGGGCGGCATTTTGCAAGACAGCATTAACGAAATGGGAGCGAAAGCCGTGCTCAAAGGCGGCGGTAACCCGTTGCAGGGCGTGCTCGGTAGCCTCGGTGGCTTGCAAACGTCAATTCAGAACGAATGGAAGAATCAGGAACAAGATTTCCAGCAGTTTGGCAAAGATGTTTGCGCGCGCGTCGTAACGCTGGAAGATGACCGTAAGGCATTAGTTAACGGTCTGAAATAACATTCACTTCTCTTTAACGGTACAGAAACATTCTGTGCCGTTTTATTTTGTATTTTCCTGTTATTTTGATATCCACCTCTAAGAACGACAATTTCATGGAAATATAAATCTGGTTAATTGGACAATGTCACATTATTCATCTGTGAGATAGACATAATGCGGCAAATTCAAGTAACTGGAGAAATAACATGGAGTTTTTCAGGAAAACGGCACTTGCTGCACTGGTTATGGGATTCAGCGGCGCGGCGCTGGCATTACCTAACATCACCATTTTAGCCACTGGCGGAACGATTGCTGGCGGTGGTGATTCCGCAACAAAATCCAACTACACGGCAGGCAAAGTCGGTGTAGAAAATCTGGTAGATGCGGTGCCGCAACTGAAAGATATCGCTGTGGTCAAAGGCGAGCAGGTTGTGAATATCGGCTCCCAGGATATGAACGATGAAGTCTGGTTAACGCTGGCGAAGAAGATCAATGCTGAATGTGATAAAACCGACGGTTTCGTAGTCACGCATGGTACGGACACCATGGAAGAAACCGCATATTTCCTCGACCTGACAGTCAAATGCAACAAACCGGTGGTACTGGTAGGTGCAATGCGTCCATCTACTTCAATGAGCGCCGATGGTCCGTTTAACCTGTATAACGCGGTGGTAACGGCGGCAGATAAAGCCTCTGCAAACCGTGGCGTGCTGGTGGTGATGAACGACACCGTACTGGATGGTCGTGATGTGACCAAAACCAATACCACTGATGTTGCTACCTTCAAATCCGTTAACTACGGCCCGCTGGGATACATCCATAACGGCAAAATTGACTACCAGCGTACGCCTGCCCGTAAGCACACTACTTCTACGCCGTTCGATGTGTCTAAGCTGAGAGAACTGCCGAAAGTGGGGATTATCTACAACTACGCTAATGCTTCTGATCTGCCGGCAAAAGCGCTGGTAGACGCAGGTTATGCAGGGATCGTCAGTGCGGGTGTAGGTAACGGTAACCTGTATAAAACGATTTTCGATACCCTGGCGACTGCCGCGCATAAAGGTACCGTGGTTGTGCGTTCTTCCCGTGTACCAACAGGTGCCACCACGCAGGATGCTGAAATCGATGATGCGAAATACGGATTTGTCGCTTCAGGTTCGCTGAACCCGCAAAAAGCACGTGTGCTGTTGCAACTGGCGTTGACGCAAACCAAAGATCCGCAACAGATCCAGACGATGTTTAATCAGTATTAATCTATAAAGATAGCTGCGCTTATCGTCTCTGAGCCCCCAGGCCTGATAAGCGCAGCGCCATCAGGCCTGGCTATTTTCAGTGTTATTCCGCTAAAAACAATTCCAGCAGAGAGTTTAAAAACAGCTTACCGTGTCGGGTAATCTGCCAGAACTCTTCGTTCTCTGTCAGATACCCCTGCGTGATAGCCTCATCAATCTCTTTACGAATAACGTCTTCGGTAAGCCCGGTATATTGGGTAAATTCAGCACGCGGCGCGGCTTCAAGTAAACGAAAACGGTTCATAAAGAACTCGAATGGTTTGTCGGTCTGCGCCACATCACGCTGGCTTTCCTGGTAGCGCCCCTGCATATATCCGCGCGGGTGTCGCGTTTTGGTGGTGCGCAGGATGCGTCCATCTGGAAAAGTGACTTTGCCGTGAGCTCCGCAGCCAATACCAAGATAGTCGCCAAAACGCCAGTAGTTCAGATTGTGCTGACACTGATAACCCGGCTTAGCATAGGCTGATGTCTCATACTGCTGATACCCGGCGGCGGTCAGCAACCGATGGCCCTGCTCAAAAATATCCCACAGCGCGTCATCGTCCGGTAATACCGGAGGGCGTGAGCCAAAGAGAGTATTGGGTTCAATGGTGAGCTGATACCATGATAGATGAGGCGGGTTGAGCGCGATCGCCTGCTGCAAATCGCCCAGGGCCTCTTCCAGGGTCTGATCCGGCAAGCCGTGCATCAGATCAAGATTAAAGCTGCGAAGCCCCAGACCGTTCGCCAGATTGGCGGCGCGTTTGGCTTCTTCCGGCCCGTGTATACGTCCCAGGCGCTCAAGTTTAGTTGCGCTGAAACTCTGCACACCTATGGAGATACGGTTCACCCCAGCGTGTTGATAATCGACAAAGCGATCGGCTTCTACTGTACCGGGATTCGCCTCCATCGTGATTTCTGCATCAGCCGCCAGATTCAGGCGTGCGCGCACACCATCCAGCAGCGTTTGCATTGCCGGCCCTGAGAGCAGGCTTGGCGTGCCACCACCAATAAAAATCGTCTTTACTTCACGACCTTGTGCGTACGCAACGTCGGCATCCAGATCGCTCAGCAGATGCTGAACATAGTCATCATGGGGAACTTCACCCTTCAGCGCATGCGAATTGAAATCGCAGTAGGGGCATTTCTGCACACACCACGGGATGTGAATATAAAGACTCAGTGGTGGAAGCTTAACCATTACGCAGGGCATCCAGCAGCAGCTTCAGCGCTTGTCCGCGGTGGGAGATGGCGCTTTTCTCTTCACGAGTCAGTTCTGCCGCGGTTTTACCTTCAGACGGTACAAAGAAGATCGGGTCGTAGCCAAAACCGCCGTTTCCGACAGGCTCGCGGGTAATCACGCCCGGCCAGGTTCCGTGACAAACAATTGGCGTTGGATCGTCCGCATGGCGCATATACACCAGCACGCAATGGAACTGTGCCTGACGTTTCTCTTCAGGGATATCCCGCAGGGTGTGCAGCAGCTTTTCCAGATTCTGTTGGTCGGTAGCATCTTCTCCTGAATAGCGAGCGGAATAGATGCCTGGTGCGCCGCCCAGGGCGTTGACAGCCAGACCCGAGTCATCGGCAATTGCCGGCAGTCCGGTGATTTGCGCAGCATGACGCGCCTTCAGAATGGCGTTTTCAATAAAAGTCAGGCCGGTCTCTTCAGCGGAGTCAACGCCCAGATCTGTTTGGGCGACAACATCAAGCCCGAAATCGCTCAGGAGAGAGGCGAGCTCACGCACTTTACCGGCATTGCCGGTTGCGAGGACAACTTTTTGCATGGGATACCTAATCAGTTAGTGCCGCAATTTCTGGCGGGATTTGTTGCGGATGAATGATTTTAACCTGTTTGTGACGGCCAAGCTCGCCCTTCTCAATAACAACCTGGCTTTTCGCCACGCGGAATTGTTTACCGAGAAATTTAACCAGATGACTGTTTGCCTGGCCATCGACCGGCGGGGCGGTAATGGCGACTTTTACTTCGTCGCCATGTAAACCCACAATACTGTCCCGGCTGGCTTTAGGCTGAATATAGAGCCGTAAAACCAGACCGTCATCGCAGGGTGTTACGGCACTCATAACGCCATCCACAGCCCCGGCAGCAGCATATTACCTGTCGCCTGTAATACCTCTGCAATCCCCATGTTGATGACATAGAGCAGCAGTACCAGGATCATCGGGGAAAAGTCGATTCCGCCCATGCCTGGCAGTATGCGACGGATAGGACGCAACAGTGGGTCCGCCAGTTGAATCAGCACGTACTCCACGGGGCTACGACCCTGGCTGACCCAGCTCATGATGGCCATGACCAACAGCACCCAGAAAATCAGCAGCCCAATGGTTTTCAGAACAATAAGTACGGCGGCGATCCAGATAATCGGCTGGAATGTGACCACTTTGAATAGCACTATTGCCTTGATAAAACTGAGAATTAACGCGATTACTAACGAGGCGCTGTCGATTGGTCCCATCGGAGGGATAATACGGCGTAACGGCCCAATAATGGGCTGCGTGATTTTCACAATGAACTGCGAGAACGGGTTGTAAAAATCACAGCGGGACCACTGCATCCACACGCGCAATAGCAGCGCCATGGTATACAGCTCAATTACCGTTGAGAGCAGGAAGGTCAACGTATTCATGGTGTTCCTTAGTTTTCCTTAATTTTTTGTGTAATCACGAGCACCAAAAATAGCAGTGCCAATGCGTACCATCGTGCTACCCGCCGCGATGGCAGCATCCATATCATCAGACATTCCCAGTGAGAGCGTGTCGATATTTGGGTAGCGCGTTTTCAGCCCGGCAAATGCTACAGCCATTTGCTGTGCAACTTCAAACTGCCTTACATAATCTGACTCTGGCGCCGGGATCGCCATCAGACCACGCAGGGTAATGCGTGGCAGTGCGGCGATCTCCGCGGCCAGGGTATCAAGTTCAGCTAGTTGAATGCCTGACTTACTGTTCTCATCGCTGATATTAATCTGAATCAGAACATTCAGCGGTGCTAAGTCTGTCGGGCGCTGTTCACTTAGACGGGTAGCGATACGCAGACGATCTATCGTATGGCACCAGTCAAAATGCTCAGCCACCAGACGACTTTTGTTGGACTGCAACGGGCCGATAAAGTGCCATTGCAGACCCTCTACGCCGCTTTCTTTGAAGTAGCGGATCTTGTCCACACCTTCCTGAACATAGTTTTCGCCAAAGGCACGCTGCCCTGCGGCAATGGCTTCTTCGATGGCGCTCGCAGGTTTGGTTTTACTTACTGCAAGCAACGTAACTTCTTCTGAAGACCGCCCGCAACGCGTCGCGGCGGCTAAGATTTTGTCCCGGACATGTGCCAGGTTATGCGCGATATCGTTCATTTTCCGAGGATGTTCATATGAATATGGAAGAAATAGTGGCCCTTAGTGTAAAGCATAACGTGTCGGATCTACACCTGTGCAATGCATGGCCTGCGCGCTGGCGCATACGGGGGAGGATAGAAATTGCGCCGTTTACTGCGCCAGATGTGGAACAACTGCTGATGGGCTGGCTCAGCGATCAACAACAGGTACAGTGGCGGGAAAGTGGACAGATTGATTTTGCCATTGCGCTGGCGGACTCTCGTCGTCTGCGCGCCAGTGCATTTGCCCACCAACAAGGGACTTCGCTGGCTCTGAGGTTGCTGCCGGCCGCCTGTCCGAACCTGGAGGCATTGCAGACACCTGACCTTATATCTGAACTGCTACATAGTGAAAATGGGCTGATTTTGGTGACGGGAGCCACGGGGAGCGGGAAGTCTACAACACTGGCGGCGATGGTGGAGTACCTTAATCTGAACGTTGAAGGACATATTCTGACGCTGGAGGATCCTATTGAATATCGCTATACCAGCAAGCGCTGTTTGATCCAACAGCGCGAGATGGGGGCGCATTGCAGCTCTTTTGCCGCAGGATTAAGAGCTGCGTTGCGTGAAGATCCCGACGTTATTTTATTGGGAGAACTACGCGACAGCGAAACCATCCGCCTGGCGTTAACCGCCGCAGAAACCGGGCATCTGGTGCTGGCAACGCTACATACGCGTGGTGCGGCGCAGGCGGTGGAGCGGCTGGTGGATACTTTTCCCGCGCAGGAGAAAGATCCGGTTCGTAATCAACTGGCGGGTAGCTTACGGGCGGTGCTCTCGCAAAAGCTGGAAGAAGATAAGCAGGGAGGGCGAGTGGCGTTATTTGAGTTGCTGGTAAATACTCCGGCTGTCGGCAATCTGATCCGCGAGGGGAAAAACCACCAGCTCCCCGGTGTTATACAAACCGGGCAACTGGCAGGTATGCAGACTTTCGCTCAGAGCCTGCAGCAGCGTCAGGCGCAGGGCAGGCTGTAATGGGCTGAGGGTTTATGCTGGAGCAAAATGAAACGATGACCTTTTAGTAACCCTGCTCGAAATAACTTTCGAGAATAACGACGGCAGAGGCGGAGTCCACTTTGCCTTTATTCAACGCACGGTATCCACCCTGCTCAAACAGACCGGAGCGCGCCTCCACTGTGCTGAGGCGTTCATCGTGAAGTGTCACAGTTACGCCAAAACGACCGTGAATTCGGTTGGCGAACTTGCGTGCGCGTGCGGTAAGGGGTTGCTCAGTGCCATCCATATTCAGCGGCAGGCCGACAATGACCTCATCCGGCTGCCACTCTTTAAGCAGGCGCTCAATCAAACTCCAGTCCGGCGTGCCATCCTGTGCTTTGATGGCGGGCAGCGGTCTGGCTGTACCGGTAATGCGCTGACCAATAGCCACGCCAATACTTTTGGTACCAAAATCAAAGGAGAGTAATGTTTCGCTCATTATGCATGCCCTGCCACGCCAGGCATGGTCAGAATATCTATCCCGATAAGTTTCGCTGCATCGCGCCAGCGATCAGCAATCGGTGTTTTAAATAAAATGTTGAGATCGGCGGGGGCTGTGAGCCAGGCGTTATCCAGCAATTCTTGCTCCAGCTGACCTTTTTCCCAGGACGAATAACCTAGCGCGACCAGTACTTCGGAGGGTTGTTCCTGTGTACCTAAGGTTTCTAATACATCGCGGGAAGTCGTGATGATGGTGTTATCTGAAATAAGAATACTGGATGCGAAGCGCGAAGGCGGGGTATGCAGAATAAACCCACGATCTTCTGCCAGTGGGCCGCCAAGCATCACGGCTTTATCCAGACGAATAGCCGGGTCACGCGCCTCTGGTGTAATTTTCAGTTTTTCCAGTATCCCTTCAATCTGTAAATTTTCCAGGGGTTTATTGATAATAATCCCCATCGCGCCGTTTTCATTATGCTCACAAATGTACACCACGGAACGGCGGAAAATCGGATCCTGGAGGGCAGGCATGGCAATAAGAAAGTGATGCTGTAAATTCATTGTCAGAGGTTCTGTTTCCTGGTTCAAAAAAGCAACAGTGTGCAGTATGTGGGGAAAGCCCTTAATTGTCACTCATGTAAGGCGTCTTTTGCCGGAAAGTAGCGCTTTTCCGGTTTGTAGGAGGCGAAAAACGTAGGCCGGATAAGACGCTTTAGCGTCGTCATCCGGCATTAAACGCTTTATTTCTGCAGACGTGCCTCGATAGCATCCATCAACATACCGGTAATGGAAACCGGGAATTCTGCTTCAATCTCACGAATACAGGTCGGGCTGGTGACGTTAATTTCCGTCAGGCGATCGCCAATGATATCCAGACCCACAAAAATCAAGCCTTTGGCTTTCAGGGTGGGACCAATGCGACGCGCAATTTCCCAGTCGCTGTCGGTTAACGGACGAGGTTCGCCACGACCACCGGCGGCCAGATTGCCTCGGGTTTCTCCACCTTGTGGAATACGTGCGAGGCAATACGGAACGGGTTCGCCATCAACCACCAGCACGCGTTTGTCACCGTCTTTAATCGCCGGCAGGTAGTTCTGTGCCATACAGTAGCGGGTGCCGTGCTCGGTCAGCGTTTCAGCAATTACGCCCAGGTTCGGATCGCCTTCCTTCACGCGGAAGATAGACGCTCCGCCCATGCCGTCCAGCGGTTTAAGAATGATATCGCTGTGTTTCTGCCAGAAGGCTTTCAGTTGTGCTTTGTTGCGTGTGACCAACGTTTCCGGGGTCAGGTCGGCAAACCAGGCGGTGAACAGCTTTTCATTACAATCGCGCAGACTCTGCGGTTTGTTAACGATCAGTGTCCCTTTCTCTTCAGCGCGTTCCAGAATATAGGTCGCGTAGATAAACTCGGTATCAAACGGCGGATCCTTGCGCATCAGAATGACGTCCAGGTCTGCCAGCGGCAGATCCTGCTCGCTGTTGAACTCATACCATTTGTCGTAGTTCTGCTCTACGCTCAGGGTACGCGTACGGGCGCGGGCTTCACCGTTAATCAGATAAAGATCGGCCATCTCCATATAGTGAAGTTCGTAACCACGGCGTTGTGCTTCCAGCAGCATAGCGAAGCTGGAATCTTTCTTGATGTTGATGCTTGCGATGGGATCCATCACGATGCCGAGCTTGATCATTGTTCTTCTCCGTTAAAAGCCCAACCTCTTAGGCTATTTTTCTTGCCAGTTTAAACCTGGGCAGTGCTCGCAATCCTCACGTACTGCGTGTACGCTCCGGTTGCTGTGCGCTGTCCATGTTCAAACTAGCTGCGACAATTACGCCTAATAGGGCGGTCTTAGCCCAGATCACCAAAACGCACCTGTAGCGCGGTAATGGCGGTGAGCGCAGTTGTCTCAGTACGCAGAACGCGAGGTCCTAACAGGATATCAGTAAACTGATAACGTGCGGTCATGGCAATTTCATCTGCCGACAACCCACCTTCCGGGCCAATCAGCAACCGGATGCGCTCTACGGGTAGCGGCAGAGTGTTGATGCTCGCGCTGGCGCGAGGATGAAGGTTTAGCTTCAATCCCTCATCCTGTTCGGCGCACCAGGCTTCCAAATCCATCGCCGGGCGAATTTCAGGTACCCGGTTACGACCGCACTGTTCACAGGCAGCAATAGCTATTTTCTGCCACTGCTGGAGCTTCTTGTTCAGGCGTTCACTATCCAGTTTAACGCCGCAGCGCTCAGAAAAAAGTGGCGTAATGAGGCTTACACCCAGTTCAATCGATTTCTGGATAGTAAATTCCATCTTTTCGCCGCGAGACATAACTTGTCCAAGATGGATATGCAGCGGTGATTCACGATCGTCGTGCTCAGCGCTAAGTACTTTCACATCCACACTTTTCTTGCTGGCATGGGTGATTTCGGCGTCAAATACTTGATTGCTACCGTCAAACAGTTGTAGCGCCTGGCCCGCGCCCATACGCAGCACGCGGCCGATATGGTTGGCGGCATCTTCACACAATGAAATTTGGCTGCCGGAAGAGAGTGGTTCAGGGTGATAAATGCGAGGAATGCGCATAGTTAACCATCCGCGTCATGGCCCTGAGCAACTTAAAGGTCAGGGCATGGGTTAAAAATATTGACGCTAGTGTAGGTTAGCTCTTTTGCGCCTGGCAAGCGCGTTGCACGTATGGGTTATGGTTACCCTGTATCTTAGCGATGCGTTCGTCGCGTTCACACTCCCAGTCCGTCACCGGATATTGCTTATTCCAGGCATTAAAAAGCTGGGTTTGCTGGCGGGAAAGCGTCAGATTGTACTGGTCGCGCATATAAAAATAGGTACGAGCAATGGCACCACGAGCGCGTGCAGGCGGCTCGGCCACTTTTTCTTTAAAGTCGACCTTCATGGCGCACTGTCCGTACTGACCTTCACCGCCGTTCCACTGGCTGTACATGAAGTTAGCTCGATCGCCATTCACTTCACCCACCGCCGGTTGCAGGTTATGCATATCGCTTTCCATTTTGCGATAGACCGGATCTTTGGCACAGTTTTTACGTCCGCCGTCTTGCCAGCACTGGCGTTGATGACCAAATTGCCAGGCTGGCACGACATGTTCCCATTCAATACGGCTGGCACGATTTTCATTTTTTCGCACTTTATAGCCGCAGGAGGCCAGGTCAACGACCCCTTTTTTTCCCTGCCAGTTAATTTTACATCCGCAGTAGAAATCGCCAGGCGCATCGGCGTTAACTTTTACTCCTGCCGTTTTCGCTTGTGAAAAACTGTTAATGCCTTCGGCTAAAACCGGACCAGATAGCGCTGTGGCCAGCAACGCCACGGCAAAAGAGAGATTACGGTACATCACGAACTCCGTGTCAAATCGAGCGCGCAACGTAGCGAAAGTTGTTCCTGTATGCAATCAGCAGGATCAGAAAAGTTCCTGATAATTCGCAGGATTATTCGGCAACCAACGGTTCACCGCAGTGGACGCAGCGATAAGTCGCTTCACCACGAACAACGCGATTGTGGCGACGGACAGTGAGCTGGTGCTCCTGGCACTTACAGTGGTAGGTATAAGTATTGCGTCGTACTGACTGAAGTTCGAACTGATGCGTGCGTCTGGCCGGTACGCCCAGCACATTCTCCATCATCCATTTCCACTCTTTACCGTGTGGCGGTACGCGGCCAAAGTATTTCCAGACCAGCAAATGCGCCAGTTCATGAGGAACGACCTCTTCAACGAACGCCTCGACGTTTTCCATCAACAGTACCGGGTTGAGGCGGATTTCATAGTTTTGCAGCCACGCCGTACCCGCTGCGGTGCCACGTTGTTGATAAACCAGCTTTGGTTCCGGGTAATTACGTTCCAGCTTTTGGTTTGCCTGGGCGAGTTTTTCCCGCAGGCTGCGCATTACGGCTTGCTGGATCGCGATGGGTAGACGGGAGGTTTTCATAACGCCAGAGGATAATGGGACAGGAAAAGGACTGCAAGAGGGAGGCTTCCCCCGGTGGGGGAGGAAGCCTCAGATGATTAGTCGTGTGCGCCGATTTCGCGCAGTTTACGGCCTTTCATCAGGTTACGTTCAATGTGTTCCAGAGAAACGTTTTTGGTTTCCGGAATCAGCCACAAGGTCAGGAAGATGAACAGGACGTTCAGACCACCGTAGACCCAGAAGGTATTGGCGCTTCCCAGCGAGTTCAGCATCGTCAGGAAGGTTGCGCCGACAATCATGTTGGCAATCCAGTTGGTTGCAGTAGAACAGGTAATCCCGAAATCGCGGCCTTTCAGCGGCTGAATTTCAGAACACAGTACCCAAATCAGCGGACCGGCACTCATTGCGAAGCCAACGATAAACATTAGCAACATCAACACTGCGAAGTACTGGGCAGCAGCAGAATGAATACCCACATGCATCATGGTACCCAGCACGCCCATACCAACGGCCATGACGATAAAGCCGAGGATCAACGTTGGTTTACGGCCCCAGCGATCAACCAGGCCAATGGCAATAAAGGTAGCCAGTACGTTGGTCAGGCCAACGATAACGGTGCCCCACATCTGCTCAGTGGTGTTGGTGTAACCCGCCAGTTCAAAGATTTTTGGCGCGTAGTACATGATGACGTTCATCCCGGTGAATTGCTGCATCACCTGTAACAGCACGCCGAGGAATACCGCGCGACGGAAGTTGCTGTTCTCTTTAAACAGCGCCCAGCCACTCTGTTTCACCTGCAGGCTTTCACGAATTTCATCCAGCTCGCGCTTGGCTTCTGCGCTGGTATCTCGCAGGCGCAACAGCACCCGTTCGGCATCAACAAAGCGACGTTTGGCGGCGAACCAGCGTGGACTGTCCGGCAGGAAGAACACGCCAACCAGTAGCAGCAGAGCAGGGATTATAATTACGCCCAGCATCCAGCGCCATGCGCCGCTATAGCTAAATGCGGTATCGGACAGATAGGCACCGAGGATCCCGATGGTGATCATCAACTGATACATGGAGATCATGCTGCCACGGATCTTTTCCGGCGCAATTTCGGACAGGTACAACGGTGCGGTGTAGGACGCGACGCCAACCGCCAGGCCCAGCAGTACGCGGGAGAGGAGCAGCACTTCAACATTCGGTGCGGCTGCGGAGAACAGCGACCCTGCGACAAACAGGATGGCGCCGATCATCAGGCTTTTTTTACGCCTCAGCTTGAAGGAGAGCCAGCCACTGCCGACAGCCCCTACGGCTGCACCAAACATCATGGAACTCACCACCCATTCCTGAGTGTGTGCGGAAATTTGAAACTCGTCGGTAATGAAAGGTAAAGCACCGGCAATAACACCGATATCCAGGCCAAAAAGTAATCCTGCCAGGGCTGCAAGAAAGCAGACAAAAAATGTCATGGCTTTGTTGGAACGCCCCTGTTTTTTATTGTCAGGCATGATGCCCTCCGGTTGGGTAGCTAGTTTTGTTGATGTTAAGGGTAGGTGAGTACGGAGTAAAAAAATGCGATTTTCATCACATTAGTGTAATCGCTTACACTAACATTCATATTGATTATGTATTATCTTATTGAAAATAAAGATTTTTAATAATGGTGTTTGGTGAGTGATTGCCTGGAATTAAGACGATGCTGAAAAAATATGTAACAGTATTGAAACTATAGAAATAAGGCAATGTGAATTCAGTGTGGGTTGATATCAACTGAATGTAATCGCTTTCATTTGTAGTGAAAGTCACGTGTAAAACGCATTGCCAGTGGGCTGAGTTGTGGGCGAGGCGAAGGCAAAAAAAAAGACCAGCCTTCAGGCTGGTCCTAATTTGCTGTCTGTTGCCGGTGAATTACTTCAGACCGGCAGCATCACGCAGCAGTTGCGCTTTGTCAGTTTTTTCCCATGGGAAATGTTCGCGACCAAAGTGACCGTAAGCGGCGGTTTCTTTGTAGATCGGGTGCAGCAGATCCAGCATCTGAATCAGGCCGTACGGACGCAGGTCGAAGAACTCACGAACCAGCAGGGTCAACTGTTCAGAAGATACTTTTTCAGTACCGAAAGTTTCCACCATGATAGAGGTCGGTTCAGCTACGCCGATAGCGTAGGAAACCTGAATCTCACAACGGTCAGCCAGACCTGCGGCAACGATGTTTTTCGCTACATAGCGGGCAGCGTAGGCTGCGGAACGGTCAACTTTAGAAGGATCTTTACCAGAGAATGCACCGCCGCCGTGACGAGCCATGCCGCCGTAGGTATCAACGATGATTTTACGACCTGTCAGACCGCAGTCGCCCATCGGGCCGCCGATAACAAAACGACCAGTTGGGTTGATGAAGAATTTGGTCGAAGCAGTCAGCCACTCGGTCGGCAGTACTGGCTTGATGATCTCTTCCATCACCGCTTCTTGCAGTGATTTTTGATCGATGTCTTCTGAGTGCTGAGTAGACAGAACTACTGCATCAATACCGACAATTTTGCCATCGTCATACTGGAAAGTGACCTGGCTTTTTGCATCCGGGCGCAGCCAGGATAACGTGCCGTTTTTACGTACTTCAGCCTGACGCTGAACCAGACGGTGAGCATAGGTGATGGGAGCTGGCATCAGCACGTCGGTTTCATTGGTTGCATAACCAAACATCAGACCCTGGTCACCCGCGCCTTGCTCCAGTGGATCGGCACGATCAACACCCTGATTGATATCCGGGGACTGTTTACCGATAGCACTCAGGACAGCGCAAGAGTTAGCATCAAAGCCCATGTCGGAATGCACGTAGCCAATTTCGCGAACGGTGTTACGGGTGATCTCTTCGATATCTACCCATGCGCTGGTAGTGATCTCACCGCCAACTAAAACCATGCCGGTTTTGACGTAGGTTTCGCAGGCAACGCGTGCTTTCGGATCCTGTTCGAGGATTGCATCCAGAACAGCATCAGAAATTTGGTCAGCGATTTTGTCAGGATGCCCTTCTGATACGGACTCGGACGTAAAAAGGTGTTTTGCCATATTTAATTTCACCTAAGGAGAATTTGGTTAGCTCAAACTGTTGCGTGGAATAGTCATGTGTAGAAGATTCTACCATGAGTCTGCATATTACTGACACTGGCAGTCTGAGTGTTAATCGGTATAGATGGATTAACTTCTGGACGTCTATTTTAGGTTACTTCTCCGCACGATTTCCAGCTTTTTTTGAGTAAAGTCGTATTGCACTGAAAATGTAACTGGAAATTTTTCCTGACGGTGCTGGCAATGCGTGCATTTATCTTTTGCTTTTTCGCACTGTTGTCGGTATAAAACGCGGCGCGCGGCTCAAATATCCGTCATAGTTCAAGTTGCATATGCATTGGCTTCCTGCAACTCGAATTATTTAGGGTAGACAAAAAGCACACGACGTTTTCATCGTGTTGCCACTTCCAGCCGGGTTAAAACTTTAGCTTTGGCTTGTGGGTTCGTTCTTTATGGAGCGACCATGGAGGTGATACGAGATAATGAACCGTTGTATTCTGCTGAATCTGTCACACCGTTCTGGTGTACATATGTCCCCCGCAATCTGCATCTTGCATACCTGCCGATGTTATACCCATCTCGGCGCTTCTCAGGACTCCAGAGCCGGTAACGGCAACTAAGGACTGAACAAGGGCGCTCTTGTTAAAACAAGAGTTTTCTCGTGGTTTCGCCGAACCGTCATCTTTAAGTTCGGTTACGTGTTTACAATGAAATGAAAAAGAAACCGGTCGCACAGTCGGAGCGTCAGCACTATCTGCTGGAAAATCTGCCTGTTTATGGGTTGTTATCGCGTCTTCGGATTGCGATAGTAGTCAACTGTTTTACACTTGTTAATAAAATCTGAGGTTCGCTATGTCTGACGACATTTCTATGGGTTCGCCTTCGTCAGCAGGCGGACAGGGTGTACTACGCTCCATGCAGGAGGTTGCAATGAGTTCCCAGGAAGCCAGCAAGATGCTGCGTACTTACAATATTGCCTGGTGGGGTAATAACTACTATGACGTCAATGAGTTAGGACACATTAGCGTGTGCCCGGACCCTGACGTACCGGAAGCGCGCGTCGATCTCGCTAAACTGGTGAAAGCCCGTGAAGCGCAAGGCCAGCGCCTGCCTGCATTGTTCTGCTTCCCGCAGATCCTGCAACATCGTCTGCGTTCAATTAACGCCGCGTTTAAACGCGCGCGGGAATCTTACGGCTATAAAGGCGACTACTTCCTTGTTTACCCGATCAAGGTCAACCAACACCGCCGCGTGATTGAATCGCTGATCCATTCCGGTGAGCCACTGGGGCTGGAAGCGGGTTCGAAAGCCGAACTGATGGCTGTTCTGGCCCATGCGGGTATGACCCGTAGCGTTATCGTCTGTAACGGCTACAAAGACCGTGAATACATCCGTCTGGCACTGATTGGCGAGAAGATGGGCCACAAGGTCTATCTGGTCATCGAGAAGATGTCTGAAATCGCTATCGTGCTGGATGAAGCTGAGCGCCTGAATGTGATCCCGCGTCTGGGCGTGCGTGCGCGTCTGGCATCACAAGGTTCTGGCAAATGGCAGTCCTCCGGCGGCGAAAAATCCAAGTTCGGTCTGGCGGCAACGCAGGTTCTGCAACTGGTTGAAACGCTGCGTGAAGCAGGGCGTCTGGATAGCCTGCAGTTACTGCACTTCCACCTCGGTTCGCAGATGGCGAACATTCGCGATATCGCGACCGGCGTACGTGAATCTGCACGTTTCTACGTTGAACTGCACAAACTGGGTGTTGATATTCAGTGCTTCGATGTGGGCGGCGGTCTGGGCGTGGATTATGAAGGTACGCGCTCGCAGTCTGACTGCTCGGTCAACTATGGGTTGAACGAGTACGCCAACAATATCATCTGGGCGATTGGCGACGCCTGTGAAGAAAACGGATTGCCGCACCCGACGGTGATCACCGAGTCTGGCCGTGCGGTAACCGCGCATCATACCGTACTGGTGTCTAACATTATTGGTGTGGAGCGTAACGAATATACCGAGCCGACCGCACCGGTTGAAGATGCTCCACGTGCGTTGCAGAGTATGTGGGAAACCTGGCAGGAAATGCACGAACCAGGTACCCGTCGTTCGCTGCGTGAATGGCTGCACGACAGCCAGATGGATCTGCACGACATTCATGTTGGCTATTCATCCGGTACGTTCAGCCTGCAGGAGCGCGCCTGGGCGGAGCAACTGTATTTAAGCATGTGCCACGAGGTGCAAAAACAGTTAGATCCGCAAAACCGTGCGCACCGTCCAATCATTGATGAACTGCAAGAGCGTATGGCGGACAAAGTGTACGTCAACTTCTCACTGTTCCAGTCAATGCCGGATGCGTGGGGCATCGATCAACTGTTCCCGGTTTTGCCGCTGGAAGGGCTGGATCAAGTGCCTGAGCGTCGTGCGGTATTGCTGGATATCACCTGTGACTCTGACGGCGCTATCGACCACTACATCGATGGGGATGGTATTGCCACCACCATGCCGATGCCGGAGTACGATCCAGAGAACCCGCCGATGCTGGGCTTCTTTATGGTGGGTGCGTATCAGGAAATCCTCGGCAACATGCACAACCTGTTCGGTGATACCGAAGCGGTTGACGTGTTTGTCTTCCCGGACGGCAGCGTGGAAGTTGAGCTGTCTGACGAAGGGGATACCGTGGCGGACATGCTGCAGTACGTACAGCTGGATCCAAATACTTTGCTGACGCACTTCCGTGACCAGGTCAAACAGACCGATCTGGATGATGCTCTGCAACAGCAGTTCCTCGAAGAGTTCGAGGCAGGTCTTTACGGATACACATACCTGGAAGACGAGTAAGGCTGTCCCGGTTCGCTTGAACCGGGACAAATTAACGGCGATAATTCGCCCATATAAGTAGCCACGTAAATCAATCCCTTCCTCGTCGGGCTTAACGACGCGGAGGGGATTTTTTTTCACCGATTTTAAAAGAGGTCAGTACATGAGCACCTTAGGTCATCAATACGACAACTCCCTGGTTTCTAACGCCTTTGGTTTTTTGCGTCTGCCAATGAATTTCATGCCATACGACAGCGACGCCGATTGGGTGATTACCGGCGTACCTTTTGATATGGCAACGTCCGGTCGTGCGGGTGGCCGCCATGGCCCGGCAGCGATCCGTCAGGTTTCCACCAACCTCGCCTGGGAACATAACCGCTTCCCGTGGAACTTCGATATGCGTGAGCGCCTGAACGTAGTGGACTGCGGCGATCTGGTTTATGCGTTCGGTGATGCTCGTGAAATGAGTGAAAAGCTGCAGGCGCATGCAGAGAAACTGCTTTCCGCGGGTAAACGTATGCTCTCCTTCGGCGGTGACCACTTCGTCACTCTGCCGCTGCTGCGCGCCCACGCTAAGCACTTCGGTAAAATGGCGCTGGTACATTTTGATGCTCACACCGATACCTACGCCAACGGCTGCGAATTCGATCATGGCACCATGTTCTATACCGCACCGAACGAAGGTCTGATCGATCCGAACCATTCGGTACAGATCGGGATCCGCACTGAGTTCGACAAAGACAACGGTTTTACCGTACTGGATGCCTGCCAGGTGAACGATCGTAGCGTTGATGACATCATTGCGCAGGTTAAGCAGATTGTGGGCGATATGCCGGTATACTTGACTTTTGATATCGACTGTCTTGATCCGGCGTTTGCTCCGGGAACCGGTACGCCGGTGATCGGCGGTTTGACCTCCGATCGTGCAATCAAGCTGGTGCGCGGTCTGAAGGATCTGAACATCGTTGGGATGGACGTCGTAGAAGTCGCTCCGGCCTATGACCAGTCCGAGATCACCGCGCTGGCGGCGGCTACGCTGGCTCTGGAAATGCTTTACATCCAGGCAGCGAAAAAGGGCGAGTAACCGGTATCGGACTATTTTGCTCGCCATTTTGAACCCGGGCAGTGCTCGCCATCCTCACGTACTGCGTGTACGCTCCGGTGGCTGTGCGCTGTCCGTGTCCAAACTGGCTTCGCCAATAACGTCCGATATCATCGCAGAATAGGGCTAAAACTACTTAATCCCATCCGCGCTCATGCGATCGCGAATATGTTGAGCTCGTTCTGCTGATGCCGGATGATCGTCAAACATCGTGCTTTGGCGTCCTTCCTCCAGTTTCGCCAGCTTCTCAAAACTGGTTGCTAACCCTGCCGGGCTGATGCCACGTTTGCGCAACAAATCATACGAGTAATCATCCGCTTCGGACTCCTGACGCTGGGAGAACTGTGAGTTCACCAGTTTTTCACCCAGATCGCCCAATTGTGATTGTGACAGGCTGCCGACAATCCCGCCCGCAGAGGCCGCCGCGGCACGTACGGCGTTGGTTCCCAGCGCAACCTGCATACCTTTTTTCACGTGACCCAGCGCGACGTGACCCATTTCGTGACCAATGACCGCCTCAACTTCATTATCGGTCATCATATCCATCAGACCGCTATAGACGCGGATACAGCCGTTTGCCATGGCAAAGGCGTTCACATCTTTCGCCATGTAGACTTTGTAGTTTACCGGCTGGCCGTTGATGTTATCGCCAAGCGCAGCGGAAATTTTACTTAAACGCGTCGCATATTCGCTGCCCGCCGGGGCGATGGTCGCTTTGCTGTCCATATCCTTACAGGCCTGATCGCTCAGCGCTTTAACCTGGGCATCGCTCAGGCTGTAGGCCTGAAAAGCCTCCGCACCTGAAGAAAGCAGTCCGTTGGAGTCCATATTCTGGCAACCGGTCAATGCCGTAGCCATGCTCATAGCAAGCAGTAAAGCGCGAATTTTCATTTTTTCTCTTCCGCACAAAGTCAGGATTATTCTAAAAAATGCGTGGTTTGCAGATAAACCGACGCTCGGCCTAAGTATAAAGAAAAGAACAATAAGCGTGCGAGAAGATTGCGCAACTTACGAGCATGATCCGGAGATTTCTGAAGCGGTAAAAGGATGCTCCATGTACATGACACGCGGCTTGGGTTACATTGTTGGCACTTTTTTCCGGCGTAGCCCAAAACGCGCTGTCGTCAAGTCGTTAAGGGTATGGCCTTCATTATCCGATCTGGAGTCAAAATGTCCTCACGTAAAGAGCTTGCCAATGCTATTCGTGCGCTGAGCATGGACGCAGTACAGAAAGCCAAATCCGGTCACCCGGGCGCCCCGATGGGGATGGCTGACATTGCCGAAGTCCTGTGGCGTGATTTCCTGAACCACAACCCGAATAACCCATCCTGGGCTGACCGTGACCGCTTCGTGCTGTCCAACGGCCACGGCTCTATGCTGATCTATAGCCTGCTGCACCTCACCGGCTACGATCTGCCGATGTCTGAACTGCAGAACTTCCGTCAGCTGCATTCAAAAACTCCGGGTCACCCGGAAGTGGGTTATACCGCGGGTGTGGAAACCACTACCGGTCCGCTGGGTCAGGGTATCGCTAACGCGGTTGGTATGGCTATCGCTGAAAAAACACTGGCGGCGCAGTTTAACCGTCCAGGCCACGACATCGTTGATCACTTCACCTACGCTTTCATGGGCGATGGCTGCATGATGGAAGGTATCTCTCACGAGGTATGCTCCCTGGCCGGTACGCTGAAACTGGGTAAACTGATTGCGTTCTACGACGACAACGGCATCTCCATCGACGGTCACGTTGAAGGCTGGTTCACTGATGATACCGCGAAGCGTTTCGAAGCTTACGGTTGGCACGTAGTTCGTGGCGTAGATGGTCACGATGCTGATGCGATTAAACGCGCAGTAGAAGAAGCCCGTGCAGTGACTGACAAACCGTCTCTGCTGATGTGCAAAACCATCATCGGCTTCGGTTCTCCAAACAAAGCAGGTACGCACGATTCTCACGGCGCACCGTTGGGCGACGCTGAAATCGCACTGACCCGTGAACAACTGGGCTGGAAATACGCGCCGTTCGAAATCCCGTCCGAAATCTATGCTCAGTGGGATGCGAAAGAAGCAGGCCAGGCAAAGGAAGCCGCATGGAACGAGAAGTTTGCTGCTTATGCGAAAGCCTTCCCTCAGGAAGCGGCTGAATTCACCCGTCGTATGAACGGTGAAATGCCGTCTGACTTCGATGCGAAAGCGAAAGAGTTCATTGCTAAACTGCAGGCTAACCCGGCGAAAATCGCCAGCCGCAAAGCATCGCAGAATGCAATCGAAGCGTTTGGTCCTTTGCTGCCGGAATTCCTCGGTGGTTCTGCTGACCTTGCGCCATCCAACCTGACGCTGTGGTCTGGTTCTAAAGCGATTAACGAAGATGCCGCCGGTAACTACATCCATTACGGTGTACGTGAATTCGGTATGACCGCTATCGCGAACGGTATCTCTCTGCACGGTGGTTTCCTGCCGTACACCTCTACCTTCCTGATGTTCGTGGAATATGCCCGTAACGCGGTACGTATGGCTGCGCTGATGAAACAACGTCAGGTAATGGTCTATACCCACGACTCCATCGGCCTGGGTGAAGATGGCCCGACTCACCAGCCGGTAGAGCAGGTTGCTTCCCTGCGTGTTACCCCGAACATGAGCACATGGCGCCCATGTGACCAGGTTGAATCCGCAGTAGCGTGGAAATACGGCGTTGAGCGTCAGGATGGCCCGACCGCGCTGATCCTCTCCCGTCAGCACCTGGCGCAGCAGGAACGTACCGAAGAGCAACTGGCGAACATCGCTCGCGGTGGTTATGTACTGAAAGATTGTGCAGGTCAGCCGGAGCTGATCTTCATTGCTACCGGTTCTGAAGTTGAGCTGGCTGTTGCTGCGTGGGACAAACTGACCGCAGAAGGCGTGAAGGCGCGTGTGGTTTCCATGCCGTCCACTGACGCATTCGACAAACAGGACGCGGCTTACCGTGAATCTGTACTGCCGAAAGCCGTTTCTGCTCGCGTTGCTATCGAAGCGGGTATTGCGGACTACTGGTTCAAATACGTGGGCCTGAACGGTGCTATCGTCGGTATGACCACCTTTGGTGAGTCTGCTCCGGCAGAGTTGCTGTTTGAAGAGTTCGGCTTCACCGTAGACAACGTGGTCGCGAAAGCGAAAGCGCTGCTGTAATTCTGATTACAACGGTAAACGGGTCGCTCAGGCGGCCCGTTTTTTTTTGCTCATCAGGACTGTTCCGTGATTAATTGACCGGATTCAAGACGCACTACGCTGGCAAAATGGCGCTGTGTGAAAGCTGCGTCATGACTGATTGCGACAACGCTGGTTCCCCTCTTGCGGCATACTGAAAGCCAGTTTTCAAATATGCTCAGCCAGTGCGTATCAAAATCCCGGCTGGGTTCATCAAGCAGCAAAATTGCGGGGGCGAGGGCTTCCAGGCTGGCGACGGCGACCATACGTCGCTGCGCCGTGTGCAAATCCAGTGGATGTGCGTCGGCGACGTCCTCTAACCCGCATAATTGCAGTGTTGCTGTGGTGCGTTGCGCAATCTCCGTTGCAGGGCGCTTCTGTAACCGTAAGCCAAAGGCCACTTCTTCAGCTACCTTGCTGTGAAAAATTTGATTTTCTGCTTCCTGAAACAGTACCCCGAGAATTTTGGCTCGTTCACGGTTTTTTAGTTGCGCAATGGGCATGTTCTGCAGGGTAATCTCACCCGATGAGGGAGGCAAAAGCCCTGCCATTACACGCAGCAGCGTGGATTTGCCTGCGCCATTATCGCCAGTTAGCGCCAGCCATTCACCTTCTCTAAGCACTAACGAAACATCGCGCAAACAGTCTTCATTAGCGTTTGGCCAGCGATAGGTGACCTGATTCAGCGTTAACATAAGGGGAATAAAGCTCCGTTGCGCAATTGCCAGGCCCGCTGGCACTGGCTCAGAAAAGGGGAGTGATTACGCTCGAAAAGTACGACCAATGAATGTTGTATCTGTGCCCATTGTTGCAAGCGCTCCAACAGCATGTCGGTGGCCTGTGACGTCAGACGACTGAAAGCCTCATCCAGTATTAATATCTTAGGTTGCATCGCGAGGGCGCTGGCAATGACAACCCGTTGAGTTTCGCCGCCTGAAAGCGTAGCTGGATGGCGATGACGCAGTGATTGACATTCAGTCAGCGTAAGTGCCTTGTCAATTCGGCGCATTATCTCCGCTTCGTCCAGGCTGAGGTTTTCCGGGCCGAATGCCACCTCCTCCTCTACGCTGAAAGTACACCCGGAAAGCTGTAAATAAGGCAATTGCTGCACAAGCTGGATGGTGCAGGATTGCTCCACGAGCGACAGCTCCCCGACGGGATTACCCAGCAGTGTACCTTTGCCCTCAATTTCTCCGGGAAGAAAATCCGGGTACCAGCCCGCCATCAGCTGTGCCAGCGTACTTTTACCGCTGCCGTTATCCCCAAAAATCGCGATCATGCCAGGCGCTGAGTAGTGAAAGTCAAAGCAGGCTGGCGGACGCGTGGCGTGTGTTGGGATATAGCGAAACTGCTCTAGCGTAACCATATCCACACTCCTGCTTCTGTCAGCATGGCGAACACCATGGTGTACCGGGCGATGCACTGTAATGTACTGTCTTCTGGTGCCCAAAGCGTGGTTCGTCTGCGGTGCAGGCGAAATGCCCGCATGTCCAGCGCTGCGCCGCGTACAACCAGATCGTTTAGCGCATTATGTGTTAACGGCACAATAAGTGCAGGTATGGCACGCAAGCGCTGATACCAGCGCTCATCCAGCGGTACGCCGCGAGCACGTTGAGCCTCATGAATGATCGCCAACTGCCGTTTGAGCTGCTCGACGACCAGTAGCGGACCTGCGAACAGATAGGCGACGCCGGGGGGCAGGCGGGAGGCGAACAGGGCGCGAATAAACCGCGATACCGGTACGTACTGCATCCACATCTGTGACGTTGATACAATCACCAGGATCCGTAGCCACAGCGTGACGGCTCCGGCCCAGCGTTCTGGCGTGCGTGGTTGACCGCTGATCCACTCCGTCAACCATCCTCCGTGTACCAGCCACAGCCCAAACCCTAAGGGGAGCATCAGCCAGACCACATATTTCGCCCGGGGGCGCGTTGCTTTTATGCTCAGCAAACAGAGAAACATCGCCAGGCTGTAAACGGTAAGCGGTATTCCTGCCGGTAGCAGTAACGTCGAGCAGGCGGCAAACGCCCATAAGGTCAACGAGGTAAACGGATGCATTTAACGCACTGCAGACATCGTTGGAAAATGACGCGTTGTGCGCAACGGAAGCTGACGCAACAGTATCCAGACGATCACCGCCGTCAGAATTTTATCGACCAGATTCGCACCGATGACGGTGATGGCAACGGACTCCACCAGGTTCTGACCGACGGAATGCATCCAGGCGACAAATAAATCGGCACCGCTGCCTGTGACTCCACCAAAAAGAGTGGTGCGGATAGGTACGGCGACGATTGTGACGGCCAGGGTAATAATCACGCCACTGACCACCACTTTCGGTAAGGTACGGAACCATCCTGCCCGCGCCAGCCATCCGGCAACCAGTCCGATAACCATTGCCACGGGAGCAAAGGCTGCGGCGATAGGATCGGTCAATAAACCCCAGAGCAGATTGGTAAGTAATCCTGTCAGCATCCCTACAATCGGGCCTAACAGCACCGCGCTGATTAAGGTGCCAATGGAGTCGAGAAAAATAGGCAGTTTCAACATACTGATTAGCTGTCCTCCGACCATATTGATCGCTATAGCAATGACAATCAGTACCAGTGACTGGCTGGAAAATTGGCGACGCGCCATAAAAGACCTCTTTGAAGTGAAGCGTTAGCGGGATGAGATAACCAGTTCGTCATAGCCGGAAACTGCGCAGGGCTGACGGCTAAACGCCAGACTTGTCAGCTCGCCAATAACCAGTTCCAACGTGGTACGCACGGTGCAGCCAGCCATCATATGGCCTCCCAGCATCGCGCCTTGTGGGTCGGATACCGAGAGATGAAGGTGCTCTCCGGTGAGCTCAAGCGTACCGTTCAGGGAGATGACTTCCCATGTTCCGGTCACTAATGTAGTTTCTTCGCGCCCTGCATAGCGTAAGGCTATGTTGGTCAGACTCCCGGTACAACCGGCTATCCAGGCAGCCTGGAGCTGATGCTGTTGTACAAAAGCGTGCAGTTGGGCAAAAACTTCCTGACCGGGTAATAAACGCAACGCGTGGAAGCGAGCTTCAGATGAGTGGGGGTAAAATGTGGCCATAGATTGGGGACTCCGAGACTCGGACGTAGCGCTGATAATATAGACGCAGGTAAGGGAGCTTTCTGATATAAATCAGGATTTGTGATACGGCAACGAAATTATCTTGCTACGCTTATTCACAATTCTGGGATATGGAATAAATTTAGCGATGAAGGGCTTTAAAATGTGACGTAAGTCAGATAACTGTGTTCTGTTGCTGGACAATCATTCCTTTTATTCCTTGTTTCGCTTATTCTAGCTGAAGCGTTTCAGTCGATTAAATGTTCGACAATTAATCAATCAGTCGCAGTTTGCGACAGGTAAGGTTTTCCTGAGCGGTTTGCTGCATTACTCTGTCAGCCACATCGTTTCTGAGAAATCCTTGCAGGAGACCTATGACCGTACGCGTAGCGATTAATGGTTTCGGTCGCAT
Source organism: Citrobacter sp. Marseille-Q5395 (assembly GCF_947057495.1). Lineage (NCBI taxonomy): Bacteria > Pseudomonadati > Pseudomonadota > Gammaproteobacteria > Enterobacterales > Enterobacteriaceae > Citrobacter > Citrobacter sp. Marseille-Q5395. The sequence continues at coordinate 440,744 of NZ_CAMSEL010000001.1, read as the reverse complement.
CGGACGTAACGTGGTTCGTGCTTTGTACGAATCCGGGCGTCGGGCGGAAATCACCGTGGTGGCAATCAACGAACTGGCGGATGCCGCTGGCATGGCGCATTTGTTGAAATATGACACCAGCCATGGACGTTTTGCCTGGGATGTTCGCCAGGAGCGTGACCAGCTCATTGTTGGCGACGACGCGATTCGCATCCTGCATGAGCGAACACTCGTTGCGCTTCCATGGCGCGAACTGGGTGTTGACGTTGTGCTGGACTGTACGGGGGTCTTCGGTAGCCGCGAACACGGCGAGGCGCATATCGCCGCTGGCGCCAAAAAAGTGCTCTTTTCACATCCAGGTAGTCACGACATCGATGCAACCGTTGTGTTTGGCGTTAATCAGGAACAGCTGCGCGCTGAACACCGGATCGTTTCCAACGCCTCCTGCACCACGAATTGCATAATTCCCGTCATTAAATTGCTGGATGATGCTTACGGCATTGAGTCTGGTACTGTCACGACGATCCACTCTGCGATGCACGATCAACAGGTTATCGATGCCTACCATCCTGACCTGCGCCGCACGAGAGCAGCCAGCCAGTCGATTATTCCGGTCGATACCAAACTGGCAGCAGGTATCACGCGAATTTTCCCGCAATTTAACGATCGTTTTGAGGCGATTGCGGTACGTGTACCGACCATAAATGTGACGGCGATCGACTTAAGTGTGACAGTGAAAAAACCTGTAAAAGCCAGTGAAGTCAACCAGTTGCTGCAAAAAGCAGCACAAGGTGCATTTCATGGTATAGTTGACTATACGGAATTACCGTTGGTCTCTGTAGATTTTAACCACGACCCGCACAGCGCCATCGTTGATGGTACTCAAACGCGCGTAAGTGGCGCTCACCTGATCAAAACATTGGTCTGGTGCGATAATGAATGGGGCTTTGCTAATCGTATGCTCGACACAACGTTAGCTATGGCTGCTATTGGTTTCAGGTAAGGCGCGTGAGCGCTTGCAAAACTTTAAGAATCAACGAGAGGATTCACCATGTCTGTAATTAAGATGACCGATCTGGATCTTGCTGGTAAACGTGTTTTTATCCGTGCGGATCTGAACGTACCAGTTAAAGAAGGGAAAGTAACCAGCGACGCGCGTATCCGTGCTTCCCTGCCGACCATCGAACTGGCCCTGAAGCAGGGTGCAAAAGTGATGGTAACTTCCCACCTGGGTCGTCCTACCGAAGGCGAGTACAACGAAGAATTCTCTCTTCTGCCGGTTGTTAACTACCTGAAAGACAAACTGTCTAACCCGGTTCGCCTGGTGAAAGATTACCTGGACGGCGTTGATGTTGCTGCCGGTGAGCTGGTGGTTCTGGAAAACGTTCGCTTTAACAAAGGCGAGAAGAAAGATGACGAAGCACTGTCCAAAAAATACGCTGCACTGTGTGACGTATTCGTAATGGATGCTTTCGGTACTGCTCACCGTGCTCAGGCTTCTACTCATGGTATCGCGAAATTCGCTGACGTAGCATGTGCTGGCCCGCTGCTGGCTGCTGAGCTTGATGCGCTGGGTAAAGCTCTGAAAGAACCTGCTCGTCCGATGGTTGCCATCGTCGGTGGTTCTAAAGTTTCTACCAAACTGACCGTTCTGGATTCCCTGTCTAAAATCGCTGACCAGCTGATCGTGGGTGGTGGTATCGCCAACACCTTCGTTGCCGCGCAGGGTCACAGCGTGGGTAAATCCCTGTACGAAGCAGACCTGGTTGATGAAGCTAAACGCCTGCTGACTATCTGTGATATTCCGGTTCCGGCTGACGTTCGTGTTGCGACCGAGTTTTCTGAAACCGCACCTGCTACGCTGAAATCCGTTAACGACGTGAAAGAAGACGAGCAGATCCTGGATATCGGTGACGCATCTGCACAGCAACTGGCTGAAATCCTGAGGAATGCAAAAACCATTCTGTGGAACGGTCCGGTAGGTGTGTTCGAATTCCCGAATTTCCGCAAAGGGACTGAAATTGTGGCTAACGCCATCGCAGACAGCGAAGCGTTCTCTATCGCAGGCGGCGGCGATACTCTGGCAGCTATCGACCTGTTCGGCATCGCTGACAAAATCTCCTACATCTCCACTGGTGGCGGCGCATTCCTCGAATTCGTGGAAGGTAAAGTACTGCCAGCAGTAGCAATGCTCGAAGAGCGTGCTAAAAAGTAAGACACTAATGGGCAGGGATAACCTGCCCAATTTTTAGCGCGCTTTTAGAGCGCGCCCCCTTTCCAAGGCCGAAGATACAGGACTCGCAACATGTCTAAAATTTTTGATTTCGTAAAACCGGGCGTAATCACTGGTGATGACGTACAGAAAGTTTTCCAGGTAGCAAAAGAAAACAACTTTGCTCTGCCAGCCGTTAACTGCGTAGGTACCGACTCCATCAACGCCGTTCTGGAAACCGCTGCAAAAGTTAAAGCGCCGGTAATCGTACAGTTCTCCAACGGTGGTGCTTCTTTCATCGCCGGTAAAGGTGTGAAGTCTGACGTTCCTCAGGGTGCTGCAATCCTGGGTGCTATCTCTGGCGCGCATCACGTTCACCAGATGGCTGAACACTACGGTGTTCCGGTTATCCTGCACACTGACCACTGCGCGAAGAAACTGCTGCCGTGGATCGACGGTCTGCTGGACGCGGGTGAAAAACACTTTGCTGCAACCGGTAAACCACTGTTCTCTTCTCACATGATCGACCTGTCTGAAGAGTCTCTGGAAGAGAACATCGAAATCTGCTCCAAATACCTGGCGCGTATGTCCAAAATGGGCATGACCCTGGAAATCGAACTGGGTTGCACCGGTGGTGAAGAAGACGGCGTGGACAACAGCCACATGGACGCTTCTGCACTGTATACCCAGCCGGAAGACGTTGATTACGCGTACACCGAGCTGAGCAAAATCAGCCCGCGTTTCACCATCGCGGCTTCTTTCGGTAACGTACATGGCGTGTACAAGCCGGGTAACGTGGTTCTGACCCCGACTATCCTGCGCGACTCTCAGGACTATGTTTCTAAGAAACATAACCTGCCGCACAACAGCCTGAACTTCGTATTCCACGGTGGTTCCGGTTCGACTGCTCAGGAAATCAAAGACTCCGTAAGCTACGGCGTAGTGAAAATGAACATCGATACCGATACCCAATGGGCTACCTGGGAAGGTGTTCTGAACTACTACAAAGCGAACGAAGCTTACCTGCAGGGCCAGCTGGGCAACCCGAAAGGCGAAGATCAGCCGAACAAAAAATACTACGATCCACGCGTATGGCTGCGTGCTGGTCAGGCAACGATGATCACCCGTCTGGAACAGGCTTTCAAAGAACTGAACGCGGTTGACGTTCTGTAATTGACCCCTGCTCAACGTGACATGAGGCCCGCAAACGCGGGCCTTTTTTATGATTACAATATGCTGACGACAAAAATTTTGTGATCAATTTGGCAACAATGACGTTTTTTGTTTAACCTTGTCTGATTGCCAGCTCCTGTGGGGCGGCTTTAGTTCTCCCAATTGGGTAAGCATAAAAGGAATATTGAATGGAAGATTTGAATGTTGTCGACAGCATAAATGGTGCGGGCACCTGGCTGGTACGTAACCAGGCTCTGCTGCTGAGTTATGCCGTTAACATCGTTGCGGCTATCGCTATTATCATCATCGGGATGATTGCGGCGCGTGTTGTCTCTAACACCATTAACCGTGTGATGGTTGCGCGTCAAATTGATGCGACCGTTGCTGACTTCCTCTCTGCACTGGTGCGCTACGGTATTATTGCATTCACGCTGATCGCCGCTCTGGGGCGCGTTGGGGTGCAAACGGCCTCGGTGATTGCTGTTCTCGGTGCCGCGGGTTTAGCTGTAGGTCTGGCCTTGCAAGGTTCACTGTCTAACCTTGCCGCTGGTGTGTTGTTGGTGATGTTCCGTCCTTTTCGCGCTGGTGAGTATGTTGATCTCGGCGGTGTCGCCGGAACCGTGCTCAACGTGCAGATTTTCTCAACCACCATGCGTACCTTAGACGGCAAGATTGTTGTTATCCCGAACGGTAAGATTATCGCCGGGAATATCATTAACTTCTCACGTGAACCGGTTCGCCGTAACGAATTTATCATTGGCGTGGCGTATGACTCTGATATTGATCAGGTGAAAAAAATCCTTACCGATATCATCCAGTCTGACGATCGTATCCTGAAAGATCGCGAAATGACGGTGCGCCTGAATGAACTGGGTGCGTCCTCCATTAACTTTGTGGTGCGTGTCTGGAGCAATAGCAGCGATCTGCAAAGCGTCTACTGGGATGTGCTGGAGCGCATCAAGCGCGAATTTGATGCCAATGGTATCAGTTTCCCGTATCCGCAGATGGACGTGAATTTCAAGCGTGTTAAAGAGAACGCAGCAGAGTAATCAGTACAAGGCCGGTTTGCCGGCCTTTCTTTAAATTATCGTTATTAGCTGCTCTTATCACCAATTAAAATTATCAATTTCCGCTAATGATATTCCCGCGCTATAGTCTGCTTCTAAGAGAAATATTTCGGGATGATTAACGTGTTATCGTATTATTTTCAAGGGCTTGTGCTTGGCGCAGCCATGATACTTCCGCTTGGCCCACAAAACGCATTCGTAATGAATCAGGGTATTCGCCGCCAGTATCACATCATGATTGCCTTACTCTGCGCCATCAGCGATTTAGTGTTGATCTGCGCAGGAATTTTTGGCGGTAGCGCATTGCTGATGCAGTCGCCATGGCTGATGGCTCTGGTGACCTGGGGGGGCGTGGCGTTCTTACTCTGGTACGGTTTCGGGGCGTTAAAAACAGCAATGAGCAGCAATCTGGAACTGGCCAGTGCTGAGGTAATGAAGCAAGGGCGCTGGAAGATTATCGCCACCATGCTGGCAGTAACCTGGCTCAACCCTCACGTCTATCTGGACACCTTTGTGGTGTTGGGAAGTCTGGGCGGTCAACTGGACGTTGAGCCTAAGCGTTGGTTTGCGCTGGGAACCGTTAGCGCATCGTTCCTGTGGTTCTTCGGACTGGCGCTGCTGGCAGCCTGGCTGGCGCCGCGACTGCGCACGGCTAAAGCTCAGCGTATCATTAATACGCTGGTGGGATTAGTGATGTGGTTTATCGCTTTTCAACTGGCGAAAGAGGGTGTTGGGCATGTTCACGCCCTGTTCAACTAAAAGTCTGGCCCATTAGGTTATTCTATTTGCCATTTTGACCATGGGCAGTGATCAACATCCTCACTTACTATGTATAAGCTCCTGTTTTTGCGCGTTGTCTGTGCCCAGACTGGCTGTAACAAGGACACCTGATGGGCCAGACTCTAAGTGTTGTCTGATGGACAACAGGCTGAGATCCGCTAAGCTTGCCTGCATGTGCCCTGAGTTTCGGGGTAATTAATGTAACATGGAGGAACGAGAGTGAAGTTCAAAGTGATGGCCCTGGCGGCATTAGTCGGATTCAGTGCACTATCGGTACAGGCAAATGAATTGCCGAACGGACCGCACATCGTGACTTCAGGAACGGCAAGCGTAGATGCAACGCCTGATATCGCAACTCTGGCGATCGAAGTCAACGTGGCAGCGAAGGACGCTGCATCAGCAAAGAAACAGGCCGACGATCGTGTGGCGCAATATCTTTCCTTCCTTGAGCAGAATCAGATAGCGAAGAAGGACATCAGCTCAGCAAACCTGCGTACACAACCAGACTACGATTACCAGAACGGTAAAAGCGTACTCAAAGGCTATCGCGCGGTGCGTACCGTTGAAGTCACACTGCGTCAGTTGGATAAACTTAACGCACTGCTGGATGGCGCGTTGAAAGCAGGTCTGAATGAGATCCGTTCGGTATCGCTGGGCGTTGCCCAACCGGATGCCTACAAAGACAAAGCGCGTAAAGCGGCTATTGATGATGCTGTCCATCAGGCGCAGGAGCTGGCTGCCGGCTTCAACAGCAAGCTGGGTCCGGTTTATAGCGTGCGTTACCATGTCTCTAACTATCAACCGAGCCCAATGGTACGGATGATGAAAGCTGACGCGGCACCTGCGCCATCAGCTCAGGAAACCTACGAACAACCGGTCATTCAGTTTGACGATCAGGTGGATGTGGTCTTTCAGATAGAGCCTGCAGCGAGCCAGCCAACGGCAACACCAACAAAGACGCAATAATCATTTCAGGCCCGGCTAATCAGCCGGGCTTTTTCTGTGAACAACTGTAAAAGTGAGACCGCGTCGCGAGTCTTTTATTTGTCTGCATGAGGATATGCCATAGTGATTTTATGAGGTGACTATGGATATTTTTATCTCGAAAAAGATGCGGAATTTTATTCTGTTGGCGCAAACCAATAACATCGCCAGAGCAGCAGAAAAAATACACATGACCGCATCGCCCTTTGGTAAAAGCATTGCCGCACTGGAAGAGCAAATCGGCTATACGTTGTTTACCCGGAAAGATAACAACATCAGTCTGAACAAAGCGGGGCAGGAGCTGTATCAGAAACTGTTTCCCGTCTATCAACGTCTATCTGCTATTGATAATGAAATTAATAATTCCTCTCGTCGCTCGCGAGATGTCGTCATCGGCATCGACAATACCTATCCCACCATTATTTTTGACCAACTGATTAGCCTTGGCGACAAGTACGATGGCGTGACCGCTCAGGCTGTTGAGTTCAGTGAGAATGGGGTAATTGATAATCTGTTCGACAGGCAACTGGACTTTATTATTTCACCTCAGCACGTTTCACCTCGTGTGCAAGGACTGGAAAATATGACGGTCAGCGAGTTGCCACCGCTGCGCCTGGGGTTTCTGGTTTCCCGACGTTATGAAGAAAAACAGCCGCAGGATCTGCTGCGCGAGTTACCCTGGCTGCAAATGCGCTTTCAGAATCGGGCTAACTTTGAGGCGATGATCGATGCATATATGCGCCCGTGTGGGATCCATCCGACAATCATCTACCGTCCATACAGCTTTATGGCCAAGATAAGCGCAGTCGAGCGCGGGCAGTTTCTGACAGTGATTCCCCATTTTGCCTGGCGACTGGTGAATCCGGCGACGCTGAAATATTTCGATGCGCCCGGTAGTCCAATGTACATGCAGGAATTTCTCTATTCGCTGAAAAATCATCGCTATACCGCCACAATGCTACAGCACATTGTTGAAGATCGTGACGGCATGGCAAATTAACCCAGCATTGAGCCACTCTCTATTAAGTTGCGGTGCAGATCAAACGCATGACTGAGATCGTGATGGATATGCCCACCAGGCGCTTTCTCCAGATACTGGTGCAGGTAGTCACGATAAAGGGGATGCGCGCAGTTTTCGATAATTGTGTGCGCCCGTTGCAACGGTGATAACCCGCGCAGATCGGCGATTCCTTGCTCGGTAACGATCACTTTTACGCTATGTTCACTGTGATCAACGTGACTGCACATGGGGACGATTGTTGAAATTTTTCCGCCTTTGGCAATGGACGGAGCCATGAAGATAGACAGATAGGCATTGCGTTCGAAATCACCGCTGCCGCCAATGCCGTTCATCAGGTTCACTCCTGCGACGTGCGTGGAGTTGGCATGACCGTAGATATCAAACTCCAGCCCGACGTTTAGCGCGATTACCCCAAGTCTACGGATGATCTCAGGGTTATTGGAGATCTCCTGCGGACGAAGCACAATCCGGTTGCTGAAGAAATCCATGTTGTCGTAGATCTTCTCCAGTGAATTTGCGGAAACCGTCAGGCTTGAGGCACTGGCGCCAGTGATTTTTTCCGTTTCCAGCAGATGTACAACGGACTCCTGCAACACCTCTGAGTACATCATAAAAGGCGGGATATCCGGGTTCTCGCCAAGTCGTGCCATCACCGCGTTGTTAATATTGCCGACGCCGCTTTGTAACGGCAGGAACTCAGGCGGGATACGTTTGTGCGCCATTTCTGTCAGCAGAAAGGCCACTACATTATCAGCAATTTGCTGGCAGACTGGGTTGGTTTTATCCGATGCATTTCCGGCATCGGGAAGCTCAGTATCTACCACGGCGACAACCTTCTTCGGGTCAATCTGAACGCACTGGCTGCCTACGCGATCCATAGTATGAAAGATGGGAACGCTGTTACGGCGCGGCGGAGCGCCCGGAATAACAATGTCGGCCAACTCTGACACGCGTGGATTATGATAGTGATTCAACTCAATAATCACTTTTTTTGCTCGCAGCAGCCAGGTTGGCGCATTGCCAATTCCGCTGGAAAGCCAAATCCGACCATCCGGTGCGATAGCGGAGGCTTCAATGACGGCAACATCGATATCGCCAAAAAAACCGTAATTTACCATCTGAGCGACTTCACTCAGATGGAGATCGACAAATCTCACCTGACCCTGATTAATTTTCTGACGCAGGCCGGAAGAGGTTTGATAAGGGGCGCGCCAGGAAACAGCATCAGCCTCTGATAGCGCATCGTCAGCGGCCGCGCTAATGGACGCCCCGGTCAGCAGGCGGATCTGAAAGGACTGTCCGTCCTGATGCAGCTCGCTGGCACGTCGGGCAATCGAAGCAGGTAACGCTTTTGGTGAACCTGCTGGCGTAAAGCCGCTGAACGCGACCATATCATCGTGCTGGATAATCTCTGCCGCTTTTTCGGCACTCATCCGTTTCATGGCGATCTCCTTTCCCCCGTGTGATTAATGACCTACAAAGTTAGGTTTGCGTTTTTCCATAAACGCATTCATCCCTTCCTGATAGTCCTCGCTGTCATAAACTGCGCGGCGCATGCCCTGGATCCGCTCAAATTCATCTGAATTCATGGTGTGCGCCTCGCCCAGCACGCGTAGCTCTTCTTTGATAACGGCTATTGCCAGTGGCGCCTTTTCCGAGATGTGGTGTGCCATTTGTAGAGTGAAATCTTCCAGTTCATCAGTAGGGACCACATGGTTAAGGATCCCGACCGCCATTGCGCGTTGCGCCGTAATAGGGGAGGCGGTAAAAATCAGCTCTTTGACGATATGGAATCCCGCATCGCGGGTCAGGTTGTGAATACCCACCAGGTTATACGGTACACCGAGGTTGACCGGCGTCATCGAGAAGGTGGAGGTTTCGGCGGCGATGATCAGATCGGAACTCATGATCATCTCAAACGCACCGCCCCAGACGCTGCCCTCGACCATGGAGATCACGGGTTTTGGGTATTTTTGGATCATGCGGGTGATCTGGCGCAGTGGATCGTCATAAGAGAGCGGATCGCGACGTCCGGCGGGGAGTTCATGAATGTCATGCCCGGCAGAGAACACTTTTGCCCCGCTCGGCGCGCGCAGGATAATACAGCGAATTTCCGGGCGGTTGAGGTCGCTCAGCGCCTGCATCAGATCATCGATAAACACTTTACTCAGAGCATTGAGCTTGCGGGCATAATTGAATTCGATGACCGCGACTTTCTGGATGATGACAACGTTGACGTATTGATAAGACATAATGTTCTCTTTATTCAAAGTAATGATGCTGGATAAATTCGCTGATATGCCGCAGGCCGGTGCGCGGCGAAAGATCATGGTTTTTGACCGACTGTAGCGTTTGCTGGAAGTAACGGTCGAAATCAGCGCGCGCAAACAGCAGGTGAAGCGCCTCTTCTTCGGCCTGTTTTTGTAACCAGTCCACAGACTGCTGTTGGCGAACTTTTTCCAGTCGGCCGCTGGCGGTAAGAGATGTTTTGAAGTCGGTTATCGCCTGCCAGATTTCCTCAATGCCTCGTTTTTCCAGTGCGCTACAGGCCAGAGCCTGCGGTTGCCACTCGTCGTACTTACGGCGCAGAATATGCAGGGCAGATTCATACATATGGCGGGCGATGGCGACGTTGGCCCGGTTTTCACCGTCGTCCTTGTTGATGACAATCAGGTCTGCCATCTCCATGATGCCTTTTTTGATCCCCTGCAGATCGTCCCCGCCACCGGCGATTTGTAGCGAGATAAAGCAATCGACCATGCGGGCCACTTCAGTTTCGGACTGCCCAACGCCAACGGTTTCAACAATTATCACGTTGAAGCCCGCCGCTTCGCACAACAGCATTAACTCACGTGCGCGTTGGCTGGTCCCCCCCAGATGGCCACTGGAGGGGACCGGGCGAATAAACGCTGCCTCTGCGCGTGCCAGTTCCGTCATCCGGGTCTTATCGCCAAGAATGCTGCCGCCGCTGACCGGACTGCTGGGATCGACGGCAATCACCGCCACCCGCAGTCCCTGGCGGATCAGCAACATGCCGAACGCTTCCAGAAAGGTACTTTTGCCCGCGCCAGGAGTGCCGGTAATTCCCAGACGCAGGGCGTTACCAGTGAATGGCATAATGGCGTCCAGCAATTGCGTGCTTAGCGCCTGGTGTCGCGGATGGTGGCTCTCCACCAGCGTCATGGCCTGAGCGAGTGTGGTGCGATCGCCCATACGCAAGCGCTGGATGGTGTCTTCAAGCGTGGTGGTGTTAATCATGATGTTGACTGATACGGGTTAATACATCGCGGACGCTGTCGAGCATTGGTGTGCCGGGGCCATATATGGCCGCCACGCCGCGCTCTTGCAGGAAAGCGTAATCCTGCGGCGGGATAACACCTCCAGCCACCACGCAGATATCTTCTCGTCCCCAGCCTTTGAGTGCGGTGACCAGTTCCGGGATCAAGGTTTTATGACCCGCCGCCAGTGAAGATGCGCCGATCACATGCACATCATTTTCGATCGCCAGACGGGCTATTTCTTCCGGGGTGGAGAACATTGGACTGAGATCGACATCGAAACCGAGATCGGAATAGGCGCTGGCGATCACTTTCGCGCCGCGATCGTGGCCGTCCTGCCCCATTTTGGCGATCAGAATGCGTGGGCGACGACCATTGTCTGCCAGGAACTGTTCGGTTTGCGCAAGGATGGCATCAAATTCGCAGGCGGATTTATCGGACTGGTGGTAACTTTGCGCAATCACGCCAGTGACGCACTGGCTTGGCACCAGATAACGGTCAAAGGCGGCTTCCAGTGCGTCGGAGATTTCCCCGAGCGTGGCGCGAACGCGGGCAGCGCAGACTGCAGCGGCAAGCAAGTTTTCATTATGCTGCGCGGCGTGGGTGAGCGCGTTTAGCGCCGCTTTGACTGCGGCATCATCGCGGGTGGCACGGATGTGCTCCAGAGACGCGATCTGTTCGTTGCGCACTTTGACGTTGTCAATTTCCAGTACCGACGTTTCATCCTCTTTATCCAGTTTGTACTTGTTAACCCCAACAATGACGCGCTTGCCCTGGTCGATCAGCGACTGCTCACGGGCAGAGGCTTCTTCGATCATGCGTTTCGGCAATCCGGCTTCGATCGCTTTCGCCATCCCGCCCGCCTTATCAATCTGTTGAATGATCGCGCGCGCCTGTTTGACGATTTGATCGGTTAACGACTCGACGTAATACGATCCGGCCAGCGGATCAACGGTACGGCAGATTTCCGACTCCTCCTGAATAATGATCTGCGTATTACGTGCAATACGTGCGGAGAAATCAGTAGGCAGACCGAGCGCTTCATCAAAGGCGTTGGTGTGTAAAGACTGCGTGCCGCCAAGTGTGGCGCCGAGCGCTTCAATAGTGGTGCGGACTACGTTGTTATAAGGATCCTGTTCGGTCAGGCTCCAGCCGGAAGTCTGGCAGTGGGTGCGCAGGGCTAATGATTTCGGGTTTGTCGCGCCAAAACCGCTGACCGCCTCGCTCCACAGATAGCGCGCGGCGCGTAGCATGGCGACGTTCATAAACAGATCCATGCCGATGCCGAAGAAGAATGACAAACGTGGGGCGAAATCGTCGATTTTTAGCCCGGCAGAGAGTGCGGCTTTGATGTATTCAATGCCATCAGCCAGCGTAAACGCCACCTGCTGAACGCAGTTGGCTCCGGCTTCGCCCATGTGGTAACCACTGATGCTGATGGTATTAAAACGCGGCATGTTGCCTGAGCACCAGGCGATGATGTCGGCGATAATGCGCATTGAAGGTTTCGGTGGGTAAATATAGGTGTTACGGCACAGGTACTCTTTCAGAATGTCATTCTGGATGGTACCGGTGAGTAGCTCCGGTGATACACCTTGCTCCTCTGCGGCCACAATATAAAACGCCAGCACTGGCAGCACCGCGCCGTTCATGGTCATCGACACTGACATCTTATCGAGCGGGATCTGGTCGAACAGGACTTTCATGTCTTCTACTGTATCGATAGCTACGCCTGCCTTCCCAACGTCGCCTGCTACACGTGGATTGTCTGAGTCATAGCCCCGGTGGGTGGCAAGGTCAAAGGCGACGGAAAGCCCTTTTTGACCCGCGGCGAGGTTACGGCGGTAAAAAGCGTTGGACTCTTTAGCGGTGGAGAAACCGGCGTACTGGCGAATGGTCCACGGTTGCGCGGTATACATGGTTGCTCGCGGGCCACGTACGTAAGGCGGCAGGCCGGGGAGAGTGCCAGTTACTTCCAGATTATCGAGGTCAGCCTCAGTGTACAGCGGCTTGATGGCAATCCCTTCCGCCGTTTGTCGTTCCAGCGATTCGACGGTTTTATCCCGTCGGCTGAGTTCTTTGTTGGCGAGTGTTTGCCACTCCTGTACGTTTGCCATTTTTTGCTCCGTATTACGCAATTAGTTGAATCTTTGCGAATACGGTGAGCTTTTTCATTGGGCTTGTCGCCAGCAAAAAATAGCCAACAGGGCGTCGTTTTTTGCCGCGTGGTGTGTTTTATTTTGTGATGAATTTCAAAGAAATGACGGAGATAATATGAAAGGTGTTAAGCCGGATAAACGAAGCGTCATCCGGCAATGAAATGAAAGGGTTAATCCTGGCGCAGCACGTTGTGCCCGTATGCCAGCAGTGCGTCAGTGACGTTGCGCATCATGCGGCTTTCCGGTGCAAAGCGATGCCAGTACAGCATCCTGCGCTGGAATAAGCCCGGCGTTAAGTCGATAAGCTCACCGCTTTCCAGTTCTTTTTCTATCTGTAAGTGCGGGATCATGCAGCAGGTGGTGCCCTGGCGCGCTAATTGTACGAAGGCTTCGGACGAGTTAACGATATGGCATGGAACGCTGCCAGGCGGAAGATCGAAGTTTTGTTGCAGGAAGGCCTGGTGCATATCGTCAAGGTGGTCAAACGCCACCGCCGGCGCCTTCAGCAGGGCTGAGCGGGTGACGCCATTAGGAAAATAACGCTCGGCGAAAGGCTTTGATCCCACAAACAGGTAGTCAAGCGCGCCTAGCTTATCCACCAGACAGCTTGGCAGCGCCTGATGTTGAATACTCACCGCACCGACCACTTCACCGCGACGCAGGCGTTCCTGGGTGCGCGTTTCATCTTCAACCTGTAAATTCAGGCGAATCGGTGAGTTTGCCAGCACTGGTGCCAGCGCCGGGAGTAACCATGTCGCCAGGCTGTCGGCGTTCACCGCCAGAGAGAGCAACAGCGGGGTAGAGCCGGTTTGTTCATCGCCGAGCCACTCGTCTTCCAGCAGCTCAACCTGGCGCAGAAGCGCCAGCAGCTTTTGTCCCTGTTCAGTAGGACGAGGCGGTACGGTGCGCACCAGCAACGGTTGTCCGAACATATTCTCAAGCTGTTTTATGCGTTGTGAAACCGCGGATTGCGTGATGCACAGCTTTTGCGCAGCGCGCTCAAATCCTCGTTCACGAATAACCGCATCCAGTGCTTGTAGTGTTCTGTAGTCCGGACGTTTCATTGCTCTGACGTACTCCTGAAATTTTTGCGTGTTCTGCACTATGACACAATTTTGGGTTGGGTAAAGACGAAATCCGCCGCCTGCGAGCGGGTGTGGGGACATTTTTCTGCGCAATGTTCTATAATGCGCGTGAATTTTCACACCACAGGCGAAACGATCATGACGCAGGATGAACTGAAAAAAGCAGTAGGATGGGCGGCACTTCAGTATGTACAGCCCGGCACCATTGTGGGCGTAGGTACAGGTTCAACAGCCGCACACTTTATTGATGCGCTGGGCACAATGAAAGGCCAGATTGAAGGCGCGGTGTCCAGTTCGGACGCATCGACTGAAAAACTCAAAAGCCTCGGCATCCACGTGTTCGATCTTAACGAAGTGGATAGCCTCGGCGTATATGTTGATGGTGCTGATGAAATTAACGGCCACATGCAGATGATTAAAGGTGGCGGTGCGGCGTTAACCCGTGAAAAAATTATTGCTTCAGTGGCGAAAAAATTTATCTGCATCGCTGATGCGTCTAAAGAAGTCGATATTCTCGGTAACTTTCCGCTGCCGGTAGAAGTTATCCCGATGGCGCGTAGCGCGGTTGCTCGCCAGTTAGTGAAACTGGGTGGGCGTCCTGAATACCGCCAGGGCGTGGTGACGGACAATGGCAACGTGATCCTCGACGTGCACGGCCTGGAGATCCTCGACGCCGTTGCTATGGAAAACGCTATTAATGCGATTCCAGGCGTTGTGACCGTAGGTTTGTTTGCCAATCGTGGCGCCGATGTAGCGCTGATTGGCACGGCTGATGGCGTGAAAACTATCGTAAAATGATCTGACGGGAGAGTCTTCTACCGTTAAAAAAATTTTGGCAGGGCAAATTTGGTGACATCTGTCACGTTTTCAATCTTGTCCTGCCGATCCCTCCAAAGAAAAAGTTATCACCAGTATTTTACTCTGACATTTCCCACTGAATGACACTTCTTCAGAACGACGACGCAAACGTTCATATTGCCGCAATATTATTTTTTGATATGTTGAAGAGGAGGATGAAAATCCCACACACAACACATCAGTTTGAACAAAAAAGACAGGGTCGGGTAAATGGGAAAGGTATCGCTGGAGAAAGACAAGATTAAATTTCTGCTGGTTGAAGGCGTGCATCAAAAAGCACTGGAAAGCCTTCGTGCGGCAGGTTACACCAACATCGAGTTTCATAAAGGCGCGTTGGACACAGAACAACTGAAAGAGTCCATCCGTGATGCCCACTTCATTGGCCTGCGATCCCGTACCCATCTGACTGAAGATGTTATTGAAGCCGCAGAGAAACTGGTTGCGATTGGCTGCTTCTGTATCGGTACCAATCAGGTTGACCTGAGCGCAGCGGCAAAACGCGGGATCCCTGTGTTTAACGCACCATTCTCTAACACGCGTTCTGTTGCCGAACTGGTTATTGGCGAGCTGTTGCTGCTGCTTCGCGGCGTTCCGGAGGCCAATGCTAAAGCGCACCGCGGCGTCTGGAATAAACTGGCTACCGGCTCTTTTGAGGCGCGTGGTAAAAAACTGGGCATTATCGGTTACGGCCACATTGGTACCCAGTTGGGCATTCTGGCGGAGTCGCTGGGGATGCATGTCTATTTCTATGATATCGAAAATAAACTACCTCTTGGTAACGCTACACAGGTACAGCATCTTTCCGATCTGCTGAATATGAGCGATGTGGTGAGTCTTCACGTACCGGAAAATGCATCAACGAAAAATTTGATGGGCGCAAAAGAGATTGCACTGATGAAACCGGGGGCGCTGTTGATCAACGCTGCTCGCGGAACGGTGGTCGATATTCCAGCGCTATGCGATGCGTTAGCAACTAAACATCTGGCAGGGGCAGCAATCGACGTATTCCCAACAGAGCCGGCGACCAACAGCGATCCATTCACCTCTCCGCTGTGCGATTTTGATAACGTGATCCTGACGCCGCACATTGGTGGGTCAACGCTGGAAGCGCAGGAAAACATCGGTCTGGAAGTGGCAGGTAAGCTTACGAAGTATTCCGACAATGGCTCTACGCTGTCTGCTGTCAACTTCCCGGAAGTTTCGCTGCCGCTGCATGGTGGTCGTCGCCTGATGCACATTCACGAAAATCGTCCGGGCGTATTGACCGCGCTGAACCAAATCTTCGCTGAGCAGGGCGTTAACATTGCCGCGCAGTATCTGCAAACCTCCGCGCAGGTGGGGTATGTGGTTATTGATATCGAGGCGGATGAAGATGTGGCGGAGAAAGCGCTGCTGGCGATGAAAGCCATTCCAGGAACAATTCGCGCGCGCATGCTGTACTAATTATGCTTTTGACAAGCAGGCTGCGGCCTGCTTGTTGTTAATACAGCGTTGCCGCTGCTTGGTCAAAAAGGGGCAATCGCTGCATTTTAGCTTTGACATCACTTCTCCCATCGTCTCTTCCCTGACAACCCCTTTTCTCAATACTGTTAACTTTTCTACCGCTTACATCATTCACAAGAGCGTTTGCGAAGCTTGCCGCAGAAGGAGAGTAAAGGCTGTATAGCGCATTGTGTCAATACAGTGACAATTTACGATAGAGGGGCAGCATGGGGCTGAAACGGTAAAAGCCCTCACCGAAGGGAGGGCTTAAAGGAGAAGGGTTATGATGAAGTCAGTCATCATACTGATTGTACTGTTACTCGTAAGTTTCGCAGCTTATTAACAGTCAGTCACAGGGGAGGAGTAATCCTCCCTTACCCTTACTCACTAAACTAGGTTAAAGAATCAGCAAAGTCAATCCAGGTAATTTGGTTTTTGTCACCCTTACCATTCCCACACTTTTGACGGCGTCACCACCGCAGGCAGTGGGATATCCCACTCTTCGACCGGTAGTTTTTCGACTAACTGGCAATCATGTGCATAGCCCACGGGCTGGATCTTATATTGCTGCCAGTTTTGTAATGTGCGGTCGTAAAAACCTCCGCCCATTCCCAGACGCTGTCCGTCTTCATCAAATGCGACTAGCGGTGTGATAAGTACATCCAGTTTCGACAGCGGCAATACGTCGCGTACATCCAGTTTAGGTTCCTGGATTTTTAACCGGTTTGTCACCAGGTCGCTGTGCGGATGATAGTGCAGAAACAGTAAGTTACCGGGGCTGAACGGATGCAGAACCGGAAGGTAGACACGCTTGCCAGCCCGCCAGAGCTGTTCGATCAGAGGTTGGGTATCAAGTTCACCATCAAAGGAGAGAAAAACCGCTACGGTGTGTGCCAGTACAACAGGGGGATAGCTCAGCATTCTGGTCGCAGCCTGCTGACCGAACTGGATTTGTTGTTCAGAAGTAAGCGAACGGCGACGCTGACGGATCAGTTGACGAATTTCTTGCCGGGATAATGGAAGTTCAGGAAGTAGTGTCATGGCTGTAGCCAGGTAGAAGGGAATCTCCGAGATGCCGCCGCAGGCTGTAACCCTTGAACCCTTGGTTCAAGGTGAATGCGTCGTCACAGTTTTAAGGCTTCTCGGACGGGCCGAGCATGCTCACCAACCATGGAGCGCCACATTCTTGTGGTATGAAATATCGGCTCAGGGGACTGGCCCGCTTGCAAACATCTCAGAGAAATTTTGTCTTCACGGTCACTCTACCACAGTAAACCGAAAAGTGTTATTCAAAGTTTTGGGGCGTTTTTTCGGTAATGCGACCCTGATCAAGCAACGCCTGTTCAATGGTTTGTTGCAGCATCCGAATACGCTGTTCCATGCTCGCCGCGTAGTCACGCGTCTTCGCTTTTTCCTGAGTTAACTCATAGCTGATGTTCAACGCGGCGATGAAAACCAACTGCTCAGTATTTGTGACTCTAGTGCGAACTTTCAGATCTTGCAATCGCTGATTCAGATCGTCCGCAGCCTGATTCAACGCATCCCTTTGTTCAGGCGGGCAATTCACTCGCAGTGAACGGCCAAATATTTGGATATCGACGGGTTGTGCAGACATGCCACCTTCCTGCTGATTGACTGCGCTGCCTTCGTCTCCAGACCTTGGGTCCGCGAAGGGGCGACACTATAGCTACCCTGGTATCAAGATACAAGCCCTTTTCTGGTCCACCAGGGTCCAAAGTGGTAGCATATCATGAATATCCTCCCTTTGATGACGAATGCTTATGTCTATACAGAACGAAATGCCTGGTTACAACGAAGTTAGCCAGTTTTTGAACCAACAAGGGGCTGGATTGACCCCTGCCGAAATGCACGGTTTGATCAGTGGGATGATTTGCGGCGGTAACAACGACAGCTCATGGCAGCCGCTGTTGCACGACCTGACTAATGAAGGCTTGGCCTTTGGTCATGAGCTGGCCCAGGCTCTGGTTAAAATGCACTCAGCCACCAGTGATGCCCTGGAAGACGACGGTTTTCTTTTTCAGCTTTATCTGCCTGAGGGAGACGATGTCAGCGTCTTCGAACGTGCCGATGCGCTGGCAGGTTGGGTAAACCACTTTTTGCTTGGTCTCGGTGTCACCCAACCTAAGCTCGATAAAGTGACCGGCGAAACCGGCGAAGCTATCGACGATCTGCGTAATATTGCTCAGTTGGGATACGACGAAGACGAAGATCAGGAAGAGCTGGAAATGTCGCTCGAAGAGATCATTGAGTATGTGCGTGTCGCGGCTCTGCTATGTCATGACACATTTACACGTCAGCAGCCGACTGCACCAGAAGTACGTAAACCGACTTTGCACTAAGAACGAAACGCCAAGGAGAGTGTTATGACGCAGCAAGAGTATCTCCGCCGCCGCCGGGCTTTACTGGCGCAAATGCAACCCGGCAGCGCCGCACTGATTTTCGCCGCCCCTGAAGCGACGCGCAGTGCGGACAGTGAATATCCATATCGCCAGAGCAGCGATTTCTGGTATTTCACTGGTTTTAACGAACCTGAAGCTGTGCTGGTGCTGATTAAAAGTGATGACACTCATAGCCATAGCGTTTTGTTCAATCGGGTACGTGACCTTACCGCAGAGATCTGGTTTGGCCGTCGTCTGGGGCAGGATGCTGCGCCGGAGAAACTGGGCGTTGACCGGGCGTTAGCCTTCAGTGAAATCAACCAGCAACTGCACCAACTGCTTAATGGTCTGGACGTGGTTTACCACGCACAAGGCGAATATGCGTATGCAGATGAGATAGTCTTCACTGCACTGGAAAAATTGCGTAAAGGTTCCAGACAAAATCTGAAAGCGCCGGTGGCTATTATTGACTGGCGCCCAATGGTGCATGAGATGCGCCTGTTTAAATCGCCAGAAGAGA
The DNA here is from genome assembly GCF_947057495.1 of Citrobacter sp. Marseille-Q5395. Classification (NCBI taxonomy): domain Bacteria; kingdom Pseudomonadati; phylum Pseudomonadota; class Gammaproteobacteria; order Enterobacterales; family Enterobacteriaceae; genus Citrobacter; species Citrobacter sp. Marseille-Q5395. The sequence goes on along the minus strand of NZ_CAMSEL010000001.1, from coordinate 421,747 downwards.
TCGCAGTGATGCGTCGCGCCGGAGAAATCACTGCTCTTGCGCACACCCGTGCGATGGAAAAATGTCGTCCAGGGATGTTTGAATACCAACTTGAAGGGGAAATTCACCACGAATTCACCCGTCATGGTGCGCGTTACCCGTCCTACAACACCATTGTCGGCAGTGGCGAAAACGGCTGTATCCTGCATTACACCGAAAACGAAAGTGAAATGCGCGATGGCGATCTGGTGTTGATTGACGCCGGGTGTGAATACAAAGGCTACGCAGGCGACATTACGCGTACCTTCCCGGTAAACGGCAAATTCACCCCTGCGCAGCGCGAAATCTATGACATTGTGCTGGAATCGCTGGAAACCAGCTTGCGTCTGTATCGCCCCGGTACTTCCATCCAGGAGGTCACAGGTGAAGTGGTACGTATCATGATTACCGGTCTGGTGAAGCTCGGTATTCTGCATGGTGAAATTGACCAACTGATAGCCGATAACGCACACCGTCCTTTCTTTATGCATGGTCTTAGCCATTGGTTGGGGCTGGATGTACACGACGTTGGTGTTTATGGTCAGGATCGCTCACGTATTCTTGAACCGGGGATGGTGCTTACCGTAGAGCCAGGGCTGTACATCGCACCTGACGCCGACGTACCGCCCGCTTATCGCGGTATCGGTATTCGTATTGAAGATGACATCCTCATTACCGAAGACGGTAATGAAAACCTTACTTCTGGTGTGGTTAAGAGGGCGGATGAGATTGAAGCCTTAATGGCTGCGGCGCGACTGCAATGAGCGTAATTATCGTTGGTGGTGGTATGGTCGGCGCGACGCTGGCGCTGGCCATTTCTCAGCTTACCCATGGGACGCTACCGGTTCATCTGATTGAAGCGAGCGATCCAGAGGGCGATTGTCATCCGGGGTTTGACGCCAGGGCGATTGCGCTAGCGGCAGGTACCTGTCAACAGCTGGCGCGAATTGGCGTCTGGCAGGCAATAGCCGATTGCGCAACGGCGATCAAAACAGTACACGTCAGCGATCGTGGACATGCCGGGTTTGTTACGCTTGATGCGCACGAATACCGTATACCGGCACTGGGTCAGGTGGTGGAACTGCATGATGTTGGGCTGCGTTTGTTCGCACTGTTGCGCAAAGCGCGTGGTGTTACGCTGCATTGTCCTGATCGGGTTGCCAGCGTGTCGCGCACCCAGGAATGCGTTGAGGTCACACTGGAGAATGGTGAAGTGATTACCGGTCGCGTGCTGGTAGCGGCTGACGGTACTCGCTCTGCGCTGGCTACCGCGTGTGGTGTTGACTGGCAACTGCAACCTTACGAACAGTTGGCCGTGATTGCCAACGTCACAACCTCCGTTCCGCATAACGGACGGGCGTTTGAGCGCTTTACGCAACATGGCCCGCTGGCAATGTTGCCGATGTCAGATGGCCGATGCTCGCTGGTGTGGTGTCATCCGCTTGAGCGGCGTGATGAGATCTTGGCCTGGTCCGACGAACGGTTTTGCCGTGAACTGCAAACAGCATTTGGCTGGCGGCTGGGTCATATTACGCAAGCGGGTAAACGCAGTGCCTATCCGCTTTCATTAACCACAGCAGTGAAGGCAGTGACCCATCGTACTGTTCTGGTCGGCAATGCTGCACAAACGCTTCATCCGATTGCCGGACAAGGTTTTAACCTTGGAATGCGTGATGTCATGAGTCTTGCTGAAACGCTGACTCAGGCACATAGCACCGCCGAAGATGTAGGCGATTATGCGGTGTTGTCACGTTATCAGCGACGTCGTCAGACTGACCGTGAAGCGACGATTGGCGTGACGAATAGCCTGGTGTATCTGTTTGCCAATCGCTGGGCTCCGTTGATCGTTGGGCGTAATGCCGGATTAATGGCGATGGAATTATTTACCCCCGCGCGAGATGCGCTGGCAGAGCGGACCCTGGGGTGGGTTGCGCGTTAATGATGGCCTGTAGACCAGTAGGCCTTATCTGGCCTACGGTATTTGATCGTCCCGTTTTCAGGAGCAAACAGTGCAAAGTGTTGATGTAGCAATTGTTGGTGGCGGCATGGTAGGACTGGCGGTTGCCTGCGGTTTGCAGGGCAGCGGGTTACGCGTTGCAGTGTTAGAACAACATGTTCCACACCCTCTGGCGACGGATGCTCCTCCTCAGCTTCGTGTGTCGGCAATTAATGCTGCCAGCGAAAAACTGCTTACCCGCCTTGGCGTATGGTCAGACATCGTCGCCCGCCGTGCCTGTTGTTATCACGGTATGGAAGTGTGGGATCGAGATAGTTTTGGGCGCATCGAATTTGATGACCAAAGCATGGGGTACAGCCATTTGGGACACATTGTAGAAAATGCGGTGGTCCATTACGCATTGTGGCAAAAGGCACAGCAGTCGGCGGATATTACGCTTATGGCCCCGGCAGAACTGCAGCAGGTGGCATGGGGTGAGAACGATGCTTTTCTGACCCTGAAGGACGGATCGATGCTGACCGCACGCCTGGTGATTGGTGCAGACGGCGCTCACTCCTGGCTGCGTAATAAAGCAGATATCCCGCTGACCTTCTGGGATTACCGGCATCATGCGCTGGTCGCGACTATTCGTACGCAGGAAGCACATGGTGCTGTTGCTCGCCAGGCATTCCATGGTGAGGGCATTCTGGCATTTTTACCGCTCAGTGACCCGCATCTGTGCTCTATTGTCTGGTCACTCTCGCCGCAGGAAGCTGAGCGTATGCAGCAGGCAAGCGTTGAAGAGTTTAACCAGGCGCTGAACATTGCCTTTGATAATCGTCTGGGGTTATGCCAACTCGAAAGCGAACGTCAGACGTTCCCGTTGACGGGGCGCTATGCTCGCCAGTTTGCCGCCCATCGTCTGGCACTGGTTGGCGATGCGGCGCATACCATCCATCCGCTGGCGGGTCAGGGGGTTAATCTTGGCTTTATGGATGCCGCAGAGCTGATTGATGAGCTTAAGCGCCTGCAACGCCAGGGGAAAGACATTGGCCAGCATCTCTACCTGCGTCGTTATGAGCGTAGCCGTAAGCACAGCGCGGCGCTGATGCTTGCTGGTATGCAAGGTTTCCGCGAACTGTTTGCCGGAGAAAACCCGGCGAAGAAACTGCTGCGTGATATTGGTCTGAAACTGGCTGATACCCTCCCTGGCGTAAAACCACAACTCCTCCGTCAGGCAATGGGATTAAACGACCTTCCTGAGTGGCTACGTTAACGTCCGAAAGGACAATTTTAAGAGTTTGAGACCCGTCACACTTTCCTCTCCCGGCCTGCGCGCCGGGACACTTATCTCATTTGAAATAATCTAATTCCACACCTTTTTTCGCATTAGTTTTTTTAATATTACTATTTTCTCATAACGCCATTTTTAACATTTTTTCCATATTTAATATGGATTGATGCTGATTATTTCAACATGTTCATATCAATTGCGCTGATTTAATGGCCTTTATGTGGTTTTTTATTCTGATGCAGATCCTGTCATTTTTAGTCATAAGCTAATGTGATGGTTAATTTTGACTTATGGTTTAGCGTCTATTTCGGTGGTAAGTTCAAGGCAAAGAGAACGTTTGCGTCGCAGCCCCCGGAGCGGCTGCGGTGCTGGGTTTCGTGGCGAAGATTTCACCACGAAAGAGTTGGTAGCCCCGCTTATTCAACGAGGAAAAGATGGCTCAACAGACTCCTTTGTACGAACAACACACGCTATGTGGCGCGCGCATGGTTGATTTCCATGGCTGGATGATGCCCCTGCATTATGGTTCTCAGCTCGATGAGCACCATGCTGTCCGCACCGATGCTGGTATGTTTGATGTTTCGCATATGACCATCGTCGATCTGCGCGGAAGCCGCACCCGGGAGTTCTTGCGCTATCTACTGGCAAACGACGTCGCGAAATTGACGAAAACCGGCAAAGCCCTTTATTCCGGTATGCTTAACGCTTCGGGTGGCGTGATAGATGACCTGATCGTCTACTACTTCACTGAAGACTTCTTCCGCCTCGTTGTAAACTCCGCCACCCGCGAAAAAGACCTCTCCTGGATTACCCAACACGCTGAACCTTATGCCATCGACATTACCGTTCGTGACGACCTGTCGATGATTGCGGTGCAAGGGCCAAATGCGCAGGCAAAAGCAGCCACGCTGTTTAATGAAGAACAACGTCATGCGGTAGAGGGCATGAAGCCTTTCTTCGGTGTGCAGACTGGTGACTTGTTTATCGCGACCACTGGTTATACCGGCGAAGCGGGATATGAAATTGCCATGCCGAATGAAAAAGCGGCGGATTTCTGGCGCGCGCTGGTGGAAGCCGGTGTTAAGCCTTGCGGGCTGGGGGCACGTGATACGCTGCGCCTGGAAGCAGGTATGAACCTGTACAGCCAGGAAATGGATGAGAGTGTTTCTCCGCTGGCGGCCAACATGGGCTGGACTATTGCGTGGGAGCCTGCTGACCGTGACTTTATTGGCCGCGAAGCGCTGGAAATGCAACGTGAAAAAGGCCATGAACAGTTGGTTGGCCTGGTGATGACGGAGAAAGGTGTACTGCGTAATGAACTGCCAGTGCGTTTCACTGATGCTCAGGGCAACCTGCAGGAAGGAGTTATCACCAGCGGTACATTCTCTCCAACGCTGGGCTACAGCATCGCGCTGGCGCGCGTTCCAGCAGGTATCGGCGAGACAGCGATAGTGCAGATCCGCAACCGTGAAATGCCGGTAAAAGTGACTAAACCTATTTTTGTGCGTAACGGCAAAGCCGTCGCGTGATTCATCCTTTTTGGAGATTGATTGATGAGCAACGTACCAGCAGAACTGAAATACAGTAAAGAACACGAATGGCTGCGCAAAGAAGCTGATGGCTCTTACACCGTTGGTATCACCGAACACGCTCAGGAGCTGTTGGGCGATATGGTTTTTGTTGATCTGCCAGAAATTGGCGCGACTGTCAGCGCAGGCGATGACTGCGCTGTTGCAGAATCCGTAAAAGCGGCTTCCGACATTTATGCGCCGGTGGGCGGTGAAATTGTTGCGGTTAACGACGCGCTCAGTGATTCCCCGGAACTGGTGAACAGCGAGCCATATACCGGTGGCTGGATCTTTAAGATCAAGGCCAGCGATGAAAGCGAAATTGAGTCGCTGCTGGATGCGACTGCATATGAAGCACTGTTAGAAGACGAGTAAATACGCTTCATTCTTCACGTTGCAGGAAGCCGTTGTGTCCTGCAATGTGAATTATTTCGTGTATTCAGGTAAGTAGATACACCTACGATTCACTGCACGTTTCAGGAACCATCGCCCATGACACAGACGTTAAGCCAGCTTGAAAACAGCGGCGCTTTCATTGAACGCCACATCGGACCGGACGCCGCGCAGCAGCAAGAGATGCTGAATGCGGTTGGCGCCGAGTCCTTAAACGCGCTGATCGGCCAGATTGTGCCGAAAGACATTCAGCTTGCAACCCCGCCGCAGGTGGGCGAGGCGGCGACCGAATACGCTGCGCTGGCTGAATTAAAAGCCATTGCCGGACGTAACAAGCGCTTCACGTCATACATTGGCATGGGCTATACCGCCGTGCAATTGCCGCCGGTTATTCTGCGCAACATGCTGGAAAACCCAGGCTGGTACACCGCCTATACGCCGTACCAACCAGAAGTTTCCCAGGGTCGTCTGGAAGCGCTGCTGAACTTCCAGCAGGTCACGCTGGATCTGACCGGTCTGGATATGGCTTCCGCTTCTCTGCTGGATGAAGCCACTGCCGCAGCGGAAGCTATGGCGATGGCAAAACGCGTCAGCAAACTAAAAAATGCCAACCGTTTCTTTGTCGCTTCTGATGTTCATCCGCAAACGCTGGATGTGGTTCGCACCCGTGCGGAAACCTTTGGCTTTGATGTCATTGTTGATGATGCGGCAAAAGCGCTGGATCATCAGGATGTGTTTGGCGTTCTGTTACAACAGGTTGGTACCACCGGTGAAGTTCACGACTACAGCAAACTGATTGCTGAACTGAAATCCCGTAAAGTCGTGGTCAGCGTTGCGGCTGATTTTATGGCGTTAGTGCTGCTGACTGCTCCGGGCAAACAGGGCGCCGACATTGTGTTTGGCTCTGCACAGCGCTTTGGCGTACCGATGGGCTATGGCGGCCCGCATGCGGCATTCTTTGCGGCAAAAGACGAATACAAACGCTCCATGCCAGGCCGTATTATCGGCGTATCGAAAGATGCAGCGGGTAACACTGCTCTGCGTATGGCGATGCAGACTCGCGAACAACATATCCGCCGTGAGAAAGCGAACTCCAACATTTGTACCTCGCAGGTTCTGCTGGCAAACATCGCCAGCCTGTATGCCGTTTATCATGGCCCGGTTGGACTGAAACGCATTGCGAATCGTATCCATCGCCTGACCGATATTCTGGCGGCAGGTCTGCAACAGAAAGGGCTGAAGTTGCGTCACGCACACTACTTCGACACCCTGTGCGTAGAAGTAACCGACAAAGCTGCCGTACTGGCGCGCGCTGAAGCGGCAGAAATCAACCTGCGCAGTGATATTCATAACGCGGTAGGTATTACGCTCGACGAAACCACCACCCGTGAAAATGTCGTGCAGTTGTTCAGTGTCCTGCTGGGCGACAGCCACGGTCTGAACATTGATGCTCTGGATAAAGACGTGGCCCTCGACAGCCGTTCTATTCAGGACAGCATGCTGCGCGATGATGCGATCCTGAGCCATCCGGTATTTAATCGCTACCATAGCGAAACCGAGATGATGCGCTATATGCATTCGCTGGAGCGTAAAGATCTGGCGCTGAACCAGGCGATGATCCCGCTGGGTTCCTGTACCATGAAATTGAACGCTGCCGCCGAGATGATCCCAATTACCTGGCCAGAATTCGCTGAACTGCATCCGTTCTGCCCCCCGGAACAGGCGGAAGGCTACCAGCAAATGATTGGTCAGCTGTCCGACTGGCTGGTAAAACTGACCGGTTATGATGCCGTTTGTATGCAGCCGAACTCCGGTGCACAGGGCGAATATGCGGGCCTGCTGGCTATTCGTCATTATCACGAAAGTCGTAACGAAGGGCATCGTGATATCTGTCTAATCCCGGCCTCTGCTCACGGTACTAACCCTGCTTCCGCGCAGATGGCGGGTATGCAGGTGGTAGTAGTGGCTTGTGATAAAAACGGCAACATCGATCTGGCTGATCTGCGTGCCAAAGCTGAGCAGGCGGGCGAAAACCTCTCCTGCATTATGGTGACCTATCCGTCCACTCACGGCGTCTATGAAGAAACCATCCGTGAAGTGTGTGAGATTGTGCATCAGTATGGCGGTCAGGTTTACCTGGATGGCGCGAACATGAACGCCCAGGTCGGTATCACCTCGCCGGGCTTTATCGGCGCGGATGTATCGCACCTTAACCTGCATAAAACCTTCTGCATTCCACACGGCGGTGGTGGTCCGGGTATGGGACCAATTGGTGTTAAATCGCACCTCGCACCGTTTGTACCGGGGCACAGTGTTGTACAGATTGAAGGTATGCTCACCCGTCAGGGCGCAGTTTCTGCTGCACCGTTCGGCAGCGCATCTATTCTGCCAATCAGTTGGATGTATATCCGCATGATGGGGGCAGAAGGTCTGAAACAGGCGAGCCAGGTGGCGATTCTGAATGCCAACTACATTGCCAGCCGTCTGAAAGATGCCTATCCGGTACTGTATACCGGCCGCGATGGCTGTGTGGCGCACGAGTGTATTCTCGACATTCGCCCACTGAAAGAAGAAACCGGCATCAGTGAACTGGATATTGCTAAGCGCCTGATCGACTACGGCTTCCATGCGCCGACTATGTCTTTCCCGGTGGCGGGTACGCTGATGGTGGAACCAACGGAGTCTGAAGGTAAAGTGGAACTGGATCGCTTTATTAATGCGATGCTTGCAATCCGCGCAGAGATCGATCGCGTGAAAGCAGGCGAGTGGTCACTGGAAGATAACCCGCTGGTTAACTCTCCGCACACGCAGAACGAACTGGTTGCTGAGTGGAATCACGGTTATAGCCGCGAAATAGCGGTGTTCCCGACAGGTGTTGCGAATAAATACTGGCCGACAGTGAAGCGTCTTGATGACGTTTACGGTGACCGTAATCTGTTCTGCTCCTGCGTGCCGATGAGCGAATATCAGTAATACCTGAGGTATGAACGACAGGCCGGGTAAGCGCATGCGCCACCCGGCTTTTTTATTTCTGGAGAATACGAAATGGCAATCGCATTAGTGACAGGCGGCAGTCGCGGTATTGGGCGCGCCACTGCGCGGCAACTTGCAGAAGAGGGCTACACGGTCGCGGTTAACTTTCACCACAATATTCTTGCCGCAACAGAAGTCGTGAATAGCATTATCGCATCGGGTGGTAAGGCGTTTACCCTGCGGGCAGATATCAGTAATGAAAATCAGGTTATGGCGATGTTTGAAGCCATCGACCGCGAAGGAGAACCACTAACTGCACTGGTGAATAATGCCGGGATTTTGTTTGAACAGAGTACTGTGGAAAACTTATCCGCCGAGCGTATTAATCGTGTACTGGCTACTAATGTCACTGGATATTTCCTCTGTTGTCGGGAGGCCGTAAAGCGGATGTCTTTAAAACATGGTGGTCAGGGTGGGGCAATTGTTAATGTCTCCTCGGCAGCATCGCGGCTTGGCGCCCCTTTTGAGTACGTCGATTATGCTGCGTCGAAAGGGGCGGTAGATACGCTCACCACCGGTCTGGCACTTGAGGTGGCGGCACAGGGGATACGTGTGAATTGCGTGCGTCCTGGCCTTATCTACACCGAAATGCATGCCTCTGGCGGTGAGCCAGGCAGAGTTGATCGTGTGAAGTCTATGTTACCGATGCAGCGTGGCGGGCAACCGGAAGAGGTCGCTCAGGCGATCGCCTGGCTGTTAAGTGAGAAAGCATCTTATGTTACGGGGAGTTTTCTGGAGCTGGCAGGAGGGAAGTAATGTGTTCATTGCCGGACGGCGTTGCGCTAATCGGACCACAGGTTCGCAACCCGTTCCGTAGATTTATGCAACGGACTGCCGTTCTCCACAGGTGTTGAACCGGCAGTGCCATGAATTGGTTTTCCTGATAATTTGCATTTACAAGGACGCCATCCAGTATTAGCCCTCTGAGAAAATACCGAATCTGGCGACAGAGATACGGAAGTAAATAAATTCTCTTTCAGCGAAACATATAAACTCTTAAATCGGAATTTGTATCTCAATTTTTCCGCATAATTTCCAGTACATTAAATTCGCTTGGTTTTAAATCCTTTTTGATTTATAGCGTATTAAATTCCATAAGTGATTCAAATGTATTTATTGTGAAGTTATTTCGGTGTTTTTATTTTTCATTTCAGGAAGGAATGATGAAGAGATTAAATTTATTATCATTAATAATATGTTTTGTATCTATGAATTCAATGGGGGCGGAAATAATGGATAAGCCATCACCCCCCAGTAAGTTGTTAGGTGCTCCTGTTAATACAGCAATTTCAGGAGGAGCGTTACTCCCGCAGGGAATGTTACTGACAGCAGTAAACAGTTCATTCCGTGATAAGGATGATCAAATAAAAGGCAGTGGAAGCCCTGATATCTACTCACAAATATGGCTACTTAAAATTCGTTACGGTTTTACTGACAGGCTCGAAGGTGTGACTGTTGGGTCTTATATTAACAATCGACGCGACAATATGTCTCCCGAACACATAGAAGGGTTAGGCGATCAGTCAGTTGGTCTGAGTTATGCATTATTGAGCCAGCGGGCGGGGGCGCCATTTTGGCTAACAGTTGGTGGCGCGGTGTTGCTACCCACAGGACAGGATGGAGATAACCATTTACCCGGTAATGGGGCGTGGGGTGCTCGGGCATCAGTTTCTTTAACGACGTTTTTTACCCCGAATATTAAAGGTGATATGGATTTTATATTCCAGGGTCCGTTTGAACGGGGAAATCAGGAGGTTAAACGTGGAAATGAGTTTCAATGGAATACCCAACTCCGCTATATGTGTAGCGAAATGCCGTGGGATATTGGAGTGGAGAGTACATATAGCCATAATGATTCAGGTACCCGGGAACTCTCAACGGGCCATGTGATAAATAATCATTCAGGTACCACCGAGTGGGCTATCGGCCCCTCTTTTAATGTTGCTATTGATTCAATAAATGTATGGCTTGGTTTTGGTTCATTCTTCCCTGTAATGCAAGAAGCCAAATCGGCGACCAAAATGGAAAATGTACGTTGGGAATTTAAAATCGGTAAAACCTGGTGATCTCTTTGTTTACGTACTTACCTGGCATCACGCAGGTAAGTACGTTTTATCCTGTGTGGTTAAAGCTTCTCACCGTTGCTGGCAATTACTTCTTTGTACCAGTTAAAACTCTTCTTGCGCGAACGCGACATGTCGCCGGTACCGTCATCGTGCTTGTTCACGTAGATAAAGCCATAGCGTTTGCTGTATTGGCCGGTAGTGAAAGAGACGCAGTCGATGCAGCCCCACGGCGTGTATCCCATCAGATCCACGCCATCATACGTAACGGCTTTCATCATCTCTTCAACGTGGGCTCGTAGGTAGTCGATACGGTAATCGTCGTTAATGCTGCCGTCTTCTTCTACTTTGTCGTATGCGCCAAAGCCATTTTCTACGATAAACAGGGGTTTTTGATAGCGCTCATATAATTCGCATAAAGCATAGCGCAGACCTACCGGATCAATCTGCCAGCCCCAGTCGGAGGCTTTGACGTGTGGGTTAGGCACGCTGCCTTCGAAACCGGAAATCGCATCTCCGCTGCCGCCTTCCGCTTTCACGGCGTTGGTCATGTAGTAGCTGAAGCCAAGATAATCGCAGGTGCCTTCACGCAGGATCTGCTCATCTCCATCTTCCATTCTGATGGTGAATTCACGACGTTCCCATTCGTTAAGCACATAAGACGGGTAATAGCCGCGAAGTTGAACATCGGTAAAGACATAACGTTCACGCATTGATTCCTGCGCGAACATCACATCTTCCGGCTTACAGGAGAAAGGATACAGAGGGACCATCGCCAGCATACAACCGACTTTCATTTGTGGATTGATGCGACGCGCTGCTTTCACCGCCAGTGCACTGGCAATAAACTGGTGATGCAGTACCTGGTACATGGTTTCTTCCGGATTTTCATGCTCGGTGTACACCACGCCTGAACAGCAATAGCCGAACAATGGAGCGCGCCAGTTACGCTGGTTGTTTATCTCATTGAAGGTCATCCAGTATTTGACCTTATGCTTATAGCGTTCAAAGACGACTTCAGCAAACCGAACAAAGAAATCGACAACTTTGCGGTTGGTCCAGCTACCGTATTGCTGTACCAGATGTAGCGGCATTTCGAAGTGGGAGAGGGTAATGACTGGCTCGATCTTGTACTTAAGCAGTTCATCGAACATGTCGTCGTAGAACTTCAGTCCTTCTTCGTTCGGTTGGGTTTCGTCGCCTTTCGGGAATATACGGGTCCAGGCGATGGATGTACGAAAGCATTTGAAGCCCATTTCGGCAAACAGCTTAATGTCTTCTTTGTAGTGACCGTAAAAATCGACCGCATCATGATTCGGATAGTATTTGCTTGGTACAACGTCCCGGGTGATTTCGCGCGGAACGCCGTGGGCACCGCCGGTGAGTACGTCACAAATGCTGGGCCCTTTGCCGCCTTTGTTCCAGCCGCCTTCAACCTGATGCGCCGCAACCGCGCCGCCCCATAAAAAATCTTTCGGTAAGGTAAGTTTTTTCATCTGCGCTCAGTCTCAAATTAATACAATCTGATTTTGAGTCTAACAAAGGAAAGATAAATGTCACGATATAACAAAATAGCGCCAATGTGATTTGTTACATCAAAAAAACAGATTGTTTTTTTACACTAATTTTTTTGCCAGTTTTCGTCCGAGTGATTCCAGAATATAAATGACGGGGATTTGCGTAGTAATATCATATACGCCCGCAATTCGGGTCTGTGGGACGTGCCAGGAGAGATTAAAGTCAGCCAGCTTCGCCAGTCGTGAGTGTTCATGGCTGGTGACAGAGAGCACTTTACAGTTGTGCAGGCTGAACTGGCTGGCGAAACGCAGGATCTCTTCTGTTTCACCGGAAACGGAAAGGACGATTGCCAGTGCGTTTCGGGCCATATCATTGGTAACCGGGAAATAAGGATCATCAATATGGTTGCTGAATTTTCCTACATTAGAGAAAAAACGAGCGCCATATTTTGCTAAGGCTCCTGAGGTACCTGCGCCAACAAATATAATACGTTCGGAAGATAATATAATATCGACAGCTTGATTGAGTAGATTATCAAACTCGTCGTTATTCACGCCTTTAAAGAAGCTGATAATTTCGCTGGCACCAAAATTACTCTGTTGTGGTTCATTCTGTTCTAAATATAATTTAAAGCGTACGCGGAACTCCGAGTAACCTTCACACTTCAGTTTGCGACAAAAGCGCAGTACGGTGGTGGTGGAGACTCCAGCAGCGTCGGCCAGTTCGCGGATGGTCATGTACATGACTTTGTCACGGTTCTTGATGACATAGTTGTAGACCAGCATCTCAAGATTGTTGAGACTGGCGATGGCGGCGTGGGAGAACATACTCACAATGGCAAAACTCACTCATCAGACTTCATTTACAGGGATAATAACATGCAGCCAAATGACATCACTTTTTTTCAGCGTTTCCAGGATGACATTCTGGCCGGACGCAAAACAATCACTATACGCGATGAGTCCGAATCACATTTCAAAACGGGCGACATCCTGCGAGTTGGGCGCTTCGAAGATGACGGCTATTTCTGCACTATCGAAGTTGTCGGTACATCGACTATCACACTTGATACGCTGACGGAAAAACATGCCCGGCAGGAAAATATGACGCTTGATGAGCTTAAGCGCGTGATTGCAGAGATCTATCCGCATCAAACGCAATTTTATGTGATTGATTTTAAATGCCTTTGAGTATTTTGGTACGGTTGTTAGCTGAAAAATAAAAACTAATTATATGATTTATATTAATTATTTATTTTCTGGCAAATATTTTAGCTAACAGGTGTTCACTGGAACCATTCTCAGTTACGCTAGAGGCGCAATCACGAAAGTGTTCGTTTCTCCGGAGTAACTTATGGTTCAGAAACCATTAATCGCGCAGGGATATTCGCTGGCTGAGGAAATAGCCAACAGCATCAGTCACGGTATCGGGCTGGTGTTTGGGATCGTTGGACTGGTGCTGTTGCTGGTTCAGGCGGTGGATACCAATGCCAGCGCTATGGCCATTACCAGCTATAGCCTGTATGGCGGCAGTATGATCCTGCTGTTCCTCGCCTCAACCTTGTATCACGCGGTTCCGCATCAGAGAGCGAAGGTCTGGCTGAAAAAATTCGACCACTGCGCTATTTATCTGCTGATCGCCGGGACCTATACGCCATTTCTGCTGGTGGGCCTGGATTCACCGCTGGCGCGAGGGCTGATGGTTGTTATCTGGAGCCTTGCTCTGCTCGGTATTTTGTTCAAACTGACCATCGCCCACCGGTTTAAGATCCTGTCGCTGGTGACCTACCTGACAATGGGCTGGCTATCACTGATTGTGGTATATCAACTGGCGATAAAACTGGCGGTAGGCGGCGTGACGTTGTTGGCGGTAGGCGGTGTGATTTATTCGTTGGGCGTCATTTTCTACGTCTGCAAACGTATCCCATACAACCATGCTATCTGGCACGGGTTTGTGCTGGGGGGCAGCGTTTGCCACTTCCTGGCAATTTACTTGTACGTGGGGCAGGCTTAATGCCGGATGGCCGCTAACGCCACATCTGGCCTACGGGATAGTAGGCCATAAGTCTGCGTGCCAGCAGGCATTATTCTTTTATTCTTCCAGCGAATACGGCAGCGGTACAATATGCAATGTTTTGGCGTCGTCACGAACGCGGAACACGCTGTCGGCTTCCATGTCGTTATTCATCACAACCTGTACCAACAACTGACCATCTGCCAGTTGCACCGCAGCGAGAACGGTACCCGTACGGCGCCAGTTTTCACCCATTTTTAGTTCCAGGTCTTCACCGGCTTCCGGCACCCGACTGGCGGCGCCTGCCAGCGACCAAAGCGCACGTTTGTTGGCGCCGCGGAATTTAGCACGGGCGACCATCTCCTGGCCGGTATAACAGCCTTTTTTAAAGCTGATCCCACCCAGAGCCTGTAGATTAGTAGCCTGCGGAATAAACTGCCCGCTGTTGACGGAATCAATCACCGCAATTCCTGCTTCGATATCCAGCGCCAGCCACTGTTGACTGTTATTTAACTCTGCTTCGCCGCGAAGTTTCTCGACGAGCATTTCTGCCGTTGCGACATCGACGATCAGCAGGAAACGTTCGGCTGGATGTTCGAACCATAATACCGTGGATGTGCCTTCGGTAATTACCTGTTTATCGCTGCCCGGTAGTTCATTAAAGAGGCCAGTCAGCGCTGCACGTGCCTGGAACCCAGCGACGCCCAGCAGAACGCGCTCGTCGTCAGGGGCAATCACCACTTTGGAGAAAACGGCGTATTTTTTCAGCTCAGTAAGCTGAGTGTCGCGCAGACTGCGGCGTTCAAGCCACGCAAATCCGTCACCGTGACGGAACAAACGTAGGTTGCTCCACATTTTGCCTTTGGCATCACAATGAGCTGCCAGCACATGCTGGTGCTCGGTCAACTGACTGACATCCGCAGTGACTTGACCCTGAATATACTTCTCACTGTCGGCACCCGTAATGGTGGCGAGAGCCCAGTCATCAAGCGTCATCAGCGTCAGAGGCAAACGAGTTGACGCACAAGGCTGGCGAGGAGGAAAAGATGTAAAAGCCATAATAATGTCCTGATTTGCTTAACGCAGTAATAATGACTAATGGTAAAAGAGCTATAGCCCATTGCAAGCGGTTTAAACACCCTATTTGTGCCATATATTAAGCTTTGCGAAGAGACATCCAAAAATGGTGAACCCTTTAACTTAATGTGGTTTTATTTTGCGTTCGTGCTTCCGATTACTGATATTCCCGCAAAAGAGCGTGAAAAACACGTTACAATAGCCGAGTACTTCGTTTTCGTGAGACAGAGAGAAGAACATGGATATTAACAACAAAGCACGTATTCATTGGGCATGCCGTCGCGGCATGCGTGAGTTGGACATTTCAATTATGCCGTTTTTCGAACACGAGTATGACAACTTGAGTGACGACGAAAAACGGATCTTTATCCGTCTGCTGGAATGTGATGACCCGGATTTATTTAATTGGTTGATGAATCATGGGAAACCGGCTGATCCACAGCTGGAGCAGATGGTACGGCTCATCCAGACACGGAATCGGGAACGTGGTCCAGTGGCAATCTGATTTACGCGTTTCATGGCGCGCACAGTGGCTTTCGTTACTTATTCACGGGCTGGTCGCGGTGCTTATTTTATTGATGCCCTGGCCATTGAGCTACACCCCATTATGGCTGGTGTTGCTCTCTCTTGTAGTGTTCGACAGCGTGCGCAGCCAGCGTCGTATTAACGCCTGTCAGGGAGAGATCAGACTCTTGATGGATGGTCGTCTACGCTGGCAAGGGCAAGAGTGGACTATCGTCAGCGCACCCTGGATGATTAAAACAGGCATGATGTTGCGATTGCGTTCAGAGGCCGGAAAACGTCAGCATCTGTGGCTGGCGGCGGACAGTATGGATGACGCTGAGTGGCGGGATTTACGGCGGTTAATGTTGCAACAGGCGCCGCAGAAATAACACTGACGGTAAGGCTACAGACCTTAACCGTCAGTCAGAAGCAACTCAGGACCAGTGCTCGGCCATTTCTCCGAGAATTTGTTCACACCAGGCCTGGATACGTTCATCGCTGAGATCGTACTGGTTGGTTTCATCCAACGCTAAACCAACAAACAACTGCCCATCGGCAATGACGGGTTTATCGCTGGTGAATTCATAGCCCTCTGTTGGCCAATAGCCGACAAACTTTACGCCTTTGGTGACGAGTTTATCATGCAGCATACCCAGCGCATCCAGGAACCATTCGCCGTACCCCAGTTGATCTCCCATGCCGTAAAGCGCGACAATTTTGCCTTCCAGGTTGAGGTTATCCAACTGATCCCAGACCGCTTCCCAGTCCTCCTGAATTTCACCGAAATCCCAGGTTGGGATACCCAAAATGAGCACGTCGTACTGCTCCATTAAGGTCGGGGAATCATCCTTGAGGTTGTGTAATGTCACCAGCTCGGGACCAAGGATATCGCGGATTTTTTCTGCTGCCATTTCGGTGTAGCACGTGCTGGAACCGTAAAAAAGACCCATGTTCATTACGTAAACATCTCAATTCTGCTGTAGCGTTGCGGGTAGTGTATCAGAATCGCCGCAATCGCGGCACAATGAGGCATAATGCATCAAAAGTGAGAATGATATAAGGGGCGCGAGTGGAACAGGATCTGGCGCGCATCGAGCAATTTCTTGATGCCCTGTGGCTGGAACGAAATCTGGCGGAGAATACGTTAAGTGCGTATCGTCGCGATCTGACCATGCTTGTCGAATGGCTACACCATCGTGGTGTATCGTTGGCGACAGCGCAAAGTGATGACCTGCAGGCACTGCTGGCCGAGCGGATGGATGGCGGGTATAAAGCCACCAGTTCCGCGCGATTATTGAGTGCAATGCGGCGTTTTTTTCAGCATTTGTACCGCGAAAAATTTCGCGACGATGATCCCAGCGCCTCGCTCGCCTCACCTAAACTGCCGCAGCGTCTGCCGAAAGATCTCAGTGAAGCACAGGTAGAACGGTTGTTGCAGGCTCCGCTGATTGAACAGCCGCTGGAGCTACGTGATAAAGCCATGCTGGAAGTATTGTATGCGACGGGTTTGCGCGTTTCAGAACTGGTGGGGCTGACAATGAGTGATGTTAGCTTACGTCAGGGTGTGGTGCGCGTGATCGGTAAAGGTAACAAAGAGCGGCTCGTACCACTGGGTGAAGAGGCTGTGTACTGGCTGGAAACTTATCTGGAACATGGTCGTCCGTGGTTGCTGAATGGCGTCTCGATTGACGTGTTATTTCCCAGCCAGCGTGCACAACAAATGACCCGTCAGACCTTTTGGCATCGTATTAAACACTATGCTGTGTTAGCGGGGATAGACAGCGAAAAGCTGTCACCACATGTGTTGCGGCATGCTTTTGCTACGCATTTGCTCAACCATGGCGCTGACTTGCGCGTGGTGCAGATGCTGCTTGGGCATAGCGATCTCTCAACCACACAGATTTATACTCATGTCGCAACGGAGCGCTTGCGTCAATTACATCAACAGCATCACCCGCGAGCGTGAGTGCTGACAGGAAAGGATAGGTTATGAAAAAACGTTTTATGATGCTCACCCTGCTGGCTACGGCGTTTTCAGGCATGGTGCATGCAGACGATGCGGCGATTCGCCAGTCATTAACTAAGCTGGGCGTACAAAGCACCGAAATTCAGCCCGCCCCAGTTGCGGGAATGAAAACCGTACTGACCAACAGTGGTGTGCTGTACGTCACTGAAGACGGTAAGCATATTATTCAGGGACCGATGTACGACGTAAGTGGCGCAAGTCCGGTGAACGTCACCAATCAGCTGCTGATGAAACATCTGAACGCGCTGGAAAAAGAGATGATCGTCTATAAAGCGCCGCAGGAAAAACACGTTATCACCATTTTCACCGACATCACCTGCGGCTACTGCCACAAGCTGCATGAAGAGATGAAAGACTACAATGCGCTGGGGATCACCGTGCGCTATCTGGCCTTCCCGCGTCAGGGACTGGAAAGCCAGGCCGAGCAGGACATGAAGTCTATCTGGTGCGCGCAAGACAAAAACAAAGCCTTTGATGATGCTATGGCAGGCAAGAGTGTGAAACCGGCGACCTGCGATGTGGATATTGCTAACCATTACGCGCTGGGCGTGCAGTTTGGCGTGAGTGGAACTCCGGCGATTGTCCTGAGCAACGGCTATGTTGTTCCAGGCTACCAGGGACCAAAAGAGATGAAAGCGTTCCTGGATGCGCACCAAAAACAGACCAGCGGTAAATAATTCGCGTGAAACAACAGATACAACTTCGTCGACGTGAAGCCGACGAGACAGCCGAACTGCCTGCAGAATTACCGCCTTTGCTACGTCGTTTGTACGCCAGTCGTGGTGTACGCAGTGCCCAGGAGCTTGAGCGTAGCGTGAAAGGGATGTTGCCGTGGCAGCATTTGAACGGCGTCGAAAAAGCGGTTGAGATCCTCTATAACGCATTTCGCGAGGGAACTCGCATTATTGTAGTGGGGGATTTCGACGCTGATGGCGCGACCAGTACGGCGCTGAGCATCCTGGCTATGCGTGCATTAGGCTGTAGCAACATTGACTACCTGGTGCCCAACCGCTTTGAAGACGGTTATGGTTTAAGCCCGGAAGTGGTGGATCAGGCTCATGCCCGGGGCGCCCAACTGATTGTGACTGTCGACAATGGCATCTCCTCCCACGCTGGTGTTGAACATGCCAGAACGTTGAAGATACCGGTGGTGGTGACCGATCACCACCTGCCTGGGGATACCCTGCCGGATGCAGAAGCCATCATCAACCCTAACCTGCACGACTGTGAATTCCCGTCGAAATCGCTGGCGGGTGTTGGAGTTGCCTTTTACCTGATGCTGGCACTGCGCACCTTCCTGCGTGATAAAGGTTGGTTTGATGAACGCGGTATCGCACCACCAAACCTGGCGGATTTGCTTGATCTGGTGGCATTAGGCACGGTTGCCGACGTTGTGCCGTTGGACGCGAATAACCGCATCCTGACGTGGCAAGGGTTAAGCCGTATTCGCGCAGGAAAATGTCGTCCTGGTATTAAGGCGCTGCTTGAGATTTCGAACCGCGATCCGCAAAAGCTGGCCGCCAGCGATTTAGGTTTTGCGCTGGGTCCACGCCTGAATGCGGCTGGTCGGTTGGATGATATGTCCGTCGGTGTTGCACTATTGCTGTGCGATAACATTGGCGAGGCGCGAGTGCTTGCCAATGAACTGGATGCACTCAACCAGACGCGAAAAGAAATTGAGCAGGGTATGCAGACGGAAGCGCTGACGTTGTGCGAGAAGCTTGAGCGTAGTCGTGAGGCGTTGCCCGGTGGATTGGCAATGTATCATCCTGAGTGGCATCAGGGTGTGGTAGGGATTCTGGCATCGCGCATAAAAGAGCGTTTTCATCGTCCGGTAATCGCCTTTGCTCCTGCCGGTGACGGCACGCTTAAAGGTTCTGGTCGGTCAATTCAGGGACTGCACATGCGTGATGCGCTGGAGCGGCTGGATACTCTCTATCCGGGCATGATCCTTAAGTTTGGCGGCCACGCTATGGCGGCTGGTTTATCGCTGGAGGAAGCACAGTTTGAACGTTTCCAGCAGCGCTTTGGTGAGCTGGTGACTGAATGGCTCGACCCAGCTTTACTGCAGGGGGAAGTCGTGTCGGATGGCCCGTTGAGTGCAGCGGAAATGACCATGGAGGTCGCGCAAATGTTGCGTGATGCCGGACCGTGGGGACAAATGTTCCCGGAGCCGCTGTTTGACGGGCGTTTTCGCTTGCTTCAGCAACGCCTGGTCGGCGAGCGTCATTTGAAGGTGATGGTGGAACCCGTTGACGGAGGGCCACTGCTCGACGGTATTGCGTTTAATGTTGATACCAGTTGCTGGCCGGACAACGGCGTTCGTGAAGTTACGCTTGCCTATAAGCTGGATATCAACGAGTTTCGCGGTAACCGAAGCCTGCAAATCATCATCGATAATATCTGGCCAATTTAGCGTCATCTTCTCTATAAAAAAGAGCGTGGATTGGGTACAATCCCGCTCTTATCACCGCATTTTGACTAGTCCAATAAAAGAAATCAGACCATGTTTGAAATTAATCCGGTAAATAACCGCATTCAGGACCTCACGGAGCGCTCTGACGTTCTTAGGGGGTATCTTTGACTATGATGCCAAGAAAGAGCGTCTGGAAGAAGTAAACGCCGAGCTGGAACAGCCAGATGTCTGGAATGAACCAGATCGCGCTCAGGCGCTGGGCAAAGAACGTTCCTCCCTTGAGGCCATTGTCGACACGCTCGACCAGATGAGCCAGGGCCTGGAAGATGTTTCCGGCCTGCTGGAGCTGGCTGTAGAAGCCGACGACGAAGAAACCTTTAACGAAGCCGTTGCTGAACTCGATACGCTGGAAGATAAACTGGCGCAGCTGGAATTCCGCCGCATGTTCTCCGGCGAATACGACAGTGCCGACTGCTATCTCGATATTCAGGCTGGCTCTGGAGGTACTGAAGCCCAGGACTGGGCAAGCATGCTGATGCGTATGTATCTGCGTTGGGCTGAAGCACGCGGCTTTAAAACAGAAATTATTGAAGAATCTGAAGGTGAAGTAGCGGGTATTAAATCCGTGACCATCAGAATTGCTGGCGATTACGCTTACGGCTGGCTGCGTACTGAAACCGGTGTGCATCGTCTGGTACGTAAAAGTCCGTTCGATTCCGGCGGTCGCCGCCATACGTCGTTCAGCTCTGCATTTGTATATCCGGAAGTCGACGATGATATCGATATCGACATCAATCCGGCGGATCTGCGTATTGACGTGTATCGTGCCTCCGGTGCGGGCGGCCAGCACGTTAACCGTACGGAATCTGCGGTGCGAATCACCCATATCCCTACCGGGATAGTGACGCAGTGCCAGAACGACCGTTCCCAGCACAAGAACAAAGACCAGGCCATGAAGCAAATGAAAGCAAAGCTTTATGAACTGGAAATGCAGAAGAAGAATGCCGAGAAACAGGCGATGGAAGACACCAAGTCCGATATCGGCTGGGGTAGCCAGATTCGTTCTTATGTCCTTGATGACTCCCGCATCAAAGACCTGCGTACCGGGGTTGAAACCCGTAACACGCAGGCGGTGCTGGATGGCAGCCTGGATCAATTTATCGAAGCAAGTTTGAAAGCAGGGTTATGAGGAACCAAAATGTCTGAACAACACGCACAGGGCGCTGACGCGGTAGCCGACCTTAACAATGAACTGAAAACGCGCCGTGAGAAGCTGGCCAACCTGCGCGAGCAGGGGATCCCGTTCCCGAACGATTTCCGTCGCGATCATACCTCAGACCAACTGCACGCTGACTTCGACGCGAAAGAAAACGAAGAGCTGGAAGCGCTGAACATCGAGGTATCTGTTGCTGGTCGTATGATGACCCGCCGCATTATGGGTAAAGCATCCTTTGTTACGCTGCAGGACGTTGGTGGGCGTATTCAGCTGTACGTTGCACGCGACGATCTTCCGGAAGGCGTCTACAATGAGCAGTTCAAAAAGTGGGATCTGGGCGACATCCTCGGTGCTAAAGGTAAGTTGTTCAAGACTAAAACTGGTGAACTGTCTATTCATTGCACCGAACTGCGTTTGCTGACCAAAGCTCTGCGTCCGCTGCCGGATAAATTCCACGGCTTGCAGGATCAGGAAGCGCGTTATCGTCAGCGTTACCTGGATCTCATCTCCAACGATGAATCCCGCAATACTTTTAAAGTGCGTTCACAGATCATGGCGGGCATTCGTCAGTTCATGGTTGGTCGCGGCTTTATGGAAGTTGAAACTCCGATGATGCAGGTGATCCCAGGCGGTGCCGCAGCGCGTCCGTTCATCACCCATCATAATGCGCTTGATCTGGACATGTACCTGCGTATTGCGCCGGAACTGTACCTCAAGCGTCTGGTGGTTGGCGGCTTTGAGCGTGTGTTCGAAATTAACCGTAACTTCCGTAACGAAGGGATCTCCGTTCGCCATAACCCAGAGTTCACCATGATGGAACTCTACATGGCTTATGCGGACTATAAAGATCTGATCGAACTGACCGAATCTCTGTTCCGTACGCTGGCACAGGACGTTCTGGGTACGACTGAAGTGCCTTACGGCGATGAAGTTTTCGACTTTGGTAAACCATTCGAAAAACTGACCATGCGCGAAGCGATTCAGAAATACCGCCCAGAAACCAATATGGCGGATCTGGACAACTTCGACTCAGCTAAAGCTATTGCTGAATCTATCGGTATCAAGGTTGAGAAGAGCTGGGGTCTGGGTCGTATCGTAACGGAGATCTTTGAAGAAGTTGCGGAAGCGCATCTGATTCAACCGACCTTCATTACTGAGTATCCGGCAGAAGTGTCTCCGCTGGCGCGTCGTAACGACGAAAACCCGGAAATCACTGACCGCTTCGAATTCTTCATTGGTGGACGTGAAATCGGTAACGGCTTCAGCGAGCTGAATGATGCAGAAGATCAGGCGCAGCGTTTCCAGGATCAGGTTAACGCCAAAGATGCTGGTGATGACGAAGCGATGTTCTACGATGAAGACTACGTAACCGCTCTGGAACACGGTCTGCCGCCGACAGCTGGCCTGGGCATTGGTATTGACCGTATGGTTATGCTGTTTACTAACAGTCACACCATTCGCGACGTGATCCTGTTCCCGGCTATGCGTCCGGTAAAATAAGCATTACGCGAAAGCACGCAACCCCGGCATTTGTCGGGGTTTTTTACTTTTGCTGCGCGAAAGAAGACAACATATTTCTCGCTTCGCTATTCGTCGCCTGCATTACCATCCACGGACTGAACGCCCATGGCGTAGCATCAATTCCACGCAAAACACACGATAAATTGCGCCATTGATAATCCATCACTTCATCACTGTTTGGCAGCAATTCACTGGTAATTCGTGCGGCAAAAACCGGGCACACTTCGTTTTCGACGATGCCATTCGGGTCGGTGGCGCGGTAATGGAAATCAGGATAGATCGACACGGGAGGCGTTATTTCCACACCCAGCTCAAAGCGACAACGACGGATCACCGCCTCCTCATTACTTTCTCCCTGCTGTGGGTGACCGCAAACCGAGTTGGTCCACACGCCGGGCCACGCTTTTTTACTCAATGCGCGGCGGGTTACTAATAGTTGGCCTTCACGGTTAAAAAGCCAGCATGAAAATGCCAGATGTAATGGGGTATCAGCCGTGTGCGCGGTATATTTTTCCAGCGTACCCGAGGGAATTCCCTTTACATTCAGCAAAATGACATGTTCCGTTTGCATGATTTCTCACATTTAATTCTAGTCACTCGTCATTATAGATAACAGAAGAGTGAAATGATTAACCATGTGAGTGTTTATCGGCATCCGACGGTAGCAATGCGGATGCCGACAAGGAAAGGTAATTAAAAAAGCAGCATCATATATTTGAAACGGCTTTCAATGGCCATTGCAACGCAGTCAGAAATGACAGGAATAGAAATCAGAAAGAGCAACAGCAGACTGAATATTGCGCGTATTAAAAGATTCATATCATTCTCCATGCTCATTTTTCTTTAGCTTGCGCATCAGAAGCCACATACGGACTGTTCTGACTTTCAAATTTTTATCAGTAACAGATTCCTTAACCAGATCGGCATGATGCTGGTAGCCATTAAAGAAGACGTTCAGTACAACGGCGCTAAAGGTTGCCAACATAATGCCGCTATGTAGTAAGGGCTGCAGTACGGCCGGCAGCTTAGAAAAGAAGTCATGAGAAAGTGTCGGGGTCATACCCACGCCAAGACTGATTGCGACGATATACAAGTTGTAACGGTTGGTGGTGTAGTTACAACGCGACAGAATACGAATCCCGGTTGCAAGCACCATGCCGAACATCACCAGCCCCGCGCCGCCAAGAACGAATTGCGGAATAGAAGCCACCAGCACCGCCATTTTTGGCACCATGCCGAATAACATCAAAATGATGCCAGAAGCAATGCACACCCAGCGGCTATGAACGCGCGTTACGCTGACCAAACCGACGTTTTGCGAAAATGAAGTATGCGGAAAGCTGTTAAACGTACCTCCAATCATTGTCCCGACGCCATCTACGCGCAGCCCGCGAATAATATCTTGTGAAGAGAGTTTTCGACCGACGATTTCCCCCAGGGCCAGGAACATCCCCATAGACTCAATAAACACGATGATTAACACAGCGGTCATGGTCAGAATAGAGACGGGATCGAACACCGGTATGCCAAACGACATTGGCGTGACAATCGCGAACCACGACGCATCATATAATCCGGACAGATTAACTTCGTTCATCATCCACGACAGGAAAAAACCAAATACAATCCCCAGTAATACGGCGACGTTGGACATAAATCCTTTCGCATAGCGAGTGATGAGCAAGATGAAAATTAAAACGGCGAAGGAGATCCCCAAATAGACGGGATTACCATATTGCGGATTACCTTTACCGCCTGCGGCCCAGTCAATGCCAACCTGAATGATACTAAGACCGATAGAGGTAATTACCACACCAGTAACCAGCGGTGGGAACAATGGCATTAAGCGGCCGATGAGCGGTGCTAATAATGTGGTGATAAAACCCGCTGCGATGGTCGCGCCAAAAATCCCCAGCAGACCAATATCTGGGTTCATCCCGATGGCAATCATCGGTGTCACGGCAGCGAAGGTCACCGACATAATGACGGGCAGGCGAATGCCCATAAAACGACCGATGCCGATACATTGCAACAACGTGACGATACCGCAGCAAAAGAGATCGGAGCTTATGAGCATTGCGATAGCCTCTTTGGAGAGGCCAAGCCTGTCGCCAATCATCAGCGGTACAGCGACCGCACCTGCATACATAACAAGCACGTGTTGCAGACCGAGTATGATCAGCTTTCCTGGTGATAATATGCGGTCAACTTCATCAGTGGGGCGCTCTAGCCCTGAAGATGAGGGAGGTTGAGAATCTATGGCGCTCATGCGTCTCTCCTTAAGCTCGCCAAATTAAAAAGCAACCGTTTACCTTCATAAAACTGAATAAAGACATGCTCGTGGGATGCCAGTTTTAGCGAGGAGGCGAGGTTATAAGGTGGAAATGCGGAGGTAATCACATAATCGTAGTTAAACAGAATAGATGAGAAAATAAATGGGTAGTGAAATTATCTCTAATTTTCTCATATTGATATTTCTTTAATCATTCTGGCATACCGAGCTCTCGCATTTATTACTTTTAATCCTGAAGTCCCTATTTTTGGTTACGATGATCAATTAATGAAAGCGGCATAGATTGCGGCGCAATAATTTGATCTAAGTTCCAAAATTGCAATTAATACAGATACGCTACCTAATATATGCCCGTTTATTGCATCGCAACATTTGAGAAGACAAAAACTCATCAAGTGAAAGGGATACGAATGAATAAGTTTATCGCTGCTGATGCTGCGGAATGTATAGGCTGTCATGCCTGCGAAATTGCCTGTGCGGTGGCGCATAATCATGAAAACTGGCCACAGAGTCAGAGTGATTTTCGACCTCGTCTCCATGTTGTTGGGAAAGGACTGGCCGCAAATCCCGTTGCTTGCCATCATTGCAATAATGCCCCTTGCGTTACGGCTTGTCCCGTTAATGCTCTAACTTTTCAACCAGATAGCGTACAGCTGGATGAACAAAAGTGTATTGGTTGTAAAAGATGCGCAATCGCTTGCCCCTTTGGTGTCATTGAGATGAATAACGTGGTCGCATTGAAATGCGACCTTTGTTTTCAGCGAGATTCTGGCGCGCAAGCTTGTGTTGAAGTTTGCCCAACGCAGGCGTTACGGCTGATGGATGGCAAAGGGTTACAGCAGATAAAAATGAGGCGTCAGCGTAGAACCGCAGAGGGAAAAGCAGCAGAGGAACTACCATCATCCCGCCGCGCGGCGTTACTCCCTGTTAATCCGCGCAAAGGTGCAGATAAAATTTCAGCGAGCGAGCGGAAAACGCACTTTGGAGAAATTTATTGTGGGCTGGATCAACAACAAGCTGCTTATGAAAGTGACCGCTGTGTCTGGTGCGCCGAAAAAGCTAACTGTAACTGGCATTGTCCGCTGCATAACGCCATTCCAGACTACATTCGACTGGTGCAAGAAGGACGGATTATCGAAGCGGCAGAACGTTGCCACCAGACCAGCTCCTTGCCAGAAATCTGTGGCAGGGTATGCCCACAGGACCGGCTTTGTGAAGGGGCATGTACGTTGAAAGATCACACCGGCGCAGTCTCTATCGGTAATCTGGAACGTTACATCACTGATACCGCGCTGGCGATGGGCTGGCGCCCCGATGTCAGCCAGGTTATACCCCGCATGGAAAGAGTGGCGGTGATTGGCGCAGGGCCCGCAGGGCTGGGCTGTGCCGATATTCTTGCGCGGGCTGGCGTGCATGCGGATGTGTTTGATCGGCATCCCGAAATCGGCGGTATGCTGACTTTTGGTATTCCGTCCTTCAAGCTGGACAAAACGGTATTAAGCCAACGGCGGGAGATTTTCACGGCGATGGGGATCGACTTTCATCTCAACTGTGAAATTGGCCGCGACATTTCCTTTAGCGATTTAACGGCGGAATATGATGCCGTTTTCCTTGGTGTTGGTACTTACGGCATGATGCGTGCGGAGTTGCCGAATGAAGATGCACCCGGTGTGATTCAGGCATTGCCGTTCCTTACTGCGCATACCCGCCAGTTGATGGGGCTGCCTGAATCTGAAGAGTATCCGCAGACGGATGTTGCAGGTAAACGGGTTGTGGTGCTGGGTGGCGGAGATACGACAATGGATTGCCTGCGTACCTCCATTCGTCTGAATGCCGCCAGCGTGATTTGTGCTTATCGTCGTGATGAAGTCAGTATGCCAGGTTCCCGCAAAGAGGTAGTCAATGCACGCGAAGAAGGGGTTGAATTCCAGTTTAATGTTCAGCCGCAATATATCGCCTGTGATGATGACGGGCACTTAACTGCGGTTGGTTTGATCCGCACCGCAATGGGTGAACCGGGGCCAGATGGTCGACGTCGTCCTTGCCCGGTGGCTGGTTCTGAATTTGAGCTGCCCGCCGATGTCCTGATTATGGCATTTGGTTTTCAGGCGCATGCGATGCCGTGGTTGCAAGGTAGCGGTATTAAACTCGATAAATATGGCCTGATTAAAGCCGGCGACGCGGGACATTTATCTACCCAAACGCATCTGAAAAAAGTCTTTGCGGGGGGTGATGCCGTTCATGGCGCAGACCTGGTGGTCACCGCAATGGCGGCAGGAAGGCAGGCGGCGCGCGATATGTTAGCTATGTTTGATACGAAGGCATCGCAATGAAATCGTTAATTATTGTCAATCAAAATGACTGCATTGGTTGCCGTACTTGCGAAGTGGCTTGCGTGGTTGCTCATCCGTTAGAACTGGAGTTGAATGCCAGTTTTTTTCTACCGCGCTTAAAGGTACAGCGTCTGGATAGCGTAAGCGCACCGGTGATGTGTCACCAGTGTGAAAATGCACCGTGTGTAGGGGCTTGCCCGGTACAGGCGCTAACCATGGGGGAGCAGCTAGTGGAGGCAAACGCCGACCGTTGTATTGGTTGTCAGAGTTGTGCCTGTGCATGCCCGTTTGGCATGATCACCATTCAGATGTTGCCGGGAAATGCACGTCCACTGATCGTGAAATGCGATCTTTGCGAACATCGGGTTGAAGGGCCTGCCTGTGTCGAGTCCTGCCCGACGCAGGCGTTACAGTTGATGACGGAGGGAGAACTTAAGCGGATCCGCCAGCAGCGTATTGCTGCCAGCGGCGAGAATCTTCTCTGATAAAACCCCCGCGCTTGTATGGCGCGGAGCTTCTCTTAGATTGCCCAACCACCTGCGTAAAACACGACCAGGGCGACGGTAATGATAACAGTACCGATATTCAGTTTGTGCCATTCGCGCGCAAATACGCGGCCCACCACCAGCGTTACAAAGCCCAGCATAATACCGGTAACGATATTGCAGGTCAGGACGATGAATACCGCGCAAACCAGTCCTGCCATAGCATCAATAAAGTCATTGAAGTCCAGTTTCGAGACGTTACTTAACATCAGCAGACCAACGTACATCAGTGCGGGGGCTGTGGCATAACCGGGGATCAGAAACGACAACGGTGATAAGAACAGAATCAACAGGAATAGAAAGCCTACAACAGTCGCAGTCAGACCTGTCTTGCCGCCGGCAGCAGTCCCAGCCGCAGATTCGATATAGACAGCTGCAGGGGCTGCGCCTACCAGGCCTGAAAATATCGAGCTTACTGAATCGCTGGTTAGTGCTTTACCTCCGTTAATAATCTGATTGTCTTTATCCAGAAGATTCGCCTGACCAGCGACCGCACGGATGGTGCCAGTGGCATCGAACACTGCGGTCATCACCAGTGCCAGTACACTCGGGAGCACGGTTGGCTGAAGCGCACCGATAATATCAAGGCTGAATATAAGGGATTTTCCATCTTCGCCAGTCAGGCTGGGCATGGCTACCAGACCATGGTATTTCACCGTTGGATCGAAAATTAAGCCAATGATCGAGATGGTGATAATGACCAGCAAGATCCCGCCTGGAACGCGGCGCTTTTCCAGACCGAAGATAACCGCTAATCCCAGCAAACTCATCAGCACCGGAAAAGAGGTAAACGTACCAAGCGCCACAGGTAAGCCTTCAATCGGATTTTTGATGACCATACCGACGCCGTTGGCGGCAATCAGCAGCAGGAACAGACCAATACCGATACCTGTACCGTGTGCAATACCCATTGGTAAATTACGCAATATCCAGGTACGAATACCCGTTACGGAGATGGCGGTGAAGATGAGGCCCATCAGAAAGACCGCGCCCAGCGCGACAGGCACGCTAATTTGTTGCCCGAGCACCAGGCTAAATGCGGTAAATGCGGTAAGTGAAATGGCGCAGCCAATCGCCATCGGCAAATTAGCCCATAACCCCATCAACAGGGAGCCGAAACCTGCGACCAGACAGGTGGCGACAAAAACTGCCGCAGGAGGAAACCCCGCTTTTCCTAGCATGCCGGGAACCACGATAACGGAATAAACCATGGCCAGAAAGGTGGTCAAACCCGCCAGCACTTCCTGACGAACGGTACTGCCACGAGCTGTAATTTTAAAATAATTATCCAACGCGCCTTGGGGCTTTGGTGCGTCCGGTGTTTGTAGGATGTCTCCAGACATAATGATGTCCTCACGAGGATGTTAAGGTTTTATTATTAGTTGCGTTCGTACACCAGACGACCATCAACGTAGGTGCGGTAGATAGAACGGTCATCGCCCAACGTCATCATCACGAACAATTTGTCGACTAAAGAAACAGAGTTGTCATAGCGCAGTTGCTGAAGCGGCGTTGCTGTCGGTTCCATCACCACGAAATCGGCTTCTTTACCTGGCATAAAGTTGCCGATCAGGTTGTCGAGCCCCAATGATTTCGCACCGCCCAGGGTGGCAAGATAAAACGCTTCATAAGCTGAGAGGCGATACCCCTGTAACTGCAACACTTTGTACGCTTCGTTCAGCGTCTGCAGCATGTTGAAGGTGGTTCCTGCGCCAATATCAGTTCCCATGCCGACTTTCACTTTTTTCTGCCATGCTTTTTGTAAATTGAATAAGCCGCTGCCAAGATAAAGGTTGGAGGTCGGACAGAAAGCGATACTGGATTTGGTTTCGCTCAGGCGGTCCCACTCTTTTTCTTCCAGATGGACGCAGTGAGCAAAGACGCAGTTTTTACCTGTCAGACCGTACTGATGATAAACATCCAGGTAGCCATCGTGTTCAGGATAAAGTGATTTCACCCAGGCAATTTCATCTTTGTTTTCACACAGATGAGTATGTACCCACGTATCGGGATACTCTTCTTTCAGGCGTTGTGCCATCGCCATCTGTTCGGGCGTTGAGGTGGGGGCGAAACGTGGCGTAATGGCATACAGCAGGCGGCCATTTTTGTGCCAGCGTTCGATTAGCTCCTTACTTTGCTGATAGCTGCTTTCTGCCGTGTCGAGTAGATAATCTGGCGCGTTGCGATCCATCATTACCTTGCCGGCAATCATTCGCATATTGATATGACTCGCGGTTTCAAACAATGCATCCACCGACTGCGAATGAACAGTACCAAACACCAGCGCCGTGGTAGTGCCGTTACGTAATAACTGCTTGATGAAGAACGCCGACATTTCGCGTGCGTATTCTAAATCTTCATAACGACGCTCGGTGGGGAAGGTGTGTTTGTTCAGCCATTCCAGCAACTGCTCGCCATAGGCGCCGATCATTTCACTCTGCGGATAATGGATATGCGTGTCGACAAAGCCCGGGACTACCAGCTTGCCGCGATAGTCGCGGACACGAATGGAGTCAGGGATTTGATATTTTCCCTCTTCCCACTCGCCAAACCATGCCACTTTCCCCTGGCGAATCAGTAACAATCCATCTTCGATAAATCGCAACGCAGAGGAAATCTCTTCCGGGTTATCAACCGTACGGGTGACATCAATAAAACTGCCTCGAACTGCTTTTAACGTGTGTTCGCCTGACATCATTAACTCCTTTACTGTTAATCCATCTCTTCCGCTGAGGGAATACCTGGCAAAACGTTTTCTTGTCGGTAGCCTCCTGGGAGAATGATATTTAAAACAATTGCGGTTAACCCTCCGGCACAAATAGGATTTTCAACTAATACATAAATAGAGGCGGGTAAGATTTTAAAAATCTCGGGGTCATATGAAACGCCAAGACCCAAACCCAAAGAGGTAGCGACGATCAATGTTTCACGTCGTTTTAATCCGTTGGTGATAATGATGCGGATACCGGCAATTGCAATCATGGAAAACATCAGCGTCATTGCGCCACCCAGAACCGCTGAGGGAATGGTGGTGAAGAAGCCGCCGATCATTGGAAATAACCCGAGGATCACCAACATTACCGCGATGCTCCGTCCAATATAACGTGAGGCGACGCCAGTCATCTGAATCACGCCGTTGTTCTGTGCAAAGGTGGTTAATGGCAATGAACCGACTGCGGAGGCAATAACAGAGACTAGTCCATCCGCCAGCACGCCTCCTTTCAGACGCGACTGATATTCCTCCCCTTGAATCGGGCGGCGGGAAACCATCGCTGTGGCGGTGATATCGCCTACCGCTTCCAGCACACTAAGTAGATAAATCGTGCCGACAACCAGGAACTGATGAAAGCTGAAACTAAATCCGTATTTGAATGGATGTGGGATGGTGATGAGCGGCAGATTGCGCATGCTGCTGAAATCAACCATGCCCAGGCATAACGAAACGATATAGCCAACGCATAAACCAATGGCGATACCGCCCATGCGCAGAAGCGGGCTGCGGCAGCAGTTAAAACCGATAACCACAATCAGAACCAGCAATCCGACGCCAAGATGTTCGTAACTGCCGAACGTGCCGCTACTTTTGGCGGCAAAGCCGCCACCAAAATCAATGATGCCGACTTTAATCAGACTTAAGCCAATCATCAACACGACGACACCGCTGACGGTGGGAGTAATCACTCTGCGTAAATAAGGGAGAATAAATGAAGCACCGACCACGAGAAATGCGCCCACGAAGGAGACGCCAAGTAGCGACGACATGATTAATTCTTCGTGGAAACCGTCGCTTTTCATGCTGCTGCCCAGAGCAATCATGACCGTAACAAATGAAAAATTGACTGACTGAATGGAGAGTAAACCGGAACCCACGATGCCATAACGGTTTACCTGTAACCAGGTGCCAATGCCGGAAGCGATCATCGCCATGGAAACCAGATAGGCAGTGGTTTCTACGGAAAGCTGTAATGCCGCACCCACAATTAGCGCGGGTGTCACCATCGGAACGAAAATTGCCAGTAGATGAGTAATTGCGCCAATGATTGCCTGATGAAAGGGAGGGCGGTCCTCCAGTTCAAATATAAGGTCGGAGCCTGCACGGTTTATATCAGACATCCCTTCACTCCTTTTAAAGTAAATTTGATCATCTGAATCAGTAAAATATATTCCCACGAATTTGGGGCGCAGGACGCCTTGAGAACGGCTTATCTCATTTTCGCAGTCACTATTTAGTTATCTATAAAACAGGGAAACTGGCCGCCGGAGCGGCCATTTATGGTTTATATTTTTTCCAGTGCGGTGAGTATTTTCTCCGGAGTGAAATGCCATTCGCGCAACCAGACGCCGCAGGCATCGTGAATAGCAGTTGCAATCGCCGGAGCTGCGCCATTTACGCCAATTTCTGAGATCGATTTAGCACCGAATGGGCCGACTTTATCGTCACTTGGTACCAGAACGGCGCGGAAATCACGCGGAATGTCGCCAATTTTTGGCGCACCATAACTTCGCAAATCGCGTGTCAATGGGTGACCCTCGGCGTCGTAAATGATTTCTTCACTCAAGCTATGACCGATAGCACGCATGGTGGCGCCGTAGATCTGACCCAGCGCTAACTCTGGGTTGACCGGTGTGCCACAGTCCAGCAAAGCGTAGAATTTATCCAGACGGATTTCACCCGTACGGGTGTTTACGGCAACTTCGGCAAAGTTTGCCCCATACGGAAAGGCAAAATCAGGTGTGATATAGCAGGCGGTTCCCACCAGTGAACCAAAACCAGTACCGGTTTCTCCTTGATGAGCGATTTCTCCGAAACTGACTTCTCCTTTCTTCCCGCGGACGATGCCCGGAGTGGTCAGTTGGACATCTTCCAGTGGTTCACCCAGCATGTTGGCTCCGTGGAGGAGGATTTTCTCGCGCAGATTTTCCGCCGCCATACGTGCTGCATTCCCGGAGAAACAGGTGCCGGACGAGGCATATGCGCCTTTGTCAAATAACGCATGGTCGGTGTCGCCAGAAATAACATGTACGTCCTGTGGCGCGCAATGTAGCACTTCTGCCGCCAGTTTTGTCACCACGGTATCCAGGCCGGTGCCAATATCTGCACCGCCTGAATGGACAATAATCGTGCCATCAGATTCCAGTTTGATCATGCAGTTAGCCTGATCGATATCTGGTATCCCCGATTTCTGCATGATAATGGCGACGCCTCGCCCCACACGCCAGTCACCTTCCTGCGCTTTCGGCGAAGACCATTGGATCATCTCACGTCCCTGTCGCAGGATCTCTTCCAACGCGCAACTGGCGGCAGAAGGGACGGAGGTTGGCGCTTTGCCTTCGCCGATAGCGCCGAGGATCTTCAGTTCTTGCCCTTCGTGTACCCGGTTACGCTCAATAATTTCCAGTTGGTCAATCTGCAACTGTTCCGCCAGTTCTGCTAACGCCATGGTGATGGCGAAGTTACCTTTTGGCGCGCCGTAACCTTGATAAGCACCGTTTGGGCAAATGTTGCTGTAGTAGGTGGTGACCTGGAAATCGACGTTATCGCACGGATATAACGGCAACGACAGAGCCGGTCCGTTACACGGTACGGTGAGTGAATGGTTTCCGTAAGGTCCTGTATTGGCGCGGAAATCCATTTTCACTGCCGTCAGGCGACCATCTTTTTTCGCCCCCAGTTTAACGGTGACTTTCGCTACGTGGCGTGAGGTGTTGGCAATAAACTCTTCTTCGCGGGTGTAGCGGAACAGAACCGGACGTCCGGTCACGCAAGTTGCCCATGCGCATACTTCTTCCAGCAGAATGTCCTGTTTGGAACCAAAGCCGCCGCCAACGCGCTCTTTAATGACATGAACCTTATGCTGTTTCATACCGACGAGGCGCGCTACCTGACGGCGCAAGTGCCACGGTACCTGAGTAGAGGCGTGGATCACCAGACGATCGCCATCCATACGGGTAAAGCAGATATGAGTTTCAGTAGGGCACTGCTGAGCCTGAGTTGAGTTATAGGTTCGCTCAATGATCACATCGGCATCGGCGAAACCTTTGTCCATATCGCCGATATGGCCATGAATGCTGGCCGCGATATTTTTGCGTGGGCGTGAACCGATTGGGAAGTTAATGAGCATATGCTCGCCACGCTGGGCTGCATGGCTATTGTCTTCTTCCAGCGTATCTGGCGCGCCAGCGACATAAATTACCGGTTCGTCGTGTACTACTGGGGCATCTTCCGCCATCGCATCGTCAATTGATATCACCGGCTTGAGAACGTCATATTCAACGTCGATGAGTTTCAGTGCTGCCAGCGCAATCTCTTCGCTTTCGGCTACAACTGCGGCAACGCGATCGCCAACGTGACGCATTTTTTTGCCGAACATGCGACGGTCGAGCGGTGAAGGTTCTGGTGCGCTTTGACCGCCCGGGGTGTAGTAGATGTCCGGGCAATTCAGGTGAGTAATAACGTGAACGACGCCTGGCATAGCTTCGGCTTTGCTGACATCCAGATGTGTAATCAGCGCGTGGGCGTGAGGGCTGCGTAACATTTTGATGATGCAGGCGTCAGCTGTCACGCGGTCTTCAACATAGCAGGGTTTTGCCTGCACCATTTTAGCGGCATCGGTTTTCGGATAGTGCTTACCAATGACCTCAAGGTCGTCGCGGAAAGTCGGAGCGATATCAATCGTCGCCTGTGGATTATTTTTTCGCGCAACCGCCAGTTCAATGACCTGATAATATTGCTGCCAGCCAGCGTCGCGGCTGAACAGGCCAGAAAGCGCGTCGTCGATCTCTTCGCGGGTTGGTGCTGCAACACGATCGAGTAGATCGCTGATAATCAGAGACGCTGCCGGATCGTTATAACCGGACTGGACTACGCCGACATCAACCATTGCCTGCTGAACCAGACTTAATTCGTTCCATTTGCCTAAGGATTCAGCGGTGCGGATTTCTGCCTGATCTAACTGAGCAGCGATAAGCAGGGAGGCGTTGACGATGTTGCCGTTATAAATAATCGCATCAGAACCGGCGAAACCGAAACCATCATCACTGTTGCGTACAGAGTGCATGCCCATGTTAAACAACAGCTTTTGTACGTTTTCAGCAGGATTAACCTTTAGTTCCCTGGAAGCGCCATTTAAAGTCAAGTGGATGATCATACGGCTTCCTCCCCAGCCTGTTGGCAGTCGGTATACAGGTCGGCTACCACAACTCCCGTGATATAGCGTTTATACGCGACGCTACCCCGAATATCCCCCACGGGGAAAATCGCCCTGGCGACGGCTTGCTCCAGTGCGCGACCTTCCAGATTTTGTTTTTCTACGTCGTGCAGGCGCAATGTTTTACTGGCGACACCATCCAGCGCGATCCGCAGACCGTCGTGATCTGTTAATGCAACTGCTGCGGTAACCACGGTTAACCCCGCCTGGGAACGGCTAATTTTGCGAGTAGCACAAGTGCGATACGGATCTTTTATGATAATTTCAGTCAGCAGTCGGTCGCGTGGATCGGCAAGATAGTTTTCAATCGACAGTGTTTCGCCGTTGCCAAAAACCAACTCAGCATCCAGCGCCAGTAGTACCGGAAGTAACACGGACTCTTCCTGCCTGGCGGCGATTTCGCCACCGATAGTGGACTGGTTACGGACATGGCGGGAGTAGACAAAACCGAGCGCTTCCCGCAGCGCCGCTGGAATGTAGCGTGCATCGCGCAGAGGCTGTAAGCGCGACATTGCGCCAATGCGCAGTGCCCCGTTATCCCAGTCAACCCAGCCCAGTTCCAGATCCTGCAAAGAAATGGCAATTTTTTTATCCGTCCGGGTTGGTGTAGCGTTAAGTTTGCTGCCCCCGGCAAACCAGACAGCTTCATCCTGGTAGCGGCGCTTTAGTTCCAGCGCCTGTTCTACCGAGTCGGGTCTGAAAAATTGTTCAATCATCTTCTTTCCTTAATTTCCCTTCTTCTCTGAAAGAAGAGGGGATCTGTCATTTATGCCAGCGCATCCATCCGACGCCACATACTGGCGGCAGCTTTTCTGGCTTGCGCATAAATGGAATCGCAGTCGAAGTTAAACTGATGATCTTCATAAACCATCACGCCGTTGACCATCACACTGTGAACGCTGCCTGAACCCATACCGAAGGCGATATGTCCGGCGATATTGTCTGCCAGCAGTGGTGTCGGTGAGTTGTAATCGCAAATGGTTAAATCGGCTTTATAACCGACCTCCAGAAGGCCAAATTTTGCGCTGAAGTTGCGGCTAATCAGTTCGTTGCCGTTAGCCAGGGCTTTGGCAAAACTGTCAGGCCACAGCGAACCACCAGCGTCACGATGTTTAAAGAAGGCGAATTTCATCTCTTCAAACATGTCTGAACCGATGCCGTCAGTTCCCAACGCAAGATTGCGGATATCGCTAAGGTGATGGTTATAGCCGACATGGTTGTTCATGTTAGAACGGGCGTTATGCACCAGGAACGCATCGTGCTGATTAAGCCGATCGATATCCTCTTTCGACAGATACAACCCATGAGCGACCAGCGTTTTACTGTTGATGAGATCGTAGTCCGCCAGGCGTACCAGCAGGTCTTTGCCGTGCCAGTGGTGGCTGTGAGAGACGTCATACAAATCTTCCGCTGCGTGAATGTGTAAACCACGTCCCGTTGCTTTTACCGCCTCGCGAAGCATTTCCAGACCTGCATCTGGAACAGTAAATGGTGCGTGAGCGCCGATATGTGCTTCCACCAGATACGGCTCCATTGCGGATTTCTTCGCGTCGTCAATCTGATGGGCGAAACGGATGTTTTCTTCTACCCCTTCCTGTAACTCTTTGATGCCGTTGTTACGATCGGTGGTTTCAAAACAGGTCATCGCACGCAAACCAACTTTTAAAAATGCGTTGCGCAGTGTAGAGAGCGACCCTCCGATATAGGCAGG
The DNA here is from genome assembly GCF_947057495.1 of Citrobacter sp. Marseille-Q5395. Lineage (NCBI taxonomy): Bacteria > Pseudomonadati > Pseudomonadota > Gammaproteobacteria > Enterobacterales > Enterobacteriaceae > Citrobacter > Citrobacter sp. Marseille-Q5395. Next base: position 385,061 of record NZ_CAMSEL010000001.1, on the reverse strand, counting down.
GGAAGCATGATGATCGATAACCGTGGTACATCCGCTCTTGATAGCCTCCAGTGAACAAATTAGCCCGCTGTAATAGAGCGACTCTTCATCAAGAGCGCGATCGAGCCGCCACCAGAGATTTTTCAGCGTCGAGATGAAATCCGGACAGGGGGCGATATTCGCCATAATTCCTCGGGACAAACCCGAGTAAAAATGGTTATGCGAGCAGACAATGCCTGGCATCACAATTCGACCATGCATCTCTTTGTAGCGGGCGTCAGGATAGCGTTGCGTCAGGGTGTCGCCGATAGCGATGATGACATCATTTTCGATGGCGATATCGACGCCTTCCTGTACTTTTGCCGGGTGTAGCTGAACTGCGGTGACATTCTTCAGAATCAACATGATTACACCTCCACGTGGCCCAGCAGATAATGATGATGCTGGTGGATATGGCTGATAATGCGGCACATATTGTTTAGCTCCGGTGGCACGTTGTTAAACAGCCCTTCGCTGTCGATGTTCAGATTCCAGCTTTGGTTATTCAGACGTACGCGCACCCGGTCATTTTCCACCAGGAAGCCAGGGTTGCTGCTGTTATCAAAATCCTGCGACAGGCTAAAGACGGTGATTTTGTCTTTGTATGGTCTGCCATTCCATGGGCAGAATTGGGCACAGTTACCACATTCGTTGCAGTAGGCATCGAGGTGGAGCGTCTGGAAACGGTTCTGGAATCCTGGAACCGGAATAGAGACGTTGGCGCGGTTCGGGCAGACATCGACGCACTTGCTGCAAACATAGTTACATTCAAGGCAGCGTGCGGCTTCCTGAGCGACAAATGCGTCACGGTCGTCGCTATTTACCATGGAGATAGAGATATCGCCTTTGCGTAGATAGATTTCCGCAGGGTTGGCGTTGTTCCAGTATTTATCGCTCTGGTGTGAACGGATGTTTTCCCGGCTAAGGATGGCATCCGTTGCCCGACGTGCGGTTCCAACCGCTGCGACAATAGAGGACGGCCCGCGTTGAACGTCACCAATCATAAAGACGTCAGCGAGGCGAGTTTCACCGTTGTGATCGACATCTGGCCAGCCGTTTTTGTCCAGTGGTACGCCCATAGCATTCAAGGTTTCAGTGTCCTGCTGTTCGCCAATGGCGGTAATCAGGCTGTCTACATGCAGCGTCACTGTTTCGCTGGTTTCAACCGGACGGCGACGACCTTTCTCATCAGGTTCACCAAGCGACATGACGCGCAGTGTTAAGGTACCGTCGGCATCAAAACGTTCCGGGTTGTTCAGGAAACGGAACTCTACACCATCGTGCAGTGCTTCTTCATACTCTTCACGCCACGCTGGCATCTCTTGCAGTGAACGACGGTAAATGACGGTCGCTTTTTCGACGCCAGGTACGCGTAATGCGGCGCGCGCGCAGTCCATCGCGGTGTTACCGGCTCCGACAATCACCACATGCTTGCCCAGGTGGAGCGCTGCACCTTTGTTGTATTCGCGCAGGAAGGGGAGAGATTTCCAGACATGTTGATTGTCGCCCGCCAGTTTTACACCGCTGTTTTTATCGGTGCCGGTAGCGATCAGAATGTAATGGAAGCCCTGATTTTTTAATTGTTCGACGGTTAAAGTCGATGAACAGCCATACTCAAATTTCACCCCATGGTCAGCGACAAAATCGATATCGTGCTGAATTAACTCCGCCGGAATACGGAACTGGGGAATGATATTTTTCACCACGCCGCCCGCATTGGCTTCGCGTTCAAATAGCGTGACCGGATGACCGGCTCTGGCAAGGAAGTAACCTGCCGCCAGACCCGCCGGGCCCGCGCCAATCACGGCGACTGGGTGGCGTGAACCGGAACCCGCTGGTTTGTGCCAGCGCTGTTTATACTCATCCCAGCCTTTTTCCAGCGCGACTTTTTTCAGTTCGCGGATATTCAGCGCACTGTCGTAGTCCAGGCGGGTACAATTGTACTGGCATTGATGATCGCAAATGTGACCGGTAATGGCGGGCAGGGCGTTGCGCTGATAGATAAGTTCCAGCGCGTCGGCATAGCGGTGCTCGCCCAGCAGGCGAATATATTCAGGGATATCCTGTTGGATGGCGCAAGCGGTGACACATGGTGCAACGTAGCAGTCGGTCAGCGGCAGATCTTCCGACACTTCAATACGCTCTTCGGGCTTCCAGTGTTTCTGGGTGTACTCCATGGTTAACGCGTCTGCCGCCAGCTTGTTCAGCCGTTCAACATCAACGTGGTCGAGACCCCAGGCATCTGACGCTTCCAGTTCACGCATGCAGGCGCTTAAACGCAGATAGCCGCCGGGTTTCAACAGGTCAGTTGCCATGGTGATCGGGCGAATACCAGTATCGAAAATATCGCGGATAGTCAGTTGGCTGGCGCCGCCGGAATAAGAGATAGGCAGTCTGCCATCAAAGGCGCGGGACAGAACTGCTGCAACATTGATAGAGAGCGGGAACAGCGCACGCCCGGACATATACATCTCTTCACCAGGCAGGGCGCCTTTGTTGTTGATAGTGCCGAGAGTGTTAGTCAGTTTGACGCCAAAGCTGAGCGATTTCTCTTTAGCCAGCGCCATCAGGCGTTGCAGCATCTCCAGCGCCTGTGTCAGCTTCAGATCATGATCAAAAGACTCTTCTTTTAAGCCGATGTAATCGAACCCGCAGCCATCAAGAATTTCACGTACCCGTGTGTAGCCCAACAAAGTCGGGTTAAGTTTCACGAAAGTGTTCAGCTCTTTTTCTTCCAACATGTAGCGGCAAATGGCTTCGATTTCATGTGGAGGGCAGCCGTGCATAGTGGAGAGGGTTACGCCTTGCACCATGCTGGTAGGGATACGTGCCGGTAGTGCCTGTAACTGCGCGCGTTTACCCTGCAAACCGTGGCGGGCTAAAAACGCGTCATCCAGGAGCAGTTTATTAAGCGTATCGCGGTATTGGGTGAATTTCGGATGTGCAGATGCGTCCATCATATTGTCGATGAATTGCTGCATTGGTGGTTGTTTAATACCGTCGAGGTTGTAACCGACGCTCATATTAAAGATGAACGATTTACCGGAGTTGGAAGGTTGGAACATGGCTTCAAGCAGATGCAAGGCAAACCAGGCTTTAAGGTATTCATCCCATGCTTTAAGCAGAGTGAATTCGGTAGACCATTCGGTGTTAAAACACTCGTCTTCTGCGTCGATACAGGGTTTTTCTAGCTCCAGACGGTCAAGAATTTGTACCGTTTTTAGTTCGATGAATCGTCCGCCGGTCAGCCATGAGGTGACGATATTTTGTGCGAGTTGCGTGTGCGGGCCAGCGGCAGGGCCGACGGGGGTAGCACAGGTTTCACCGAATACGTTGACAGATTTACCTTCTACGGGTGAGTAAAACTGCTGCTCAGGAATACCAAAGATAGAGCGTTGTTGTTGGTATTCATCAAATATGCGCGTCAAAAGTTCCTCAAACGGAATGGGACGCATAATATCCCCCATAACCCTCTCCTTAGCTTACACAGATATCATTGAGTGACCGGTATTGAGAAATCCGGTGGTTTAGAGGGATAGAGCAACAATCGCACCACTCTTGCCAACTTTGCCTGGTAATATAAAAAAATGTGAGGCGATTCGAAAGTTAAACGCTTTTTGTGAATTATCTCACAGTAGCCAAATGAGAATTAAAATCACTCCTGAGGTTTATTATTACCAGGGTTTTTATCACCTTTTCTCGTTTCTCAAAAACAGTGATTCCTTATCATTATGATAAAGGCATAGTGAGTGGGTTAAATATTTGAACGCAATCGTTTAACTGGGTTTTCTAAATTTAAGCATGCTTTTTTGTGCATTAATAAAATCTTCGGGAGTATCAATATCTAAAATTATTTCTTCATTTTCCATTTCGACGAAATAGTGTTCACCCATCAGCAATGCTTGACGCATATTGCTAACATTAGGTCGCTGGACCGCCTGCATCAGGCACGATTTCGACATTAAAATCGGATGTCCAGGTATGCCGTTGTGCTGAGGGAGTATTGCGCCATTGTTACGTAATGCCCAGATTTTTCGGAAAATATCGGTGTTCAGATTGGGCATGTCGCCATGGGTGATAAAACAATGCGCTGTTTCAACCGAGGGGGCTGCGGCTTTCACCGAGGTCAGCAAGCCCAGCGCATAATCAGGGTTATAAATAATAGTGATATTGGCATTGTTTACGTAGCGATTATGCAGTTTATCAGCACGATAACCGGTTACTAAAATAATTCGACTACAAAACTGCAACGCATTTTTGATACTTGCATCAAGAATTGTTCCTTGTTGCCAGGGTAACATCATTTTCCATTGCCCCATTCTTGATGATAATCCGGCAGCGGTAATTATACAGTCGATGGCTGACATAGAGTTTCCATTATTTATTGGCAAGTCATACCTGAAAATTGTGTCACTTTCCTACAAATAAAGTGATGGGGCTAATTTACCTCAGAGAGGTCCCAGAAGGCTCGTGAAAAGTATAATTGACCCGGCAATGTTATTCCTTGATTTAGGCGCAAAGAAACACCCCGCAGTCATTTCTGTTGTTGGTGCAGGGGGAAAAACCAGCCTGATTTTTTGGCTGGCGCAGTTATTTCAGTCCAGCGGCAGGCGCGTTTTAATCACTACGACCACACATATGTTTTTGCCCGATTCCTGCTGGCCTGTGATTTTCTGCCGCGAGCCCGTAATGCTTCCTCATGTGTCTCTCACGTCGCCTGTTTCATTTTGTTTTAACCGCTGGAAAGCGCAGTCAGGGAAAGCCCAGGGGTTTGCACCAGACGTCATTGATGCGCTGGCGCAACGTCCGGAATGTGATGTGATTCTCGTTGAGGCAGATGGCTCGCGTGGATTGCCGTTAAAAGCGCCGGATGAGCACGAACCTTGCATACCACAAAGCAGTTGTTGCGTGATTGCTGTGATGAGTGGGCATTTACTGGGCACGATAATTGACGCAGAAAATATCCATCGCTGGCCGCAGTTTGCCAACATCACCGGGCTGACGCCGGGGTCGACCTTGCAATTTAGCGATCTCGTTTCGCTGGTTCGCCATCCGCAAGGTGCGTTTAAAAACGTGCCTTCAGGTTGTCGGAGAGTCTGGTTTATTAGCCGTTTTTCTCAATGTGAGAATGTGATCGTACAAAGTGAGCTACTCAAGCCACTGCAACAACATGACGTAGAGGCAATCTGGCTGGGCGATATACAAGAAAATCCTGCAATCGCGCGCAGATTTGTGAAATAGCAGCCCGGGCATTCCGGGTAACTGAAAGGATATCCATTGAGGTTGGTATGAATATTTTCACAGAGGCTGCAAAACTAGAAGAGCAAAATTGTCCGTTTGTGATAGCGCAAATTGTTGATAGCCGAGGCTCTACACCTCGCCATTCTGCACAAATGTTAGTGCGTGCAGACGGTTCCATCGTCGGTACGATTGGTGGAGGAATGGTTGAGCGTAAGGTGATTGAAGAGTCGCTGGAGGCATTGCAGGAACGTAAGCCGCGTTTATTCCATGGACGCATGGCCCGTAACGGAGCGGATGCTGTCGGGTCAGATTGCGGAGGTGCAATGTCAGTATTTATTAGCGTACATGGTATGCGTCCACGGCTGGTATTAATCGGCGCGGGGCATGTCAACCGGGCCATTGCCCAGAGTGCGGCTCTGTTGGGGTTTGATATCGCCGTTGCCGATATTTATCGTGAAAGTCTGAATCCTGAACTTTTCCCGCCATCAACAACATTACTGCATGCAGATTCGTTTGGCGCAGCGGTGGAGGCGCTGGAAATTCGACCTGATAATTTTGTTCTTATTGCCACCAATAATCAGGATCGTGAAGTTCTCGATAAATTCATTGAACAGCCAGTCGCATGGCTGGGATTACTGGCAAGCCGCCGTAAGGTTCAACTATTCCTGCGCCAGTTGCGTGAGAAAGGCGTGTCAGAAGACCATATTGCCCGTTTGCATGCGCCGGTGGGCTACAACATCGGTGCCGAAACACCGCAGGAGATCGCCATCAGCGTGCTGGCAGAGATCTTACAAGTTAAAAATAACGCGCCTGGTGGGCTGATGATGAAACCTTCACATCCTTCCGGACATCAATTAGTGGTGATTCGCGGGGCGGGAGACATCGCCACTGGGGTGGCGCTGCGGCTGTATCATGCGGGTTTCAAAGTGATCATGCTGGAAGTGGAAAAACCGACGGTGATTCGCTGCAGCGTGGCGTTTGCCCAGGCCGTATTTGATGGCGAAATGACGGTTGAAGGTGTCACTGCTCGGCTGGTCTCCAGCTCTGTGGAGGCAACGAAGCTGACTGAGCGTGGGTTTATTCCGGTGATGGTCGATCCCACCTGTGCGCAGCTCGATGAACTTAAACCGCTCTGCGTGGTGGACGCCATTCTGGCGAAACAGAATTTGGGTATGCGTGCTGATATGGCACCAGTGACAATTGCACTTGGGCCTGGTTTTACCGCAGGAGTAGATTGTCATGCGGTGATTGAAACAAATCGCGGACACTGGCTCGGGCAAGTCATTTATTCTGGTTGTGCGCAGGAGAATACCGGCGTTCCTGGCAATATTATGGGACATACCACCCGGCGGGTTATTCGCGCTCCGGGTGCGGGCATGATGCGTTCGAACGTTAAATTAGGCGATTTGGTGGAGGAGGGGGATGTCATAGCCTGGATTGGCGAGCATGAAGTTAAAGCGCCGTTGACGGGCATGGTGCGTGGCTTGCTGAACGATGGACTGGCTGTGGTCGGTGGTTTTAAAATCGGTGATATCGACCCTCGTGGCAAAACGGCTGATTTCACCAGTGTTTCTGATAAAGCCAGAGCAATTGGTGGTGGAGTGTTGGAAGCGTTGATGATGCTGATGCATCAGGGCGTAAAAGCGACGAAAGAAGTGCTTGAAGTTGCTTAAATCAAGTTGGCCGGATGACATCGCATCCGGCCTTTGAATTACTGACAAATCACCGTTCCGGTTTTACCTTCAATTCCTTCTTTCGCTTTACTCAACACGGTAATCAGTGCTTCGCGACCCGCACGTGAGCGAGCAAATGACGCGGCGGCCTCCACTTTAGGTAGCATGGAACCTTTCGCGAAATGTCCTTCTTCAATAAAGCGTTCAGCATCGCTCAATGACAGACGGTCCAGCCACCGTTCATTTTCTTTACCAAAGTTAATCGCCACTTTTTCGACTGCGGTAAGGATTATCAACATATCTGCATCAATCATTTCTGCCAGACGTGCACTTGCCCAGTCTTTGTCGATAACGGCGCTGGCGCCGCGCAGATGGTTACCTTCACGAATGACAGGAATACCGCCACCACCAACGGTAATCACTACCTGGCCGGCGTCTACCAGTGCTTTCACCGTCTCTTTTTCAATAATATCAATCGGTTTAGGTGAGGCAACTACACGACGATAGCCGCGACCTGCGTCTTCTTTCAGAGTGTAGCCTTGTTTTGTCAGTCGTTCTGCTTCCCGCTCGGTAAAGAACGAACCGATCGGTTTAGTCGGGTTAAGAAAAGCCGGATCGTTGGCGTCGACTTCGACCTGCGTGACCAGAGTCGCAACGGGTTTATGAATGCCTCGGGAGAGCAGTTCTTCGCGCAGGGCGTTTTGCAGGTCGTAACCAATATATCCCTGACTTAAGGCGACACAGACAGACATCGGCAGCATTGGTGAATGCACTTCAGTTTTAGCTGCGGCTTCGAAGGCCTGGTTAATCATGCCCACCTGCGGCCCGTTACCATGAGTGACTATAACTTCATGCCCCTGGGCAATTAAATCAACAATTGCCTGAGACGTAATTTTGACCGCTTTCATTTGCCCGGCCAGATCGTCGCCCAGCGCATTCCCGCCCAGGGCGAGAACAATTTTCTTACTCATTTTTCCTCACTCATCATTCTTGATTGTGTATAGATCCCTGGCAGTGGTTAGAACACGGGAGGGACAAACGGTTTGCGTCGCAGGAAACGTCCCCGTCCGGCTTTGCCTGTAAAGGTGCCGTCACAGAAAATCGTTTCACCACGGGATAGGGTTCTGATAATTGCGCCCTGGCAGGTAAATCCTTCCCAGGGAGAGTAGTCGGCGTTGTCATGAAGATGACGATGGTGAATTTGCTGGCGTTTATTGGGGTCGATAATCACCACGTCGCCATCTGAACCGGGTGCCAGTAACCCTTTTTGTGGCCACAGACCAAACAGTCGTGAAGGCATCGCGCTGGTTAATTCGACAAAACGCTCCGGTGAAATACGCCCGCTCATTACGCCGCTGGAGAACAGTAACTGCATGCGATTTTCCACGCCGGGTAAGCCATTTGGGCAACGGCTGAAATCGCCTTTTGAAATCTGCTGGCGCTGAGCCATTGAGAAGGTGCAGTGATCGGTAGCGACCACGTCAATCGCGCCATCGTTGATGCCACACCACAGTTTGTCCTGCTCACGAACGTTGCGCAGCGGCGGACTAAGAATAAATTTCATGCCGTCTTCTGCATCATAACTGCGCTCGTCCAGCAGAAGATATTGCGGGCAGGTTTCCACCCAGACTGGCTGGTGATTTGCGCGGGCAAGACGTAAATAATCCAGGCCTAAGCCGTTAGACAAGTGGACGATATATAACGGGGCGTTACCGGCAAGCTGCGCCAGGTTAATCATACGGGCTATGGCCTCCGCTTCGCATTCCAGAGGGCGACTCATCGCGTGATAGCGCGGCGCAGTTAACCCAGCGGCGATAAACTCGGCACGCTTACTGGCAATAGCGGCGTCATTTTCTGGGTGTACAGTAGTCAGTGCGCCAGACTGATGCAGACGGCGTAACGCTTGCAAAACTTCATCATCGTTGAGTTTGTATTGATAGGTTAGATAGAGTTTAAAACTACTGAGCCCTTCCTCAACCATCATCGGGATTTCGTCGAGGATGGCATGATTGATATGCTGGATAACACCATGAAAGCTGTAGTCGATGACTGCTTTATGGGCGGCATAACCGCGATACACTTCCAGTTGATGACGTAACCGGCAGCCACTCGGGCCAAATCCCATATGGTCAATAATGGTTGTTGTACCGCCACACGCGGCTGCGCGGGTACCGGTAAAAAAATCATCACAACTGCGCGCGATGCCGACATCAATATTGAAATGCGTGTGAACATCCACGCCGCCAGGGAGGATGTAACATCCAGTGGCATCAATTACTTCACATGGGAGCTGCGGCGAAATATCGCGACCCAACTGGCGAACAATACCGTTTTCAATCAGCAAATCCTGTTTTGCTTGTCCATCTGCGTTAACGACAGTGCCGTTTTTAATCAATACGCGCATAGCAAACTCCAGAAACCCTCCGGCGAACCGGAGGGAATTAGGTGAAGAGTAATTATTCTGTTGCCAGCCAGCTTAATGGGATTGCGGCGTACATGGCGGCGCAGGTCACCAGGTGAGCTTTCCAGGTTTTTTCGTTTGGCGCATGGGCTTCAGGTTCTTTACCCGGGCCAAAGCCGATGACCGGAATGCCGTGGCGACCCATGATGGATACGCCGTTAGTAGAGAAGGTCCACTTATCAACGACCGGCGCTTTACCAAACAGGCCTTCGTAGGCATTAACCAGCGTTTTAACGGTGAAGTGATCTTCTTCCACTTTCCAGGTCGGGAAGTAGCATTCAGTTGGGTAAACCAGGCCAGTCCAGGACGGACGGTCGTAGTTGTACATAGAAACGACAGCATTCGCTTTCTGTACAGCTGGCAGGGCGCGGATTTCGTCCAGTGCGCCTTCCCAGGTTTCTCCCCAGGTCAGGCGACGGTCAATGGAAACGGCACAGCTGTCTGCAACAGCGCAACGGCTTGGGGAGGTGAAGAAAATTTCAGAAACGGTCAAGGTGCCTTTGCCGAGGAATTCGTCATAGCCCAGACGTTGAGACAGATCTTGTAATTCGCTAAGAATCGGACCCATTTTGAAGATGGCGTTATCACCGCGTTCTGGCGCAGAACCATGGCAGCTAACACCCTGTACATCAATGCGAATTTCCATACGACCGCGCTGACCACGGTATACCTGGCAATCGGTCGGTTCAGTACTGACCACAAATTCCGGGCGAATGCCGGATTGTTCAATAATGTACTGCCAGCACAGCCCGTCGCAGTCTTCTTCCTGTACAGTACCGGTTACCAGCAGAGTGTATTCATCTTCCAGACCCAGGTCTTTGATGATCTTACCGGCATAAACCATTGATGCCATGCCGCCTTCCTGGTCGGAAGTACCACGACCGCCAATCAGTTCATCGGTTTCCATGCCTTTGTATGGGTCGAATTCCCAGTTTTTGATATTACCAATACCCACGGTATCGATATGAGCATCCATAGCAACCAGGCGCGGACCATGGCCGATATAACCGAGAATATTACCCATCGGGTCGATTTCAACCTTATCGAAACCGACTTTTTCCATCTCTTCTTTAATACGATGCACAACGCGTTTTTCGTCGCAGCTTTCGCTGGGAATCGCAACCATATCGCGCAGGAAGCGAGTCATGTCTGCCTGATAATCTTTTGCTTTTTCAAGAATCAGTTTGAATGGAATATTCTTAGCCATTATTTTCTCCAGATTTTTTACTCCCTGTTTGGCAGGGAGTTGTTCCAATAGGGGGATCAAGGTGCTACAGCGTGTTTGCCTTCCCAGACAACTTCGCGGTAGTGCTTCACGTCGGTGTCGCCTTCAGTGCTGATCACCAGCACGATGGCATCTTTGTTTAGCGCCAGTTTTTCCATCAGGCTTTGACGTTGCGGGTGATAATGAACAGCCGCGAGAACACCCAAACCGACAGCACCAGATTCACCGGAGATGATGCGCGGATCGTTGCCGTATGGGTTACCCAGCACGCGCATACCTAATGCGGCAACGCTGTCCTGGCAGGAGATGAATTGGGTCGCGCAATTACGTAAGATTTCCCAACCCAGTGGGTTAGGTTCGCCGCAGGCCAGGCCAGCCATGATAGTGGCCATATCGCCGCCAACGTTGACGATGTTGCCTTTGACGCCAGAGCGATAAATACAGTCAGCTTTATCAGGCTCAACAATGATGCTGTGCAGATTTTGTGGGCTATAGACATCCACCAGATAACCCAGCACGCCGCCAGCCATCGCGCCAACGCCAGCTTGCAACAGAACGTGCGTCGGTGTTACGCCCATGTCGCGCATTTGCTCAACGGCTTCATCCGCCAGCGTGGCGTAGCCCTGCATGATCCAGGTTGGGATTTTTGTGTAGCCTTCCCAGGCGGTATCCTGTACCACTTCCCAGCCACGTTGCTGAGCGTGCTGCATGGTCAGCCGAACGGTGTCGTCATAGTTCATGTCGGTGACGATGCATTCGGCGCCGAGGTTCAGAATGGCATCCACACGCTCCTGAGCAGAACCTTTCGGCATATAAATCACCGCATGTTGGCCGAGTTGCTGGGCAGCCCATGCCACACCGCGCCCGTGGTTGCCGTCGGTAGTCGTAGCGAATGTCATTTTTTCGCCAATGGCATTTTTCAGATGCTCAAATGACAGTGTTTCGATATCAAGATGATATTTTTCGCACAGTAACTGAGCGATGGCATAGGCGCCGCCGAGCATTTTGAATGCATTCAGACCGAATCGTTTTGATTCATCCTTAACGAGAATTTTCTTCACGCCAAAAAGGTTTGCCAGATCGTCCAGTGCACAAAGTGGTGTTGGGCGATAGCCAGCGATTTTTTGGTGGAACTGGCGCGCCAGTTTTGCCTGGCTTTGCGAAAAGAGCGATGATGTTTCGCCGTTGAAAAAGTTGTTATCGGCGATATCAATCTTCAATGAGAAAACGGACATATCCTATCCTTTGGCCTCTGGAAATAGAGTGCCGACCTGTCGATCGGCTCGAGGGGTTATTTCACGCGTTCTTGCGCTTCTTTCAGCAGTTGTTCGAGCAGTGCGCCAGGTTTTGAATATTTACGTGAAAGGATCATCGCGGCGATGATATAAGGCTTCCAACTGGCTTCTTTGTAGGTCGCGATACGGTATTTTTCGAATACGCCTTCAGTCACTTCACCTTCTTTGCAGGATACGCCGCTGATATCAGCCGGCAGACAGTGCATATACAGGGCTTCACCGTCGCGAGTGAGTTCCATCATCTCTTCGGTACAATGCCAGTCTTTGTGGTGTGCGTTCTGTGCCAGACACTGTTTTTCCAGGGCTTTCAGACCTTCATGATCGTTAGCGCGCAGCAGTTCAGTTCGCTGTTCCATCACTTTGTAAGGCGCCCATGACTTCGGATATACGATATCCGCGTCTTTGAATGCCTCTTCCATGCTGGTTACCTGACGGAAGCTACCGCCAGACGCTTTAGCATTGTTTTTAGCCACTTCAACCACATCTGGGATCAGGTCGTAACCTTCTGGATGTGCCAGGGTGACATCCATACCGAAACGGGTCATCAGACCTATGATGCCCTGTGGTACAGAGAGTGGTTTGCCGTAGCTTGGGGAATACGCCCAGGTCATGGCGATTTTTTTACCTTTCAGGTTTTCCAGTGAACCAAAGTGTTCACGCAACCATGCCAGGTCAGCCATAGACTGGGTTGGGTGGTCGATATCACATTGCAGGTTAACTAATGCCGGACGTTGCGGCAGTACGCCTTGCTTATAGCCATCGTCGAGTGCAGCGCCAACTTCACGCATATAGGCGTTACCCGCACCCAGATACATATCGTCACGAATACCGATAGCATCGGCGCAGAAAGAGATCATATTGGCGGTTTCGCGAACGGTTTCGCCGTGGGCAATTTGTGATTTACCTTCGTCGAGATCTTGCTGCGCAAGGCCGAGCAGGTTAAGCGCGGAAGCATAAGAGAAGCGAGTACGGGTGGAGTTGTCGCGGAATACGGAAATACCTAATCCACTATTAAAGACTTTGGTCGAGATGTTTTCAGCACGTAATGCTTTTAACGCTGCAGCAACGTCCAGTACTTGTTTCAATTCGTCGGGTGTCTGTTCCCACGTCAACAAAAAATCTTTCTCGTGCAGGTGAGAGGTCAGCGAATTGATATCCTTTATCAGCTCAATAACAGTTTTCATCATAAAATCCCGGTAGTGGAATGACAGGCAAAGTGGTTTATTTCACTGTGACGTGCCAAATGGTTGGTGTTTTCACAGCTATACCTGGGACTAACAATAAACATGCCAGAATTATCTAACAGGGAGTGAAATGCTAATTTGACGGGTAATATGTGGATTGGATCACGAATTGGGGACTGTTGCTGAATGTTCAGAATATACGAAAACGTTTGGCTTTTTTGTGGCGTTATTTATTTACTGCTAATTATCAGGAATAAGATAACGGAACAGTTTATCCCTCGTCAGTTTGATAAATTCACCCATGTAATTCTCATATTGATATAGAAATGTGATATCTCTTCCATAATTTCATTAGAAAGTGATAAAAATCTTATGTTCTTATCAAAGCAAAATTTGCCTGAGTTAATATCATCATGATCCGTGAATCATCAACGTCTTCAACGATCAACCTATAAGCGATTCTGGAAGGTAAGGTTATGGAGCTTGCTACTACGCAGTCAGTATTGATGCAAATTCAACCAACAATTCAGCGTTTTGCCAGAATGCTTGCCAGCGTTTTGCAACTTGAGGTTGAGATCGTTGATGAAAACTTGTGTCGCGTCGCGGGAACTGGCGCGTATGGGAAATTTCTTGGCCGCCAGTTGAGCAGCAACTCCCGGTTGCTCCGTTATGTCCTCGAAACCAAAACTGAAAAGGTCGTGACACAGTCCCGTTTCGATCCTCTGTGTGAAGGCTGTGACAGCAAAGAAAGTTGTCGCGAAAAAGCATTTCTCGGCACGCCCGTCATTCTGCAAGATCGTTGTGTCGGTGTGATAAGTTTGATTGCTGTGACCCATGAGCAACAAGAACATATCAGTGATAATTTACGCGAGTTTTCCGATTATGTTCGCCATATATCGACTATTTTTGTCTCGAAACTTCTGGAGGATCAAGGGCCGGGAGATAGCATCAGTAAAATATTCGCTACCATGATTGATAATATGGATCAGGGTGTATTAGTTATAGATGAAGAAAACCATGTTCAGTTTGCTAACCAGACGGTGTTAAAAACTCTCGGTGTTGTTCAAAATAATATAATAGGGAAATCTATTCGTTTTAGGCCATTAACATATGAGAGCAATTTTACCCATGGTCATATGCAACATATTGTCTCGTGGGATGATAAAAGTGAATTGATTATTGGTCAGTTACATAACATTCAGGGGCGACAGCTATTTTTAATGGCATTTCACCAGTCCCATACCAGTTTTTCCGTAGCAAACACCACAGACGAGCCGCATATTGAGCAACTGGTGGGTGAGTGTCGGGTTATGCGGCAATTAAAACGACTCATTAGCCGCATCGCACCCAGCCCATCCAGCATTATGGTCGTTGGTGAAAGTGGGACCGGGAAAGAAGTGGTGGCTCGTGCTATCCATAAATTGAGTGGACGGCGTAACAAACCGTTTATCGCGATTAACTGTGCGGCGATTCCGGAGCAATTGCTGGAAAGTGAATTATTTGGTTATGTCAAAGGCGCATTTACTGGCGCTTCAGCCAATGGCAAAACAGGGTTGATTCAGGCGGCAAACACGGGCACGCTATTTCTTGATGAAATTGGTGATATGCCGTTAATGCTGCAAGCAAAATTGCTGCGGGCTATTGAGGCACGCGAGATCCTACCTATTGGTGCCAGTAGTCCAATACAAGTCGATATTCGTATCATTTCTGCAACTAACCAGAATTTGGCCCAGTTTATTACCGAAGGTAAATTCCGCGAAGACCTGTTCTATCGCTTGAATGTCATTCCGTTAACTTTACCGCCGCTGCGCGAACGTCAGGAAGATATTGAACTGCTGGTCCATTACTTTTTACATCTGCATACGCGTCGCCTGGGATCGGTTTATCCTGGCATTGCTCCTGATGTTGTTGAATTATTGCGTAAGCATCGTTGGCCGGGAAATCTACGTGAGTTAAGCAATTTGATGGAGTATCTGGTTAACGTTGTTCCTTCTGGTGAAGTTATCGACAACACGCTTCTGCCGCCAAATCTGCTAAATAATGCCACGATGGAACAAAGTGTAGTGACTGAAGCCAGCGAGGGGCATCTGGCTCTGGATGATGCTGGCGGTACGGCGCTGGAGGAGATGGAAAAACAGATGATCCGCGATGCGCTCTCTCGTCATAACAGCAAGAAGCAAGTCGCTGATGAGCTGGGTATTGGAATTGCCACGCTCTATCGCAAAATTAAAAAATATGAGTTGTTGGATACGTAATTGTAAAAAATCCGACCTGAATTCAGGCCGGAGATTGTTTTATTTCGTTTCCTCGCAATCCAGTACTGTATTTACAATCATCTGATATCCGGTACAGCGACAGAGGTTACCCGCCAGACCGCGACGAATTTCCGTAATGGTTAACGGTTTTTCGCGTGGTTTAGCCAGCATTGCTGTAGTGGCCATAATAAGCCCCGGCGTACAAAACCCGCATTGCACCGCGCCTGATTTCGCATAAGCTTGTTGAACTCGCGAAAGTTTGCCGCCTTTTGCTTCGCCTTCCAGCGTGCGGATCTCTTTACCTTCAGCCCATGCGGCCAGAAATAAACAACTGTCGACTGCCGTTCCGTCAACTATTACTGTACAAGCACCGCATTCACCAACGCAGCACCCTTGTTTGACACTAAGCAGCCCTTGTTCGCGGAGCAGTTCAGAAAGCGGCATGCCCGGCGCTGCGTGAAGCTGAAAAGGCATGCCGTTAATAATGCATTCAATGGTAATCGTTTCGCTGTAATTCATTACAATTTTCCCCCCGCCGCGGCGACGGCTTCGCTAATCACTTTTTTGGTCATCGTCTGAATGAGATGTAGACGAAACTCTTTACTCGCACGCCAGGAAGAACGTGGGGCAACATCTTGCAGGACGGATTCGCTGATAGCTTCAAGCGTTTGCGGGTTTAATGGCGCATTTTGCGCAGTCTGTTCGGCATGCTGGCAGCGGATCGGCGTAGGGGCTGCAACCCCAAACGCCAGACGCAACTCACTGAAGTTGCCGTTATCCAGCCGACAATGGGCGGCACAACCGATCGTTGAAATATCCATCGCATCACGCATGGCATACTTAAAATGCGCGCTACCAGCATATGCTCTCGGCTGTGGAGGAAAATGAAAAGCGACCAGGATTTCATCATGCTCAAGGGAAACCTTACCTGGCCCGGTATGAAAGCCATTTATGGGGACGAAACGTACCCCGCGCGATGAATGGATCTCCAGTTTGGCATCATAAATGAGCGTCGGTGTGGCAGAGTCTGCGCTGGTTGCGCCGTTGCAAATATTACCGCCATAGGTGGCGACATTACGGATTTGCGGACCAGCGATGGATGAAGCTGCGGCACACAGGGCAGGGAGATGGCGTTGGGTTAACGGATCTTCAATTAACTGTGTGAATGTTGTCGCAGAGCCAATTCGCAGTCCGCCATCTTCTGTCAGCGTAATTCCCCGCAGTTCTTCCATATTGTGGATATCAACAATATGGCGATAACGGCTATTGTGGTGGTGGAGCTGAATAAGCACATCTGTACCACCCGCGAGCAGTTTTGTCTGCGGATTGTTGGTCAGCAGGTTGATAGCATCGGCAATCGTGGTCGCGCGATGGTAAGAAGCAAAATCAAACATGATGTTTTCCTCAAATCAATCCTGCCAGATGGAACTCTTCGTACAACCGTTTTGGTGTTAGCGGCAGAGTATTGATTGCAACACCGGTGGCCATTTTCACCGCATTACGAATTGCTGCGGCAACAGGAATAATTGGCGGCTCACCCAGTGACTTATGTCCATATGCGGATTGCGGCTCATTGATTTCGACAAACGCGCTTTCCAGTTGTGGTAAATCTGGCATGGTCGGCATTTTGTAATCCAGTAGATTTGGGTTACGTACCACGCCGCTTTTTGCATCGATGATCATCTCTTCAAATAATGCCCAGCCGATACCCATTCCCATTCCGCCGTGAACCTGGCCTTCTGCCAGCAGTGGATTAAGGATGTGACCCGAGTCGTGGACGTTGAGGATTCGATTAATGGTGACCTTACACAGCGCGATATCGACGGTCAGATCAACAAAAGTACAGCCAAATGCGGGCGGGTTGGTGGTGGTTTTGATCGAGCTTTCGGCAGAAAGCTGCCCGCCGCGCTCGGGATGGTAAAAAGCATCCATCGCCAGATCTTTTAACGACAGCAACGGTTCTTCTGGTCTTTCAACCAGCACGATATTGCTTTTCATCAGAGTCAGATTCATCGCTGACTGATGCAACATCACCGCTGCGTGAGCAATGATTTTCTCTTTTAATAGCAGTGCCGCACTGCGCAGCGCCGGCGCGGCAACGTAGCTTTGACGTGAGGCAAATGCACCGGGATCGAAAGGAGTAACATCGGTATCTTGTGTCGAAATTACGCGTACATCACTAACCGGAACCCCCACTGTTTCAGCTACCATTTGCGAGAATACGGTGTCGGCACCCTGGCCGATTTCCGTTGCGCCGCTTTGTACGTTGATCGTTCCATCCTGGTTCATCAACAGGCGCGCGCCAGCAATTTCAACACCGACGGGCCATGTGTTTGAGGTGTAACTAAAGCAGGCAACGCCGATGCCGTGCCGCAAATTACCTTGCTGGTTCTGGCACTCCGCGCGACGTTTATCCCATTCAAAGATTTCACGCCCTTTTTCCAGGCACTCAGGTAATCCTGCGCTGTAGATACGTTTGCCAGTGAGCGGATTTGCATCACCTTCACGGGCAGCATTGCGTAAACGAATTTCTACCGGATCAATACCTAATGCTTCGGCTGCGTCATCAAGCAGTGATTCTACGGCGAAAACCACTTGCGGCGCACCATAGCCACGCATCGCGCCAGCCGAGGGGAAATTGGTATAGCAGGTTTTTGAACTGTAAGCGTAGGCGCTGCGAGGATAAAGATAAGCGACTTTGTTACCGCCCGCAGAAGCAATGGAATGGCCGTGAGAGGCATAAGCACCGGTGTTGGAAAGAACATCCAGGCTATAGCCTTTCAACGTACCGTCACGGTTTATACCCATTTGTCCGTCAATGGTGAAGGCGTGGCGGGTACGTGTCGCCAGGAAACACTCCTCACGACTTAGGGAAACTTTCACCGGGATACCGCCAAGTTTGCTGGTCAGGAATGCCGCCATAGGTTCTTCCAGCACATCTTGTTTGTTACCAAAACCGCCGCCGACGAAGGGTTTAATTACCCGCACGCATGACCAGGGAATATCCAGCGCCTGACCGACAACCCGGCGGACAATATGCGGGATCTGGGTGCTGGAGACGATCGTAATCCGGGTGTCATCTTCCATCCACGCCAGCGATGTCACGCTTTCCATATGGCAATGTTGGATGACTGGTGTCTGGTAGTGTCCCTGGATTTGGTAATCCGCCGCATCGATCGCTTGCTGGACATTGCCTGTCGACATAGCGCTTTGTTTAAGCAAATTGCCGCCGTTATGAATTTGTGTAGCGTCTTCTGCCAGTGCCGCTTCCGGTGAGGTGATAACCGGTAATTCTTGCCATTCAATATTGACTAGCTGCGCCGCGTTTTCTGCCGTAAGTTCATCCCGGGCAACAACGATGGCAACCGCATCACCGTGATGGCGAACGTGGCGTGTTAACAGACCGCGATCGGCGGTATCACGTTTATTCTCATCCAGTGTCCAGGCATGTCCAGCTGTAGCAAAGGGAATGTCGGGCACATCTTCCCAGGTGAAAATGGCCAGCACGCCAGGCAAGCTTCGGGCTTCTTCATCATTAATACTCACGGCATAACCATGTGCAATTGGGCTACGTACATATTTCGCGTAGCACATGCCTGCCATAACATAATCATCAGTATATCGTGCCCGCCCGGTGACCTTGGCAATGGCATCTACGCGCATGCATGATTCACCTGTAGCAGTTGCTTCCCGCGCTTCCATTTAAATCCCCTTGATTTGAACATTTAGTTCTTATGGCAATGGTTAAGTCAATGCAGGCAAGAATTACGCCAGAAACGACTATAAGCGTGAGGGGGGGAGGGAAGTGTGATGTCGTTTAAAAAATGACAGAGGTGATGCGATTTTATCAGTAATGAAAGAGGGGCAGTGTATCAATATGAGTGTGATAAAAAATCATTGTGATAAATAAGCCTTTGGGATTATCTGAAAATTGTATTTATCGTTTTTGTTGGTCGGAGGTTAATCGGAAAGAGATTCATTAACAAAACTTGTATTGTACAGGCGTTTTCCAGAGCAATGGATTGGGGATCCGGCGGGGGACTGCTATGATATAGCGTCTTGTTTTTTGAGCGAGGAAAGATTTTGAGCGCAGGACGCCCGAATAAACACACTCTGGGTATCGTGATGTTGTTATCGATAGGGCTGCTTTTGGCGGGCTGTTCAGGTAGCAAATCATCAGAAACAGGAACGTATTCCGGCTCCGTTTACACCGTGAAACGGGGAGATACGCTATATCGTATTTCGCGCGCTACCGGAACAAGCGTAAAAGAAATTGCCCGCCTGAACAACATTTCTCCTCCTTATACCATTGAAGTGGGGCAAAGGTTGAAGGTCAGCGGTGGCGCGAAATCCACTACGACGTCTGGTAAAACAAAAAACAAATCCTCCACGAAAACCGCAGCGGTCAGACCGTCTTCATCCGTGCCTCAGTCATCCTGGCCGCCGGTAGGGCAACGCTGCTGGCAGTGGCCAGCCAGTGGTAAGGTGATATTGCCTTATTCAACAGCGGACGGCGGCAACAAAGGGATTGATATCTCTGCTGCGCGTGGTACACCGATTTATGCGGCCGGAGCAGGGAAGGTGGTCTACGTCGGTAATCAGCTACGGGGCTATGGTAACCTCATCATGATTAAGCACAGTGAGGATTACATCACCGCCTATGCCCATAACGACACGTTGCTGGTGAACAACGGACAAAGCGTGAAGGCCGGGCAGAAAATTGCCACCATGGGCAGCTCAGATGCGGCGTCTGTGCGTTTGCATTTTCAGATCCGCTATCGTGCAACCGCTATCGATCCGCTGCGTTATTTACCGCCACAGGGGAGTAAACCTAAATGTTGACGGTGAATTAATCGCCAGTCAGTCGGTTAGCACCTTGCCAAGAAGAGTGTAAGGTTTATAATCCCTTACGCACTTCAATGCGGGCGTAGTTCAATGGTAGAACGAGAGCTTCCCAAGCTCTATACGAGGGTTCGATTCCCTTCGCCCGCTCCAAACACAATTCTTTTAACGTCTACTCAAGTCAATTAAACCCAGCAATCACAAGGCTTCCGCCAAAATCTCCGTGTTTTGACGTGAACTAACGTCTACTCAAATCTACACATTCATGTGTATAGTAATGCGTATAGCCCGCGCTCTACACTTTGGAACTATACACAATGTCCCTCACAGACCTTGAAATTCGGCGCTCTAAGCCGCGTGAGAAGTCCTATACACTCAATGATGGCAATGGCCTCTCTCTGCTCATCGAACCGAACGGCTCAAGAGGTTGGCGTTTCCGCTACCGTTTCGACGGTAAGCCCAAAATGATTTCGCTGGGCACTTATCCCGATGTAACCCTGAATGATGCCAGGCTCAAACGCGATGATGCCCGCAAGCAGGTAGCTGGTGGCATTAATCCCAGCGATGTCCGCAAAGAAGATAAGCTGGCGAAGCAGGGCCGCAACGAAAACACCTTTGAGGCGATCGCCCGTGAGTGGTACGGCAAGCGCATTGACCGCTGGTCTGAGTCCTACGGCGAAGAGATGATGAAAACCTTTGAGGCTGACGTTTTCCCACTTATCGGCCGACGACCGATCGCCGATATCAAACCTATGGAGCTCATGGCCGTTCTCTCGAAGTTGGATGAGCGGGGCGCAACAGAGAAACTCAGGAAGGTGAGACAACGTTGCGGCGAGGTGTGGCGGTACGCCATTGTTACTGGCCGGGCTGATTATAACCCGGCGCCGGATCTGGTCAGTGCCTTTGCTCCTCATAAGAAAGAGCATTACGCTTTTCTCACCACTGACGAACTCCCCGAGTTCTTCCGCACGCTGAACACGTATAGCGGCAGTTCTGTTGTGAAGCTGGCGATGCGCCTGCAGGTTCTTACCGGGTTACGCCCGGGCGAATTACGCCAGGGCGAGTGGACTGAAATAGATTTCGATAAACGTCTGTGGGAGGTGCCACCAGCACGCATGAAAAAGCGGCGCCCTCACTGTGTGCCATTATCCGACCAGGCGATCGCCATCCTGGAACAACTGCACCTAATCACCGGCAATTATCGGTTTATTTTCCCCGGCAGGATTCAGCACAGCAAACCAATGAGCGAGATGGCAATGAACGTCCTGATCCGTCGCATTGGGTACGCCGGAAGGGTGACCGGTCATGGCTTCCGCCACACCATGAGCACGATTCTCCACGAGCAGGGCTATAACACCGCATGGATTGAAACGCAGCTTGCCCACGTTGATAAAAACTCAATTCGTGGGACGTACAACCATGCCCAGTATCTGGACGGCCGCCGGGAAATGCTTCAGTGGTATGCCGACTATATGGAGGCACTGGAGAATGGTGAAAATGTGGTGCACGGCTCGTTTGGGAAAAGTGCCTGACTGTATGAATAGACAGTATTAATTGACGGTAGTAGACTTCAGTAGACGAATAAAGAATAGGCTATGTCTAGGCTGATCCCCGAAAACCCGTACACCTCTGCGGGCTGGCATAGCCGCCAAAATCAGAGGGCGCGAGGTGGCGTGATGTTGAATACAGATTCGTTAAAAAATTGCCATAAGGCTATATCGACTATACGTCGCAAGGAATTATTATGGGTGCCAAGAAGACACTTATGTACCCAATTAAGCTTTTATAATGGAAGAGCGCCTATACACCCTGGCGCAGTACATGGCCTGATTAAAACACATGATGATTTTCATGAGTATTTGTCTATCATTGATAAAGGTATTACTGAATACCTACCCAAAGAAAGTTTAGTTTCCTGTAATGATGTATGGAATGCTATTCGCTCTGATAAATATATTAAACAATCTTTAACTAAATCTAATATTCCATTTGAAAGCACAATTGATCCAGTCAGATACGCCAAGTATAGAGTTTTAGCTGGGCGTCTTAAAAAATCAGAAGATAATCGGTCGTATGGTTATTGGAAAGAACTTTATGACTTTAGTAAAGAAGAAATTAATGTTTTTAATCATGCTTATCTTCGTTTTCATGAGCGGTTGATTGC
The DNA here is from genome assembly GCF_947057495.1 of Citrobacter sp. Marseille-Q5395. Classification (NCBI taxonomy): domain Bacteria; kingdom Pseudomonadati; phylum Pseudomonadota; class Gammaproteobacteria; order Enterobacterales; family Enterobacteriaceae; genus Citrobacter; species Citrobacter sp. Marseille-Q5395. The sequence goes on along the minus strand of NZ_CAMSEL010000001.1, from coordinate 362,703 downwards.
AATCATGTATGGTTACATTTCTGGAGAGCTTCGTATTGCATATGCCAATGGTGCTGATTCCATTAGTAAATATAAAATATTGTTGAAGCAGTTGGCTGAAATAGAGAGTGAATTTGTTTTTAAGTATGTATTTGATGGGAGCAGGAAACTAATCACCGATCTGGAATGGGATTTAATGATTGCTGATAACGTATCTGATTTTATAGTGACAAACAGAAATGATGAAACACTTTCTGAACGCGCTCTTGTTACGGAACTCCTTAAGATTTTTATGGAGTATGGTGAAGGAAATTGCGTATCTGCTGTTTATAGATTTACCCGTTCAGCATTCATAGAGAACGACATTGAAAGAAAAACTATCCAGCGATGCTGGGAGTCCTTATGCAAAGCAGTGGAAGTAAGAGATTCGGCAAGAGCTGCATATGTTCAAGAAGCCAAGAAGTAGATTGGTTTTGAGACAAAGTTCCACCTCGAACGTTTATCTTTGACATGACATAGTTGCCAAAAAAAGCCTCTTACTTGTCATGTCAAACTAAGCTTTTTTAGCAGGTTTTTTGGTATTTCAAAAAAAATATATATACCTCATTCTACCTCTGTCCATAGTCGTATATTGAGGTGCATATGTCTTTAAAGTTTATCCGTCTTTCCGAAGTACAACGGCGCACAGGCTATAGCAAAGCATGGCTTTACCGTCTCATGAGTCAAAAAAAGTTTCCAGCCTCCGTGAAAATCGGCTCCCGATCTATCGCATTCATCGAGAGTGAAATTGATGAATGGATTAATCAGCGCATCGCTGAATCGCGTGGTGAGGTGGCGTAATGGAAATGAAAAATCCCCATGCGACCAAGCGCCATAACGTAGTGAATCAGGCTGTTGTGCAGATGAATTTTGCTGCTGATTATAGTTTCAGCCTGTCAGTGTACATCTCATCCTGAAAAAGCGTCGTAATACTACCGAATAACGGAGCCTGAAAATGAAACTGAATAATATGACCTTATCCGGTCAGGGCCTCGCTCAACCTGAAGCCAGCCAGAATGACATTTTAATAAATCATAAATCTGAGCCGCGCATTGATTCCCGCATCATTTCGGATCGCGCCGGAATACAGCATCAAAGCCTGGGCGCGACGATTAAATCGCACCAGGATAGATTCCGTGAGCTGGGATCGCTGCCCCGTCAGTCCCTCCAGGAATTACCCGATTTGAAATCGGGAAAAGCCGGTCGTAAGCGTGGGCGTCCTGAGATCAGCTATCTGCTGAATGAGCCTCAACTCGACTATTTGCTGCGTATCATCCGTGGGCGTGATCCTGAGCGTGTTAACCAGTTCAAGCTGGATGTCACTAAGGCATTCACCGATCGTCGTGCCACCCAGCCTGTACGTCGGGAATATCTGCCCGGTTATCATGAAAGCCGTGATGGCTTAAAAGCACTGGGGGCGCAGCGACATCACTACATCAATCTGGCGCGTGCTGAAAACCGCGTTGCTGGCCTGTCAGATGGTAAACGTGGCTCCGCTGATGCGCAGCAGCTAGGTGTACTGATCGTTATGCAGAAAATTGAGCAGGCTGCATTTCATGAAGCCATTAATAGCGGCATGACCCCGACAGATGCGGTAAGGGAGGTAGCTAAGCGCATGGAGGCATTCGCCAGCCTTATGAGCGGAAACGCCATTCTGGGGGTAGGTCATGCGTAAAAATGCCATAAATCACATTTTGCACCCTATGCCGAAAAATGGCTTGCCGTTTGTCCCTTACCTCGTCTATGTTTATAGGACACCAGCAAAATCTGGTGTCAGGATTGGCGTCCTGGTAATGTTATCGGCGACATATGACGCGCCTAGCGTCTTTTTTTATGTTGTTAATTCAGTGCATCATTTTTTTAGCGCTGCGGGTATAATCCGTGCCGCTCCCAAAATTATGGTGGGCTGGGTGGGGGCTTCTTCAGAAGCGCCGGTTTCCGATAACGCCGGTTACGCCAACCCTACTCAGTTCACCACCAGCGAAATTGGCGTTTCCGGTGGTGGTTATAAACATCAGTTATCGGAGGCTGCCACCATGGCTACTACCCCTACCCAAAATTCGCAATTCATTTGGATTATCGCCGCTGTTCGCCGAGATTGTCTGACAATCAAGCCAGTTCTTCACCATGTTGCTGCTGAGACTGAGCGTGACGCTCGTCGCACCCTAGCACGAGAACACGTCACCTTTTTTGTTGGCCGCGTTCGTTTATCGGAGGTGGTCTATGCAAACTGACAATTCTTTCGATTCTGACAAACCCTTTCTTTTCGATGAAATGACACATGAAACTGAATGTGTTTTGGCAATTCTTCGGACCGTTAATCAGGTTAACGATCCTCATACCAAGAGCTATTTGATTGATGCTGCAGAGCTTATTGGCACGAGATTGTTGAATAAGCTTCAGCATAATGAGCGTATTGAGGATGGGGAATGATGATGCGTAACATCGACATGATCCGCCAAGTATCCGAGGCGGCCCGTGGTCGCTGGCCGGACGTACTTTCGCTGATGGGGATCGAGGTTCCTACCTCGCCCCGCGCACAGGTCGCCTGTCCGGCATGTGGTGGCAAAGATCGCTTTCGCTTCGATGACGACGGCCGTGGTGCGCACTTCTGCAATGCCTGTGGTGCTGGAGACGGATTGGAGCTGGTGAAGAAGGTTAACAGTTGTGGTGCCACTCAGGCCGCTCAGTTGGTGGCCGATGCGCTGGGGTTGGATGTACAGACCCTGCATAGACCAACCGGAAAGGAAGTATCACTGTTGGCGCAGCGCCGGGCCGAACGTGAGCAGCGGCAGGCCGTAGAACGTCAGGGTATGGCGGCGAGGTTCGCTGCTAGCCTGGACAAACTAACCGCCCAGGTGTTGCCGGGAGAGCCTGCTTACCTGACTGCGCGCGGTTTGGTTGGCTTTGTTTTCCCCGTCCTGCCTGATGGCTCCCTAATGATGTCTCTGACGGGCAACGCCGGTACCACCACTGCTGTGCAAATTATCGCACCAGACGGCGGCAAGCGCCTTATTTCAGGCTCTGCCCTTACCGGCTCCTGGCATGCCGTGAATGCGGTGTTGGATCCGCAGGTAGTGATTATTGCCGAGGGGCTGGCGACGGCTCTTACTGCCCACCAGATCCGCTCGGACGCGCTGACGATGGCTGCGATTAATGCCGGAAACCTGAAGCCAGTGGCGCTGGCGATGCGAAGCCAGTACCCGGAGGCGCAGATCATCATTGCGGCGGATAACGACTGGCATGCAGAGGGTGAGACGGATGACCGGGGCAAACTGAAGGTAAACACCGGGCGCATCAGCGCAGAGAAAGCCGCCCAGGCCGTTGACGGGTGGGTGGCGTTGCCTGAAGGCGAGTTTAAAGCCGACTGGGACGATCTGCGCCAGCGCAACGGTATTGCCGATACTCGTGCCGCGTTCAGTAAATCACTGTATCAACCACAGGTAGAGGATGTATTTGTGTTACCTGAAGTGACTGTGGCAGATAGCGCCAGCCAGAAACGCAACACACAGAAGCCCTATGTGGACAGTCGCCGCAATGGCCTTTACTGGGTTGAGCCTAAAGAAAAAGGTGGGGAGATCACCGAAGTAGAGAGCCTGCTTTGTTCCGCGCTGGAAGTGGTTGGTGTGGGCATTGATGACAACAGAACGCGATATCTGGTGCTGCGCTGGCGGGCGCTGGGTGCGAAGGAAGAAATGACGCAAGCGATCCCCCTGGCTGACATTGGCGAAAGAGAGGGATGGCGAACACTCAAAGCTGGCGGCCTGTACGTCACCACCAAAAGCGGCTTGCGTGCGACGCTGGCTGACTGGCTTCAGAGTCAGGCCCACAAAGGGGAGATCTGGCGTATTGCTCAGGCTACAGGTTGGCAGTGTGGCGCATATTTAATGCCTGACGGCGACATTATCGGCACACCAGAGATACCGGTTCTTTTTAACGGCCGCAGTTCTACCGCATCAGGCTATACCACCAGCGGCACAACTGAGGGCTGGCGTGACAGTGTGGCGCATCTGGCCGGAGGCAATTATTCCATGATGACGGGTGTTGCTGCAGCACTAGCGGCCCCGCTGATTGGCCTCGCCGGAGCCGACGGGTTCGGGATCCATTTCTATGAGCAGTCGAGCGCCGGTAAGACCACCACGGCTAACGTGGCGGCCAGTCTGTACGGTAATCCTGATGTGCTGCGTCTGACGTGGTACGGCACTGCGCTGGGGCTGGCGAACGAAGCTGCCGCACACAATGACGCGCTTATGCCTCTGGATGAAATCGGCCAGGGCGCGGACCCCGTTGAGGTATATAAATCTGCTTATGCGCTGTTCAACGGTACCGGGAAACTGCAGGGAGCTAAAGAGGGTGGGAACCGCGAGCTAAAACGCTGGCGCACTGTAGCCATTAGCACTGGAGAGGTGGATCTGGAGACATTCATTGCCGGTGCTGGGCGCAAGGCAAAGGCCGGGCAGCTAGTGCGCCTGCTTAATATCCCACTCTGTAAAGCTGTTCGCTTCCACGGCCATGAAAGCGGTAAGCACCATGCCGATGCGCTGAAGGATGCGTATCAGAACCACCACGGTGCTGCTGGCCGCGCATGGGTTCAGTGGCTGGCTGACCATCAGCAGGAAGCAGTTAAAGCGGTGCGGGAGGCGGAGGCGCGCTGGCGCGGGATTATTCCGGCCGACTATGGGGAGCAGGTACATCGTGTCGGGGCGCGTTTCGCCATTCTTGAGGCTGCACTTATGGCCGGGCGGGTGATCACCGGCTGGGATGAGCAAACATGCCGTGATGCTATCCAGTACAGCTTCAATGCCTGGATTCGGGAATTCGGTACCGGGAACAAAGAGCATCAGCAAATCATCGAACAGACCGAAGCATTCCTCAATGCTCACGGCCTCAGCCGGTTTGCGCCATTCCCGTATGACCCGGGCAGCCTGCCAATTGCCAACCTGGCAGGGTACCGCCAGAAGGGAGGGCATGAAGCTGATCCTGTGGTGTTTTACACCTTCCCCGCCGCTTTCGAAAAAGAGATAGCGCAGGGGTTCAACGCGAAGATGTTTGCTGAGGTGCTGAAAAACGCCGGGATGCTGACGCCGCCAAATACCGGTCGGGGGTACCAGCGTAAGTCTCCGCGAATTGATGGCCGACAGATCAATGTTTACGTGATCCAGTATCAACCGGAGGGGAGCCAGCCAGAGTAAGTAACTTTCTCATGTGCGTAGTTTAGGTGTTGGTTCAGTTGGTTCAGTTGGTTCAGTGTTTTTATGTGGCTGTTATTTAAGATTTCACTCTCAAAAGTTGAACCAACACTGAACCAACAAATGACCTTTTTGAACCAACACAAACCCCGTATTTCAGCATTACAGGCAGGTAAAAGACGATGACAGCACAAATTTCAGCATACGGGCGGCTGGTGGCCGACCCGCAGACCAGAACAACGGGAAAAGGTACGAACATGGCTATGGCCCGCCTGGCGGTAGCTCTGCCCTGTAATGCGGCAGATAACGGAGAAGCTACTTTCTGGTTGGGCGTGATTGCTTTTGGTAAACAGGCCGATGCGTTGGCCAAACACCGTAAAGGCGACCTTGTCAGCGTGGCGGGCAATATGCAACTCAATCAGTGGACTGGTCAGGATGGCGGTACACAGCAAGGCTATCAGGTTATTGCGGACAGTGTACTCAGTGCCAGAACGGTACGCCCAGGCGGTAAAGCAGGTCAACAAGGACAGGCCACTGATGCCCTACGTCGGGCTCATGAGCAACAACCGCCCGCGAGCGGGTATGAAGGATACGACCAGACACCGCCATATGACGATGATTTTTGATTGGGATGTGTGGTTTTGTTTTTGCTGATAAAAGTCGGTATTTAATGATTCAAGCTGCTATTTTAATAATCCTTTGAGCGGCTTCGAATGCATTGTTTACAGGAATGAAATTAATATCTTCCTTTAAAGCTAACTCAGTCAGTTCATCAACATAGCCACGCATGCTGGCAACGGTTTTAGGTGGGATCGTTGGATCGTCAAATGAAGGAATACCAACGATAACATCAAGTGTATTTGGCTTTAAAACCATACTGGAACGAGAAAGTGATTCTAAATCATATACTTTTGCTTTAATGGAATTAATCGATGCTGATAAACGACTAGGTACCATTAACCCAAAATTAGATGCATAAATATCATTATAGAATCCAAAGCGCGTGTGCAACTGCGCACTTGATAGCTGGACACGTGTACCAAAATAATCTGAAAGCTTCGGATTTAACTTTCTGGCTTCGTCAGATATTCTGGTTGACCATTGCTCAGACTGCTTCTGACTGGATCTGTCATCATCTTCTGAGCGGTCAGCCTCAAGAGTTAGAGTGCCTAGGCTTGCCGTCAGTCTGACAGCCTGCCTTAAAATCCCAGATAAGCTATCGTCGAGTGCGTCTGCATTTTTTGAAATTGTGAAACCAGAAATCGGTGGTGCCCAATGTTCCAGGTTAATGTTGGATTTCAGATGAGTATGGAGAGAGCTTTTTACCCAAGAAACCATTGCCTTGATTGATTCTGACTTCGTACCATAGATTGAATCGAGAACCTCATCTCTGATGGACTGTATTATTTCATGCCTACCATCAATTCCCCGAGCAACAATGATTGCATTAATCCGTTCGCCTGAACCGATGATGGGCTCAAAGGACACTGACCACCACTTGCCCGCGTAGGTTGGTTTAGCTGGAAAGAGTGATATGTCAAATGTCATTGAAACATGTCCGATTGAGAGATGCATAGCCTAGATCTTATCAGAGTCTCGATTGATAACAATCTCTCGGTTAGAAAAGCTAAAATTTGAGCAATCACCGAGCCCGGAACATACATTGTTGCCTGAGCGCTAGACATTACGTCTTCCAAATTTAAAGCTCGATACATGGGGGCTATCATCTGTGAGGTGGTTCGTAAATCACGGAATTTTTCTAATTCGGTTTTGAATGAGAAAAGAGCCCTCAAAATATTGTTGTCAATGGCCGGTTGGTTAGCTGGTAGCCCTTCTGGAAGTGCGAGTCCATGGTCAATGAATAAAAAATCATCGCCCCCATCATAAAGGATGTTACCAACATTTCTGTCATGATTGGCAATCCATTCATCGAATACACCAACATCCAGAGATGCTTTAAAATTTTGTAGTTTTTCGTATGCTTGGCTGCAATCTGCATACCTACGAAAGCTAGGATAGGCTGCATCTTCAGAACCAAACATCAGTGCATGCTGCCCCGGTGGGATAACATCCAATGTAGTGTCATCTGCAAGAACAAGGAAGGGCTTAGGGATTGGGATTCCAAGTTCTCTACCAAGAATGGCGCAGAATGCTTCCACGCAAATCTCCCGGGGATCAATTATCTTTGCAAACACTACGACCGTATTTGTTGCTGTTATGACATGGGCTTTCCATGTTTGGTTTATGTTACTATCGCTAAACAGCGTAGCTCCGGGTAAGAGAGTTGCTATCTCTATATTGTCCATATCCAAGCCAAGATTTATTACAATACCCCCGAGAATATACAGAATTCTCTTCTAGACATATCCTGACAAATGATCAGTACCAACAATCAGCTAGAAAGTGCCGCATGAATGCATAAGTATTTAGCCCGTAAACAACCACAGCTAACCACCTTGGGCGGCACTGTATGTGAAGTGTCGGATGCTCGTCGTGATCTTGATTACCATTTTCTCTTGGTACCCGTTACTGCCTGGCAGTTTGAATGTGACATGTAAAATCTTACCGCCCCATGAAAATGCCTATATCTTATTTATAGGCAGAACACACCGTTTCTGCCTATAAGCTTTACCCCCCCTTCACTTTGTTCACTAATCAATCAATTCTCTTTCTGGTAACGATCGAATTTATTCTTTCATTAATTGCAATATAAACAATGATCATTTCATTAAATGAAATTAAAGTAACTGTATAAATATCAGGGGGTGAGCATGTCAAAACAGTCCGTCAAACCTGTCTTGCTCAGCGAGGCACAGATTCAGGCAATCCGAAAAATTCAGGAAAAGCAGCGCCAGCAATCAGGCATCGGCGTTGCGCCAACTATTCATGAAATCGCAAGGGGTCTGGTGGACAAAGCCTTGCAACAGCATTTGGGGTAAAGGCTCTGACTTGTTGATACAAAGCAAAATAACCAACTGCTTATTATTCATGCAGATGTTAAGTATTTTGGGGTTAATAAAGGTAACTATGAAAACGAATATCACTGACGAAGAGTTGCTGCAGGAAGTTCAAACACTGGCTGATAAATTACCACCTGAAGAACGACTGCCCATTTTAGAGTTACTTCAGCGTTACAGCACCGTCTACAGTGTTGCTCAATCATTTATTCCGGATTATCCATGCGGTGTTTTGGATACGTTATGTTTTATCCAAAAAAGCAAACCATAAGGAGGTCTTGTTATGCCAATAGTGCCAACGGTACAAGGCCGTCAGGTTGAAAGCCGCGGAGTTCAGACCGGAGGTTTTCAGACGTTCAATCAACCAAATATCACCGATGCCCTTGTTAACGTCGGTAACCAGGCGATTGGTGTGTTTGGACAGGCAAAGCAGCAAGCGGACCTTGCACTGACTCAAGATGCGACTCAAAGGCTTTATGCTGTTGGAAGCGGATTGATGGATGATCCTAAGGAAGGTCTGATGACTCTCCAGGGAAAAAATGCTATTGGTCAGGCTCCTGGGTATATCCAGAAATTTGATAACGAGATGCAAACTATTGCTGGCACGCTGCCTGAGTCCGCACGAAATGTTTTTTTAAAGCATGCTCAACAACAGCGAATACAATTTGCTACCCAGGCTGAACGGCACGAGTTAGGTCAGCGTAGACAATATGAAACTGGGCAGCAAAATGGATACCTGTCATTACAGGCCCAGCAAGCCATATCCAATCCTGCTCTATTCAACCAAGCGTCTCTCAATGCCAGAGCCTCAATTATGGCTTATGGACAAGCTCATGGACAAAGCCCCGAAGAGATCGAGGCAAACTGGGTGCAGTGGCGCGAGCAGGCTGCGAATCGCGCAAGTGAGGCATGGTACAACCCAATGTATCAACAGATGATGGGTCCTGAAGGGAAAATTGAGGTCACCGACACTCCACAAGAAGCGCAGCTCTTTTCGTCAATTATCTGGCAGGAGAGTGGCGGCAATCAGTTTGGTAAAGATGGTGCACCGCTGGTATCACCGAAAGGTGCTGTTGGGGCAGCGCAGGTGATGGAAAGTACCGGTCCGGAGGCTGCTAGCCTCGCTGGTCTTCCTTGGGATCGCGACAAATGGCTGAACGACCCGCGATATAACGTGCAGCTTGGCAAGGCATATTTCGGCGCGCAGCTGAAAAAATACGACAACAATCCGGTGCTGGCGGTAGCAGCATACAACGCCGGGCCTGGCGCAGTCGATGAATGGATTAAACAATTTGGCGACCCGAGAGATGGCACTGTGTCGAATGCGCAGTTCGCTGCGGCGATCCCATATGAGGAAACGCGCAACTATGTTGCTAAAGTTACAGGTAGCGCAGGATCCATACCGGGCAATGCCACTATTGAGAATCTCGTAAACCAGCCCTTCTGGAACGCGATGAGCCCGCAGAAAAAATCAGTGATGCTGAGTAAGCAGGCTGGCCTCTATGATATGCAGGCCGCCGCAGGGAGGGTGTCACTTCAGAGCCGTATGCAGGATGACATGGCGAAGTTGGAAGCCGGTCAGCCGGTCAATCCTATCTCAGAGCGTGAATGGCTGGCGGTTATGCCACTTCAGGCCAGCCCATCAGAGCGTATCCAACTACAGCAGTCATTCGAGCAGTACCAGCAGGCGATGACGCTGCAACCGGTATATCAATCCATTGTTCAGGGTTCTGCGCAGCAGGGTATCGCAGCGGTGCAGTCTATGGTGCCGCAGGAAGATGACCCTGACTTTAAATTTAAGCAGAGCCTGTACGCAACTGCGCAGGCCAAACTGAATCAGGTAATTAAAGCGCGCGAGTCCGACCCGGGGACGTGGCTACAAGCCAACTCGCCGGTGGTGAAAAACTCCTTTGAGCAATATCAGAACAACCAGGCATCAGGTGAATATCTGGTTTCCCGTCTGCAAGCAGAGAAAGACCGCCTTGGTATCAATAGTAAGAAGGTACTTCCTGACACCATGGTTAACAACCTCATTTCTCAGATCGATAACAATAAAGAATCAAGCGTGACCGCCATTCAGTCGGTGGCGCAGTCGTTCGGAAAATACTCCGATCAGGTTATGCAGCAGGTGCAGAAAAGCGCATATCCAGCGCTTCAAGTCATCATGGCGACCAATAATCCTCGGGCCGCCAACGCGCTCTGGCAAAACCGCAGTGTTAAAACTTCTGACCTGCGCGGCAGCTTTGAGAAGACAGATGCCGACAGCGCTGATTCATCTTGGAATGACCAGGCAAAAGATTTTGCCGGGACGATGGTTGTACAGCCTGGCGGGTCTGCCGTGTGGAACAACTTCAACGAGCAGGGTAAACGCCTGACCTACACCTATATGCAGCGCGGCATATCGCCTAGCGATGCAGCAAAACAGGCATATCAGGACGTTCTCGGTGAGCAGTATCAGACCAATGGCACTTGGCGTATGCCTAACAACGCCGGGCATGATATTCGTGACGTTAATGACGGCGCTAACGTGTACCTGAAGAATCTGTCAGCAGATCAGATCATGCCGCTAATCGGTGACGCCCGTCTGCCGGATGAGGTTAACCGAGAGCAAAGTATTTCCCGCATTCGTGATAACGCACAGTGGGTAACCAACAGCGACGAAACAGGACTTACGCTGATGATGAATGGTCTGTTGATCAACAATGCGCAGGGGCAGCCGATTACAGTTTCGTTTGCTGACCTCGCGAAACTTGGCGCTGGCAACCGTACAACTTGGAACAGCCTGACCAAATTCGTGCAGACGCCGGTTAAGTACACTCCGGGCCAGTCGAAGAATTACACGGTAGAAAGTCAGCGTGAAAATCTGATCAACATTATCCAGAACGGCCAGCAGACGGGACGATAATATGCCGATTTATACAGATGACCCAGGGCAGGGAATAAACCAGCCGCTGTCGAATGCCCCATCAGGGCTTGGTGAATCGCTGCTTTCCTCCCTGAAAGAGGGGTTCAAAGAGGGTCCTGTTGTGTCAGGTTATCGGTTTTCTCAAGCCGACCAACTGGCAAATGACCCAAATTCGACCATCGTCAGTAAATCTGACGCGGAAACACGCCTTAAAGAGTACGGCGTTAAAAGTATCAATGTGCCTGACAGCGGTGTTACACAAACATTCCTCGACCATGTGATCAGCGAGCGCAGAGAAACTCTAGCGAAGCAGCAGATCGCCATGTCTGCCCCGTCTGGATGGGTTGCCACTCCGCTTAACTTTGCCGCAAACCTTGCAGGATCAATGGCTGATCCCGGTAACGTGGCTTTGGCTCTGGTCCCGTTCGGTGGAGAAGCAAAGGCGGCAACTATGCTCGGGCGCTTCGGTGAGCGTCTTTCCACTGGTGCTCGGCTTGGCGCTGCTCAGGCCATTGCCACCGTACCTCTGACGGCACAGGCAGCAGCGGCAGAAGGAGATGACTTCACATATGGCAATGCGCTGGAGAGCACCTTCTTTAACACCATCGCTGGCGGGTTGATGCACGCTGGCGGCGGGCTGATATCGGATGTGGTACGCTCCCGCAGGGCTGGTACTGTTGAAAATCCTGCTGCCTCGCAAGACGTTCAGCCTGTCGCTGATGCGCAGCCAACACCGGTGTTTACGCCTGAAAATATACCGGCAGGCGTAAATATTCCTGAGTCCGGCACCAACACCGATCTGTCAGCGGCAATCGCGCGGGATGCGGAAGCGTATGCCTACAGCCGCGCCTATGATGATGTTGTGCCGGAATATATGGCAAGGCAGCAGGAGCTACAGACAGGGAGCATTGACAATGTTGCCGATCTGCGCACTGAGCTGGCGGCCAACATCCGGCAAAGTGAAGCGCTTGACGCTACCATGGAGCAGCGCACGACAGAGTACCAGGCGCAACGTATGAACTTCAAAGCGGCGCGAGCCAGGGCTCAGCGAGATATTGAGGTTGAGAAAGACGCCATCACCGCGCGTAACCAGGAAATTACGCAACAGATTGAACGTAATGCTGCAGCAGAGCAGGCAAAAGGCAGAGAGGCGCAACTGTCCCGCAAAGAGATACCTGACGACTTGGCTCCGTTAATAGCCCAGCGTGCGCAACAGATTCGCGAAAGCATGCAGATGTCGCCTGTGGCTGGTGCAGTGCGCACTGCGTCGGCAGCGGTGCGTGAGGCTGACTGGAGCGTTAACCAGCAGGCGTACCGAGGCGCACTAGCGCACATGATGGAAGGGCGCTCGCCTGATATTGAGCCATTCTATGATCTGCACAAACCAGCTCTACGCGAGCGTGCCATCCAGCGCATACAAAATCCGGTGCGGCAGGCTGATGAAGGTTCCCGCGCCGTCAGTGAAAGCGCGGATCGTGTGTGGCAGGATACGCAGAAGGCTGACCATGAAATGACAGCGGCTACCGCCGATCTGGAAAATGAATTTAATATCAGTGATGCGCTGCTGAACGACATTGCCACAGACAATCCTGATCTGGCTGCGTCAATGCGTGAGAACATTGCTGCGATCCGTGCGGAGGCCAGCGACGACTCTATCGGCAAAGCGTATCGCGCTTTCGCCGCCTGTATGATTAACCGGGGACTGTAATGGCTAACGAATTTCTGACGCAATGTGAAATTACCGTCAATACGGCAGCAGGGCGCAAGCTTTCTGATGACGAAATGGAATCTTTGGTGCGTGACATGAACGACACCACAAACCGGATACTGGCTGGTAATGAAGCACTGACGCTGGAGGAAGCAGCGATGCGCGCCGCGCAGGAGCTTGGTAATCGCGAGCAATTGGCTAAAGTCATTGAGGCACGGAATAAGGCCATTAATACCCGTATTGCAGCTCAGCGCCTTGGCGAGCTTCGCCGGACTTGGAAAGACCGTCCGGACATCGGTCTGGAGGCTATTCTTGTCGGCCGTAATGACGCGCGCACTGGTTCCCGCCGCTCGGTATCCTCTGAGGTGGCCCAACTGCGCGGTAAGTATCACGCTGGTATCAACTATGATTTCGACCAGGCAGGACTGGTTAAATTTATTGCCAGTGGCAGCAATGACCGCGAGATCGCCGACGCCATGTGGCGCATTGGCCGCGGACAGAAAACGGACGGTATGACGCCGCAATCAGTCAGTGCCGCTAAGATCATCATGAAGTGGCAGGAAACTGCGCGCGTGGATGAAAACCGTGCTGGTGCCTGGATTGGTAAGATGCCTGGCTACATCGTCCGGCAGTCGCATGACATACTGAAAATACGCGCCGCTGGTTATGAGGCCTGGCGCAATTCTATTCTTCCACGTCTGGATGATGTCACCTTTGACGGGATAACAGACCGAGAAAGTTTTTTGAGCGACGTTTATGACGGGCTGGCATCAGGTGTGCACCTGACATCTGAGAAGCCTGATTGGATGAATGGCTTTAAGGGATCGGCGAATGCGGCCAAACGAGCCAGCCAGGAGCGGGTGTTGCACTTCAAAGACGGTGTTAACTGGCACGAATACAACGAGCAATTCGGAACTGGCAGCCTGCGTGAGGCAGTATTCGGCGGACTGAACAGCGCGGCGCGCACTACTGGAATGATGCGTGTACTCGGAACTAACCCGCAAAATATGTTCAATTATCTGGCTAGCACCATTGAAAAAGATATCAAAAAGTCAGGAAATCCCGCTGCATTGGCTGACTTCAATACCAAAATAAAACGTATTAACCGTACTGTAATGCCACAGGTTGATGGTTCGCTAAACATACCTGGTAGTGTTGGATGGGCAAATGCTTCCGCTAACGTGCGCGGCTGGCTACGCATGAGTCAACTCGGTGGCGCGGTTATTTCGTCTTTTAACGATGTTCCTATCTCGGCGACAGAAATGCGGTATCAGGGACAGAACTTCATGCAGGCGCTGACCGGAGCGATGAAGGGGCGCTTTTCCCGCTACACCAGTGATGAGCAGAAGGAGATCCTTTCATCTATCGGCGTTTACTCCGACACGATGACGCAGGAAATCATCCGCCGTATGTCCGGCGACGACAGCATGAGCGGCAAGATGGGCCGTGCGCAGCAGCTATTCTTCAAATACAACCTCATGAACTTCTGGACAGAATCCGGGCGTAACAGCAACGCCATGATGATAACAAACTGGCTGGCGAAGAACGCCGATCAGCAGTTTTCTGCACTGCCGGAGGACCTGCGCCGCGTTCTGGACCTGCACGGCATAGGTGACGCTGAATGGAATATCTACCGCAGCATGGACATGGCAGACAGTGAAGGCCGCAAATTCATGACGACCAGCGGAATTCGTGGCGTTCCGGATGAGGTGATAGCCTCATATGTTGAAGGAAAAGGCATGAAGGTCACCGAGCGATCTATTGCCGATGCGAGAGACACGCTGGAAAGCCAACTTCGTGGGTATATTCTTGACCGACTAAACATCGCTATGTCAGAGCCTGGAGACCGTACGCAGGCGTTTATGAAGATGGGCACTGTACCAGGAACAGTAGCTGGTGAGGCAATACGTTTCGCTGGTCAGTACAAATCGTTCACTGCGAGTTTCATGCAGAACGTGCTTGGACGTGAGGTATTCGGGCGCGGTTATACTCCCGCTGGACTAGGTGAATCAAAAACAGGATCGCTGACGAATGCGTTGCTACGTAACGGGAATGGCGCTTTCCTTGGCGCTGCAAACCTGTTTGTATGGTCCACGTTGTTCGGATACGTCTCAATGCAGGCCAAGTTGATGCTGAAGGGACAGACCCCGCGACCGGCAGATGCTAAAACATTCCTTGCGGCAGCGGCGCAAGGTGGTGGACTCGGGATTCTTGGTGATTTCATGTTTGGTGAAGTTAACCGGATGGGGGCTGGGCCGGTTACGTCGCTAATGGGGCCGGCAGCATCGAACGCTGACAGCATTATCACGCTGCTCCAGCAGACCACAAGAGGCGATGCAGATTTGGGTGACTGGTATCGCACCTCTCTGGACAATACACCATTCCTGAACGTATTCTGGCTGCGCACAGCAATGAACGGTCTGATATTAAACCGTATACAGGATGCGCTTGACCCAGGCTCTTTGGAGCGATATCAGCATCGGGTTGAGCGTGAGCAAGGTAACGACTTCCTGATCCCTCCGTCACAGTTTATGTTAGGGAAATAATAGTGAATGTTAAATATATTGCTTGTTTTCTTTTCGGCTCGTTTTTAATTCCAGCAGAAGCGAAATTCTACGATGGCCAGCAGTTATACCAATATGCCCAGGAATATAAAAAAGCCGAACTGACCTCCAGCAGAACGCCAGACAATCAACTTCAGGCTGGTGTTTTCATAGGGTATGCCGCATCAATGATCGATGCTTATGGTACTGAGGGGGCCCGAGTCTTTTGCCAGCCAAACGGGAAAATTCAAACTTATGCTGATGTAATTTATAAATACCTAAATGCTAATCCTGATAAAAGACTTAACTCAGCTGAAAGTTTGGTGATTGCCGCCATGCAGGATTCGTTTCGGTGCAAGTAGCCATCAAATGCGCTGGGCAGCAATTAGTGTGACATGTCACAAACGCTGACTCATACCACAACAAAAAAGCCCGCTATGCGGGCTTCTTGACGAGGTAATCCATGTGCCATGGATTCTGTTCTCTGCTCATAGGTTTTGCAGAAATAGACTCATAAAACTTATCTGCCAGTTCAACGACAAACTGAACTGATGATTCGAACTCTGCTTCTTTATGAGCTGGTGGGAACCAGAAATCTAAGACCCCGACATTTCTATTTTCACATACCGCATAGATGAGATAAGCATCTGATGTAGGAATCTGGTTTTCATAACCGCCAGGGCCATAACGACCAGTTGACCACTTATCCCAGCATTCTTCAGTTCCGCTAAATCCATGGGAATTGGTATATAATCCAATATTCACATGAACTTTTCTTAAATGGATAGGGTAGACGCAAGGGGGTTTATGAAACAGATTATCTTTACCGAAATCGGCATGATGCCCATATCTCCAGTGATAAATAAACGAGTCCTTGAAACCTTTTAATACTGCATCGGTTTTAAATTTAGACTCAGAATATACACCGCCAGAATATTCACTCTGGACCATCGAAGCTAGCACTCATCAAGCGTTCTTCACGCGAGTCTGACAGATCACGAGAAATCTTACATGCTTCGGTATATGTCATTTTTTTTACGCGCGGAGCAAAACTAACCTCAGCAGAAGTCAGCTTTCTTATGCTATCAACGGTAACTGTATGACGAACAACAACGCTTGTATTACGTACAAGTTGATATCCAAGTTTTTTAGCCAAGGTATCGAGATGGGTCATACGTTTAGCCTTGCGCAATCCAGCCCTAGTCAGCAGCCGGCGCTGGCGAATAGAAGGCTTTTGGCCTTGTTCTTCATCCGCGATCAGAGCAACTATTTTTGACATGGACATCTCCGCGTATCAACTCAACAAAAGGTTGAATTACCTTTGGGGTAATATTACTCAAAAATGAGCAACCCTGCAATCTGTCTAGAATTATTTTAAAGAGGCGCGTCCCTGCGCTAGCAGCCTGAGAACTTTACCGCGTGCATTACGGATTTTGCTCAGTCATTGCGTGATGCCGGGGATACTGCTTAGCCATGCTGCGAAGAGGTATCCCAGGCGCCAGAGTGCAGCTATGGGACGGTGATTACTGGCCGGTAAACCCGGAGCTTAACAGGCGGAGTGTTTCCTGCAAAATTTGACGAGCTGATTGCTTGGCGTTCGTCGAGCCAGCACTCAACCTCATCCGCATTCCATGCGCAGCGCTTATCTGTTATGTACCAGCGTCTTGGAAATTGTCCTTTGTGTTCCAGTCTGTCGATCGTACTCATAGACAGTGGAACCATGTTCATTAACTCTTTTTTTCCGATTGCTCGTTTCATAATCCCTCCAGGTGGTTATTACATAGGGTCACTTTTCATCCATAAGTGACCCTATGTAGAAGCAACATAGGGTCACTTTTTAAAAAAGTGGCACTATGGAACAGAACGCATAGGGTCACTTTTACTGAAAAAGTGGCACTAGATATATGTATAACTACCGGGCAAAAACGCCTTACTGAAAAATGTGTTTTTGTTAATGGGTGAGCAGCCAGTCAGCAGCGAAAATGTGGCATCCAAATGCGAGGTCTCCACTCTTGGCTTCACCAGAACAGCAGGTACGAGGATGGATACCAGAAGTTGGTCACCGGTCCGGTTGCCGGAATAAGCGGTTGCTAAACGTGAGGTTGCCAGACGGGTTGTCAGCGAAAGCGGCATTTCAGAGCGGCAACTTAACGCATAGCCGCCGGAGTTAACGCATAGGCTTAACGCATAACGGCACCAGCCAGTGAAGTATCTCCTGGCGGGCAGAACAATGCTGATCACCACCAGCATTGAGAGATGCCATGACGCCACGCGAAATCGAGTTACTGAACATTGCTAAGCTTGAACATGACGGCCACCAGCTCGAACCGCTGGAGCTGCGGGAGTTGAAGCGCCAGTTGGCAGAGGGGACGGCCTTATTCAGGCGATATCGCGAAATGATGACCGGCCCTGTTTACCGATGAAACAAGCCGTCGCCGCGGAGTGCTATGTAACAGGCTCTAGCCCGCAACAGACAAGCCTTGTGCTGGTGGATTCCGCCCTAACTTCCCCCCTGAATAGCAGTTTTTAAGCGGCGTGTTGGTTCACGGCCTCTTTATGTTGGTTCAAAAATGGGGTGTGTTGGTTCACTTTTTGGGAATAATGCTTTTAAAAACAATTGTCTTTACAAATTGAACCAACTGAACCGACTGAACTAACGCTTTTTAAGTACATATGGAAGATTTCCGATGATATGTACCGGGCATTCATCTGATCCAAGTTCGGGTCTCCAGATGAGACATTCAGCAACAAAGAACTTTCTATGTATGGGAAGGGGTTATCGGCAACCGAATCAGAGTCAAGCGAAGGGTGAATGCGTATAGGAATGTGTATAGAACTAATTTTCCAAACTCGTAGACTGCCTATATATCTGGGGTTATCGAGGTTTGTTATAAGCCCTTCGCCGCTCCAAATTCATTTCTCCTGAAATCTACCGAACTCAATTTACCCTTGATAAATAAGCAGTTATTGCATTCTGTTCGTCAGTTGAGCTCTATTTTTCTTCCTGCTAACTGGTCGGTGACTGTGGCTTTCACCCGTTGCTTAACTCAGCAATAACAGTACAAGTGTTGCAATAGCATTCGTTGGGTGAAATGCTCGTTAACGCAAAACTAAAACCTGGACAATTTTCGGGTCGAATGTACAAATTCCTGTATGTTGACCAGGTCTTACTGAGGTAATGTCAATCAGCTGTAAACCTGTATCTGTTAATTAATTCCTTATTGTGTATAATAAATTTATAGTGACTTTTATCACATTAAGTTTATCTGCTAATAGACAAATTTTCTCCACACTATAATGATGTCAGCATGTTTAATAAGGGTTGACATATAATGATTAGCTTAATTAATACATACACGACCTCCAAATGGTTCAACATTGATACCATCATTGTCAATCATCGCCCATAAGTTCCCTTCCTCTTTATAAATGCAATGAAGGACAGAAGCAGATTAAAAAATCTGTCTGTTTTGCATGCCCTGAATAATCCATAAATTATTGTCTGCACAATCACGTTTCTCTGTTTGTATGCCTGAAAAAGGCCTGCGATAAGGGAATGCTTGGTGTGCTAATAATATCTCCATGGACTAATTTTGCGGGTTTTAAATAAATTATATCGGTAATTCATGTTTAATGAGTTGCTGCAGGCTGACATGTCTTTTATCTAATATAGGACTATTCCATGAATAACTTCAAACATTTGCCAGAGCCATTCCGTATTCGTGTTATTGAACCCGTAAAACGTACAACACGGGATCATCGTGAAAATGCCATTTTCAAATCAGGGATGAACCCGTTCCTGCTTGACAGTGAAGATGTATTTATCGATTTGCTGACAGATAGTGGTACAGGCGCAGTTACCCAAAATATGCAAGCCGCAATGCTACGGGGAGACGAGGCATACAGCGGAAGTCGAAGTTACTATGCACTTGCTGAGGCAGTGAAGAATATTTTTGGATATCATTATACTATTCCAACGCACCAGGGAAGGGGGGCCGAGCAGATTTATATTCCTGTATTAATTCGTAAACGTGAGCAGGAAAAAGGACTCGACAGAAGCAAAATGGTTGTTTTTTCAAACTATTTCTTCGATACCACCCAAGGGCATAGTCAAATAAATGGCTGTACTGTTCGTAATGTTTATATCAAAGAAGCATTTGATACTTCAGTTCGTTGTGATTTTAAAGGAGACTTTGACCTTGATAAACTGGAGAAAGGAATCCAGGAAGTAGGTCCAAATAATGTCCCCTATATTGTTGCCACTATTACATGCAACTCCGCAGGCGGTCAGCCGGTATCTTTGGCAAATTTGAAAACAACGTACCAGTTAGCGAAAAAGTACGACATTCCGGTAGTAATGGACTCGGCGCGATTCGCTGAAAACGCATATTTTATCCAACAAAGAGAAGCCGCTTATAAAGACTGGAGCATTGAAGACATAACCCGCGAAACATATAAATATGCTGATATGTTAGCTATGTCGGCGAAGAAAGATGCAATGGTGCCAATGGGCGGATTGTTATGCATTAAAGATGACAGTTATTTTGATGTCTACACCGAATGCAGAACACTTTGCGTGGTCCAGGAGGGTTTTCCAACCTATGGTGGTCTGGAAGGCGGGGCAATGGAGCGTCTGGCCGTTGGTCTTTATGATGGTATGAATCAGGACTGGCTGGCATATCGCATCGCACAGATCCAGTACCTGGTTGATGGCCTTGAAGCCATTGGTGTCATCTGTCAGCAGGCAGGCGGACATGCCGCTTTCGTGGATGCAGGAAAGTTGTTACCTCATATCCCTGCCGAACAGTTTCCTGCACAGGCCCTGGCGTGTGAGCTTTACAAAGTTGCTGGGATTCGGGCTGTTGAAATTGGATCGTTCTTATTGGGAAGAGATCCTAAAACAGGGATTCAATTACCTTGTCCGGCAGAATTGCTCCGTTTAACCATTCCACGCGCTACATATACGCAATCACATATGGACTTTATTATTGAGGCGTTTGGTCATGTGAAAGAAAATGCCAATAATATTAAAGGATTAACATTCACCTATGAACCTAAAGTTCTGCGTCACTTTACTGCCCGACTGAAAGAAATCTGATAATTAGCAACCGAATATGAATGGCCATATTTAATGGCCATTCATGTTCTATCTCGCTCTATAAAAATGACATGACAATGAAGATATATAACTCAAGATAAGAGGCTCGCATGGAAGAAAATTCCAGTTCAAAGCATTCATCCTTTTGGGGAGTTATGGTTATTGCCGGAACCGTAATTGGTGGAGGGATGTTTGCTTTACCCGTTGATCTTGCAGGTGCCTGGTTTTTTTGGGGCGCGTTTATATTAATAATCTCCTGGTTTTCAATGTTACACTCAGGATTGTTACTACTGGAAGCAAACTTAAACTATCCAGTGGGTTCCAGTTTTAATACTATTACTAAAGATCTAATTGGTAACAAATGGAATATCATTAGTGGCGCTACGGTTGCCTTTGTTTTATACATATTAACGTATGCATATATTTCAGCAAACGGAGCTATTATTAGTGAAACGATATCTATGCATTCAGGAGAACATGTTAACCCCAGAATTATAGGTGTTTGTACCGCTCTGTTCGTGGCCGGGGTGTTATGGTTTAGTTCGCTAGCTGCGAGTCGGATTACTTCGCTTTTTCTCGGTATAAAAATCATTGCCTTCATTATTGTTTTTGGTTCACTTTTCTTTCAGGTCGATTACTCAATTTTAAGTGGTATCAGTGGCGTAAATGAAACTAGTCATTCCTACTTCCTCTATATATTTATGGCGGTTCCAGTATGTCTGGCATCCTTTGGTTTTCATGGTAATATCCCCAGTCTTATCATTTGTTATGGGAAGAGAAAAGATAAATTAATAAAAAGTGTTGTATTGGGGTCTTTTCTGGCGCTGGTTATCTATTTGTTTTGGCTGTATTGCACAATGGGGAATATTCCGCGCGAGAGTTTCAAAGGTATCATTGCTTCCGGTGGAAATGTTGATGCTCTGGTAGGATCATTTCTTGGGACAAATCAGAGTGGCATGATTGAGTTCTGTTTACTCGTTTTCTCTAATTTAGCAGTGGCGAGTTCTTTCTTTGGTGTGACGCTGGGATTATTCGATTTTCTTGCTGATTTATTCAAATTTGACAACTCACATACTGGTCGTTTTAAAACAATCCTTCTTACCTTCCTGCCACCAACACTGCTTTATCTGCTATTTCCTAACGGTTTTATCTATGGGATAGGTGGCGCAGGGTTATGTGCAACGATATGGGCTGTTATTATTCCTGCGGTACTCGCATTGAAGTCACGTAAAAAATTTCCCAATCAGATGTTTACAGTATGGGGTGGGCGCATTATTCCAGCCGTAGTGATTATCTTTGGCATTGTCGTTATCTTTTGCTGGTTTGGTAACGTACTGAATATTTTACCAAAACTGGTGTAATTTGAGTTCGTGACGGACAGGTTTTTATGAAACCTGTCCTGATTTTACTATTACACACAATCATTGCTTCAAATTTCCTACAGATAAATAGAATCAATGGGGTTAGGGGATATCACGCTGGGTACTGCATTGGGCTTTCATCCCACCCGGGATCTTCACTATGTTTTGAGCTTTGATATGTATGTGCCAACAGGCGACTATAACCAGTTTGATCTTTCCAGCCTGGGGCGAAATTACTGGGTGGTACAACCGGTATGGGCGATCAGCTATATCCCTCAAAAAGGCGTCAATGCTGATATCAAAATGATGTACGACTTTAATTTCCGCAATGGTAAGATCCGTACGCGTTCAGGTCAGGCGTTTCATGCCGATTATGCCCTGGAATGGGCTTTTGGCAATGGTTGGGTGATTGGTCTTGGTGGCTATAACTTCATTCAAACAACGGATGATGACGGGCCTAATGCAGCGCAGGCAAAGGTGCGGGCATTTTCAGTTGGTCCTTCTGTCCGTGACGCCAACGATAAGAACTGGTTACCTATATTGAAATGGCAGAAGGAAACGAATGTTCGCAATCGGCCAGTCGGCTCCCAGCTATATCTAAAAGCGACTATTCCGTTCTGAAAACCATATTCTCAAAAATAGTACGTGGTGTCTGAGTCGTTCTTCGGTTCGTTGAAAAAGAGCCTGCATGCTAGCAAGCCCAGAGCCATACTAATTTTGGAATAATAGTATTCACTGTTTTGTATCTTTTAATTGTTTATCTTTTTTGTGGTTTTGGTAATCTTTGTGAACTGTTCTTGGATTCGGCCTTTTTCTAAATAAAGATAGCAATATGAAAACTATTGTAGTCTATCAAATAGTTTAATTAATCTGATGTGTTGGAGTTATTGTTTAAAATCACTGATTTATCTGAAATAAGTCACCTGATCACTTAACTTTTTCCAGAACTATATGGCTCTAATCACTAACACTTATAGTGTTAGTGATTATTTGATTAATAATTTAAAATACTTATTTTTTGTATTGTTATATGAGACACTGATCAAGTGAATATTGATAGCGTTGAGAGTATAAGTATGCTTGAAAAACATGATTTTGAATGTATAAAGAACATTGATTTAAATTCAGCACTCTACTTTTCTGCGGTGATGAGTTATAAGACAATTTTTAATGCTAGTGTGGTATTAAACTGTTCTGCGCCAACAGTTAGCATCATGCTCAAACGCTTTTGTTCTTACTTTCCCGTTCCATTGTTTGAGAGAGAAGGTCGTTGCCTGAGCCCGACGAAATATGCGGTAGAACTGGATAAAATGATCGGAGAAACATTTTTGAAATTTTCTGTGGCTATGAGCAATGATCCTCGAAAAGTTACGATTTTTAAATGAGCATTGTCTTAATTATCACTCAGAGTAAATCTACAGGCATCTCATTTTTCTTTTGTCATTAGTTCAATTATATAATCCAACGATAGTTGTACTCGTAGCGGAAGATTTTTCCGGTTTCTGTAAATAACGTAGCAATCAATAAAAACTCCCCATTCTGGAGGAAGTACAGACATTATTCCGCTTGTGTCTTTGAGAAGTAGATGGGATGTCACCATATATCCCATTCCATTTCTACAGCAGTTGATGGCTGTATAGATATTGTCAAATTTTAGTTTACCCGTGACGTTGACTGATTTCACTTCAGCCGTTTTTTCATGGGTGAACTCCAGCGCATTTTCATAGCTGTTATTGGCCATCGAACTTAATAAAATGAAAGGATGGCGAGATAACTCTTCTGGGGTCGTGAAAGGGTGATGTTCAAAAAACGCTGGGGTAGCAAAAACATCCATCCGTATCCGCTTTACTTTTCGGGCAATCAGATTCTGATTATGTGGTGGGGAATAGGATATGAGCATGTCACAGGAGTTATTAAAGCTCACGCCCTTAAAGTAGTCCGCGTTATAGTGATTGGATGTTGTTATTGTCACGTTCAAATCGGGGAATCGTTGAAACAATGGCGGCAGAATATTCTCTGCAAGATAAGCCTGCATACCGGAAGGAGAAAAAATATTAACTTCACCAGATGGCGCTTTCTTATAATGGTCGACTAGTTCAAAGAGTTCATCATTTTCAATAATGTACTTTCTAATGTTAGGCAGAAGAGTTTCCCCGAATGCAGTCAGCCTGACCGGACGACTCTCTCGATCAATTATTTTGATTCCTAACGTTTCTTCTACTGCCGCAATACTTTTACTGATGCTGGCTTGGGTCAGGCCGACATTTTTAGCAGACAGACTGAAACTTTTCGTTTCAACAAGGTCCAGGAGTATTTTTAAATCTCTGATTTTTAATTGTTTCATCATGGCTGTTCTGTGAGGATAGTGCCTTGCTTTCAGTGTAGATGATCTACGTCCTGATATAATTACCCGACATCAACGAGGCACAATGAACGGCTTAATGGTCCAGATAGAGGTAGTGCATCCAACTGGTCATGCGTAGTAAAACTTTACGCATAATGGCCACATGAGAAAAATGATCCGAATAGACCGCAACTTGCGCGTATATGCCATCTGGTAATGCATCAATATTCTCATCTGGATTCAGATCGATAAGAGCGAGAACCCCCTCGCTCCCTGGGGTAGCAGTCAAGGATTGAAGCGTCCCCTGGGCCTGATAAGAACCGCCAGGGATCACGGGAAGGACTCCAGCCAGTTTTCCTGTAAAGACCTGGCCGGGCAACGAATTAAAAACGATTTCTGCTTCATCACCAGCTTTCAGGCGCAACAATGAATTCTGACGGAATTGCGCCACAATCTGTCGCTTTTGTTTGGGAATAAATACCATAACCGGGCGCAGCGGCAGCGCTGCCGCAAAAGTACCGGGACGGATCAATACCTGAGTGGCGTAGCCGTCGCTGGGCGCACGGACAACGGTTTGCTCCAAATCGTATTTTGCTTCTGCCAGTTGAGCGCGCAGGCTGGCAACTTGTGATTGTTCGCCGTTGAGGATGCTATCAAGCTGGCTTTTGATTTGTGCTTGTTCGGCAACCGATGATTTTACTGCTGCATCCTGAGCGAGGTAGTTTTGCCGGGCATGATCAATATCACTTTCTGAGAACGGATTCACCTTTGCTTTACTGCCCTGTAAATATCGTTGGTAATCTTTGTATAACCGGTCACGTTGTGCAGTTGCTGTTAACGTATTGGCGATGGCTTCATCCAGTTGTGATTGCAGCGAGTCGGCACTATGGATCGCGGTGACAAGATCGGCCTCAAGTCGCGCAACACGAGCCTGATAACGCGTTGGATCCAGTTCAAAAAGGACTTCACCTTTTTTAATTAGCTGGTTTGACTTATTCGTGATGGTACGAACAATACCTGTCACTTGTGGCGTAACAGGAATGGAGACCACCGCTTTTTGTGCCTTAAAGGTATATGGGTGGTTATAGTTCATTAACAAAATCAGTGCCCCAACCAGAAAGATCCCGCCCAGAGCGGCTGTTGGGATACTCCATTTATTGACCGGTATTTTGAATATTTTAAAGACCAGCCATGCCAGGGCTACGTAAGTCAGAATAATTAATAAATCCACAATTAATTACCTTGAGTGTTATCTGAGTCAGCGTGTTGTTGTTTTTTGAATTGCCGTTCAAGTTCAGCAATACGTAATTGCAAATTTTCATACTGTGGTTGCTGTGCGTTCTGCATTCCCCATCCACGATCGGGGCGATACAACGTGGCCCATATCCATAGGAATGGCCACAGGACATGTAAAGTGAACAGGCTTACCCATCCAGCGACATGTATGGCATCGGCATGCGGGTGATTTCGCTTTTTGGCGATCTCGTAAGGAATATCATGGATGATGATGACACCGTAAAAAATTACCAGGAATACCAGGATTAGCAATCCAAGTGCAAAGTAATTAAGGAACATACTATTCCTCCTCCCTTCGTCGGTTGGGTAAAACTAAGCTCGCCTCTCTGGTTATTGACGTATTACCCCTTCGTGGTGTCTCCAGGGAATAGTACGCTGAGGACAGCGTGCTTGTGCTTTTTAAGGCAATGAACCTGATGCGTCGTTTTTATTTTGTGTTGTTTTAGTGGCTGTTTTAGTGATTTTGGGTTGTTTAAAAATGCCTTGTACATACATTAATGAATGTAGGATACCTTATTCACTTAGTCTCGCTAGCATTAATCGTTTAGATTTATGGAATGATTCCATTAAATGGAACTTAATTTTTATAAATAAATTGCATGGTGAACTTTTTGGTTTTATATTGAAAATGTTTTATAAGGTATCTCAAGTGAGGAGAAAAATTACATTGATGATATTTATGAAACAAGCATGAATGTGTCTAAGAAATAAAATTATATTTTTGAAGTGTCATTTTGACCGCCACCCGTGCGGTCTTTTTTTATGTATTGTTTTGAAATTATTAAAGATACCAGCGTCATACGCTGTAAATAATCAGTGATATATTTACTCTTCATATTATAAAATCTTATGTGTCGCACCTGATTTCCTTAACTCATTGGGCGTTATTTTGTATTTTTTACGAAACGCCCGGCAAAATGACTGCTGAGAACCATATCCGGCATTTAAAGCAATAGTCAGAATAGTGCTCTGGGAGTTGATGAGTTCATGAGCTGCATGATTAAGGTAGGTATCCTTGATGAAACGGCCAAGTGGTATCCCGGTATGAGCTTTAAAAAAAGATTGCAGATAAAATTTTGAAAAGCCAGAAATAGCAGCCAGATCGTCAATCTGTAACTTGTCTTTCCGTCTTTCATTAATAAATATAATCAGTTGGTTAGATACTTCTTTGGTAAATAAATTATTTTTTGAACATTCCATATGTTTTTACCTCTATCATCGAGATGTTTATATACTGGCGAGTGCCTCTGCACGGTATGATGACTACGTTTTGATGTTACTATTCAACATCAGGAATAAAATTGTCTGGTGAAATCCTCCATGGGGATGGGCTTACCGTATAAATATCCTTGCAGAAAAGTAACGTTGTGTGCTTTCAAATAAGCTGCCTGAATTTCATTTTCTACTCCTTCCGCCACCGTTTGCAGGTGTAATCGGCGGGCGAGGTCAATAATATTGTCGATGATATGAACAGAATGCGAATCAATACCTATATTGCTGACAAAGCTTTTGTCGATTTTAAGAATATCGACCTCGAAGTTTTGCAGGTATTTAAGGCTGGAATTGCCGGTGCCGAAATCATCGATAGCGATAAGCACACCCAGTTTGTGCAGTTCTGCCACCAACCTTTCTGTCACACCATCTGTAACAAGTAATTCCCGCTCAGTTAACTCCAGAACCAGCTTAACAGGATTAGCCCTGAATGCCTGGATGAATACCCGGCAGTCTTCCACCAGATTGAAATTTCTTAAGTGACTGGCGCTGATATTGAAAGCGAAATGAAAATCCTTCGGCAGTAAATGTATTAATGGTAAAAACTGTTGACGTACCTGAACCATCAACGCCTGAGTCATCGGCATAATAAGGTTACAGCTTTCTGCCAGAGGAATGAAATTGTCTGGAGGGATGATACCGAGCGTTGGATGTGACCAGCGCATTAGAACCTCGCAACCGACCCAGTGAGTATGCTCTGCGGATACCACTGGCTGGAAGTAAGGAATAAATTCCTGCAATTCCAGAGCCTCATGTAATTCATGTTCTGCAGTTATCTGTCGCCCTGTCCAGCGAAATGCGCTGAAACCAAGAATAGCGGCCAGCAAGGCCCAGGAAACAAGAGAGAATCGTGAGAAGATCCAGAAGTAATGGGCATAATCGGCAGCGGAAATCACCGTAACTATCCGGAATGGATATCTGGTCGAGGCTTGTTCCAGATAACCAGACGTACCGGGGGAGAACGAAGGAATCTCTGGAGTCTGCCATTGCTGTTGTCCAACAACCAGGCCCAGGGGTAAATTGATGCTCATGACACTCAGTTCGGAAAGGATCCTCTCGCCATAGAGTCGGACCACAATACTGTTATTACCGACAACCATTCGGTAGATAATCAGTGGCTGTCCTTTCCTGACCAGCATGTCGCTCATCAGGTAGAGCATCCCGTTGGTATAACTATCAAAGTTAATATTTTCTTCATTGCTACCGTACAGAGATGAACAATAGATTTTATTCCCATGTACCAGGTTTACGCTGCGCACATTCTGCGAGTACGCCACCTGCGTCCTGAGCTTCATCGCGACAGACTCAAGGCAGGGCCGACCAAGATTGTCTTTTACGGCGTAAGCAGCATGCCTGGCACTGTCCAGCGTTCCTTCCACCAGTTGCCGGGCATTTGTCATCCGGATATTAGTGGTTCGTTTGAGGTTTGCTGCCGCCTGCCAGAAGGTGCTGATGAGTCCCAACAGGATGCAAAGCAAGCTCACAAGTATGGTGCGAACCATTCGGTACCTGAGTTGACGCTTCTTTAACAGACCAAATGGCATGACATTACCTCTATACCCTACATGAACTGCGCTTTAGCTTTACTGTTACGTCACCAGAAGGTGGTGCCAGATTTTAGTGTCGTTTAAAAGTACATGACGACCCTTGCTATTCAGTGATACTGGCTTAGCTGCGGTTATAAGAACGGTCAGCGAAGAATATTATATTCAATTTCCTGTAGAATATTTTATTTCGGGCTTAATACGCTACTATAATTTTTAAGCAGGTAAAAGCATCAGTATTATACGCACTGGCGCATTCTTTTTTATATATAAATTTGTTTGTAAAATACCCATATTTATCAATGAGATGAATTTTACATGCTAAAAAATATCTCATTATTATAATTGTTTTAAATAACATTAAAGTTTAAATAATATAAATCATTATTGATTTTTGTGGTTTGCAATTATTAATCGGTATTGATAGCCAGGATGCTTCCTGAACAGCTGTTGATAATATTAATACTGATATTCTAAGGGCCTGTTTTTGCATTTTGTAGGCATTTATTATTCACTTTCGTCTCAATGGCGAGAAAATACTTTTCGTTATTTCATTATTATGGATGTTTCCTCGCTGACTCATACTGGTTACCACTCCATGTAACGTCATGAGCGCTGTCATGATGGGTACACTGCTGGATAATGGTATAGATGAAGGCGCCGGGCCCCCTGAAAGGGATAAACTCTTTTAATAGTTAACAGGCATACAATTACGTTGTGTTTTTATATTTTAAAGTAATAGTAAACTGAGTTACATAACTTTTCCGCCTGGTCTTAAAGCGAGTTCAGAATTCGATCCCAAGAGTATTAGGATATTCTGGTCTAAAATACTTTTTTTGCCTAAGGGTTTTCTTATCATGTAGCCACAGTGTACGCTGAGTGTTAAAATTTATGAGTTTTTGCCCCATTCCGGTAACTAGAGGATGAGGCGCAGGTAGTCAATAAGACGAAAGAATTAAAATGGTTTGCAACCCTATTACGAAATAAGCGGTAGTGCATATAAGATGGTCGACAATCGTTAAGAAATTAAGTTAACTTATTGAAAACGCTTATTTTTACTCTGATGTAAGACATAAGGGCAGATATGTTCAGTATGCGTCGACATACCAACTTCATTAAAAGCTTTAAGTCTGTAACCTGTTTATTTACGGCCTGCGTTCTTTTTCCTGTTCAAACTTCTGCGGCAGCATCTGATTATGACGGTTTGATTATTGAAGCTCGTGAAGGTAATAGTGCGCCGCTCATGCGCTACCTTCAGGAACAGGAAAAGAAATCCTCACTAACGCCAAATCAGGTCGCTGACTGGTTGCAAGTCTCCAGTTGGGCCAATAACAGCGATAAAGAAACGATTGATATTTGGCTGCGATATCGTGGGCAGATGGCTGTGCCTGCGCGTGGGCAAATCGCCGCTGCACGGGCTTTTCGCAATCAGAAAAAATGGAATGATTCGTTAGCCATCTGGGAAAACGTTTTGCAGGAAGATCCTGATAACGTGGATGTACGTACCGGCTGGATAATGACGCTTGCAGATGCTCGCTACAATCAGCAGGCGCTCACCGAAGCGAATAAATGGGCGCAGGCGCACCCGGGAGCTGACTCCGATGCATTGGTGGCCTATGTATACCATTCGCAGGGGAAAAACTGGGATGCATTGTTAGTCGCCAGCCAGGCCAATGATATCGATCCGAGCAACAAAAATGCAAAATCTACGTTGTTATCTGCCCTGTCAGCTAACCGTGTATCCGGGCCTGCGTTAGGGCTAACGGAGGTGGTTCCGACGTCAGATCCTGTTAAACGTCGTCTTGAACTTGATGCGGCAGCAGAAATCGTTCGCTCCTCATATACTTCCGCGCGTAATGAAGAAGAACGTTTTATCGTGGCAGATAAAGCGCTTGCCCGATATGCCCAACTGCTCGCGGCCTGGAAAGATGAACCGTCCGCTCAGGATGATGTTCGCCGGGCAAGGATTGACCGTATGGGCGCTTTGCTGGTGCGCAAGCGTACTGCCGAAGTGATTCAAGAATATGAGTCACTTGAAGCGAGCGGGGAGGTGCCTAACTATGCGAAACGTTGGGTCGCTTCGGCGTGGCTAAGCGAACGTCAGCCGGAAAAAACCGAAGCGATGCTGATGAGCATCTACTATCCGCATGGACCGCTTCCAGTCACTCCTCTCAGTCCTGAAGATCAGCAGGATCTTTTTTATGCGCATATTGATAATGAAAACTTTGCTGCAGCCAAAAAGCAGGTCGACAATTTAATCAAAGAGAGTCCGTATCTGCGACGGATTTATGGTTCACCTACGCCACAGCCTAACGATAACTGGCTGCTTGGTCAGACGTTGCTCACGCAATATCACATTGCTGCCAATGAATTGCCTGAGGCAGAAAAACTCGCGGAACATCTGGCGCGCACGGGATCTGGTAACCAGGGGCTGCGTATAACCTATTCTTCAGTGCTTGAAGCCCGTGGTCTGCCTCGAGCTGCAGAGAAAGAGCTTAAACTGGCCGAAGTTATTGAGCCAAGCAACCTGGAGCTGGAACGCCAGCAGGCCTATGTAGCGCTGGATCTTCAGGAATGGCGGCAGGCCGATGAACTTACCGATGACGTCATTGCCCGTAGCCCGGATGATGAAGCAACGCTGCGCCTGGCCCGCATACGTGATGTTCACAAAATGTCAGAGCTGCGGATCAGCGGCACGCAGGGGATTTCCTCCGATAGCCCGGTCAGTGGTAAGAATGACTTCAACATCAATACCGCCATTTACAGTCCGCCGATTAATGACAACTGGCGACTGTTTACCGGATTCAACTTTGCCACTGGTGAATTTGAAGAAGGAAAGGGTATCAACCGTGACCTGGCTGCCGGTGCGGAATGGACCTCACGCGATTATTGGGCGGAAATGGAAGTTTCGGGCCGTAACTATGGCGATGGTCAGAAAATTGGTGGGCGTCTTTCAGCCTGGCATGATTTTAATGATAACTGGCGCGTCGGCGGTTCGGCGGAGCGTCTTTCTCGTAATACCCCGCTGCGCGCGCTGCGTAGCGGAGTGTATGCAAACGGCGGGGATATGTTTGTCCGCTGGTATCAAAATGAACGACGAGAGTATCAGTTGTCGTTTGCCGCTTCACATTTCTCGGATGGTAACGATCGTATCGAGTACGGGCTGAGCGGAAAAGAGCGCATGTGGACGACGCCGCGCTTCACGCTGGACTTCACACCGGGCATCGGCGGAAGTACCAACACCAAAGAGAATGTGCCGTATTACAACCCTAAGAGTGATTTTTCCGTTGTACCAGGGCTTGCCGCAGAGCAGGTTCTTTACCGCCACTATGACACTGTGTGGACGCAGCAAGGCGTGGCTGGCGTAGGTGGCTACTGGCAGCAAGGTGAAGACGTGGGCGCCATCGTTCAGGTGGGATACGGACAGCGGCTTAAATGGAACAACGTCGTGGATGGCGGGGTGATGTTGGTGTGGGATAAACGCCCCTACGACGGTAAACGTGAGCGGAATATCTCCCTCGCTTTCGATTTGAATGTCAGGTTTTAAGGACTGTACATGTTTAAAAGATGCCTATGGGTTAGCGCATTAATCGCTGGCTGGTTGATGATCACTGCGTGCAGTAGCGCGCACAATACGACCCCGCGCTACGTTCCTCCGGCGGAGCGATCTCCGCTTGCTGCTGATCATCCATGGCCGAAAAATAGCTTCCTGGTGCTGGGCTATCACGATGTAGAGGACGGCGCGGCAGATCAGCGATACCTCTCTGTGCGTACCAGTGCGCTGAGCGATCAGATGGGATGGCTACGTGACAACGGTTATAACCCGATCAGTGTGCAGCAAATTCTGGATGCGCATGACGGGAAAATCGTGCTGCCGGAAAAAGCGGTATTACTCACCTTTGATGATGGTTATAGCAGTTTTTATACCCGCGTGTGGCCGCTGCTGAAAGCCTATAACTGGCCAGCACTGTGGGCACCGGTGGGCAGCTGGGTTGATTCTCCCGCCAATAAAAAAGTTGATTTTGGTGGGCTGATGACGGCGCGAGACAAATTTGCCACCTGGAAAATGGTCGAGGAAATGGGGAAGTCGCCGCTGGTTGAAATTGGTGCGCATACATGGGCATCGCATTTCGGTGGTGAAGCGAACCCGCAGGGAAGTAAAGAACCTGCTGTGGCAAACCGTCTGTACGATAAAAAGACCGGCACTTACGAAACGGACGAACAGTACAATCGCCGTATTAACACTGATATCTCTTTAATCACAAACAAAATAAAATCTGTAACCGGGAAATCGCCACGCGCATGGGTCTGGCCTTATGGCGCAGCCAATGGCACGACATTAAGTCTGGCCAAAGAGCACGGTTACAAGATGGCGTTTACGCTCAACGAAGGGCTGGCAAATGCCGCGTTTCTGGATGATATCCCCCGTGTTCTGATATCTGATAACCCATCCCTTAAGCGCTTTGCCAGCCAGGTCGGCCAGGTGCGTGAACCTCAGACGATGCGCGTTATGCATATCGATCTGGATTATGTGTATGACAAAGATCCTGCCCAACAACGTAGAAATATCGACAAGCTGATCCAGCGTGTCTATGACATGCGTATTTCTCATGTTTTCCTGCAGGCGTATGCCGATCCACAAGGTGACGGAAATATTCACGAGCTTTATTTCCCTAACCGCTGGCTGCCGATGCGTGCCGATCTCTTTAACTATATCTCCTGGCAATTACAAACGCGGGCAGGGGTTACCGTTTATGCCTGGATGCCGGTGCTGGCTTTTGGTCTCGACGACGCTATTCCACGCGTGACGGCATGGGATCCGAAAACCGGACGTAGCGCGATTAATCGTGAGCAGTATGTTCGTCTTTCTCCCTGGGATAGCGAAGCGCGTAAGCGTATCACCGAGATTTATGAAGATCTGGCGAAGCATGCCAGTTTCAAAGGGATTCTGTTCCATGATGATGCTTTCCTGACGGATTTTGAAGATGCGTCGCCGGAGGCTTTAGCCGCATACCGTGCCGCAGGCCTTCCGGGCAGTATTGAGCAAATTCGTAACGATCCTCAGGCATTCGAACGTTGGACTCGCCTGAAAAGTAAGATGCTGACCGACTTTACAAAGGAACTGACCCGCGCGGTACGTAATATTCGCGGCCCACAGGTACAAACCGCACGCAATATTTACGCCATGCCGGTGCTGGAACCAGAAAGTGAAGCCTGGTTCGCGCAGAACCTGAATGATTTCCTCAATACCTATGACTGGACAGCACCTATGGCAATGCCATTGATGGAGAATATTCCGGCCAATGATGCCAACGCCTGGCTGGACAGACTGGTGAATGCCGTTGCACAAACGCCCGGAGCGCTGGATAAGACCGTGTTTGAACTGCAAGCACGAGACTGGCGTAAGTCCGGGGAACAGGCCGAAATCAGCGGTAAACAAATAGCCGAGTGGATGCGCCAGCTTAAGTTAAGCGGTGCGGGTAACTATGGTTATTACCCGGATGATTTCATCAGCGACAAACCCGAGATGTCAGAGATTCGCTCGACGTTCTCATCATACTGGTACCCGCAAAAATGACCGATCGCATTATTGCTTTCCTGATTCTTTGCCTGATGTTCAGTCTGCCGTTTGGCGTGGCTGTCGTTTTTACAGGTGAAGTGATGCTGAACTTCGTCTTCTTCTGGCCCTTGTTCATGTCGGCTTTGTGGATAAGCGGTGGGGTTTACTTCTGGTTTTACCGTGAACGCCACTGGAAATGGGGAGAGGAAACACCGCCGCCGACGCTTGAAGGAAATCCGCTGATTTCGATCTTGATCCCTTGTTATAACGAAGGGATCAATGCGCGTGAAACGATCGGTGCAGCGCTGGCGCAGCGTTATACAAATATTGAAGTTATTGCCATTAACGACGGTTCGACAGATGACACGCACGACGTGCTTGAACAACTGGCAACGGAATACCCGAGCCTGCGGGTGATTCATTTAGCCGAGAACCAGGGGAAAGCCCTGGCGCTCAGGACCGGCGCAGCGGCGGCCCGCAGTGATTATCTTGTCTGCATTGATGGTGATGCTTTACTGGATCGCGATGCCGTCGCCTATATTGTCGCCCCGTTGATACAGTTCCCGCGTGTCGGGGCGGTGACCGGAAACCCGCGCATTCGTACCCGTTCCACGTTAATTGGTCGTGTACAGGTCGGTGAATT
Source organism: Citrobacter sp. Marseille-Q5395 (assembly GCF_947057495.1). Lineage (NCBI taxonomy): Bacteria > Pseudomonadati > Pseudomonadota > Gammaproteobacteria > Enterobacterales > Enterobacteriaceae > Citrobacter > Citrobacter sp. Marseille-Q5395. The sequence goes on along the minus strand of NZ_CAMSEL010000001.1, from coordinate 328,265 downwards.
CTCCTCGATTATCGGCTTGATTAAGCGCACTCAGCGAGTCTATGGGCAGATCTTTACCGTTTCTGGCGTCATTGCGGCATTTCGTCGTCGTGCTCTGGCTGAGGTGGGGTACTGGAGCCCGGACATGATCACTGAAGATATCGATATCAGTTGGAAGCTGCAATTGCGCCACTGGTCAGTATTCTTTGAACCACGAGCACTGTGCTGGATCCTGATGCCTGAAACGTTAAGAGGATTGTGGAAACAGCGTCTGCGCTGGGCTCAAGGTGGTGCGGAAGTATTTATTGTTAACATGCGTCGCCTGTGGTCTTGGGAATTTCGCCGCATGTGGCCGCTGTTCCTTGAGTTCTGTTTTTCTACCGCCTGGTCATTTGCCTATGCGGTCAGCATTGTGCTGTTCCTTTGCGGGTTATTTTTCCCAATGCCAGACTCGCTATACGTGCAAAACCTGTTCCCGCCAGCATTTACCGGGCTAATACTCGGCGTGGTTTGCTTGCTGCAGTTTGCGGTGAGTCTGATGATTGAACGGCGCTATGAAAAAGGTATCGGCGCTTCGTTGTTCTGGATCATCTGGTTCCCGGTGGTGTACTGGATGCTGAGTCTGTTCACCACGCTGGTTGCTTTCCCCAAAGTGATGCTTAAACGCAAACGCGGCAGAGCGCGTTGGGTAAGCCCTGACCGTGGAATTGGGAGGATAGAATCATGAGCCAGCCACTCATCTTTACCGAACAGCGACTTCTGCCACGTGTAATAGACGTTCTGTTAACGTTTTTTGCCTGGGTTGGATTTCTGTACCTGATCTATAAAGGGCTGATTACGGCACTGGCTCATTCACCCTTTATGGGCGTGAGGCCGTTTTTCACAACTCTGGATACGGTCACTTTTTACATCCTGATCGCATTGATAAACGGTCTGGTGCTCATTGGCTGGGCGAAGTACAACCAGTATCGCTTCCGTGTGGAACGACGCAGTCGCAGGCCTGGGCTTGAAGATCATGAGCTGGCAGAAAGTTTGCGAATTACCCGAGAACTGGTTACCGAGCTGAATAAGGCGAGGGTGCTTACGGTTCATCACCATGAGAATGGTGAAATCGACTATGTGGAAGTGGACAGGCATATTGCCGATAACCGCTTGCCGCCGCCAACACCTGCAATGCTTGAGATGCTACCGTCAGCCAGGGAACGGTTGCACGAAGAAATGAACCGGTGACAGAGAACCTTTGACCCTTGGACTGGATTACGTTCACGGGTTGTATCGTTCCACAGAAGTGAAGAGCATGAGGTGAACGTAACCGTGTGCCGGAGCTAATCTGCGACAATTTCTGCCGCCAGCAGCAGCCTTCAGACTCGCCTGGGTCTATGATTACTCCCAGGACAATAAAAATAACTGAGGTAATGTCGTGGATAAAGAGTTACTGGAAGCAGGTTACCGGGCCTATACCGGCGAGAAGGTTGATGTCTATTTCAATACGGCGATATGCCAGCATTCGGGTAATTGTGTGCGGGGAAGCGCGACGCTTTTTAACCTGAAACGTAAACCGTGGATCATCCCGGATGAAGTTGATGTCGCGACGGTCATTAAGGTTATCGATACCTGTCCGAGCGGTGCGCTTAAATATCGCCAGAAATGAGTGAGAAGACCATGGATATTCTTGAAGGGCACAACAAGTTTTATGTTAACGATGCCGAGGGCAATCAGGTTGCTGAGATTGTCTTCGTGCCGACGGGTGAACATCTGAGCATCATTGAACATACTGATGTTGACCCCAGCCTGAAAGGTCAGGGAGTCGGCAAGCTGCTGGTGGAGAAAGTGGTGGAAAAAATGCGCCGCGAAAACCGTAAAGTGATCCCGCTCTGTCCGTTTGCCAAACATGAGTTTGATAAAACTCGCGAGTACGACGACATTCGTGCCTGAGTTTTACTTTTCACCGGATGACGCAACGCGCATCCGGTGCGTCCACAATAGTTCCCCTCATCGGGCATATTACTCCCGATGCAGCAGATCCTGATAAATCCCCGTCAGTACCCCTTGTGGGCCAAACTCCTTTTTAATCCACTGTGTCACCCGCCCGGTTGCCGAGTGCTGGGTCGCCAGTAGCATGCGCGAATCCTGGCGTGGGTTATGGATCTGTCGCGTCACCAGCAGCGATTTTTCCATTGCTTCGCGCACCATATAGTCGGGTAGAAAACCGATGCCTTCGCCGAGGATCTGACACTGGCACTTGGTATTAAAATCGGGCACCAGGATTGATTCCTGCCCGTGCAGCAGCCAGCCGACCTTCTTGTTAATAGTGTGCGCGGTATCTTCTACCATGATGTTCGGATACAAACGCAGCTGACTCTCTGAAATCGGCTCAGGCATAAAGGCCAGCGGGTGATCAGGTGCGATGGCGAACGACCAGCGGATCGCGCCAATCTCGGTGTAATCGATCCCGCCACCGTCCAGTAGCGTGTCTGGCGCGCCAATGGCGATATTGGCCTGGTTATTGATGATGGAATCCCAGACGCCGTTATAGACCTCCGTGGTCACGGTTATCTGGCAGGTTGGAAACTGTTTCTTAAGTACCTGTAACAGTCGCGCGGTATGCTTCGGGGTATACAGCAGTTGATTAATACAAATGCGCACCCGAGCCTCAATGCCCTGGGAGATCGTATCAATGCTGCGCTTGATGGCGTGAAAGTCGTTGAGCAGGTCTGTCGCTTTACGAAAGAAATAGCGCCCGGACTCGGTCAGCTCAATGCTGCGGGTACTGCGGGTAAACAGCACCACATCCAGCCCCATTTCCATGCGCTTGATGGTATAACTGATGGCGGAGGTGGTTAAACCCAGCTCCTCGGCGGCCTTGCTGAAGCTGCTGTAGCGGGCAGCCATCGTAAACGCCAGCAGGTTTTCCTCGGTAAATATTGAATTCATTCCTTCTCCCCTGAGTCCACAACCCGCGATACGATGATTGTTGAATGTATTTGTAATCCTTATGGAGAGCAATCAGTTTTGAACAGAATTTAACACTAGGGTTACATTTGATTTGAAGGCAATCACACTTCTGTGTTTTAGTTGCAGGCCGCTATCCGTGCAGCATACCGCTTTATTTCCCCTATGACTGATTAATGGCTGAAAGACCGTTAGTCATAAGAGAAAGATTGCACTACAGCACATTTTGTTCTCATTATTAAATTTGTTTCAACAATCGACTCACTTACGATGAATGAAATTTAAGCGGATGTTATTCTCCGTACTCTGTTGCTATTCTCAGGTTATCGGATATTTAAAAAGTCTAAAAAACTGCAGGAGAGCGATTATGTCAGAGAAAGAACTCATTACTGAATTTCTGCTGGCGGCAGAACAGGGCAATGCCGAAGGATTAAAATCCTGTCTGGCAAATAATGTGGATATTAATGCTACTAACCGCCAGGGCCGTACCGCCATAATTATTGCCAGCCTGAATAAGCATTATGACTGCGTTTCTTTATTGATTGACGCCGGTGCCGATATTAATAAACAAGATCAAACTTGTTTTAACCCCTTCCTGATTAGCTGCCTGACTAATGATTTAACGCTGCTGCGTACGGTATTACCTGCCAATCCCGATCTCGAACGACTGAGCCGTTTTGGCGGCGTTGGTATTACGCCAGCCAGCGAAAAAGGTCACGTTGAGATCGTACGTGAATTACTGCAGCGTACCGATATCAATGTAAACCATACCAACTTTGTCGGCTGGACGCCGTTGCTGGAAGCCATCGTACTTAATGATGGCGGCGCGAAGCAGCAGGAAATCGTCAAGCTGCTGCTCGACAATGGCGCTAACCCGCACATGACGGATAAATACGGTAAAACCCCGCTGGAACTGGCGCGGGAGAAAGGGTTCCATGAAATCGCCGAGCTGCTGATTGCCGCCGGAGCCTGACAGAGGAGCGCCACTATCGCCACGCCATCACGGCGATGCGTGAGGGCGCTAACTGCAGACGGCGCGTTTCTTGCGTATCGGGGAACGGGGCGAGTTGAACAGGTTTTTTCCCGCGCGGTGAACCTGTTCATACCGGAACAGCAGCGATTGTTTACGTTATTGAGTGAGTGCTGCGATAACGCGCCTAACAGCTGTCGGCTGGCGCTGACGCATTGCGAAGATCTGTTTCAACCCGGTGAGCCGGTGAGTTTTACGCAGTCAGGGATCGCTGTTGGTTATGATAAATGGATAGAGACCTCTGGTTGCCTGATGTGGCAAATGCCTCGTGGGTCGCCAGATGCAGAGCGCTTCGCCACAATATCCTGGCGCCACTGGGCAGAGGTTATCCGCCAACAGCTTAATCGCGACGACACATTATTTCTGTACCAGGGGGATAATCCGTTTTACCAGGAAATTAATCGTGAATTACAACTGCGCCGCCAAAGTTTAATAACGGCGCTGAGTACGGGAGAAAATATCTGTGTTGCGGTCAGCGATTTAATTGGTCTTGGAATAGGGCTGACGCCATCGTCTGATGATTATTTAGTAGGCCTGAGTACGATTTTATTTATTAGTGGGCATCCGCTGAATAAGTATCGACAAGATTTTTTAACGGCATTACAGATTGCCGGAAATAACACAACCTTACTCAGCAAAATAACGCTGGAAGAGGCGTTTCATCAACGTTATCGGGAAAGTGTCACGCGGTTGGTGACCCATATTATTACTGAGCAACCACACGTTGCTACGAAATTTATTGCTGACATTAAAAATATCGGCTCAAGTTCTGGCTGCGACATGCTGTACGGCATGGCGGATGCCTGCGCCCTGAGCCAACGGTCCGGAGGGAATTATGTCGATCAGGATAGTTGTTAAAAAGAACACGTATTTTGATTCTGTCTCACTGATGTCTATCTCTACGCGCGCTAATAAGCTTGATGGTGTGGAGCAGGCGTTCGTGGCGATGGCAACGGAAATGAACAAGGGCGTGCTGAAGAATCTCGGTCTGCTTACGCCTGAGCTGGAAGAGGCAAAGAGTGGCGATCTAATGATTGTCATTAAAGGTGCGAGTGAGGCCGCGAACGAGCAAACGTTGGTGGCGATAGAGGAACTGTTCACGCATAAGGAACAAGGTGGACAGCACGAAGCACGTTATGCCACGCTCGCCAGTGCTAAAAAACATGTCCCCGACAGCAACCTCGCGGTGATATCGGTAAATGGTCTGTTCGCGGCCCGCGAGGCGCGTCAGGCGCTGCAAAACAACCTCAACGTAATGTTGTTTTCTGACAACGTTTCCCTTGATGACGAACTGGCTCTTAAACAGCTGGCGCATGAAAAAGGGTTGTTGATGATGGGGCCTGATTGCGGTACCGCCATTATTAACGGCGCGGCGCTCTGTTTTGGGAACGCGGTGCGTCGCGGCAATATCGGCATTATTGGGGCATCTGGCACCGGTAGTCAGGAGCTCAGTGTACGCATTCACGAATTTGGCGGTGGCATTTCCCAGTTGATCGGCACCGGTGGACGCGATCTGAGCGAGAAGATTGGCGGCCTGATGATGCTCGATGCGATAGGTATGCTGGAGGCCGATCCACAAACTGAGATCATTGCGCTGATCTCTAAACCGCCAGCACCTGCGGTAGCCCGTAAGGTGCTGGAACGTGCGCGCGCCTGCTTTAAACCGGTGGTGGTCTGTTTCCTCGGACGTGAAGCTGCGCCTGCGGACGAAGAGGGTCTGCAGTTCGCTCGCGGCACTAAAGAAGCGGCATTGAAAGCAGTTCTGCTGAGTGGCGTGAAAAAAGAGAGTCTTGATCTGCATCCGCTCAACTGGCCGCTGATTGAAGAAGTTCGCGCCCGTCTGACGCCGCAGCAAAAGTATATTCGCGGACTGTTCTGTGGCGGCACGCTGTGTGATGAAGCGATGTTTGCCGCCATGGAAAAACATGCCGAGGTGTACAGCAACATTCATCCGGACCCGGCGTTCCGCCTGCAGGATCTCAACCGTAGTGTGGCGCATACCTTCCTTGATTTTGGTGATGATGATTTCACCAACGGCAAGCCCCATCCAATGATCGATCCGACCAACCGCATCAGTCGTTTGTTGCAGGAAGCGAGAGATCCTGAAGTCGGCGTGATCGTGATGGATTTCGTCCTTGGATTTGGATCGCATGAAGATCCGGTTGGCGTGATGATCGACGCGATCAATGAAGCGAAAGCCATCGCTGCCGCTGACGGTCGTCCTCTGGAAATTCTCGGCTATGTTCTGGGGACCGACCTGGATACGCCATCGCTGGAAAAACAGTGCCAGATGCTGACTGATGCCGGCGTTATCTGGGCGAGCAGTAGCACCAACACCGGATTGCTGGCGCGTGAATTTATCTGTAAAGGGGAGGAAGCCTGATGAGCCAGACACTGTTTAACCAGCCGCTGAATGTGATTAACGTCGGTATCGCGATGTTCAGCGATGACCTGAAAAAGCAGAACGTGCCCGTTACTCAACTCGACTGGACACCGCCAGGCCAGGGCAATATGCAGGTGGTTGCGGCACTGGATCAGATTGCTGATTCACCGCTGGCAGACAAGATTGCCGCCGCTAACCAGCAGGCGCTGGAACGTATTATTAAGTCGCATCCGGTGCTGATTGGCTATGACCAGGCCATCAATGTGGTACCTGGAATGACCCGTAACACGATTCTGCATGCCGGGCCGCCGATCCGCTGGGAAAAAATGTGCGGTGCGATGAAAGGTGCAGTCACCGGCGCGCTGGTATTTGAAGGGTTGGCGAAAGATCTGGATGAAGCCGCCGAGCTTGCCGCTTCGGGCGAAATTAACTTCTCGCCGTGCCACGAACATGACTGCGTGGGATCGATGGCGGGCGTAACGTCCGCGTCGATGTTCATGCACATCGTGGAGAACAAAACTTACGGCAACCGCGCATATACCAATATGAGCGAGCAGATGGCAAAGATCCTGCGCATGGGAGCGAACGATCAAAGCGTTATCGATCGCCTTAACTGGATGCGTGATGTGATGGGACCGATGCTGCGTGATGCGATGAAACTGGCGGGTGAAATCGATTTACGCCTGATGCTGGCACAGGCGCTGCACATGGGCGATGAGTGCCATAACCGCAACAACGCCGGTACGGCACTGTTAATTCAGGCGCTGACTCCGTGGATTATCCAGACCGGCTATCCGGTTGAGCAACAACGTGAAGTGTTCGAGTTTGTGCTCAGCAGCGACTATTTCTCCGGTCCAACGTGGATGGCGATGTGTAAAGCCGCCATGGATGCTGCGCACGGCATTGAATACAGCACGGTGGTGACGACGATGGCGCGTAATGGCGTTGAGTTCGGCCTGCGTATCAGCGGCTTACCGGGCCAGTGGTTTACCGGTCCGGCACAGCAGGTGATTGGCCCGATGTTCGCGGGCTATAAGCCGGAAGACTCCGGGCGTGATATCGGCGACAGCGCCATTACCGAAACCTACGGTATTGGCGGCTTCGCGATGGCCACCGCACCAGCCATCGTGGCGCTGGTGGGTGGTACGGTTGAAGAAGCCGTCGACTTCTCCCGCCAGATGCGTGAAATCACCCTCGGTGAAAACCCAAACGTCACCATTCCGCTGCTCGGTTTTATGGGCGTGCCAACCGCGATCGACATTACGCGTGTGGGCAGCACCGGTATTCTGCCGGTGATCAACACCGCCATTGCGCACAAAGATGCGGGGATCGGCATGATCGGCGCCGGAATAGTACACCCGCCGTTTGCCTGCTTTGAAAAGGTGATCCTCAACTGGCGTGACCGCTACTGCTAATAACAACCACAGGGGCTAACACCGTTAGCCCCACGGTAGCGAAGAGAAAAACGTTGCTTACCTGCAGGGCTGGGCGATCTCCGTGATCGCAAACGATGCTTAACCTGTAAAGGATATTCCATGAACAACATAAAACTAGAATGGAAACGTGGTGACTGGGCGGCTTACTTCGGGCTGATGACCAACAACCTGACTAACCTGTTGACAATGATGGGGCTACTCATTTTTGTTGTCGGGATCCCTACTGAAATTGTCTACGGCCGAATTGCACCCGCCTTTGGTCTGGCGGTGCTGGTGGCCAGCATCTGTTATGCCTGGTTTGGCTTGCAGATGGCGAAACATACCGGGCGTAACGACGTGACGGCGCTGCCGTCCGGGCCAAGCGCACCGTCGATCTTTACTGTGACCTTCCTGGTACTAATGCCGGTGTATCAGCAAACGAAAGACGCCAACTTCGCTATTCAGATAGCGCTGGTATGGTGCTTTGTTGAAGCGTTGATCCTGGTCGGTGGTTCATTCCTCGGTGAGACCATCCGCAAAATGATACCGCGCACAGTGCTGCTTTCCTGTTTATCTGGCCTGGGTCTGTTGCTGTTGGCAATGAACCCGATGTTGCAGGCATTTGAAGCGCCAACTGTCTCTTTCATCGTCCTGCTGCTGATCTTCATTAACTGGTTTGGTAAGAAACCGATTTTTGCCCGCATTCCTACCGGTTTGCTGCTGCTGATTGCCGGTACGGCATTGGCGTGGATCTCCGGCTTGCAAAGCCCTGAAGCGATCAAAGCCTCAATGTCCTCTTTTGGCTTTAACCCGCCGGAAGTCCATGTCGACAGCTTCCTGCAAGGCCTGCCGCACGCGCTGCCGTACCTGGCTTCTGCGGTTCCTCTGGGTCTGGCGAACTATATTTTTGACCTTGAGAATATTGAAAGTGCGCACGCGGCGGGAGATGAGTACAACACCCGTAAAGTCATGATGGCGAACGGTTTTGCATCCATGCTTGGCTGTATGTTGGGGAACCCGTTCCCGGTCACCGTCTACGTTGGACATGCGGGCTGGAAAGCGATGGGAGCCAGTATTGGTTATACCCTCGCATCGGGTATCACCATGTTCCTGGTGCCTTTGTTTGGTCTGGGGGCGTTTATGCTCGCCATTATTCCGATGACCGCGATAGTGCCGATCCTGGTGTTTATCGGTGTAGTGACTGCCAATCAGGTGGTACGAGAAACGCCCAAAGTCGAGGTCCCCGTCATCTTCATCTGTCTGTTCCCATGGATTGCCAACTGGGCGCTGACCATCGTCAACAGCGTGATGGGCGCGGCCGGAACGTCAGCGGCGAAACTGGGTAGCGATCTGTTGCACAGCAAAGGCGTGTATTACGACGGGCTGGTTCATCTGGGAAGCGGCGCGCCGTTGGCCAGTATGTTGTGGGGCTGTGTCGCTATCTTCGCCATTATGAACAAGCCACTGCGCGGTGCGGTTGCCGCAGCCTTCGGCGCACTGCTGTCGCTGTTTGGTGTGATCCACTCCCCGGCGGTTGGCTTTGCGGAAGGCAGTTCGATGATGTTTGTTCTGGCCTACCTGATGATGAGCGGCATGTTTGTCATCAAACATGTTCTCGACAGCCGTGAAGCGGTAACTGCGCCTGAGCAGGAACCAACGAAAACTACCTGAATCGCCTGCAAGCGGAAGATGACACTATGAAAGAACTTGTGGTCGTTGCCATTGGCGGCAACAGCATTATCAAAGATAACGCCAGCCAGTCGATTGAGCACCAGGCTGAAGCGGTGAAAGCGGTCGCAGATACGGTGCTGGAGATGTTGGCATCGGACTACAACATTGTGCTGACGCACGGTAACGGGCCACAGGTTGGACTCGATCTGCGGCGTGCGGAAATCGCGCATGAGCGTGAAGGTTTACCACTCACCCCGCTGGCCAACTGCGTAGCCGATACCCAGGGGGGCATAGGCTACCTGATCCAGCAGGCGTTAAATAACCGTCTGGCGCGTCGCGGGGAGCAGAAAGCGGTGACCGTGGTGACGCAGGTGGAGGTCGACAAGAACGATCCCGGTTTTGCTAATCCGACCAAGCCTATCGGGGCGTTCTTTAGCGAAGCGCAGCGTGATGAGCTACAGCGGGTCAATCCGGGCTGGCGTTTTGTGGAGGATTCCGGGCGCGGTTACCGTCGTGTTGTTGCGTCTCCGGAGCCAAAGCGCATTGTCGAAGCGGAGGCGATTAAAACTCTGACCCAGCAGGGCTTTGTGGTGATTGGCGCGGGGGGCGGTGGGATCCCGGTAGTGCGTAGCGAGCAGGGGGATTATCACAGCGTGGACGCGGTGATTGATAAAGATCTCTCTACCGCGCTGTTGGCGCAGGAGATCCGCGCTGACATCCTGGTGATCACCACCGGTGTAGAGAAAGTGTGTATTCACTTCGGCAAACCTAACCAGCAGGCGCTGGACACGGTCGATATCGCGACGATGACCCGTTACATGCAGGAAGGGCATTTCCCGCCGGGCAGCATGTTACCCAAAATTGTTGCCAGCCTGACATTCCTGGCGCGTGGCGGTAAGCGGGTGATTATCACCACGCCAGAATGTCTTCCTGCCGCGCTGCGTGGTGAAACGGGTACCCATATTGTCCATTCCTGAGAGGAGATGCGAATGAAGGAAAGTAACAGCCGCCGTGAGTTTTTAAGCCAGAGCGGAAAAATGGTGACCGCTGCCGCGTTGTTTGGCGCGGTGGCCCCGGTCGCGTATGCTGCTAATCCTGTCGGGACAACCAGTGGCGCGAAAAGCACAATGACGATTAACGATAAACACTATTATCTGGATAACGTTCTGCTGGAAGCGGGGTTTGATTACGAAAACGCCGTGGTGGTACATACCCGTACTGCGCTACAAACTGTCGAAATTCAGGACGGAAAGATTGTTGCGCTGCGTGAGAATAAGCAGCATCCGGATGCGACGTTGCCACACTACGATGCAGGCGGAAAGCTGATGCTTCCTGCCATGCGAGATATGCACATCCATCTGGATAAAACTTTTTATGGTGGCCCGTGGCGCTCACTTAATCGTCCTGCGGGCACTACCATTCAGGATATGATCCGCCTGGAGCAAAAGCTGCTGCCCGAGCTACAACCGTACACCCAGGAGCGCGCGGAAAAGCTTATTGACCTGCTGCAGTCAAAAGGTACATCGATTGCGCGCAGCCACTGCAATATTGAGCCGGTTTCCGGACTGAAAAATCTGGAAAACTTACAGGCGGTGCTGGCGCGTCGTCAGCCCGGTTTTGCCTGTGAGATCGTGGCGTTTCCCCAGCATGGTCTGCTGTTATCAAAGTCTGAACCGCTGATGCGTGAAGCGATGCAGGCGGGAGCACACTACGTTGGCGGGCTGGATCCGACCAGCGTGGATGGGGCGATGGAGAAATCCCTCGATACCATGTTCCAGATTGCGCTGGATTACGATAAAGGCGTGGATATCCATCTGCATGAAACCAGTCCGGCTGGCGTTGCGGCGCTGAATTACATGGTGGAGACCGTGGAGAAAACGCCACAGCTGAAGGGTAAACTGACCATCAGCCACGCTTTTGCATTGTCTACGCTTAATGAGCAGCAGGTGGATGAACTGGCGACTCGCATGGTGGCTCAGCAAATTACTATTGCCTCGACGGTGCCGATTGGCACGATGCACATGCCGTTGAAACAACTGCGTGACAAAGGTGTGGTGGTGATTACCGGTACCGACAGCGTGATCGACCACTGGTCACCGTATGGGCTGGGGGACATGCTGGAGAAGGCGAATTTATACGCGCAGCTCTATATTCGTCCTAATGAGCTGAATCTGTCACGGGCGCTGTTCCTCGCCACCGGCGATGTGCTGCCGTTGAATGATAAAGGTGAGCGCGTCTGGCCAAAAGCGCAGGATGAGGCCAGTTTTGTACTGGTTGATGCCTCCTGCTCAGCAGAAGCGGTTGCAAGGATCTCTCCACGTACAGCGACCTTCCATAAAGGGCAACTGGTGTGGGGAAATGTCGCCAGCTAGCGTCATTCCACGCGCAGTGGCACAGGTTGCTGCGCGTTTCCTCTCTTTTTCGTTCCTAACCCATGATGCCCATATAGCCGTGGATCCCCATATACAATCCGACCATGCCGATGAGTGCGCTGGAAAAATAGGGGGCTTTACGTGCCAGTGTGTTAAATCCGCTCCAGCGTTTTGCCGCCTGCTGCACGCTGATTGCCGCACCGACACCTACCGTCACCAGCGTCAGCGCCAGCCCGAGGCTAAAGCACAGCACCATTGTTGCTCCCAGCGTGAAGGCTTTGAGCTGGATGCAGATCAGCAAGACCGTAATCGCTGCTGGGCACGGGATCAGCCCCCCGGTCAGGCCAAAAAGTAAAATTTGCCCGTTAGTGACGTCTTTACCCTGAAAGCGACGCTGGATGTCGGTGGCATGTGCCCGTTCGTGAGCGTCCTGATACTCTTTCGAACCTTCGGTGAGTCCTGCCAGCGCGGCATGGTCATGATCGTGGTCGTGATGATGGTGGTGATCGTCATCATGGTTATGGTGCTTATGGTGCTCATGGTGCTCATGGTGCTCATGGTGCTCATGATGCTCATGGTGCTCATGGTGCTCATGATGCTCATGGTGGTGATGTTCGTGATCATGGTCGTGCTCGTGATGCGTCTGGGTCAGCCAGTTCTGTTCGCCTTGCCATGTCCGCCAGAACATCCACAATGCTGTGCCCAGAATGATGATGGCAGAGACAAACTGCAGCCAGGGTTCGACGGCCTGGGCGGTAAACGCTTTGCTGATATACATCCCGCCGAGCGCAATCAACCACACCACAGCGGTATGTGACAGCGTAGCCGCCAGCCCCAGCATCACCGCCTGTTTGATGGTTCCTTTAATGGCGATAATAAATGCCGCCATCATCGTCTTGGAATGTCCCGGTTCCAGACCGTGTAACACGCCCAATAAAATCGCGCTGGGAATAAAGAACCAGGCATTACCTTGCTGAAGAAGCGTAGAAAACTCACCCATGAGAATGATTCTTAGTTGTTTTGTTTCGCCAGATTCTACTCCCCCCCAGTACAGAATACTACCCCCCAGTAGATCGGCGCGGTATAGTGAGCCGTGATTTATGCAACGGGGACAGGACGATGTCACATACGATCCGCGACAAACAAAAGCTCAAGGCCCGTGCCAGTAAGATTCAGGGGCAGGTGGCGGCGCTGAAAACCATGCTTGATGAACCGCATGAATGCGCGGCGGTGTTACAACAGATTGCGGCGATCCGCGGGGCGGTAAACGGGTTAATGCGAGAAGTGATTAAAGGTCACCTGACTGAGCATATTGTGCATCAGGGCGATGAAATAAAACGCGAAGAAGATTTGGATGTGGTGCTGAAGGTACTGGATTCCTACATCAAGTAAGGCGATATGCGGCTCATTCACCCACTGATGAATGAGCCGTTGCATAACATTTTTAGCCGAAAAACATCACCGAAACACACAGCAGACCCACAATCAGGGTAATCAAATTGCCCACTGAACGGTACGGCTTCAGAGCCGGGATCAAATAGGTCGACAGCGTCGGCATGATGAAAAGAATCATGGCGATGAGCGGCCCGCTGATTGCGTAAATCATTGAGATGGCATTCGGGTTAATGCAGCAAATGATAAACGTGATCGTCGAGACCAGCATGATCGACAGGGCGCGGTTAAAGGCCCGGCTTTTCTTCACTCCCACCTGATGCAACGACGTTTTTACGACTTCGGTTGCTCCTTCAATCACGCCAAAGTACGTACCCAGAAACGATTTTGACATCGCCACAATGGCTACGATAATCCCTGAAATCGACAGCCATGCAGGGGCGTTCGGCATCATTGAGAGCGCTGACAAAATCGTCACGCCTTCATTTCTTGCGTCTTCAATATAATTTACTGGAATAGAAAGTAAGCAGCTGAAGACGAAAAACAGCACGCTCAGACAGATGATGACGTAGGCTACTTTCATGATTTTTTTGCATTTACCCATGGCCTGCTCGCCGTATTTCTCGCGTCTGTCGATGGCAAACGTGGAGATGATTGGCGTATGGCTAAAAGCAAAAACCATCACGGGGATTGATATCCATACCTGATGAAGCGTGTGTTGATCGAAAGACATCTGGCCGGTGAGTAACGTAGGCTGCCAGCTTCCGGTCAGATAGAGCGAAAGGAACAAAAAGTAAGCGATGAGAGGGAACACCAGAAATCCCATCACCCGAATAGTGGCTTGTCGCCCCATCAGAAAAATGAGATTCAGTACCAGCACCACGCCAAGGCTGACGAGCATGCGGATGCGTAGATCCACGGTGATATGTTTTGCCAGCTGTTCTGTGAGGGAGTTGGTGATTGCCACGGCGTAGATCAGCACGACCACAAAGAAGGCAACAAAATAGAGAGTGGTGATTAAGCTACCAATCTTTTTGCCGTAGTAGTGCGTTACCGCACCGGTGATCCCTTCACCAGCTGATGTTTTCGATGACAGGATAAACTGGCACAGAGCCTTGTGTGGCCAGTAAGTTAAAGGCCAGGCAACAAGTGCGGTGATAAACAATACGACCGCCCCAGCAGAACCCAGCTGTATGGGGAGAAATAGGGTTCCTGCGCCGACGGCAGTCCCATATAACGCGAAGCTCCAGAGAGTCTCTTCTTTTGACCAAATTTTCGACATTATTTGAACGTATCAACTATAAAATAAACAAAAAGAAGCGCAATTTACCACAAATGAGAGGTGCTGGGGGAGGTGTGAACAAGTGGGCTGGTGAATGGATGAATAGCCGGAATCGGGATAATTCCGACTATTCGTTGAATTATCAGGCAGTAACGCGCTGTTGACGGCGCTTCATCACGCGTTCACGCACCGTGTCGTATGCCCAGTTATAAAACATGGTGTACGGCAGGAAGAACAGGAAGAAACCTATTTCTAGCGTGAATGCCTGCAGCAGACTGACGCTCAGCACATACGACACGATGGTTACCCCGATAACGATAAAACCACTTTCGAAACCTAAGGCGTGAAATGCCCGTACTTTCGCCGTACGTTTCACCAGGTGTGACGGCCACAAGCGATCAAACAGGGCGTTATAAATGATATTCCAGATCATCGCTGTGGTAGCCAGGAGTACGGTCAATCCGCCCATTTCCAGCACCGAACGTTGCATCAACCATGCGGTGGTTGGTGCGAGAATAGCGGTGGCAATGCCCTCAAAACAGACGGCGTGAAAAATACGTTCCAGTAACGAACGGCGTTGGACTGTATCGTGTTGCATAACGTAAAACCTTCTTTGATGCCCGGATAACGGAATGGTGGAAATTTTATCGTTTTATGTGATATCTAAAAGATAGAATCCATCGATAAAGTAGATAGGTTATGCGTTACTCTCCCGAAGCATTAACAGCATTTGTTGAGACCGTTTCCTGCGGTTCATTTTCTGCGGCAGCGCGGCGGCTGCGTAAAAGTCAGTCCACTATCAGTACGGCGATTGCGCATCTGGAAGCCGATCTCGGTTTTGCGCTATTTGATCGTTCCTCGCGCCAGCCGACGCTCACTGAACAAGGTAAACGGGTACTTGGCTACGTTCAGGCGATTTTGTCAGCGAGCGATCGTCTGGATGAAGCTGCTATTTCACTTTCAGGCGCAACGGAAGCGCGTTTGACGTTTGTGCTTTCTGACACGCTGCATCCGGATGTGCTGGAAGAATTGATGGTGCAGTTTGACCGCCTGTTTCCCCATACCGAGTTTGAATGTCTGATTGGCGAAGATGAAGATGTGATCGATCTGCTGCAAAAGGGACGAGCTCAGGTTGGGCTTATTGAGGCGCGCGAGGACTATCCAACGGATATGGGCGTCACTCGTCTGCCAATGCAAACCTGGATGGGGTTATATGTGGCGGCCTCGCATCCGCTGGCTACGCAAAACAACCTGCAATGGGAGCAGCTCCACACCTGGCGCGAACTGCGGTTGAATACCTATCTGGAAAGCGGCACTAACGTGGCGCGTGGTCCCGTATGGTCTGCTCCTAACTATCTGTTATTGCTGAGTATGGCGGTTCAGGGGTTTGGCTGGTGCGCGCTACCTTGCGCGCTGGTGGAAGAATTTGCGGCACAAAAACCGCTGGTACAGTTGAAGATGCCCGGCTGGCCAAAGGCTATCTCTATCGACCTGCTGTGGAATAAGAAATCGCCTCCTGGCGTGGCGGGAAGCTGGTTACGCGACCATTTACAGCAGAGTGGCGTTCAGATGACCAATAAATGATACGAAATTCCTTTGTGATAAAAATCACCATTTTTAAACAACTGTGATAACTATCTTTAACAATCATCTACTATTGCGATGTTATTTTGCGCTGAGGTGGTGATGAAAGAGGTTGTGATAGTGGGGGCGTTAAGGACACCCATTGGCTGCTTCCAGGGGACGCTGGCGCGTCACTCTGCCGTTGAGCTAGGCAGCATGGTGGTCAGGGCGTTACTGGAACGCACAGGCGTGGATGTCCATGCTGTTGACGAAGTGATCCTCGGGCAGGTGCTCACCGCAGGAGCCGGGCAGAATCCCGCGCGCCAGTCTGCTATCAATGGGGGATTACCCAATACCGTTTCTGCTATCACTATTAACGATGTTTGTGGTTCGGGCCTCAAAGCGCTGCATCTGGCAACGCAGGCTATCCAGTGTGGTGAAGCCGATATTGTGATTGCTGGTGGACAAGAGAATATGAGCCGCGCACCCCATGTTCTCACCGATAGCCGCACCGGCGCGCAACTGGGCAATAGCCAACTGGTGGACAGCCTGGTTCATGACGGTTTGTGGGACGCTTTCAACGATTACCATATGGGCGTCACCGCCGAAAACCTGGCGCGGGAATACGGAATTAGCCGCGAATTGCAGGATGACTACGCGCTTCGCTCTCAGCATAAAGCGCGTATGGCGATCGACGCCGGGCGTTTTAAAGATGAGATTGTGCCGGTCGTGACCCAACGTAACGGACAATCGATCGTTGTTGATACCGATGAACAGCCGAGAACGGATGCCAGTGCTGAAGGGCTGGCGCGACTGGATCCCACATTTGATCGTTCAGGCTCTGTCACGGCGGGCAATGCGTCGTCGATAAATGATGGCGCCGCAGCCGTGATGATGATGAGCGAAGCCAAGGCGCAGGAGCTGAATTTGCCCATACTGGCGCGTATTCGAGCTTTTGCCAGCGTCGGGGTCGATCCTGCGCTAATGGGGATTGCGCCAGTGTATGCTACCCGTCGCTGTCTTGAACGAGTCGGCTGGCAGCTGGCTGATGTTGATCTTATCGAAGCTAACGAAGCATTTGCTGCCCAGGCGTTATCGGTGGGAAAAGTGCTGGAATGGGATGAGAGGCGGGTCAATGTCAATGGTGGAGCCATCGCGCTTGGCCATCCTATTGGCGCATCCGGCTGTCGTATTCTGGTGTCGTTGGTACATGAGATGGTCAAACGTCAGGCGCGAAAAGGCCTGGCTACGCTGTGTATCGGTGGCGGCCAGGGCGTCGCGCTCGCCATTGAACGAGACTGAAGCGCTTTATACTCCCCTTTCAAACACGCTCTTCTGCTGCGCTGTCCCATGCAAATGTGACAGCGTCGGTGAGTGATATCTTTAATACAAGCACACAAGAATTCATGCCTGAATACCGTCATACTTCAAGTTGCCTGGATGTTAGCTGTGCG
Organism: Citrobacter sp. Marseille-Q5395; assembly: GCF_947057495.1. Classification (NCBI taxonomy): domain Bacteria; kingdom Pseudomonadati; phylum Pseudomonadota; class Gammaproteobacteria; order Enterobacterales; family Enterobacteriaceae; genus Citrobacter; species Citrobacter sp. Marseille-Q5395. Next base: position 310,772 of record NZ_CAMSEL010000001.1, on the reverse strand, counting down.
TTACTTGGCTTACCATGAGTCTCGCCCTTACGGACCGCCGCTCCGCAGTGTTCAAAACGGCTCCTGGCCCTAGTCACTTACTTGTGTAAGCTCCCGGGGCTTCGCTCTGTTGCCACCTACAGGCCACCCGAATTATTTTGGGTATAGTTTTACCTTCCGCATGGGCTTTGACTTGGCGCGTACGCTACCGTCGTCTTTCTAACCTGCAATATCTCCTTCTTCGGTAGCCGTCCTGGTTAACTCTGTATTTTCAGTGCATTATCTCAACCACTGCTGAATCACTATTTAATTAATAATCTATTTTATTGTTTTATATGGTTTTTATATGCCTTTGCTATCATTTTTTCCGCTATTTTTGAGACCCTAACGTGATCGCAACTACACTTTTGATAATAAGATGCAGAAAAAGTGAAACATCGTTTTATTTGTAATTGAAAACGTGTTCCGGGAGGGATATCATTAACCCATTAGTTAAAAACGGAACGGTGTTTTGTTATCCGTTCAAGAATTCACGGTCAATTTATCACTGGAGGTAAATGTGGACGTAAGACAAAGCATCCATAGTGCGCATGCTAAAACCCTGGACACTCAGGCGCTGCGCAATGAGTTTTTGGTAGAAGAAGTGTTTGTCGCTGACGAATACACCATGGTTTACAGCCACATCGACCGCATTATTGTTGGCGGCATTATGCCAGTGGCAAAAACCGTATCCGTGGGTGGCGAAGTGGGCAAACAGTTGGGCGTAACCTACTTCCTGGAACGTCGCGAACTCGGTGTGATCAACATCGGTGGTCCGGGCACAATTACCGTTGACGGCCAGTGCTATGAAATCGGTCACCGCGATGCGTTGTATGTGGGAAAAGGGGCGAAAGAAGTTGTGTTTGCAAGCATCGATGCGACAAAACCAGCCAAGTTCTACTATAACTGCGCACCGGCACATACAGCCTATCCAACCAAAAAAGTGACCCCAGCCGATGTTGCTCCAGTGACTCTGGGTGATGATCTCACCAGTAACCGTCGTACCATCAATAAATATTTTGTACCAGACGTACTGGAAACCTGCCAGTTGAGCATGGGTCTGACGGAACTGGCACCTGGTAATCTGTGGAATACCATGCCGTGCCATACCCATGAACGCCGCATGGAAGTTTATTTCTACTTCAACATGGAAGAAGACACCTGCGTTTTCCATATGATGGGGCAGCCTCAGGAAACGCGTCACATTGTGATGCATAACGAGCAGGCAGTAATTTCTCCAAGCTGGTCTATTCACTCTGGCGTCGGTACAAAAGCTTATACGTTCATTTGGGGCATGGTCGGTGAAAACCAGGTCTTCGATGATATGGACCACGTTGCAGTAAAAGATCTGCGCTAGTTGCGGGCGGCAACCCTGCCTGTCTGTGACAGGCATTATAAAAAGTAAGGATTAATAATGATTTTGAATGCATTCTCTCTTGAAGGTAAAGTCGCCGTTGTGACAGGTTGTGACACTGGTCTGGGGCAGGGTATGGCGCTGGGCCTGGCTGAAGCGGGTTGCGATATCGTGGGTATCAATATTGTTGAGCCGACTGAAACTATCGAACGTGTTACCGCACTGGGCCGCCGCTTTTTAAGTCTGACTGCAGACCTGCGTCAAATCGACGGTATCCCGGCGCTGCTGGAGCGTGCAGTTGCAGAATTCGGTCATATCGACATTCTGGTCAATAACGCAGGTCTTATTCGTCGTGACGACGCGATCGATTTCAGCGAAAAAGACTGGGACGACGTGATGAATCTGAACATTAAGAGCGTGTTCTTTATGTCTCAGGCTGCGGCTAAGCACTTCATCGCGCAGGGCAAGGGCGGCAAAATTATTAACATCGCCTCTATGCTTTCTTTCCAGGGCGGCATCCGCGTTCCGTCTTATACCGCATCAAAAAGTGGTGTAATGGGCGTAACTCGTCTGATGGCGAACGAGTGGGCAAAACACAACATCAACGTTAATGCGATTGCTCCGGGCTATATGGCAACCAACAACACGCAACAGCTGCGTGCTGATGAGCAACGTAGTGCAGAAATTCTCGATCGCATCCCGGCGGGACGTTGGGGATTACCAGACGATCTGAAAGGGCCAATTGTATTCCTGGCGTCCAGTGCATCTGACTACATCAACGGCTATACCGTTGCAGTAGATGGCGGCTGGCTGGCACGTTAACGGGTCTTCTTCCTGTATCGACAAACAAAAACCCTGCCAAACAGCAGGGTTTTTTATCTTTTATCCCTTACATTTCAGATAAGAAGCTAAAAGGGTGACCTGAGAACGGTGGAATTATGCTTTCAGGAAATCTTCGCGTACGGGGGTGAAAGTATCCAGTAATGTGCCTGGTTTTAAACAAACGCAGCCATGCATAATATTGGGTCGCTTGTACAGCGTGTCGCCTGCGCGGACAACATGCTTTTCTTCGCCAATGGTAAATTCAAACTCGCCGGATAACACATAAGTGAGCTGTTCGTGCGGGTGGTTGTGCATCGGACCAATTGCGCCTTGCTCGAAATTCACTTCAACAGCCATCATTTTGCCGTCGTGAGCCAGGATGCGGCGGGTAACGCCGTTGCCCAGATCTTCGAGGGTGGTTTCTTTATGAAAAATAAACATCCGGCGGTCCTGTATTATGTTGAAACAATGTTTCATTAAATTTATATCATAAATAATTAAAAGGAAACGCAGGCTCACAGATGTGGAAAGTTGATCACATCTTTGGTTCACTGGAGCGACACCAACGAACAAGGAAAAAAAGATGAAAACCATCGGTCTGTTAGGCGGTATGAGCTGGGAATCCACTATTCCTTATTATCGACTCATTAATGAAGGTGTGAAGAAACGTCTGGGAGGCCTGCATTCGGCGCAGATCCTGCTGCATAGCGTAGATTTCCACGAGATTGAAGCTTGCCAGTCAAGTGGCGACTGGCAGCAGGCTGGTGAGATTCTGGCGCAGGTCGCCATGGGGCTTCAGCAGGCGGGGGCTCAAGGGATCGTTCTGTGTACCAACACGATGCATAAGGTCGCCGGGGCGATTGAAACGGCCTGCGAGGTGCCGTTCCTGCATATTGCTGATGCAACGGGCAGGGCCATCAGCCAGCAGAAAATGTCTAACGTGGCGCTACTCGGTACGCGCTACACCATGGAGCAGGAGTTTTATCGTGGACGCCTACAGCAAGAGTTTGGTATTAACACGTTGATCCCCGAACAGGATGACCGGCAGAAGATTAACCAGATAATCTTCGAAGAGCTGTGCCTGGGTGAATTCAGTGACACTTCGCGAGATTATTACCTTAATGTGATTGATGGCCTGGCTCGTCAGGGCGCGCAAGGCGTCATTTTTGGCTGTACCGAGATTGGCCTACTGGTTCCGGCGCAGATGAGTCCGCTGCCGGTGTTTGATACGGCTGCGATTCACGCGGCTGATGCGGTGGAGTTTATGCTGTCGTAAGCGGATCCAAAATAGCATCCAGCGGATCGATTAGGGTGGGAAGATGAGCTTGCAAATGTGCCGTAAATGCATCGACCAGTGCGGATGCCGGTCGGTGTAACGGGCGAATCAGGCTAACGGTAAACGGTACGTCGATACTGAAACGTCGAACGACAACGCCGCTGGCGGCATAATCCAGCGCAGTGAGTGGGTTTACGACCGAGATCCCTGCGCCGGCACGAACCATCGCGCAAACGGACGCGGCGCTGTGCGTTTCCAGGACCATTCGACGTTTAACCTGATGGTCATTAAACAGAGCATCCAGCAACTGACGGTAACTGTCTGTGCGTGACAGGCTGATGTAATTTTCACCCTGAAAGTCTTCTGGCGTTAGTATGGCTTTCGCACTTAGCGGATGTCCTGAAGGCAGGACACATACTTCGTTAAGCGTCAGCAGTGCAGTACGTTCAGTGCCTGCGGGCGTGTGCAAGGTCTCCGTCAATCCCAGATCGTGGCGCTGGGCTGAAAGCCACTCCTCAAGCAGCGGTGACTCTTGCGGAACGATGTTCAGACTCACGTCCGGATAGCGAGCCAGAAACGGTTGCAGTAGGGTAGGTAAAAACGATTGTGAAAACACCGGCAGGCAAACAATTGACAGCTCGCCCTGGCGGAATTCTCGCAGGCTTTCTGCGGCATTAACAATGCGATCCAGACCATACCAGGAGCGTTGTACCTCCTCAAATAACCGTAGGCCCTGTACCGTTGGCTGCAGTCGACCACGAGTACGTTCAAACAGCGTTAACCCCAATACTTTCTCAAATCGCGCCAGTTCCCGACTGACTGTGGGTTGCGAAGTGTGTAGCATCCGTGCAGCTTCCGTCAGGTTGCCCGCTGTCATGATGGCGTGAAAGATTTCAATGTGTCGCAGGTTAACGGCAGGCATGGGCGTTCCTCGAATCAGGTAGTACATATCATTTTTGCATAGACTCGCGATAAAACGATATTTTTTATTCTCTTTAGCTTGTGGCGTAATCATAAAAAAATGAATACCGGAGTCCGCTATGCCACGCTCGCTTAATAACACCGATACTGACCTGACCGCCGACAACCTGCTGCGTCTGCCTGCCGAATTTGGCTGCCCGGTATGGGTCTACGATGCGCAGATTATCCGTGCGCAGATCGCTAAACTGAATCAGTTCGACGTGGTGCGCTTTGCCCAGAAGGCATGTTCGAACATTCATATTCTGCGTCTGATGCGCGAGCAGGGCGTGAAGGTGGACTCGGTATCGTTAGGTGAGATTGAACGTGCGCTGGCTGCAGGCTATGTCGCGGGTAAAGATGAGATCGTTTTTACTGCCGATATGATTGATGAAGCGACGCTGGCACGGGTGCATGAGTTACAAATTCCGGTTAATGCCGGGTCAGTGGATATGCTGGAACAGCTTGGTCAGGTATCGCCGGGTCACCGCGTATGGCTGCGCGTCAATCCTGGATTTGGTCACGGGCACAGTCAGAAAACCAATACTGGTGGAGAAAACAGCAAGCACGGAATCTGGTACAGCGATCTGCCAGCAGCGCTGGACGTCATTCAGCGTTATAAACTGAATCTGGTCGGTATTCATATGCATATCGGCTCTGGCGTGGACTACGGACACCTGGAGCAGGTATGTGGCGCGATGGTGCGCCAGGTGATGGAGTTTGGCCAGGATCTCGAGGCGATCTCTGCAGGCGGTGGTTTGTCGATCCCGTACCGCGAAGGAGAAGAGGCGATCAATACCGATCACTATTTCGGTTTGTGGAACGCCGCGCGTGAGCAGATCGCCAGACATCTTGGGCATCCGGTGAAGCTTGAGATTGAGCCGGGACGTTTCCTGGTCGCGGAAGCGGGCGTACTGGTAGCGCAGGTGCGCAGCGTAAAAGAGATGGGGAGCCGCCACTTCGTGTTGATCGATGCAGGTTTTAACGATCTGATGCGCCCGGCGATGTATGGCAGTTATCATCATATCTCCGCGCTGGCGGGGGATGGCCGTTCGCTGGAGCTGGAGCCTCAACGAGAAACCGTTGTTGCGGGTCCGTTGTGCGAGTCCGGCGACGTGTTTACCCAGCAGGAGGGCGGTAAAGTTGAGACCCGTCTGCTGCCTGCGGTGGCACCGGGTGATTATCTGGTACTGCATGATACCGGGGCGTACGGTGCGTCGATGTCGTCGAACTATAATAGCCGCCCGCTACTGCCGGAAGTCCTGTTTGATAACGGAGTGGCGCGGCTGATTCGCCGTCGCCAGACCATTAACGAACTCTTAGCGCTGGAACTATGACGCAATCCTGTTTAATCGTTTGACGATGAATTCCCTGGCTCTGTCAGCGTTGAAACGGAATGTCGGCGTACCAGAGTTGGGTTAAATACATTGGTAATTTCGGGCACCGGGCGTTTTTCCGCCAGCGCCAGCGCCAGTTCAGCGGCCTGCGTTGCCATCGTCACGATAGGATAACGCACCGTTGTCAGCCGTGGGCGCACGTAGCGTGAAACCAGCACATCATCAAAGCCAATCAGTGATATTTCGCCCGGTACATCAATACCATTATCATTTAATACGCCCATGGCACCGGCTGCCATTGAGTCGTTATAACAGGCTACCGCAGTGAAGCTTTTTCCACGACCAAGCAGCTCGGTCATGGCCTGTTCCCCGCCGCTTTCATCCGGTTCACCAAAGGTCACCAGCCGTTCGTTCACCGGTATATTGCTTTCTGCCAATGCATCGTAATAGCCTTTCAGACGATCTTCTGCATCCGAAATGGTGTGATTGGAGCACAGATAACCGATGCGTGTATGGCCTTGCTGGATAAGGTGCCGGGTGGCAAGCCATGCCCCGTAACGGTCATCCAGGGCAACGCAGCGTTGCTCGAAGCCGGGCAGGATTCGGTTGATGAGCACCATGCCGGGGATCTGCTGCATTAACGACGCAAGTTCAGCATCCGGAATGATTTTCGCGTGTACAACGAGAGCGGCGCAACGGTGACGAATAAGCTGCTCAATCGCCTGACGCTCCTTATGTTCGTTATGATAGCCGTTGCCAATCAGTAAAAAGTTTCCGGTATTATAGGCCACCTGCTCGACAGCTTTTACCATTGCCCCAAAGAAAGGATCTGACACATCACCTACCACCAGTCCGATGGTTTCAGTGGATTGTTGTGCCAGTGCACGCGCATTGGCGTTGGGGTGGTAGCTGAGTGATTCCATGGCACTCATTACAGCCAGGCGCGAGGCTTCACTGGCTTTAGGGGAATCATTGATCACTCGAGAAACGGTGGCGACTGATACACCAGCTAGTCGGGCTACGTCCTTTATGGTCGCCATGATAGTACCTGTTGTGGGTAAACGCTTACATTCCGCCAGTGTTACGGAAAATGGCTGGCTGTTCAAGCAGATTGCCCGCCAGAACGTCGCAAATGTGAGCGCGCACGAGCGAAGTAAGACAGAAAGGGGGAAATGAAAACCTTTGCTTACACTTTGCGATGGGCTGTTGCGATTGTTCGCTGGTGAGGGAACTGGCCACATTGCTAAAGTTGAGATCCCAGAGGTATTGATAGGTGAAATCAACTTTCGGGTTGATCACAAGATTTACACCAACCTGCGCAGATGCGCAGGTTTTTTTTTATCTCAGGCGTATCTGTAACAGTAACCGATAATTTACACAACTGGTTGCATTTACGTTCATTCCTTTGCGTTTTCGTACTGGCGAATCAGTCGGGTGACGACCACAATCAAGATCCCAGAGGTATTGATTGGTGAGATTATTCGGTACGCACTTCGTACCTGTCTCTTGCACCAACCTGCGCGGATGCGCAGGTTTTTTTTCGTCTTCTATTTACCTGTCGCACGCAATCCCCAACTCGTATAATCTGCCACCATTCATCTTTAGATAATTGATGGTACAGGGAGTTGAGATGCTATTTGGGTTATTTCGTATTCTGTTTCGCGTACTTTTTCGTGTTCGCGTCATGGGCGATGTTAGTGCGCTACAGGGAGAACGCATCCTAATCACTCCCAATCATGTCTCATTTATAGATGGTATTCTTCTGGCGCTGTTCCTGCCCATTCGCCCCGTCTTTGCCGTTTATACTTCTATCAGCCAGCAATGGTATATGCGCTGGTTAACCCCATTGATTGATTTCGTTCCGTTGGACCCAACTAAACCGATGTCGATTAAACATCTGGTTCGCCTGGTTGAGCAGGGACGCCCGGTGGTTATCTTCCCGGAAGGCCGTATTTCAACGACCGGATCATTGATGAAAATCTATGACGGTGCCGGTTTTGTCGCGGCAAAATCAGGGGCGACGGTGGTACCTGTGCGCATTGAAGGGGCAGAACTTAGTCACTTCAGCCGGCTGAAGGGTCTGGTTAAGCAGCGATTCTTCCCACGTATCCGGCTACACATTTTGCCGCCAACGGCACTGCCAATGCCTGAAGCGCCGCGCGCCCGCGATCGTCGCAAGATTGCCGGTGAAATGTTGCATCAGATTATGATGGAAGCGCGCATGGCGGTGCGCCCTCGCGAAACGTTGTATGAATCCCTTCTGGCGGCGAAATACCGCTTTGGCGCAGGTAAAAACTGCATTGAAGACGTTAACTTTACTCCGGATAGCTATCGCAAACTGCTGACTAAAACGCTGTTTGTTGCCCGAATTCTGGAAAAGTACAGCGCGGAAGGCGAGAAAATCGGCCTGATGCTGCCAAACGCGGGTATCAGCGCAGCCGTTATCTTTGGCGCTATGGCTCGCCGACGCATCCCGGCAATGATGAACTACACGGCGGGCGTAAAAGGGTTAACCAGTGCAATTACCGCTTCTGAAATCAAAACCATTTTTACCTCCCGACAGTTTCTCGATAAAGGCAAACTCTGGCATCTGCCGGAGCAGATTACTCAGGTACGCTGGGTTTATCTGGAAGATTTAAAAGCCGATGTTACCCTGGGTGACAAGCTGTGGATTTTTTCTCATCTGCTGATGCCGCATCTGGCGCAGGTCAAGCAGCAACCTGAAGAGGCTGCAGTGATCCTCTTTACCTCTGGCTCTGAGGGTCACCCGAAAGGCGTAGTGCACAGCCACAAAAGTATCCTGGCTAACGTCGAGCAAATTAAAACTATTGCCGATTTTACCGCTGACGATCGCTTTATGTCAGCGCTACCGTTGTTTCACTCTTTTGGTCTGACTGTGGGACTTTTCACACCGTTACTGACTGGTGCTGAAGTGTTTCTTTATCCCAGTCCTCTGCATTATCGTATCGTGCCAGAACTGGTATACGACCGGAACTGCACTGTGTTGTTTGGTACCTCAACGTTCCTCGGTAACTACGCACGCTTCGCACATCCTTATGATTTCCACCGCCTGCGCTATGTTGTGGCGGGAGCAGAAAAGCTGCAAGACAGTACCAGGCAGTTGTGGCAGGAGAAGTTTGGCCTGCGTGTCCTCGAAGGCTATGGGGTGACGGAATGTGCGCCAGTCGTCTCGATTAACGTGCCGATGGCGGCAAAATCGGGCACGGTAGGGCGTATTCTACCGGGGATGGATGCCCGACTGCTGGCGGTTCCCGGGATTGAGGAGGGTGGGCGTTTACAGCTGAAAGGCCCTAATATTATGAACGGCTATTTGCGCGTCGAAAAACCCGGTGTACTGGAAGTGCCGACAGCAGAGAATGCGCAAGGCGAGCTTGAACGCGGCTGGTATGACACCGGTGATATCGTACGCTTTGATGAGAACGGCTTCGTGCAAATTCAGGGGCGTGCTAAACGTTTTGCCAAAATTGCCGGCGAGATGGTCTCACTTGAAATGGTTGAGCAACTGGCGTTGGCGGTATCCGCCGACAAAATGCATGCTACGGCTATCAAGAGTGATGCCAGTAAAGGCGAGGCGCTGGTGCTGTTCACCACGGATGGAGAGCTGACACGAGATAAATTGCTGCAGTATGCGCGCGCCCATGGCGTTCCGGAACTTGCCGTGCCACGTGATATCCGCCACCTGAAACAACTCCCTCTACTTGGCAGCGGTAAGCCTGATTTTGTCACGCTAAAAAGCTGGGTTGATGAACCGGAAGAACAACATGCCTGAGTCAGTACACACTAACACTTCAATCTGGTCTAAAGGGATGTTGTCCGTTATCGCCGCGCAGTTTCTGTCGGCGTTTGGCGATAATGCGTTGCTGTTCGCCACGCTGGCGTTGCTGAAGGCGCAATTCTACCCGGACTGGAGCCAACCGATCCTGCAAATGGTGTTTGTGGGCGCTTACATTCTTTTTGCGCCTTTTGTCGGACAGGTGGCGGATAGCTTTGCCAAGGGCAGAGTGATGATGTTCGCCAACGGCCTCAAGCTATTGGGTGCGGCGAGTATTTGCTTCGGTTTTAACCCTTTTCTGGGGTATACGCTGGTGGGTATTGGCGCTGCGGCTTATTCACCGGCCAAATATGGCATTCTCGGCGAGCTGACCACTGGCGACAAACTGGTGAAAGCCAACGGACTGATGGAAGCTTCAACCATCGCAGCTATTTTGTTGGGATCTGTCGCTGGCGGCGTTCTGGCCGACTGGCATGTCATTGCCGCACTCTCTGTTTGCGCGCTGGCATACGCCGGAGCCGTCCTGGCTAACCTGTATATTCCAAAACTGGCCGCTGCTCGTCCCGGGCAATCGTGGCATCTGGGGAAAATGACACGTAGTTTTTTCTGCGCAGCGTCTTCGTTATGGCGTGACGGTGAAACACGTTTTTCGTTAGTAGGTACTAGCCTTTTTTGGGGCGCAGGTGTGACGTTGCGTTTTCTGCTGGTGTTATGGGTACCGGTGGCTCTGGGCATCACTGATAACGCCACGCCAACCTATCTCAATGCTATGGTGGCTATCGGGATTGTAGTTGGTGCCGGAGCGGCAGCTAAGCTGGTAACGCTGGAAACGGTGTCTCGCTGCATGCCGGCGGGGATCCTGATTGGCGTGGGGGTGCTGTTTTTGTCTCTGCAACATGCGCTGCTTCCATCCTATGCGTTGCTGATGCTTATCGGTGTACTGGGCGGCTTTTTTGTTGTGCCTCTGAATGCGTTGCTGCAGGAGCGGGGCAAAAAAAGCGTTGGTGCGGGTAATGCTATTGCGGTGCAAAACCTGGGCGAAAACAGCGCTATGCTGCTAATGCTCGGCATCTACTCGTTAGCGGTTCTGGTGGGGCTTCCGGCGGTCGCGATTGGCATCGGGTTTGGCGGCTTATTTGCGCTGGCGATTACGGCGCTGTGGGTCTGGCAACGCCGTCATTAATTTGTGTGTCGGGTAGCGGTTTGGCTTTACCCGGCACACAATGCGCATGATCACGGTGCCGGGTAGGTATAAACCTGATGCACCGCTTCAATCTCCGCCAGTACCTCTTCGCTTAATTCCAGATGCAGGCTTTCGACATTGGTTTTTAACTGTTCCATCGTCGTGGCTCCCAGCAGAGTGCTGGCGACAAACGGCTGGCGACGAACAAACGCCAGCGCCATCTGGGCTGGATCCAGATTATGACGTTTCGCGATATCTACATAAGCGGCGACAGCCTTTTGCGTCTGTTCACCGCTGTAGCGCGTGAAACGGCTAAACAGTGTATTACGTGCTCCGGCAGGTTTAGCGCCGTTCAGATATTTACCGCTTAAGGTACCAAAACCCAGGCAAGAGTAGGCCAGCAGTTCAACCCCTTCATATTGGCTGACTTCCGCGAGCCCAACCTCGAAGCTGCGGTTCAGCAGGCTGTATGGGTTCTGGATGGTGACGATGCGTGGCAGGTCGTGTTTGTCAGCAAGGTGCAGATAGCGCATCACGCCGAATGCGGTTTCGTTGGAAACGCCGATATAGCGAATTTTCCCCGCACGCTGAAATTCAGTCAGAGCTTCCAGTGTTTCCAGCAGAGTAATTACCGGTGTGGAATCCGTCCAGTTGTAGCCAAGTTTGCCAAAACAATTGGTAGGGCGCTGAGGCCAGTGTACCTGATACAGATCCAGATAATCGGTTTGCAGGCGTTTAAGGCTGTCATTCAGCGCCTGGCGAATGTTTTTACGATCCAGCGCCTGATCGGGGCGAATACCGCTGTCATTGTTACGTGACGGACCGCTGACCTTCGAGGCCACGATCAGTTTTTCACGGCTACCATGTTTGGCGAGCCAGTTGCCGACGTAAGTTTCTGTGAGCCCCTGAGTTTCAGGGCGAGGCGGTACCGGATACATCTCGGCAACGTCGATTAAATTTATGCCTTGTGCAACGGCATAGTCGAGCTGTGCATGTGCGTCGGCTTCGCTATTTTGTTCACCAAACGTCATTGTGCCCAGCCCCAGTGTACTGACTTCCAGCGAGCTGTGGGGTATACGGTGATATTGCATAGCCGTTTCCTTTTTATAATCACGACATAAGGATTATAAAAATGGCTGAGGGAAGGGAAAAAGGGAAGCAAAAATTGTTAAGGCCAGCAGCATTGCTGACCTCAACCATCAACGTTCAATAATTTGAGACACATCGTCACGGTTAATTTGCATCGCGTTGCCTTGCTGATCGTGATAGCTCACCAGACCGGTATCGTCATCAATTTCCGGTTTACCGTCGGTCAGGATCATACGACCGTCTTTTGTCGCCATCACATAATCACTGCTGCATCCGGAAACTGCAAAAGCCAATCCTACGGCGGAAATTAAAACTGCCCATTTTTTCATCTGTTTATCCTCACATGGCCTGCGTCTGACAATAGTTTAGTAATAACGCGAAGTTATGCAGGACGAAAGAGGGAAAATCTTAATCTGTGAGAAGGGGAAGATGATGAGGCTATTCGCTCCCCTTGCGGGGAGCGACAGATTTTATCAGAGCGGATTTTTTTTATTGCGCAACAGGTTCAGGGTCTCTACCGCGATAGAGAAGAACATGGCGAAATAAATGTATCCTTTCGGTACATGGACATCGAAACTTTCCAGAATCAGCGTGAAACCAACCAGAATCAGGAAAGAGAGTGCCAGCATTTTTACCGAAGGGTGACGATCCACAAACTCGCCTATTGGGCGTGCTGCAAACATCATCACACCCACGGCGATGACCACCGCCGCCATCATGATAAACAGATGATCGGACAAGCCTACCGCGGTGATGACGGAGTCCAGACTGAAAATAATGTCTAACAACATGATCTGCACAATCGCACCCAGGAAAGAGGATACGCGAGTTTTCAGCCCCTCCTCTTCACCTTCAATCGACTCGTGGATCTCTTTGCTGGCTTTCCAGATCAGGAATAATCCACCGAGCAGAAGTATGAGATCTCGTGCGGATATCGCCTCGCCAAACACCTCGAATAACGGGTTTGTCAAACGAGTTACCCAGGCGATAGAGGCCAGCAAAGCCAGACGCATGAGCATCGCTGCCGCCAGCCCAATACGTCGGGCGTGACTGCGTTGCGCGGTCGGAAGTTTGGCAACTACCAGAGAGAGGAAAATAATATTGTCGATCCCGAGAACGATCTCCAGCAGCGTCAGCGTACCGAGCGCAAGCCAGGCGTTAGGATCGGTTATCCATGCAAATAACATCGAACAAAGTCCTGCCAAAAAAAAGAAGCGCTAATTATAGGCCCGTAACGCGGCGGGTGAAAGGCCGGGCAGTGCCTATTAGGGCTGGAATAAAAAATGTCGCTCCAATAAGGCACGAGTGAAGTTCTTTTTAAGGTAAAACCCGCGTGGCAAGGTCAGGATTGGTTCGCCATTGGCACCAATAGCCTCGGTAAGCGCTCTGGCATTGGCGGCTTTTGGGCGTAGTTGTAGGACTTCCCCATGGCGAGCGGTAATGCGCTCGACGTGACCCAACACAATCATGTCCATTAACTCTTCCCAGTCCAGACGCAATTGTCGGTCCTCTTCTTCATTTGGGCTCCACAGTAGCGGAGAGCCGACGCGCCGTTCAGCCAGCGGTATATTGCGTTCACCTTCAACGGGGATCCACAGTACGCGTTTGAGTTTGTGCCGGACATGGCTGGTTTCCCACGTTACGCCTGTATTGCCGGTCAGTGGCGCTACGCAAACAAAGGTGGTTTCCAGCGGTCTGCCAAGACTGTCCACAGGGATTGTTTTCAGCTCCACGCCGAGCGCGGCAAAATCCTGTTCTGGCTTACTGCCCGCACTGGCGCCAAGCCATATCTCCAGCAGCACGCCAATCCAGCCTTTGTCCCGCTTTAAATCCTTTGGCGTAACAAGACCCGCCATCGTCGCCAACTCTCCCAAAGCGTAGCCTGAGAGTTGTCGTGCCTGGGTAAGCAACTGAGTCTCAGATTCAGGAGGTAAAAGTAACGGATGGAGTTCTGGCATTGGGTTATACCTTAGGCGAAAAAATGAGCAATGATTTTATACCGTGTGGACAGAGTTTATCTTTTTCCACATGCTATATTCAATTATATGATTTATATTGGTTTTTAGATTTCAATTCGCGGAGTTGCGCAACAGCAATTCAGGTTTTCCAATTCTGGTCACTGACAATGAACAGGATCTTACACCATGTTATCCACAGAAAGATGGGATAACTGTGAAAAATCCCTACTACTGTTTCAATTTACAGCCTTGACGTGCGACGAAAATCGAATTTTTACACAAATTGTGCCTAACTTATTGGCATAATCTGTGGATAAAACCAACGCTGGTTGATCTTTCATCAGCTCGAAGATCGTATGCGTGATGATCGTCACGTTTCTGTGTGATTATCTCCTGATCCCGAGTTTAACTTAATGAATATATAAGACTATTTTTTATGTGTGACGAAGGTCTTATTCAGACTGTTCCGGGTTTTCCCATAGTAATTCCGTACTTCTTCACAACTATATCCACAGAAAAGGTGAATAAAATCGTCCTGGCAGTGCTCCCTCTGTTTATAACTCGGGCCTTTGCTGTGAGTTATTCAATTGTTATTAGAGTATCGTGTCCTTAACAGAGTGGTTTACCGCCTCCCAGGAGTGTGAAACAATCGTTTGTATATAAGGTTTATGTTGAGGTAGTCCGGTGATTGATGACGATGGCTACCGCCCGAATGTAGGGATAGTAATTTGTAACCGCCAGGGGCAGGTCATGTGGGCCCGGCGATTTGGTCAGCACTCCTGGCAATTTCCACAAGGTGGGATAAACGCAGGAGAGACAGCAGAGCAGGCGATGTACCGGGAACTCTTTGAAGAAGTGGGGCTCAGCCGTAAAGATGTACGGATCCTCGCTTCTACTCGTAACTGGTTGCGTTACAAGTTACCGAAACGTTTGGTGCGTTGGGACACGAAGCCGGTTTGTATCGGCCAGAAACAAAAATGGTTTCTTCTGCAATTGATCAGTAGCGATGCTGAAATCAATATGCAAACCAGTAGTACACCTGAGTTTGATGGCTGGCGCTGGGTGAGTTACTGGTATCCGGTTCGACAGGTGGTGTCATTTAAACGCGATGTTTATCGCAGGGTGATGAAAGAATTCGCAAGTGTTGTGATGGCGCTTCAGGAAAGTACTCCTAAGCCGCAAAGCCCGCCTGCGTACAGACGTAAAAGAGGTTAAGCTACGCAAATTATGCTCACCCGCCTGCGCGAAATAGTCGAAAAGGTAGCCAGTGCTCCACGCCTTAATGAGGCGCTGAATATTCTGGTTACTGACATCTGTCTTGCGATGGATACAGAGGTCTGCTCGGTCTATCTGGCCGACCACGACCGACGTTGTTATTACCTCATGGCGACCCGGGGACTCAAAAAACCACGCGGTCGCACTGTTGCACTCGCGTTTGATGAAGGGATCGTTGGCCTGGTTGGCAGGCTGGCGGAACCTATCAACCTTGCCGATGCGCAAAAACATCCGAGCTTCAAATATATTCCTTCGGTGAAAGAAGAGCGTTTTCGTGCGTTCTTAGGCGTCCCGATCATCCAGCGCCGCCAGCTATTAGGTGTGCTGGTCGTACAGCAGCGCGAGTTGCGCCAGTACGATGAAAGTGAAGAGTCCTTCCTGGTCACGCTTGCCACGCAAATGGCAGCCATTCTTTCTCAGTCGCAGCTTACCGCGCTGTTCGGTCAATACCGCCAAACGCGCATTCGTGCGCTGCCCGCAGCGCCCGGTGTGGCAATTGCTGAAGGCTGGCAGGATGCCACGCTGCCGTTGATGGAGCAGGTGTATCAGGCGTCAACGTTGGATCCTGCGCTGGAACGAGAACGACTGACCGGAGCGCTTGAAGAAGCTGCTAACGAATTCCGCCGCTACAGTAAGCGTTTTGCTGCCGGGGCGCAGAAAGAAACGGCGGCGATCTTTGATCTCTACTCGCACCTGCTTTCTGATACCCGTTTACGCCGTGAGCTGTTTGCTGAAGTGGATAACGGTTCAGTGGCAGAGTGGGCCGTTAAAACGATCATCGAGAAGTTTGCCGAACAGTTTGCTGCCCTGAGTGATAGCTATCTTAAAGAGCGATCCGGGGATTTACGTGCGCTCGGTCAGCGCTTGCTGTTCCATCTTGATGACTCCATCCAGGGGCCGAATGCCTGGCCTGAGCGTTTTGTGCTGGTAGCCGATGAACTCTCAGCTACCACTCTGGCGGAACTTCCACAGGATCGGCTTGTGGGGGTTGTGGTCAGGGACGGTGCCGCCAACTCCCATGCGGCGATAATGGTTCGTGCGTTGGGTATCCCCACCGTGATGGGGGCTGATATCCAGCCATCGGTATTGCATCGTCGCACGCTGGTGGTGGATGGTTATCGCGGCGAGGTGTTGGTCGATCCGGAACCTGTATTGATACAGGAATATCAGCGCCTCATCAGTGAAGAGAATGAGCTGAGTCGCCTGGCAGAAGATGATGTTAATCAACCTGCACAATTGAAAAGCGGCGAGCGCGTTAAGGTGATGCTCAATGCCGGACTTAGTCCCGAACATGAGCAGAAGCTGGGTAGTCGGATCGACGGTATTGGTCTGTATCGCACCGAAATCCCGTTCATGCTGCAAAGTGGCTTTCCATCGGAAGAAGAGCAGGTTGCGCAGTATCAAGGGATGCTGCAAATGTTTAACGACAAGCCTGTGACGCTGCGCACGCTGGATGTCGGGGCGGATAAGCAGCTGCCTTACATGCCAATCAGTGAAGAGAATCCGTGCCTCGGGTGGCGTGGGATCCGCATTACACTCGATCAGCCGGAGATCTTTCTGATCCAGGTACGAGCGATGCTGCGGGCAAATGCAGCAACCGGCAATCTAAGTATTTTGCTGCCGATGGTAACCAGTATTGATGAGGTGGACGAAGCACGACGTTTGATTGAACGTGCCGGACGCGAAGTGGAAGAGATGATCGGCTATGCGATCCCGAAACCACGCATCGGCATTATGCTGGAGGTCCCGTCGATGGTATTTATGTTGCCGCATCTGGCGAACAGGATCGATTTTATATCGGTCGGGACTAACGATCTTACTCAATATATTCTGGCGGTCGATCGCAACAACACACGTGTCGCCAGCATTTATGACAGCCTGCATCCGGGAATGTTACGTGCCCTGGCGATGATTGCGCAGGAAGCTGAGCGAAGTGGTATCGATTTGCGCCTGTGTGGTGAAATGGCGGGCGATCCGATGTGTGTAACTATTCTAATCGGTTTGGGCTTCCGTCATTTGTCGATGAACGGTCGTTCCGTGGCGCGAGTAAAATATCTGCTGCGACATATCGATTTTGATGAAGCGCAAACGCTGGCTCAGCGCAGCCTGGAAGCGCAGCTAGCGACAGAAGTACGCCATCAGGTGGCGGCATTTATGGAGCGTCGTGGCATGGGCGGTTTAATTCGCGGGGGATTATGAAACCAGGGCGGGAAACAGTAGCTACACCCAATGTATTTTGAGTGTATTGAACAGGTAAGTCCGTGACAAATTCGTCAGGAACGAATTTGAACAGCCGGAGGCTGCCTCCGGTGAGTGAACGCAACCAACAAAGATGCAGCTTGAAAGACGAGGGCGTATACATATCTTTTAACTGTAATCGGCATCCGCTGTGATCCCCTTGTGCTATCATTCGCAACTTCGGAGCGCCTGCATTATGCAGGCGCGCTTATCAATTGCTGTCTGACTTCAGCGAAATAACAAGAACTTGTGGTGACAGATGACCAGTAGCTATCTGCATTTTCCGGATTTCGATCCGGTCATTTTCTCAATTGGACCCGTCGCACTTCACTGGTACGGCATGATGTATTTGGTGGGGTTTATTTTTGCGATGTGGCTGGCGACTCGCCGTGCTAATCGCCCAGGGAGTGGCTGGACCAAAAACGAAGTAGAAAACTTACTCTATGCAGGCTTCCTCGGGGTTTTCCTCGGTGGGCGTATCGGCTACGTACTGTTCTACAACTTCCCTCTCTTCCTTGATAATCCGCTGTATCTGTTCCGCGTCTGGGATGGCGGTATGTCCTTCCACGGCGGTCTTATAGGTGTGATTCTGGTGATGATTATCTTCGCCAAACGTACCAAGCGCTCGTTCTTCCAGGTTTCTGATTTCATCGCACCGTTGATTCCGTTTGGCCTGGGTGCCGGTCGTCTGGGCAACTTTATTAATGGCGAGTTGTGGGGACGTGTCGACCCGAACTTCTCCTATGCCATGTTGTTCCCTGGTTCGCGTACAGAAGATATCTTACTGCTGCAAACTAATCCGCAATGGCAGTCTATTTTCGATACTTACGGCTCACTGCCACGCCACGCTTCCCAGCTCTATGAGATGGCGCTGGAAGGGGTTGTGCTGTTTATCATACTTAATCTGTTTATTCGTAAACCGCGCCCGATGGGGTCGGTCTCCGGGTTGTTCCTGATTGGCTATGGTGCGTTTCGTATCATCGTTGAATTTTTCCGCCAACCGGATCAGCAGTTTACCGGCGCATGGGTACAATACATCAGCATGGGGCAGATCCTGTCTATCCCGATGATTGTCGCCGGTATTATCATGATGGTTTGGGCGTATCGTCGCAGCCCACAGCAACACGTTTCCTGAGGAACCATGAAACAGTATTTAGAACTGATGCAAAAAGTGCTGGATGAAGGCACACAGAAAAACGATCGTACCGGAACCGGAACGCTTTCCATTTTTGGCCATCAGATGCGTTTTAACCTGCAGGAAGGGTTCCCGCTGGTTACAACTAAACGCTGCCACTTGCGCTCCATTATTCATGAACTACTGTGGTTTTTGCAGGGCGACACCAACGTTGCTTATCTGCATGAAAATAATGTCTCAATCTGGGATGAATGGGCCGATGAAAATGGCAATTTAGGCCCGGTTTATGGCAAACAGTGGCGCGCGTGGCCAACGCCGGATGGCCGCCATATTGACCAGATTACGACTGTTTTAAACCAGCTGAAAAACGACCCGGACTCTCGCCGTATCATCGTTTCCGCGTGGAACGTGGGTGAGTTGGATAAGATGGCGCTGGCGCCGTGCCACGCATTCTTCCAGTTTTACGTGGCTGACGGCAAGCTCTCCTGCCAACTGTACCAGCGTTCGTGCGATGTGTTCCTCGGCCTGCCGTTTAACATTGCCAGCTACGCTTTGCTGGTCCACATGATGGCGCAGCAGTGCGATCTTGAAGTCGGTGACTTTGTCTGGACTGGCGGCGACACGCACCTGTACAGCAACCATATGGAACAAACTCACCTGCAGCTTAGCCGTGAACCCCGCGCGCTGCCGAAGCTGGTTATCAAGCGTAAACCTGAGTCTATCTTCGACTATCGTTTCGACGATTTCGAAATTGAAGGCTACGATCCGCACCCAGGCATCAAAGCGCCGGTCGCCATCTGATCGAACGTCATGCTGCCACGACCGACGCCATAGCGCGTCGGTTTTTTTTTGCCTTCGCGTCAGTTTTTCGATGCTGATTCCTGCAAAAGTTGTAATACGCTGCAACATGGAAAATATTCCTCGCAGCCCGCCGAATAACCCGAATTCACTGCTCGTTATTTCATTCCCTCACGCCATACTGGCGACATGAAAAAACAACAAGGCTATACGCTAATTGAAACTCTGGTTGCGATGCTCATTATTGTCGCCCTAAGTGCCACAGGACTTTATGGCTGGCAACGCTGGCAGCAGCAACAACGGTTGTGGCAAACCGCCTGTCAGGTACGGGATTATTTGCTGCAACTTCGTGAAGATGCCAACTGGCATAACCGCGACCACGTTATCAGCGTTATCAGAGAGGGAGCGTCATGGTGTTTTGTTAGCTCTGCCGATGCTCATGAGTCATGTAAGCCTTCCTCGCCGTGGCTGTTTATGCCGCTCTGGGACGATATTGAGATGGTGGAGATAACGCCTTCGCTGGCTTTTTTTGGCCTACGGAACACGGCATGGGCCGGGCATATTCGCCTGAAAAATGCGGCTGGTGAATTAAATCTGGTGGTATCAGGTTGGGGGAGAATCAGACTTTGCGAGCGTGATGAGGCAAATCTATGTCGCTAAACGAACGCGGTTTTTCACTGCTGGAGGTGCTGATTGCGATGGCGATAAGCAGTGTTTTACTTCTGGGTTCAGCGCGATTTTTACCTGCCCTGCAGCGCGGTATTTTGCACAATACACACCAGTTAGTGCTTGAAGATGAGATCTGGCAACGTGTTTATACCGTAGCGAAGCATCTCCAGCGGGCGGGCTACTGCCGCGGACGCTGTCACGGTGAAGGGCTGAAAATATCGGGTCAGCGCGATTGCGTTATTGTGCAGTGGGATGCAAACAGTAACGGTATCTGGGAGACGAATCCGGCGAAAGAAGCCGAGCAGATTGGATTTCGCCTACAAAACAAGGCGCTGGAGACATTGCGCGGTGCGACGTCGTGCGCAGGAAAGGGCTGGGATAGCATGACCGATCCTGTAACCATTCAGATTGAGTCATTTCAGGTGGAACGCCAGAATGTTAGCGGGTTTGCGCCCGTCCTCATTCTGCGTCTGCGTGGCTCCAGTAAAGTCGAACCACAAAGAGTGATCGAAGCGCTGTACAGCGTGACAGGATTTAATCTGTGAACCGGGAACGAGGTGTATCGTCCCTTGCGCTGGTACTTTTACTTCTGGTGCTCGGTAGTCTGTTGTTGCAGGGCGTTAGCAGACAGGAAGCCAGTTTTGCCTCTCGCGTTGCAATGGAAAGCCAGTCTTTGCAACGCCAGGCCGTGGCGCAATCTGCGATGGAATGGGGGCGTATGCAACGCTGGCTTTTGCAACCCGATGTTCAGTGTCGGTCCTATGCAATGCAGAATGCAGACGTTTGTCTGCGACTGCTTGCTAATAATAACGTGTTGCTTATTGCTCAATACGAAGGGATATCTCTATGGCGTCAGGGCGAGGTTGTAGACGGCAATATCAAGTTTTCTGCACATGGCTGGAGCGATTTCTGCCCGTTAAAGACGCTGGCATTATGCCAGATCCCCTGAACCGGCAACGTGGATTTAGCCTGCCGGAAGTCATGTTGGCAATGGTGTTGATGATCATGATTGTGACCACACTGTCGGGGTATCAACGAGCATTGATGAACAGTTTCTTGGGCAGAAATCAGTACCAGCAGCTTTGGCGTTACGCGTGGCAGCAAAGCCAACTGCATGTGTTTTCGCCGCCTTTGAACTGGCAGGTAAACCGAATGCAGACAACGCAGGCGGGATGTGTCAGCATCAATGTTAAAATTACGTCCCCTATGGGCAGGCAGGGTCAAATGACACGTCTGCACTGCTCAAATCGTCAGTAGTCAGGAGTCGCTATGTTAAGGGTCTACCACTCCAATCGCCTGGATGTGCTGGAAGCGTTAATGGAATATATCGTCGAGCGGGAGCGACTGGACGACCCTTTTGAACCGGAGATGATCCTGGTTCAAAGTACCGGTATGGCGCAATGGTTACAAATGACCCTGGCACAGAAGTTTGGTATTGCCGCCAACATTGATTTTCCGCTACCTGCGAGTTTTATCTGGGATATGTTTGTGCGCGTATTGCCGGAGATCCCGAAAGAGAGTGCGTTCAGTAAACAGAGTATGAGCTGGAAGCTGATGACGTTGCTGCCGCAATTACTGGAAAAAGATGACTTCACGCTGCTGCGTCACTATCTGACTGACGATACCGACAAGCGTAAGCTGTTTCAGCTTTCTTCACGCGCAGCCGACCTTTTTGACCAATATTTAGTCTACCGTCCGGACTGGTTAACGCAGTGGGAGGAGGGAAGGCTGGTTGAAGGTTTAGGAGAGTCTCAGGCCTGGCAGGCACCACTGTGGAAAGCGCTGGTGGAATATACCGCTGAACTGGGACAACCACGCTGGCATCGCGCTAATTTATATCAACGGTTTATTCAGACCCTGGAAAGTGCAACAAGCTGCCCGGAAGGGCTACCTTCGCGCGTTTTTATTTGCGGTATTTCGGCGTTGCCGCCTGTTTATCTTCAGGCGTTGCAGGCGTTGGGTAAGCATATCGAAATTCACCTGTTATTCACTAATCCGTGTCGTTACTACTGGGGTGACATTAAAGATCCTGCGTATCTGGCTAAGCTGCTGGCGCGCCAGCGTCGGCACAGCTTTGAAGAAAGAGAGCTGCCGTTGTTTCGTGATAGCCAAAATGCCGAGGGGTTGTTTAACAGTGATGGCGAGCAGGATGTCAGCAATCCGCTGCTGGCCTCGTGGGGAAAACTGGGGCGTGACTATATTTACCTGCTGTCTGAGCTGGAAAACAGCCAGGAACTGGATGCGTTTGTCGATATCACGCCCGACAATCTTTTGCGTAACATTCAGTCGGACATCCTTGAGCTGGAAAGCCGGGCTGTGGCAGGCGTCAATCTGGAGGAGTATTCGCGTAGCGACAATAAACGGTTGCTTGAGCCGAATGACACCAGTGTGAGTTTCCATGTCTGCCATAGCCCACAGCGTGAGGTGGAAATCCTCCATGACCGTTTGCTGGCGATGCTGGAAGCGGACCCTACGCTGACGCCGCGTGACATCATTGTGATGGTAGCGGATATCGACAGCTACAGCCCATTCATTCAGGCCGTTTTTGGCAGCGCGCCAGCTGATAGATATTTACCGTTTGCCATTTCTGACCGCCGTGCACGTCAGTCCCATCCCGTTTTACAGGCCTTTATCAGCCTGCTGTCGTTGCCGGACAGCCGTTTTGTCTCAGAAGATGTGTTGGCATTACTGGACGTCCCAGTACTGGCGGCGCGCTTCAACATCAACGAAGAGGGATTACGCTATCTTCGCCTGTGGGTTAATGAGTCAGGTATTCGTTGGGGAATTGACGACGACAACGTTCGCGAACTGGAACTACCACCGACAGGCCAGCACACCTGGCAATTTGGTCTGACGCGTATGCTGCTGGGCTATGCGATGGAAAGCACGCAGGGCGAGTGGCAATCGGTATTGCCGTATGATGAATCCAGCGGTTTGATTGCCGAGCTGGTGGGGCATCTGGCTTCGCTATTGATGCAGCTAAATCTCTGGCGCCGGGGGTTGGCCCAGGAGCGTCCGCTGGAGGAATGGCTACCCGTCTGTCGTGACATGCTCAATGATTTCTTCCTGCCGGATGCAGAAACCGAAGCGGCGATGACGCTCATTGAACAACAGTGGCAGGCTATTATTGCCGAAGGTTTGGGGGCTGAGTATCGCGGTGCTATTCCACTTTCACTGTTACGCGATGAGCTAGCCTTGCGGCTAGACCAGGAACGTATCAGTCAGCGTTTCCTTGCTGGTCCGGTGAATATTTGTACGCTGATGCCAATGCGTTCCATTCCTTTCAAAGTGGTGTGTTTGTTAGGCATGAACGACGGTGTTTATCCGCGCCAGCTTGCGCCGTTGGGTTTTGACCTGATGAGTCAAAAGCCGATGCGGGGTGACCGAAGTCGTCGTGATGATGATCGCTATCTGTTTCTGGAAGCACTGATCTCGGCGCAGCAAACGCTCTATATCAGCTACATTGGGCGTTCAATTCAGGACAACAGTGAACGCTTTCCGTCGGTACTGGTGCAGGAGTTAATGGACTATATTGGGCAAAGCCACTACTTACCGGGTGATGAATTGCTCACCAGCGATGAAAGCGAAACCAAAGTAAAAGCCCACATTACCCGTTTGCACACCCGTATGCCTTTTGATGTACAAAACTTTCAGCCAGGCGAACAGCAAAGTTATGCGCGTGAATGGCTGCCAGCGGCGAACATGTCAGGTAAGGCACACGCTGATTTTGTTCAGCCACTCCACTTTACGATGCCTGAAACCCTGACGCTGGAAACGCTACAACGATTTTGGGCTCATCCGGTTCGGGCCTTCTTCCAGATGCGGCTACGAGTGAATTTCCGTTCTGAAGAGAGTGAGATCCCGGAAACGGAGCCTTTTACCCTTGAGAGGTTAACCCGCTATCAGCTTAACCAGCAGTTGCTTAACACGCTGGTGGAAGAGAACGACGCCGAGCGTTTGTTCCGTCGCTTCCGTGCGGCTGGCTCGCTTCCTTATGGGGCATTTGGTGAGATTCTTTGGGATACCCAACGTCAGGAGATGCAGTCGCTTGCCGATCGCATTATTGCCTCTCGCCAGCCTTGCCAGAGCATGGAAATTGATCTGAGCTGCAACGGTGTGCAAATCACGGGTTGGTTACCACAGGTCCAGGAAGATGGTTTGTTGCGCTGGCGCCCATCTTTAATAAGTGTGTCCCAGGGGGTGCAACTTTGGCTGGAACATCTTGTCTATTGTGCCAGTGGCGGAGCGGGAGAGAGCCGTTTGTTCCTGCGTAAAGACGGGGAATGGCGTTTCCCTCCACTGGAAGCAGAGCAGGCGTTACTGTATCTGTCACAACTTATTGAGGGGTATCGGGAAGGCATGTCATCGCCTTTGCTGGTGCTACCGGAAAGTGGTGGGGCGTGGATAAAAACCTGTTATGACGCCGTAAATGATGCCATGTTAGATGACGATGATACGCTGCAAAAAGCACGAAATAAGTTTTTGCAGGCTTATGAAGGCAACATGATGGTGCGTGGTGAAGGCGATGATATCTGGTATCAACGCCTGTGGCGTCAGCTGGCTCCTGAAACTCTGGAGACCATTGTGTCGCAGTCTCAGCGCTATTTGTTACCGTTATTTCGCTTTAATCAGTCATGATGATTGTATAAAAATTGCACAGATTGATGACTTCTACTATGATGCGCTTTCTGTCACGGACTGATTCTTACACATAAGATGCTGACTCGTTCAGCACAGAGTCTTGCCCTGTTCAGACCACGCTTAATGCGTGGTTTGTAGTGAACAGGTGAATACGTTAATGATGAGGTTTGTGAATGCCCCGCAGCACCTGGTTCAGCGCATTACTGTTGTTCGTTGCCCTTTGGGTACCCGTAAGTCAGGCAGATACTGGTTGGCAGCCTTTAGCTGAAACCATCCGTAAAAGCGATAAAGACACTCGCCAGTATCAGGCCGTGCGCCTTGATAACGGCATGGTCGTGTTGCTGGTATCCGACCCTCAGGCCGTTAAGTCTCTCTCTGCACTGGTGGTCCCGGTGGGGTCTCTGGAAGATCCCGACGATCACCAGGGGTTGGCGCATTACCTTGAACATATGTGCCTGATGGGATCTAAAAAATACCCACAGCCGGACAGCTTAGCTGAATTCCTCAAAATGCACGGTGGCAGCCACAACGCCAGCACTGCGCCCTATCGCACGGCTTTCTATCTCGAAGTTGAAAACGATGCGCTGGCGGGTGCCGTCGATCGTCTGGCTGACGCTATTGCCTCGCCGCTGCTCGATAAAAAATATGCCGATCGCGAGCGAAATGCCGTTAATTCTGAGCTGACGCTGGCGCGTACCCGGGACGGTATGCGTATGGCACAGGTGAGCGCAGAAACAATAAACCCGGCACACCCTGGTTCGCGCTTCTCCGGCGGAAATCTGCAGACATTAAGCGACAAACCGGGTAACCCGGTACTGCAAGCCTTGCAGACATTCCATGAAAAGTACTACTCCGCGAACCTGATGAAAGCGGTGATTTACAGTAATAAACCCCTGCCAGAGCTGGCGCGGATCGCGGCTGATACCTTCGGGCGAGTACCGAATAAAAATGTCGAAAAACCGGAAATTACCGTACCGGTCGTGACTGACGCGCAAAAGGGCGTCGTCATCCACTATGTCCCTGCAATGCCGCGTAAAGTGCTGCGCGTAGAGTTTCGTATCGATAACAACAGCGCACAGTTTCGTAGCAAAACCGACGAACTCGTTACCTATTTGATTGGTAACCGCAGTCCGGGGACGTTGTCCGACTGGCTGCAAAAGCAGGGGCTGGTTGAAGGCATTCGTGCTGACTCCGATCCGGTTGTCAATGGTAACAGCGGTGTGCTGGCTATTTCGGCGACGTTAACCGACAAAGGGTTGGCGAATCGCGATGAAGTTGTTGCTGCTATCTTTAGCTATCTCAATCTGTTGCGTGAAAAAGGCGTTGATAAACGCTAT
The DNA here is from genome assembly GCF_947057495.1 of Citrobacter sp. Marseille-Q5395. Taxonomy (NCBI): domain Bacteria; kingdom Pseudomonadati; phylum Pseudomonadota; class Gammaproteobacteria; order Enterobacterales; family Enterobacteriaceae; genus Citrobacter; species Citrobacter sp. Marseille-Q5395. The sequence continues at coordinate 284,892 of NZ_CAMSEL010000001.1, read as the reverse complement.
TTTGACGAACTGGCACACGTACTGGATCTCGACTTCCGTTATCCCTCTATCACGCGTGATATGGACTACGTGGAATGGCTGGCTGATACCATGATCCGCGTTCCCGTCGAACATACGCTGGATGCGGTGAATATTGCCGATCAATATGATGCTAAGGCGGTTCAGGAACGTCTGGCGATGATGACACCGCAAAATGCGCGTATCTGGTATATCAGTCCGAAAGAGCCACATAATAAAACCGCTTATTTTGTCGATGCCCCTTATCAGGTGGATAAAATCAGCGAAAAAACCTTCGCCGACTGGCAGCAAAAAGCCCAGGGCATTGCGCTCTCTCTGCCGGAGTTGAACCCCTATATCCCTGGTGATTTCACGCTGATTAAGACGGATAAAAAATACGCCCATCCGGATTTGATCGTTGATGAGCCTGATTTACGCGTGGTATATGCGCCGAGTCAGTATTTTGCCAGTGAGCCAAAGGCCGATGTCAGCGTGATTCTGCGCAACCCGAAAGCGATGGATAGCGCCAAAAATCAGGTGTTATTCGCACTGAACGATTATCTGGCCGGTATTGCGCTCGACCAGTTAAGCAATCAGGCTGCGGTGGGGGGGATTGGTTTCTCAACGAATGCTAACAATGGTCTGATGCTTAACGCAAACGGCTATACCCAACGTTTACCGCAGCTTTTTCAGGCGCTGCTGACAGGCTATTTCAGCTACACCGCTACGGACGAACAGCTGGAGCAGGCGAAATCCTGGTACGCCCAGATGATGGACTCTGCAGAGAAAGGCAAAGCCTATGATCAGGCAATTATGCCGGTACAGATGCTTTCTCAGGTGCCGTACTTCTCACGCGATGAACGCCGTAAACTGTTGCCATCCATTACTTTGCAAGAAGTGATGACTTACCGTGACACCTTAAAAGCCGGTGCGCGTCCTGAATTTCTGGTGATTGGTAACATGAGCGAAGCTCAGGCGAAAACCATGGCACGTGATATTCAGAAACAGCTTGGTGCGAACGGGTCGGAATGGTGCCGGAACAAAGATGTTGTAGTCGATAAAAAGCAGTCCGTCATTTTTGAAAAAGCGGGCAGCAGCACGGACTCCGCGCTGGCAGCGGTATTTGTGCCTACCGGTTATGACGAGTACACCAGTTCGGCCTACAGCGCGATGTTAGGGCAAATTGTTCAGCCGTGGTTCTACAATCAACTGCGTACTGAAGAGCAATTAGGCTACGCCGTATTTGCTTTCCCAATGAGCGTTGGCCGTCAGTGGGGAATGGGCTTCCTGCTGCAAAGCAGCGATAAGCAACCGTCTTACCTGTGGGAACGGTATAAAGCGTTTTTCCCGACGGCGGAAGCGAAACTGCGGGCAATGAAAGCTGATGAATTCGTACAAATTCAGCAGGCCATCATTGCGCAAATGCTGCAGGCGCCCCAAACGTTGGGGGCAGAAGCTTCGCAGTTAAGCAAAGATTTCGATCGAGGTAATATGCGCTTCGATTCACGTGATAAAATCGTGGCTCAGATTAAACTGCTGACGCCGCAAAAGCTTGCCGATTTCTTCCATCAGGCGGTGGTTGAGCCGCAAGGCATGGCGATACTGTCACAGGTTTTCGGCAGTCAGAACGGGAAAGCAGAGTATGTGCACCCGGAAGGCTGGAAAGTGTGGCCGACCGTCAGCGCGTTGCAGCAAACCTTACCCCTGATGAGTGAAAAGAATGAATGATGCCGCTGAGTCCCTTGATCCACTGCGCTTGCCCCTGACGGGCGAGCGACTGATTGAAGCCTCTGCGGGCACCGGTAAAACCTTTACCATCGCCGCCCTTTATTTACGTTTACTGCTTGGACTGGGCGGCTCCGCCGCCTTTCCTCGCCCTCTGACCGTCGAAGAGCTGTTAGTGGTTACCTTTACCGAGGCCGCCACTGAAGAGCTGCGCGGTCGTATTCGTAGCAACATTCATGAGCTGCGAATTGCCTGCCTGCGTGAAACTACCGACAATCCGCTCTATGCCCGCTTGTTAGATGAAATTGCCGATAAAAAACAGGCCGCGCATTGGCTGTTATTGGCTGAAAGACAGATGGATGAAGCGGCGGTGTTTACCATTCACGGTTTCTGCCAGCGTATGCTTAGTCTGAACGCCTTTGAGTCAGGCATGCTGTTTGAACAGCAACTGATAGAAGATGAATCGCTGCTGCGTTACCAGGCCTGCGCGGACTTCTGGCGTCGACATTGTTACCCGCTCTCTCGCGATATTGCGCAGGTGATCTTCGAAACGTGGAAAGGCCCACAAGCGCTGCTACGAGATATCGACCGCTACCTACAGGGTGAAGCCCCGGTCATTAAAGCGCCGCCGCCAACGGATGAAACGCTGGCATCCCGACACGAAAAAATTCTGGCGCGTATCAACCAGATTAAGCAGCAATGGCGCGATTCGGTCGATGAGCTGGAAGGTCTGCTTGAAGATTCCGGAATCGACAGGCGTAAATTTAATCGTGGTAATCAGGGTAAGTGGATCGAAAAGATCAGTGCCTGGGCGCAGGAAGAGACACAAAGCTACCAGCTCCCTGATGCGCTGGAGAAATTCTCTCAACGCTTTTTAGAAGATCGCACCAAAGCGGGCGGCGTAACGCCCCGGCATCCGCTATTTGTCGCCATTGATGAACTGATTAGCGAACCGCTGACGATCCGCGATCTGGTGATTACCCGGGCGCTGGCGGAAATCCGCGAAGCGGTTGCGCAGGAGAAACGTCGACGCGGAGAGTTAGGCTTTGACGATATGCTCAGTCGGCTGGACGCGGCACTGGGTAGTGAAAGCGGCGATGCGCTGGCTACTGCCATTCGAACCCGTTTTCCGGTGGCGATGATCGATGAATTCCAGGACACCGACCCGCAGCAGTACCGTATTTTCCGTCGTATCTGGCAGCATCAGCCGGAAACCGCGCTGCTGTTGATTGGCGATCCCAAACAGGCTATTTATGCGTTTCGCGGTGCGGATATCTTCACCTATATGAAAGCGCGTAGTGAAGTTAGCGCACATTACACGCTCGATACCAACTGGCGTTCTGCGCCTGGGATGGTCAATGGCGTCAATACGCTCTTCAGCCAGATGAACGACGCCTTCATGTTCCGCGAAATCCCCTTTAGCCCGGTGAAATCCGCAGAGAAGAATCAATCGCTGCGGTTTGTACTTCACGGTGAAAAGCAACCTGCGATGAGCATGTGGCTAATGGAAGGAGAAAGCTGTGGCGTGGGCGATTACCAGAACTATATGGCCCAGGTGTGCGCAACGCAAATTCGTGACTGGCTTCAAGCCGGGCAGTCTGGTGAGGCGTTGCTGGTCAGCGGTAAAGCGTCCAACCCGGTACGCGCATCGGATATCAGCGTGTTGGTCCGCAGTCGCCAGGAGGCGGCGCTGGTACGCGACGCGCTAACGCAACTGGCTATCCCGTCGGTCTATCTCTCCAACCGTGACAGTGTATTTGAAACGCTGGAGGCGCAGGAACTGCTATGGATCCTGCAGGCGGTGATGACGCCGGAACGTGAAAACACACTGCGTAGCGCGCTGGCGACGTCCATGATGGGACTTAATGCGCAGGATATTGAAGCGCTGAACAATGACGAGAATGCCTGGGATGCCGTAGTAGAGGAATTCGACGGTTATCGCCAGCTCTGGCATAAGCGTGGCGTCATGCCGATGCTGCGCGCGCTGATGTCAGCGCGTCAAATTGCAGAAAACCTGCTGGCAACGGCGGGTGGCGAACGCCGTCTGACCGACATTTTGCATATCAGTGAACTGTTGCAGGAAGCGGGATCGCAACTGGAAAGTGAGCATGCGCTGGTGCGCTGGCTTTCCCAGCATATTCTGGAACCTGACAGCAATGCTTCCAGTCAGCAGTTGAGGCTGGAGAGCGATAAGCATCTGGTTAAAATCGTCACCATCCACAAATCGAAAGGGCTGGAATATCCACTGGTCTGGCTGCCTTTTATCACTAATTTTCGCGTTCAGGATCAGGCGTTCTACCATGATCGTAGCTCTTTTGAAGCTGTGCTGGATCTCAGCGAAGCGGATGAGAGTATTGAGCTGGCAGAAGCTGAACGTCTGGCGGAAGACCTGCGATTGCTTTATGTTGCGCTGACGCGTTCGGTATGGCATTGCAGTCTCGGCGTTGCGCCGCTGGTGCGCCGTCGGGGTGATAAGAAAGGTGATACCGATGTGCATCAGAGTGCTCTGGGACGCTTGTTGCAAAAAGGCGAGCCGAAGGATGCCGCAGGGCTTCGTGCTGCTATTGAAGCGCTTTGCAGTGAAGATATTGCCTGCCTGACGCCGAATGAGCCAGACGGTGAGCGTTGGCTGGTTTCGCAACCCGCCAGTTCGGTATTGAGTGCAAGAACGCTGCAACGTGCTCCCGGTGACAGCTGGCGTGTGACCAGCTATTCCGGCCTGCAACAACGTGGACATGGCATCGCGCAGGATCTGATCCCCCGGCTGGACATTGATGCATCAGGCGTGGGTGAGGCGGTTGTGGAATCAGGGCTAACACCGCATCAGTTTCCACGAGGTGCATCGCCGGGAACATTTTTACATAGCTTGTTTGAGGACCTGGATTTTACCCAACCGGTTGAAACGCAATGGGTACAGGAAAAACTGGCGTTGGGTGGGTATGAGGCACACTGGGCGCCGGTTTTGACCCACTGGCTGGAGACCATTTTGCGTGCGCCGCTTAACGAATCGGGCGTGAGTCTGAGCGTTCTGTCTGCACGGGAAAAACAGGTGGAGATGGAGTTTTATCTGCCCATTTCGCAGCCGCTGATAGCCAGCCAACTGGACGCGCTGATCCGCAAGTACGATCCTCTCTCGGCGGGCTGTCCACCGCTGGATTTCATGCAGGTTCGCGGCATGCTGAAAGGTTTTATTGACCTCGTGTTCCGCCACCAGGGGCGTTATTACCTGCTTGACTACAAATCTAACTGGCTGGGAGAAGACAGCAGCGCTTATACCCAGCAGGCGATGGCCTCAGCAATGCAGGCACACCGTTATGACCTGCAATATCAACTTTATACTCTGGCGCTGCACCGCTATTTACGTCACCGCATTACAGACTACGATTATGAACGCCATTTTGGCGGCGTTATCTATCTCTTTTTGCGCGGTGTTGATAGCGAGGAACCTCAGCAGGGAATTTATGCGACCCGACCAGACGGAGAGCTGATTGCGATGATGGACGAGATGTTTGCGGGCGCAGCACTGGAGGAAATGCAATGACAATCCAGAAGCGATTACTGGAGGCTGTGGAGCAGAAACAGCTACGGCCGTTAGATGCCCAGTTTGCGCTGGCGGTTGCCGGAAACGACAACCCGGTCGTCACGCTGGCTGCGGCATTGCTTAGCCGCGAAGCGGGAGAAGGCCACGTCTGTTTACCGCTTTCGCGTTTATCTTTAAGCGAAGACGCCCACCCTTTGCTTACCTCCTGGATGAGTGAAAAAGGGGAGCCTGAAGACTGGGCTGAATGTCTGCTTGCCTCTGATGCGGTAAGTCGCGGCGAGCGCCCGACGCCGCTGGTGCTGTATGGCGATCGCCTGTATCTGAACCGAATGTGGAATAACGAACGCACGGTGGCTCGCTTCTTTAGTGAGGTTAACCAGGCAATCGAGGTGGATGAATCGCGGTTGACCCACACGCTGGGGACGCTTTTTCCGCATACGGAAGGAATTAACTGGCAGAAAGTTGCAGCGGCTGTAGCGCTGACGCGTCGTATATCAGTGATCTCTGGTGGGCCGGGAACGGGAAAAACGACAACGGTCGCCAGGCTGTTGGCGGCGTTGATTCAGATGGCGGATGGTGAACGCTGTCGTATCCGGCTGGCCGCTCCAACGGGAAAAGCGGCGGCGCGACTGACTGCGTCGCTGGGCGCTGCATTACGTGAGTTGCCGTTGACCGATGAACAAAAGAAACGTATTCCTGATGACGCCAGTACGCTGCACCGATTATTAGGCGCACAGCCGGGTAGCCAGCGACTGCGCCATCATGCAGGCAATCCTCTCCATCTTGATGTGTTGGTGGTTGATGAAGCCTCGATGATTGATTTGCCTATGATGTCGCGCCTTATTGATGCATTACCTCCCCATGGTCGGGTGATTTTTCTTGGCGATCGTGACCAGCTTGCTTCCGTTGAGGCGGGGGCTGTGCTGGGGGATATCTGTGCTTTTGTGAATGCCGGATTTACTGCGGAACGCGCAAAACAACTGAGCCGCCTGACCGGTAGCACCATTCCTGCGGGTTCAGGAACTCAGGCGGCATCATTACGTGACAGCTTATGCCTGCTGCAAAAGAGTTACCGTTTTGGCAGTAATTCCGGTATCGGCCAACTGGCTTCTGCGATAAATCGGGGTGATAAAGCCGCGATCAAAACGGTCTTCCAGCAAGGTTTTAGTGATATTGAAAAACGCACGCTGCAAAGTAGTGAAGATTACGCAGCTATGCTTGATGAAGCGCTAGCGGGCTATGGGCACTACCTTGAGTTGCTCCATGAGCGTGCAGAGCCGGATGCTATTATTCAGTCATTTAATGAATATCAGCTATTGTGCGCACTGCGTGAAGGTCCGTTCGGCGTGAGTGGGTTGAATGAGCGCATCGAACAGGTGATGGTGCAAAAACGTAAGATTTCCCGTCTCGCACATACCCGTTGGTACGAGGGGCGACCGGTGATGATTGCGCGAAATGACAGTTCGCTGGGTCTGTTTAACGGTGATATCGGGATCGCGCTCGATCGTGGTCAGGGCTTAAGGGTGTGGTTTGCGTTGCCGGATGGCAATATCAAGTCGGTACAGCCCAGCCGTTTACCGGAACATGAAACAACCTGGGCGATGACGGTGCATAAATCACAAGGATCCGAGTTTGATCATGCGGCGTTGATTTTACCCAGCCAGCATTCGCCCGTTGTTACCCGCGAGCTGGTTTATACGGCGGTGACCCGCGCGCGCCGTCGCTTGTCGCTGTATGCCGATGAGCGGATATTGAGTGGGGCCATTGCCACTCGCACTGAACGTCGCAGTGGGCTGTCGGCGTTGTTTAATGATGGTATTGCACAGTAGGATTTGTTGGCCGGATAAGCGTTAACGCTATCCGGCAACTGTGGTTACCCCAGATCTGCCATTAGCACTTTTGAACGCCGCTGATAGTTGTACATCTGTTTCTTACTCTCTGGCAGCAGGTCAATATCCACGGGCGTGAAGCCGCGCTCCTGAAACCAGTGAATACTGCGTGTTGTCAGCACGAACAGTTTGCTAAGCCCCATTTGTCTGGCCTGCACGGCGATCCTTTCCAGCAAAACTTCTCCGCGTGAAGAACTTCGATAGTCCGGATGTACTGCTACACACGCCATTTCGCCAATTCGTTCTTCCGGGAAAGGGTACAGGGCGGCACAGGCGATGGTCAGGTTATCACGCTGAATAATAGTGAATTTGTCGATCTCCATTTCCAATTGTTCACGTGAGCGACGGACCAGAATACCTTGCTGCTCGAGTGGGCGAATCAGTTCCAGAATACCGCCGATATCGTTAATGGTGGCGCGACGGATCTGTTCGGCGCTCTCCATCACGATTTGCGTCCCGATCCCATCGCGTGAGAACAGCTCCTGTAACAATGCGCCATCTTCCTGATAGCTAATCAGGTGGCAGCGGCGTACGCCACTGCGACAGGCTTTTACGGCACCACGCAGGAAGCGCACGGTGCCGGAGCTGTAGTCGCCTTTCTCTTCCTGTGACTCAACGCGAGCCTGGGCTTCGTTGGGGAAAAGTTCGGAAACAATATCGCCATCATCGTTAATAACTCCCTGGGAGGAGCAAAAACCGATCATCTTTTCTGCTTTCAGCTTGATAGCCAACTGGGTGGCGACCTCTTCTGAAGTCAGATTAAAGCTCTCTCCGGTGACGGAAACGGCTACCGGGCCCATCAATACAATGGCGCCACTGTCCAACTGGCGGTGAATCGCCTCTTCATCAATACGACGGATGCGTCCGCTATGGCAGTAATCTACGCCGTCATCGACGCCAAGAGGTTGGGAGATAATAAAGTTACCGCTGACCACATTGATGTGCGTGCCCTGCAATGGCGTATTGTTCAGGCTCATCGACAGGCGGGCGGTGATATCAAGCTGGAGTAGCCCTGCAGCCTGCTTCACCAGCTCCAGCGTTTTGGCATCAGTCACGCGCGTATTTTTGTGGTACACCGGCTCATGATGATGAGCAGCAAGATTGGCATCAATCTGTGGCCGGGCGCCATACACCACAACGAGGCGGATGCCCAGGCTATGCAGGAGGCCAATGTCATTGACGATACTGGAAAAGTTTTCATGCTCGATGGCTTCGCCGCCCAGCATAATGACAAACGTTTTTCCCCGATGGGTATTGATATAGGGAACAGAATGGCGGAATCCCTGTACCAGTTCGGTTCTACGCTCCTTCACCACGGCACACCCTCATTGCATGATTATTCGTAATTTGTGTATTTTTATTCTGTTTTTGCTCCATGCGCAAGCGTAATTTTTACCCTTCCTGAAGATTTTTCTCAGTAATGCCGTGAATATAAAAAGAATGTTTACCCTTTTGTAGATGACAGATTATGCGTCATTCGCTAAAGTTTCCGGTCAATTAGGACGTTTTACCTATTACCTAAATAAAGATTTCTTTTGCTCGGGAGAAGCATGTCGGGATCCAATTCAGCAATCAGTCGCCGCCGTTTACTGAAAGGTGCGGGTGCTATGTGGCTTTTGAGCGTCAGCCAGGTCGGTCTGGCCGCCGTTAGTCAGGTCGTTGCAGTGCGCATCTGGCCTGCCTCCAGTTATACCCGCGTCACGGTGGAATCCAACCGTCTGCTGAAATACAAACAGTTTGCCCTGAGTAATCCTGAGCGTGTGGTTGTGGATATTGAAGGCGTTAATTTGAACTCGGTGCTCAAGGGAATCGGGACGCAGATCCGCCCTGACGATCCGTACATTAAGTCAGCAAGAGTAGGCCAGTTTGACCCACAGACCGTGCGCATGGTGTTTGAGCTGAAACAAGATGTGAAGCCGCAGCTGTTCGCCCTGGCACCCGTTGCAGGATTTAAAGAACGTCTGGTGATGGATCTTTATCCCGCGAATGCCCAGGATGTGCAGGATCCTCTGCTGGCGTTACTTGAAGACTACAACAAGGGCGATCTCGATAAACAGGTGCCACCTGCACAAAGTGGCCCGCAGCCCGGTAAAGCGGGGCGTGACCGTCCAATTGTCATTATGCTCGATCCCGGCCATGGTGGCGAAGATTCCGGTGCCGTGGGGAAATACAAGACGCGCGAAAAAGATGTGGTGTTGCAGATAGCCCGTCGCCTGCGCGCGCTGATCGAAAAAGAAGGCAATATGAAGGTCTATATGACGCGTAATGAGGATATCTTCATTCCGTTGAAAGTCCGCGTGGCGAAAGCCCAGAAGCAGCGCGCTGACCTGTTTGTCTCCATTCATGCGGATGCTTTTACCAGTCGACAGCCCAGTGGTTCGTCGGTGTTTGCACTTTCCACTAAAGGTGCGACCAGTACCGCAGCAAAATATCTGGCGCAAACCCAGAACGCCTCGGATTTAATTGGTGGTGTCAGTAAGAGTGGTGACCGCTACGTCGACCACACCATGTTCGACATGGTGCAATCGCTGACGATTGCTGACAGTCTGAAGTTTGGTAAAGCGGTACTGAATAAGCTCGGTAAGATTAATAATCTGCATAAGAATCAGGTTGAGCAGGCAGGATTTGCGGTGTTGAAAGCGCCGGATATTCCCTCGATCCTCGTGGAAACGGCGTTTATCAGTAACGTTGAAGAGGAGCGAAAGCTCAAAACCGCGACCTTCCAGCAGGAAGTTGCTGAGTCGATTCTGGCTGGGATCAAAGCGTATTTTGCCGATGGGGCAACGCTGGCGAGAAGGGGATAATAAAAAAGCGCTGAGAAGCGCTTTTTTTACGGACCGCAGAAACAAAAAAACACCCGTCAGGGTGTTCAATGTATTGGTTGCGGGGGCCGGATTTGAACCGACGACCTTCGGGTTATGAGCCCGACGAGCTACCAGGCTGCTCCACCCCGCGTCCGTCTTTTGCTTCGTATTCAAACCACATCTGCGTTGGCTTTGCTGTGATTCGAACTACCTTGCAAAAATATCACATCAGATTTTAATTGGTTGCGGGGGCCGGATTTGAACCGACGACCTTCGGGTTATGAGCCCGACGAGCTACCAGGCTGCTCCACCCCGCGTCCGTCTTTCTGCTGCGTATTTCAAATCACATGTGTGATTCGAACTGCTTAACAGAAATATTACTGCTTCTGATTTTAATTGGTTGCGGGGGCCAGATTTGAACTGACGACCTTCGGGTTATGAGCCCGACGAGCTACCAGGCTGCTCCACCCCGCGTCCGTGGATGCGCACTATACTCTGCTAACGTTTTCATGCAACCCTTTTTTCACCTTGATCACGGTTTAAGGATGAAAATGAACAAAAACAAAGCATTTCGGTTTATTTTTTGCGCAAAATTTGCGATGGGGTATGCATTCGCATTTCATTAGGTTCGGGGGTTTGTTATCTTCATCTCGCATTCAGGCAACTTAAGACGAGAATAATGAAAGGACGTTGGGCAAAATATCTTCTGGCGGGGGCCGTAGTCGCGATGCTCGCTGCGTGTTCCTCTAAACCCACCGATCGTGGACAGCAGTATAAAGACGGGAAATTTACCCAGCCTTTCTCACTGGTGAACCAACCTGATGCGGTTGGCGCGCCAATCAATGCCGGTGATTTCGCCGAGCAGGTAAATCAGATCCGCAACGCCTCTCCGCGTTTGTATGGCAACCAAAGCAATGTCTACAACGCTATCCAGGAGTGGCTACGTGCAGGTGGCGATACGCGCAATATGCGCCAGTTTGGTATTGATGCTTGGCAGATGGAAGGGGCTGATAACTATGGCAACGTTCAGTTCACTGGTTATTACACGCCGGTAATCCAGGCGCGGCACACGCGTCAGGGGGAATTTCAATACCCTATCTATCGTATGCCGCCAAAACGTGGGCGTTTACCTTCCCGCGCTGAAATCTACGCAGGTGCGTTGAGTGACAACTATATCCTGGCATACAGCAACTCCCTGATGGATAACTTCATTATGGATGTTCAGGGCAGTGGCTACATCGACTTCGGTGATGGCAGCCCGCTTAACTTCTTTAGCTATGCCGGCAAAAACGGCCATGCTTATCGCAGTATTGGTAAAGTGCTGATCGATCGTGGCGAAGTGAAGAAAGAAGATATGTCGATGCAGGCGATCCGTCACTGGGGTGAAACGCACAGCGAAGCTGAAGTGCGTGAACTGCTGGAACAGAATCCGTCGTTCGTCTTCTTTAAACCACAATCTTTTGCCCCGGTAAAAGGGGCCAGCGCAGTGCCGCTGATTGGCAGGGCCTCCGTTGCTTCTGACCGTAGTATTATTCCTGCGGGCACGACGTTACTGGCAGAAGTGCCGCTGCTGGACAATAACGGGAAATTTACCGGTCAGTATGAACTGCGTCTGATGGTGGCATTAGATGTCGGTGGAGCGATCAAAGGCCAGCACTTCGATATCTATCAGGGTATTGGTGCAGACGCAGGGCATCGTGCGGGCTGGTATAATCACTACGGTCGTGTCTGGGTGCTGAAAAGTGGCGCCGGAGCGGGTAACGTATTTAGCGGTTAATAGCCTTATCAGACCTGCCATTTTTCGAGCAGGCTGGATAAGCGAAGCGCCATTCGGCGCAAGAACGGTGTTGTCGCCACTATAGTGAGTGGCGATCACCGCTCTTTGAATTTTCTGTTCTGAGGTCGTATGTCTGTTGTGATAAGTGATGCCTGGCGTCAGCGTTTTGGCGGCACAGCGCGTCTGTATGGCGAAAATGCGCTGCACCTGTTCGCCGGATCGCACGTGTGTGTGGTCGGGATTGGCGGCGTGGGATCGTGGGCGGCGGAAGCGCTGGCGCGTACCGGAATTGGCGCAATTACGCTCATCGATATGGATGATGTGTGCGTTACCAATACTAACAGGCAGATCCATGCTCTGCGTGATAACGTGGGCCAGGCGAAGGCTGAGGTGATGGCCGAACGTATACGGCAGATTAATCCCGAGTGTCGGGTCAGTGTGGTCGATGACTTTGTCACGCCGGATAACGTTGCAGAGTATATGAACGCGGGCTTTTCGTATGTCATTGATGCTATCGACAGTGTACGCCCGAAGGCAGCGCTGATCGCGTACTGCCGTCGCAATAAAATTCCGCTGGTCACCACCGGTGGTGCCGGAGGGCAGATTGACCCTACGCAGATTCAGGTCGTTGATTTAGCCAAAACTATTCAGGATCCGTTGGCGGCGAAGCTACGTGAGCGGCTAAAAAGTGACTTTGGCGTGGTTAAAAACAGCAAAGGCAAGCTGGGTGTGGACTGTGTGTTCTCGACCGAGGCGCTGGTCTATCCGCAGGCTGATGGTTCAGTGTGTGCGATGAAGGCGACGGCAGAAGGGCCGAAGCGTATGGATTGTGCATCTGGTTTTGGCGCTGCGACGATGGTGACAGCGACATTTGGCTTTGTCGCGGTGTCACACGCGTTGAAGAAGATGATGGCGAAGGCGGCGCGTCAGGCTTAATGATTGTTTGCCGGATGGGGCACCAGCGCTTATCCGGCAAAACAGCTATACAACCAGCTGCGCTGCTGCAAGAATCGCCGCGTTAAGGGCATTCAGTCCCTGGCTACGCGAAGCGCTGAGCTGGGCGCGTAAACCTAATTCATCAAAAAAATCCATTGGCGAACGTGTCAGTAATTCGGCGGCGGTTTTACCTTCTACCGCGGTGAGCAGCACTGCCAGCAAACCGCGCACGATACGGCCTTCGCTGTCGCCGAAAAAGTGCATAGTGCCATTCTCATGTACGGCATACCCCAGCCAGACGCGGTTTTCGCATCCCGCGATCTCTTTTGCCTGGGCCTTTAATGGCTCCGGGAGTGGCGGTAGTTGCTTCCCCAGCAGGATAAGCTGGCGATATTTATCTTCCCACTGAGTAAGTGGGACAAAGATAGCTCGTAAAGTCTCTTCGGTCACGGTTGTGCCAAACGGATGTTCGGCGAACAGAGGGTTTGTCATTAATCCACCAATATTTCCAGCGCGCGGTCAATCGCCGTCACCAACGCATCCACATCACTTTGGCTATTATAAGGTGCAAATGAGGCGCGCAGCGTCCCTGATACACCAAGTTCTGCCAGCAGCGGTTGCGCACAGTGTTGTCCTGCGCGAAGCGCGATGCCATATTCGGCCAGCAGTGTCACCATGTCGCTGTGGTGAACACCGGCAAAATCGAAGGCCAACAGGCTGGAGTCCTGGCAGCGGAAAGAACGGAATCCCGGGCGCTTCGCCAGTGCCTCTTCTGCCAGTGTAGCCAGACCACGGCTCCAGCTTTCCGCTTGCACGATATCGACATCCGCCAGCCATTCCAGCGCAGCGCTCAGGCCAATAACACCCGCAACGTTAGGCGTACCTGCCTCCAGTTTCCAGGGAACCGCCTGGGTGGTAAACCCCGCAAAACTGACTTCATTAATCATCTTGCCGCCGCCGAGCCAGGGAGACATGGCATCCAGCAACTCTGGCTTACCATACAAAACGCCGATCCCGGTCGGCCCGTACAGCTTGTGACCAGAAAAAGCATAGAAATCAATATCCAACTGCTGCACGTCTGCGGGGAAATGTACAACGCCCTGGGCGCCATCAACCATCACCACCATACCCGCAGCGTGGGCGAGCGAAATGGCGCGAACCAGGTCCGGACAGCCGCCAGTTACGTTTGACATCTGCCCCAGCGCCAGTATGCGGCTGCGTGGTGTGATGAGTTCTGGTAAGTGTTCCACGTCCGGCAGTAAATGGGCGTTGAGAGGGAGTCTGATGACTTTTGCCCCCGTTTGTTCCGCCACCATCAGCCAGGGAACGAGGTTGGCATGGTGTTCCGCCACGCTGACGATAATCTCATCGCCTCTTTGTAAGCGCGGGCGTGCGTAGCTTTGGGCTACCATGTTGATAGCCTCTGTCGTACCGCGGGTCCAGACGATGGATTTATCATCCGGTGCATTGATCAGGCGGGCGGCCTTCTCCCGTGCGGCTTCATAGCGGGCGGTCAGCCGTTGGGCTTCGGCAAATTGGCTGCGATGGACATTACCGGCGCTCAGGCTATAAAACTGGTGAGTGGCATCAATCACAGCCTGTGGTTTCAACGCTGTTGCGGCGCTATCGAGATAGACGCCAGCATCGCTGAGCGCGGGAAACTGTGCGCGAAACTGCGCGGGGTTAAAAGCGTTCATGGTATTCCTCAGTTCAATAAACCGATCGTGGCGCAAAAAGAGCGCAGACACAAGGGGAGGCTAACTATCAGAATCCTCTGGATATCCTGGTAAAGTCAGAACAGTGGCTTATGCTAAATAGTGTTAGGTGAGTATTTTTGCCTGTTATGGAATTCGTTTTATTTAGCATAAATCGCTTTAAGGAGAACAATATGAAAAAGACTGCCGCAATTATCTCTGCATGTATGCTGACTTTTGCCCTGAGCGCCTGTTCTGGTTCGAATTACGTGATGCACACCAATGATGGTCGGTCGATCGTGTCTGACGGTAAGCCAAAGACCGATAATGAGACGGGAATGATTTCCTACAAGGACGCTAATGGCAACAAACAGCAGATTAACCGTACCGATGTGAAAGAGATGGTGGAACTGGAGAAATAGCCGGGCGTCATCGACAGAAACTCGGACAAAAAAAAGCACCGCAATTTGGCGGTGCTACATTAATCACTATGGACAGACAGGGTAAATGTACAGGAAGTGAAAAAGGGTAGCTTTGCTACCATGGTCTGAATCGCAGACCAATTGCAAACACAACAACACAACATCACAACCGTAAGCCAAAAGCCCACCAGAACACGCATTCCGATAAAACTTTTCGTTCCGGCTTCAGGAAGTGCCGCCACTATAGGTATTTGCTGGTAGAACCTCAACGGACAATTTATAATGGCTCAGATTAAAAAAACTAATAGGTTACAGGCTGTTATGTAACTGTTAAATTCTTTTAACATCAAAGCCTAAAAAGTCATGTCAAAACGATTACCACCCTTAAATGCGTTACGTGTTTTTGATGCTGCGGCGCGTCATTTGAGTTTTACTCGCGCAGCCGAAGAGCTTTTTGTGACGCAGGCCGCAGTAAGTCATCAAATCAAGTCACTTGAGGATTTCTTGGGACTTAAGCTGTTTCGTCGACGCAATCGATCTCTCTTGTTGACGGAAGAAGGTCAAAGCTATTTCCTCGACATCAAAGAGATTTTTTCGCAATTAACCGATGCGACGCGTAAACTTCAGGCACGCAGTGCAAAAGGCGCGCTCACCGTGAGTTTATTGCCCAGTTTTGCAATTCAATGGCTGGTGCCAAGACTCTCTAGCTTTAACTCAGCTTATCCGGGAATCGATGTCAGGATCCAGGCGGTAGACCGCCAGGAAGACAAACTGGCTGACGATGTTGATGTCGCTATTTTTTATGGGCGCGGTAACTGGCCTGGCCTGCGTGTGGAAAAATTGTACGCAGAATATTTATTGCCAGTCTGTTCGCCTCTGTTGCTCACTGGCGATAAACCGTTGAAGACGCCAGAGGATTTGGCAAAACACACTTTATTGCACGATGCTTCGCGGCGTGACTGGCAAGCCTATACGCGCCAGCTTGGCCTGAATCATATCAACGTACAGCAGGGACCTATCTTCAGCCATAGTGCCATGGTGCTTCAGGCTGCTATTCATGGACAGGGAGTGGCGCTGGCCAATAACGTTATGGCGCAGTCTGAAATTGAAGCCGGGCGTTTGGTCTGTCCCTTTAATGATGTTCTGGTCAGCAAGAACGCATTTTATCTGGTTTGTCATGACAGTCAGGCAGAACTGGGTAAAATAGCCGCCTTCCGTCAGTGGATACTGGCAAAAGCGGCCACTGAACAAGAAAAATTCCGCTTTCGTTATGAACAATAATTTACTTAGGGTATTAACATGACCAGCCGTTTTATGCTGATTTTTGCCGCCGTAAGTGGCTTTATTTTTGTGGCACTGGGCGCCTTTGGGGCACATGTTCTGAGTAAAACCCTCGGCGTCGTTGAAATGGGGTGGATCCAGACGGGCCTTGAGTATCAGGCGTTCCATACGCTGGCCATCTTTGGCCTCGCGGTCGCTATGCAGCGACGTATTAGCATTTGGTTTTACTGGAGTAGCGTGTTTATGGCATTAGGCACGGTGCTGTTCAGCGGCAGCCTGTATTGCCTCGCGCTGTCTCATCTACGCCTGTGGGCGTTTGTTACCCCTGTTGGTGGCTTCAGCTTCCTGGCAGGTTGGGTTCTGATGTTAGTTGGTGCTATTCGATTGAAACGTAAGGGCGTTAGCCATGAATAAGGTTGTATTGTTGTGTCGCCCAGGTTTTGAAAAAGAGTGCGCCGCAGAAATTACGGATAAAGCAACTCGTCGGGAAGTGTTTGGCTTTGCTCGCGTGAAAGACAATGCGGGTTACGTCATTTATGAGTGCTATCAGCAGGGTGATGCTGAAAATTTGGTCAAAGAGCTGCCGTTCAGTTCGCTGATTTTTGCCCGTCAAATGTTTGTCGTCGGTGAATTGCTGCAATATTTGCCGCCGGAAGATCGCATTACGCCGATTGTCGGTATGTTGCAGGGCGTTGTAGAGAAAGGTGGTGATCTGCGCGTCGAAGTCGCAGACACTAATGAAAGCAAAGAGCTGGTTAAGTTTTGCCGCAAATTTACCGTGCCGCTGCGTGCGGCGCTGCGTGAAGCAGGTGTACTGGCAAAATATGAAACGCCAAAACGTCCGGTAGTCCATGTTTTCTTTATCGCACCAGGTTGTTGTTACACCGGTTATTCCTGGCCTGACAATAATTCACCGTTTTACATGGGCATCCCGCGTTTGAAGTTCCCGGCCGATGCCCCGAGCCGTTCAACACTGAAGCTCGAAGAAGCGCTACATGTTTTTATTCCTGCCGATGAGTGGGATGAGCGTCTGGCAAATGGAATGTATGCGGTGGATTTAGGGGCTTGCCCTGGCGGTTGGACCTATCAGCTGGTCAAACGCAATATGTGGGTTTACTCCGTGGATAACGGTCCGATGGCGCAAAGCCTGATGGATACCGGACAGGTGACCTGGTTGCGTGAAGACGGATTTAAATACCGTCCGAATCGCAACAACATCTCGTGGATGGTCTGCGATATGGTGGAGAAGCCTGCGAAAGTTGCCGCGTTGATGGCGCAATGGTTGGTTAATGGCTGGTGCCGTGAGACGATTTTCAATCTCAAGTTGCCGATGAAAAAGCGCTACGAAGAAGTGTCGCAAAACCTGGCCTATATCCAGGCGCAGTTGGATGAACATAACATCAATGCGCAGATTCAGGCACGTCAGCTGTATCATGACCGCGAAGAAGTGACCGTGCACGTGCGTCGTCTGTGGGCCGCTGTCGGCGGTCGTCGCGACGAGCGATAAAGACCTCCCTGCAGGCCTGATGGCGCATGCGCTTATCAGGCCTGTGGCAGAACACCGTCAGTTTGCTGTTCATCCGAAATCACATGCGTCACCTCCTCCAGATGCCCGATCCGGGCCTCGCCAGAACGATGCAACTTACTTTTATCGATCAACAACAATGACTGTGATGCCCGTTTGAGCAGAATGGATTTGAATTCAGCGTTAGTAGCCGTCGAGTCCCAGAGAGTGCCGTTACTGTCGATCCCCGCGCAGGAAAAAATAAACAGATCGATGTCGAGAGGTTTCAACTGCGAGATGAGCGACGGATTAATGTAGCAGCCATCTTTGCGCTCGAGTCGTCCACCTGAGCAGATGAGCTGAATATGTTCACGTTTGCCCAGTTCCTGACAAATTGGCTGGCTATTAGTAAACACATGTATGTTGATGTCCGGTAACTGGCGGGCCAGATACCAGCAGGTGGAACTGGCATCTAAAGCGATTACCATTCCTTCCTCTATCCATGCCAATGCGGCCCTGGCAACATCCGCTTTATGCGCATAATGGCTTTTACGTCGAATATGAAACGGTTCGCCGCTGTCCTGATTTTCCTGATGAATTATCCTGGCACGTCCGTGGTTGCGCAGCACTTTCCCTTGCATTTGTAGTTCATTGAGATCGCGGCGAATAGTCTCTTTGCTGACGTTAAGTTGTAAAGATAAGGCTTCGGTTGTCAGGTTTTTATGGGTAATTAGCAGGTTTGTTATTGCTTGCTGGCGTGCCGCTTTCACTGTTCTGATCCTCATCATTTGATGAATGCCCGTATCTGACGGGCATTCTGACCAGAGATTACGGCGTTACCCCTTTTTTCAAAAGAATATTTCCGTATTTTGCCTGCTCTCCGGTAATGACGATCGCAAACGCTTTTTGCGCCCGTTCATAGAATGCATAGCGATCGATACGGGTAATATCCGGTCCGGAAGTCGTTAAAGAGAGCGCATCGCGGTAACGCCTTTCAACGTTCGGATCGAGAGAATCTCCTTCTACGGCGGCCATCATCACCAACGGTGGGGCGTAGCTGTCCAGCTCAAACAACGGAATAATGGCCTGCAACAGATCGCTGACCTGCAAACCATCGGCACGGATAACCTGTGGTCCCATGCTGTGTGCCGGAAAGTGGGCATCGGAGAAAATTATCTCATCGCCATGTCCCATTTCCGCCAGCACTTTCAGCAGGTCAGGGGAAATTAAGGGGGAAATCGTTTTAAGCATTTCACTCGACTCCTGTGAGTTCGGATTCGGTTTGGGGATAGAAGTAGCGATATCGGTAGCGCACCTGTGCGCGGGCCTGTTCCGGGGTAGCAAACTCACCAATACCTGACCAGCCAAACATTGCAGCTCCGGCGACGGTAGTTTCGGCGTCATCCAGTACCTTGACGGGGATCCCGAGTACGTTGGCTTTTATCTGATTCCACAGCGCGTTGCGACTTCCTCCGCCAACTAACAGCAGCTCCGTCGCCTTGAAGTGGCTGATAGTTTCCAGCGTGTGTAGATTTTGCTGGAGCTGTACCGTTAATCCCTCCAGTGCTGCACGGTAAAAATGTCCGCGAGTGCTGTTCAATGTGACACCCTGCCAGCCTGCGTTAGCGTTGGTGAGCAAATCGCACTGCATCTTTACGCCTTCAGCACCTGTTGGAATAGCTTGCGCCTCACTTATCAGCGTTTGCCAGGGCGTTTCTGCCGTCCACAGCAGTTTACGCACCCACTCGAGCACGCCGGAAGCCAACCATTGCATACCGGGGTTGTACAGTCCGTTCTGACTGTCCAGCTCGCAGGTGGAACCTGAATAATGGCTGAGCAGGGGAGTATTCACTTGTGCGCTGCGCACCATCAGAATTTCCCATGTGCCGGAAGAGAGCACCGGTTCATCCGGCTGCGCGCCTGCGCCAAACAGCGCAAACTGCGTGTCGTGCCCGGCGGAAATAACCGGAATACCTGGCGGAAGCCCAAGCTGCTTTGCGGCTTCGTTTTGCAGCGTTCCGATCTGTTCCCCTGCCTCGACTAAGCGTGGGAAAAGCCGGCGGGGTATACCAGTTGCCTGCAGAATGTCATGGCTGAAATCTCGCTGATGGATCTCCAGCATCTGGCTGGTTCCCGCCATCGTGATATCTGTGGTGAATTCGCCGGTTAAGCGGTGGTTGATAAGCGATGAAATAAAAAGCCAGGCGTGCGCCTGCTCCAGCAATCGTGGGTGGTTCTCTTTGAGCCACACCAGTTTGTACAGCGTGTTGAAGCTGAAAGCGCCGACACCGGAGATGTCCTGCAACTGCTGTGGTGATATCAGGCGATCGATACTGGCCATGACGGCGGCGGTACGCGGACATTTCCAGCTGATCACCGGATAAAGCAACTCACCATGCTCATCAACCAGCGCGCCGTCAACACCAAACGTAGTGACCGTAATCCCGCGGATCTGGCAGGAGGCGAGTTCAGTTGCGAGTCGCTGGCAACAGTCGGCAAAGCGCTGCAGAATGGCATCAAGGGACCACTGATGCCAGACACTGTTTTCAGCGGCAATATCACTGGCATTGGGGGTGGAGGCGCGGGCGATAATTTGTCCCTGACGGTCAACGGCAATGGCTCGCACGTTTGTCGCACCACAGTCGAGGACCAAAATAACGTCTTGTTTCATAATCGCTCCTGGCATACCCGTCATACCTCAAACTGCAGGACAAAAATGCTAATGCGTTTTTGTCCTGCGCTTGAATGACTTAGGGTATGAGAACCCTGTCGTTATGGGGATGGAACTCTTAACGCTTATACAGCGGCCCGTAGTTTTGGCAGGCACGATAGTCCTGGCCTTCGCTATCCATACCGTGGGCTGCCCAGGCTGAAGGACGGTAAATTTTCTCTTCTTCCACGTTGTGCATACAAACCGGGATACGCAGCATGGCGGCAAGCGTAATAAAGTCTGCGCCAACATGCCCAATCGTCAGTACGCCATGGTTAGCGCCCCAGTTAGCCATCACTGAATAGACATCGGTGAATGGGCCTTTTCCGGTTAAGCGCGGTGCAAACCAGGTTGTCGGCCATGTGGAGTTGGTGCGCTCATCAAGCTGCGCGTGCACATCCTTCGGCAACTCCACGCTCCAGCCTTCAGCGATTTGCAGTACCGGACCCAGACCTTTGATGATATTGATGCGAGTCATGGTGAACGGCACGCCGCCTTCGGTCAGGAAGCGCGAAGAGTAGCCGCCGCCACGGAAGTATTCGTGGATTGCCGGACACCATTCGGTAGCCGCCAGACAATCATCTGCTTCTTGCTGCGAGATCTCCCAGTGCGGTTTCATGGTTGGCTTGCCTTCGCTGTCGCGCTGTTTGCAGGAGCCGTCCAGTGCCGCAGATCCAGAGTTAATCAGATGGATGATGCCGTGTTCAGCAAGACCGGTCAGCGGTTTACCAGTTACGCGCTCTACCGCCTCGGGTGACCAGTAGGTGCGCACATCGGCAAAGACTTGCGCCGTTCCGGTGAGTTGGTGACCAAACAGCATCGCCACACCGTTCAGGCTGTCGTTTTCGGTGGCGACAACATACGGCTGGCGTAAACCATTCCAGTCGAATGAGCTATTCAGCAACGCTTCGGCGGTGTCGCCGTTTGGATATTGATCCGTCCAGTGGCGCTGCCCCTGGAAACCAGCAGCAATAGCGTTGTAGCCCAGAGATTCTTCTACAAGGCCTTTTTCTGCCAGTTTCTTATTCCCTTGCATCATGTCTCGGATGCACATTGCCATCAGCAGACTCTCTTTCAGTACCGCACGGCTTTGTTCCTCGTTACGCTTGTATTGCTGCGCATTCTGATCTTCGCCGTAGCGGAAGTTTTTGTCCGCCCACGTCAGTGCGATTTCCAGTTCAGCTTCGTCATAGATTTTTTTGTCAATGCGACGACGTAATTCGGTCATATCAACAGGCTGAACCTTCATTCCCAGCCAGGATTCGAAGAAGTTATGATCGACGATAGATCCTGCGATCCCCATCGAAACACCCCCTACGGACAGATAACTTTTGCCCTTCATGCTGGCAACGGCTAAGCCCGCCCGCGTGAAACGCAGCAGTTTTTCTTCTACATCGGTGGGGATAGTGGTGTCACCAGCATCCTGCACATCATGGCCGTAAATAGAGAAGGCGGGGAGACCTTTTTGGTTATGCGCAGCCAGAGCTGCCGCCAGGTAAACGGCGCCAGGACGTTCTGTTCCGTTGAAGCCCCAGATGGCTTTCGGACGCATAGGATCCATGTCGATAGTTTCGCTACCGTAGCACCAGCATGGGGTAACGGTAATCGTCACACCAACGTTCAGACCGCTGAATTTTTCTTCACAGGCGGCGGATTCAGCCATCCCGGCAATGCAGGTGTCTGCGATCACACATTCAATCTGTGCGCCACAGGCGTGACGAAGTTTCTCTGTGATAAGCGCGGCAGTGGCTTTTGCCATGTTCATGGTTTGTTCTTCGAGCGATTCACGTACACCCATGCGACGCCCATCAATCACCGGACGAATACCGATTTTCGGTAAACTGATTTTGTTCATTCGAGGTTCCTCATCTCACTTTATGCCGTGCAGCTGAAGTGGATATTGGATACCACTGCCGCAGTTGGCTGAATTTTTCATTTTTGCTAACTCGAGTTAGCTTAGGTATTAGAGAGTTTTTTGCACAACTTTTTTGTTGTGGAACTGTGAGAAGCTTCACGAGAAGTGGTTAAAATTCGATCTGCGTCAAATAAACAAAATCACTGATTTAAGATAATTTTATTTGTAATCAGAGGTATAGAATAAATTGTCTGCCCGGCATCACAATTTTAAACCAAATGATTTGGTTATTTTTGGCAGCTAAAATAGCTTTAAAAGGCAAATCGCTAACTCGAGTTAGCATTTTTGATAAAACGTATATGATCTTTAGGAAGTATTCGCATCAACGGTGACGATGGCTCCCTGACAACGCTGTTTTCGCCTGATTCACTGACTGCAGTTTCTGTATATTGAGGAAAGCAGCAATGTCCGAAACATTTTTACAGATGAGTCATATTACGAAACGTTTTCCCGGAGTATTAGCGTTGAGTAATGTGGATTTTGCTTTACGCAAAGGTGAGGTTCATGCGCTGCTGGGGGAAAATGGCGCGGGAAAGTCTACCCTGATGAAAATTTTATCCGGTGTTTATCAACCTGATGAGGGAGATATTGTTTTCGAGGACCAACCCGTTGCATTCGCGAACCCATTGAGCGCCCAGAAAGCCGGGATCACGATTATTCACCAGGAATTTAATCTTTTTCCTGAACTCACGGTTGAAGAGAATATATTTATTGGCAGGGAGTTTTGCAAAAATAACCGTTGGCGCCTTGATGAAAAACAACAGCGCCAGGCTGCTATCGATATTTTGCAAAAATTAAACCTGAATATCTCGCCAGAGACTCTGGTTGCCGACCTCACTGTCGCGCAACAACAAATGGTTGAGATTGCAAAAGCGATATCGGTGAATGCCAAAGTTCTAATTATGGATGAACCGACCGCTGCACTAACCGAAACGGAGATCGACAGTTTATTTCAGGTTACCCGTTTACTTAAAGAGCAGGGTACTGGCATCGTTTATATCTCTCACCGGCTTGAGGAACTGGCGCTGATTGCCGATCGTGCCACCGTCATGCGGGATGGTCAGTTTATCGCCACCGTTGATTATGATGCGGTAAAAATCAGCGATCTGATCGCTATGATGGTTGGCCGTGATCTCGGCAATATCTATCCTCGTCGCGAACCACAATCCCAGCGCAAACCAGTGCTGGAGGTGAGCGGCCTGACACGAAAAGGTGTACTGAACGACATCAACTTTACCCTTCACCAGGGGGAGATTTTAGGCTTTGCCGGTCTGATGGGCGCAGGTCGTACTGAACTGGCGCGTGCGATTTTCGGCGCTGACCCAATAGATAGTGGAACGATTAAGCTGCGCGGCAAAGAGACGGTGGTAAAAGATATCCCTGACGCCATCAGGCAAGGTATCAGCTATTTAACCGAGGACAGAAAAAAAGAAGGACTGGCATTAGGCTTGTCTGTTGAGCGTAATATTATGCTCGGCAATTACCCGGAGTATTCCGATCGCTATGGCAATGTTGATAGTAAACGCTGTCAGAAAATAAGTCAGGAACAGGTAAAAACTCTGCGAATTAAAACGCCGCATCTTGAGCAGGCTGCGTTGAATTTAAGTGGCGGTAATCAGCAGAAAATTATTATTGCCAGATGGGTATGTAAGGATACTGATATTCTCATCTTTGATGAGCCCACGCGTGGTATTGATGTAGGGGCTAAACTTGAAATTTATGAATTAATGAATCGCCTGGTGGCAAAAGGAAAATCAATTATCATGATTTCTTCTGAATTACCGGAAGTGCTGGGTATGTGCGATCGCATTTTAGTTATGCGCAATGGCCGTATTACCGGTGAGTTAGCTTCTGATGACGCCACACAAGAAAAAATCATGCAATACGCGACGTTAGAGGACTAATTTATGACTATCTCTGTAACCTCTTCAGACAGCAATAATAAGAAAATAAAAATTAACAAAGAACTTTTAATGCGCCTTGCGCCGCTTTTTAGCCTGATTATTCTGGTGATATTTTTTAGCTTTGGCTCACCTTTTTTCTTTAATACTGAAAACATTATGACAATTGCCCTGCAAACCTCGGTGATTGGCATCATGGCAATTGGCGTTACCTTCGTCATTATCACCTCAGGGATCGATCTTTCTCTCGGGTCTGTCGTCGCCTTTTCCGGGGTAGCGGTAGGGATATGCGCAACGCTGGGCCTGCCGTTGCCAGTGTGTATCCTGGCAGGTGTTCTGGCCGGAGGATTATGCGGTTATATCAACGGGATACTGGTAACCAAAATGACGATACCGCCATTTATCGCCACGCTGGGACTGATGATGTCTGTCAGGGGTATCAACATGGTGATGACTGACGGTCGCGCGATTTACTTTGCTGATTACCCTACGTTCAAAATGCTGGCGCAGGGACGCCTGTTCGATGTGCTGCCTTATCCTGTTTTTTACCTTGTTGTTGTCGCGCTGATTGCCGCTTATATCCTGAAGAAAACGGTCATTGGTCGTTATGTTTACGCTGTGGGCAGTAACGAAGTTGCAGCACATCTTTCCGGGATCAAAGTCCAGCGCGTCAAAATTTTCGTCTACGCCTTTTGCGGTCTGCTCACCGGGATTGCCGGGGTCATTCTGGCTTCTCGTCTGAACTCAGGACAACCTACGGTCGGTGTGGGTTATGAGCTGGAAGCGATAGCTGCGGTTGTGATTGGCGGTACCAGCCTGATGGGCGGGATTGGGACTATCGGTGGCACTATCATCGGCGCATTCATTATGAGTGTACTGAAAAATGGTCTGAACCTGATGGGTGTCTCTCAGTTCTGGCAAATGGTAGCAATGGGTGTCGTGGTTATCGCTGCGGTTTACCTCGATACATTACGCAAGAAAATTCGTTGATTAACGCTCCCGGTAGTCACGGGGCATCATAACCCTGACGTTTAGGGTGACTCACTCAGAACGGAGTACAACAATGAAAACCAGGCATTTTGTCTATGCGTTATCTCTGCTGGCCTGCATGACCTCCAGCGCATTGGCTAAAGATATGAATCTTCCGGTGGTCAGTAAAGGTTTCCAGCATGAATTCTGGCAAACCGTGAAAATGGGTACAGAAGCGGCAGCGAAAGAGCTGGGTGATAAAACCAGCTATGTCGGACCGGCGGATGAAACCCAAATTGCTGAGCAGATTCAGTTAGTTGAAAACGCAATGGCGCAAAAACCTAATGGACTGTTGCTGGCGGCGTTAGATGCCAATGCACTCGCACCGCTGGTGGAAACGGCCAACTCACGTGGCATTAAGGTCGTGACGTTTGACTCTGGCGTGAATTCCGATATTCCTGCCAGCTTTGTGGCAACCAATAACCGTAAAGCGGGGGCAGAAGCGGCAGATGCGCTTGCTGCTGAGGTGGGTAACAAAGGAAAAGTCGGCATTATTGCGCATGTGGCAGGCACCTCTTCAGCGATTGAACGCTCGGAAGGATTTATTGCCCGCATGAAGGAAAAGTATCCGGATATCCAGGTTCTCCCTGTCCAGTACAGCGATGGCGATCCGCAAAAAGCGATGGATAAGACCATCGATATGATTCAGGCGAACCCTGACATCGCAGGGATCTATGGTACCAATGAAGGTTCAACTTTGGGGGTTGCTAACGCTATTGATAGTCAAAACCTGAAAGGCAAAGTGAAGGTGATTGGCTTTGACAGTACCGAGGCGATTATTGCCTTCCTGAAGTCCGGAGTTATCCAGGGCTTTGTGGTACAGGATGCCTATCAGATTGGCTATCAGGGTATCAAAACGCTGAATGCCGCAGTGTCGGGTCAGTCCGTACCGAAAGAGATCGATATTCCCGTGAAATTTGTTAACGCGAAGAACATTAACACGCCGGAAATCGAGAAGTTATTGCACCCATTCGGTAAGAAATAAGCCCGTTGGGGCGAAACTCTCGCCCCATTTTTAGCCAGCGTCAGGGAGTTACTATGAGCAGTGGATATTTCCTCGGTGTGGATGTCGGTTCCGCAAGCGTCAGGGCCGGTGTATTTGATGCCAGCGGCAAGCGCCTGGCCTTTGCGACTTTCCCTATCTCGCAGTTTCGACCAGGCCCGGAGCGAGTGGAGCAATCTTCTGCTGAAATCTGGCTGCAGGTTTGCAGTGCGGTGAAAGGGGCTGTGTCGTCAGCCGGCGTTCCTGCAGAGGAGATCCGTTCACTGGGTTTTGATGCCACCTGTTCTCTGGTCGCGCTGGATAAGCAAGGGCAGGGGCTGGCGGTTTCACCTGGGGAATCGCCGGACCATAACATCATCATGTGGATGGATCACCGTGCAGCGCAAGAGACCCAGTGTATCAATGCGACAAAGGATCCGGCTCTGCGCTACGTAGGTGGTGAAGTCAGTGTAGAAATGGAGCTTCCTAAAGCACTCTGGCTGAAGAATCATTTTCCCGCTACCTGGCAGAGTGCGCATCGCCTCTACGATCTGGCGGATTTTCTGGTCTGGAAAGCCACCGATAATGATGTGGCGGGACTGTGTACCCTGACCTGCAAATGGAACTATCTGGCACATGAGCAACGCTTTAGCCATTCCCTGCTCGACGCTGTTGAATTAACCGATCTACTGGGCAAAATTCCGTCTCGGATCCTGCCGCCGGGAGCTGCTGTTGGTACGCTTAGCCCAGAAGCTGCACAGGCGTTGGGGCTGACGACAGCAGTAGTGGTCGCTAGTGGAATGATTGATGCCCATGCTGGCGGAGTTGCACTTGCTGGTGCTCAGCCTGCGGGAACGCTGGCGCTGATTAGCGGAACGTCAAATTGCCATATGTTATGCAGCGCACAGGAAATTCATACGCCGGGTGTATGGGGGCCGTATTGGTCCGCCATGTTGCCAGGCTACTGGCTGACGGAAGGTGGGCAGAGTGCTGCCGGTGCGTTAGTTGACTGGACACTTCAGGAGTCAGGAGCCAGCGCCGAGCTGTTTCGTAAAGCCGAAGCGCGGGGCTGTCATCCGATCGTTTTAGTGAATGAATGGGTTGCTGCGCTGGAAGAAAATGAATCGGAGCCGGGGCGCTATCTGCATGTATTGGCCGATCACCACGGAAACCGTTCACCGCGAGCAAGACCCGATGCCAGGGGCAGCGTCTGCGGTTTGACTCTTGAGCGAGGAGAGGGACAGCTTGCCCGCTTGTATCTGGCGACATTACAGGCGATCGCCTGCGGTACGCGGCATATTATGGAAGTGATGCGCGAAAACGGCCATACCATTTCTCGACTGACGCTGTGTGGCGGCGCTACGCATAATCCTTTGTGGCTGCGAGAGTATGCCGATGCTACCGGATGCGATATCCATCTGATGCAGGAAGAAGATGCCGTGACATTAGGCGCGGCGATTACCGGCGCGGTCGCAAGCGGCGCGTGGTCGAATTTTCCAGCAGCGTGCCAGGCGATGGTTACGCCAGGTGAAGTGATTAAGGCAAATCCACAGCGGCAGGACTTTTATACCCGCAAATATCAGGCTTATCTTACAATGTGGGATCAACAGCAGGCGCTTAACCAACTGATGCAGTAAGACAAAAGTTTAAAATACTTTTATGATTGTGAATGGACGTTTTGGATGTGGACTGGGGCATATAGATGGCTAAAACAGTAGAACAGATAGCCAGCGATCTGAATTTATCGGTTACGACCGTGCGACTGGTGCTGAATGGGAAAGCTGAGCAATATCGGATCAGCGTCAAAACCCAGACTCGCATTAATGAATACGTTGAGCGATATGGTTACGTGATAAACCATTCGGCCCGTAGCCTGAAACTCAATAAAACGGATACGCTGGGTCTGATTGTGCCCAATATTTCCAACGTCTTTTTTGCCACGCTCGCAGAAAAACTCGAGCAACGCTGTCGTCGCTCTGGATATCAGCTAACGATTAGCTGTACCTACGATGATGTGGATTACGAAAACAAATTAACCAAAGCGTTAATTGCACGCAATGTTGATGGTCTCTTTATTGTTCCTTCGACATTAGAAAATCAGCAACACCATTTACGCCAGGTCAGAAAACCAATGGTGTTACTTGACCGTGATTTTAAGTACACCGATAACGCGCTGGTTGAAAGTCATAATATTTTGGGTGGTGAAAAGCTGACGCAAAGTTTGTTTGACGCGGGGAAATCGCCAATCTGGTTTTTAGTGGGGGATACCGGTCTGCCCAGTATCGGCGATCGTTTGAAAGGTTACCTAAATGCGTTGAGTAAAAATGGTATTTCTCATCAGGATTGGGTGCGTGAAGGCCCGGACAATACCCCGGATGGTGGCTATCGACTCATGGACAAACTGATCAACGAGCAGGGCTGCCCTCAGGCGTTTATCGCCTCGTCGTTACCCGTGCTGGAAGGTGCAGTTATCGCGATTCGCAACCGTTTTGGTGTTATTCCACCTGATATCAATATTGGGACATTCGATGAACATCCGATGTTGGGATTCCTGGCCAATAATGTCTGGTCAATGCAGCAGGACGAAAATGTCTGGGCAGAAAAAGCATTCGATATGATGATGAGTGCAATTGACGATCAGCCAATTAAAGAAACGGTAAAAGTTGAGATGAAACTTATTAAGCGTGTCAGACAGAAATAACACGTAGCTCTACACGTCATCCTTCAAGCTGCCTCCGCGTTGGCTGCGTTCGCTCACTTGCCGTCTTGACGCAATTTGAATGATTTTGTGTATGTACCAAAAATAATTCAGCCTACTGAATCTGAATAATAATATTCAGTGGCTGCTCATATCTGAAACCTGACCGCGTCTTATTCTGCGGGTGCATTATTTCGCAATAAAGACGAGGGGAAACTGTACCCGGAGATTCATTATGGAAAGAATGCGTTTATCTCGAGAAATTATTGAAACCTGCCTTGAAATGACCAGCCTTGGACTGAATCAGGGAACGGCGGGAAATGTGAGTGCACGTTATGAGAACGGAATGTTGATCACGCCCAGCGGTATTCCTTATGAAAGACTCACAGAAAATATGATCGTGTATGTCGATAACGACGGTAATTATGATAAAGGACAATTACCTTCCAGCGAATGGCGTTTTCATCTGGCTGCATACCAGACACGGCCAGATGCTAATGCGGTCGTGCATAATCATGCGATTCATTGCACTGCGGTGTCGATTCTGAACCGTCCAATCCCTGCCATTCACTACATGATTGCGGCTGCCGGAGGTAACTCCATTCCATGTGCGCCGTATGCGACATTTGGTACTCGCGAACTGTCAGAGCATGTGGTTGTTGCCCTGCAAAACCGAAAAGCCACACTGTTGCAGCATCATGGGCTGATTGCCTGCGAGGCGAATCTGGAAAAAGCCTTGTGGCTGGCACAAGAAGTGGAAGTTCTGGCCCGTCTTTATCTGAGCACGCTGGCGATTGTCGATCCCGTTCCGGTACTGGATGATGAAGAAATCGCTATTGTGCTGGAGAAATTCAAATCCTATGGATTACGTATTGAAGAGTAATTTCGCATAGCGAAAGGAGAAAAACGATGGCGAACAGAATGATTCTGAACGAAACGGCATGGTTTGGCCGGGGAGCTGTTGGGGCGTTAACCGATGAGGTCATCCGCCGTGGTTACCGTAAAGCGCTGATTGTGACAGATGCTAATCTGGTGCAGTGTGGTGTTGTCGATAAGGTAACATCGCGGATGGACGCAGCTGGTCTGGAATGGGACATTTTTTCCGGCGTAATGCCCAATCCAACCATTGCGGTGGTACAAGAAGGGCTGAGTGTCTTCCAGAAAAGTGGTGCAGACTATCTGATAGCCATTGGTGGCGGTTCGCCGCAGGATACCTGTAAAGCTATTGGCATTATCCATAATAACCCTGAGTTTGCCGATGTACGCAGTCTGGAAGGGTTATCGCCAACGCGCTTCCCGAGCGTACCGGTTATGGCAATCCCCACTACGGCGGGGACGGCAGCAGAAGTGACCATTAACTACGTGATCACGGATGAGGAGAACAGGCGTAAGTTTGTTTGTGTCGATCCGCATGATATCCCGCAGGTGGCGTTTATTGATGCGGATATGATGGATGGCATGCCTGCCGCATTAAAGGCTGCGACCGGCGTTGATGCGCTGACCCACGCCATTGAAGGCTACATCACGCGTGCAGCATGGGCGTTAACGGATGCGCTGCACATTAAAGCTATTGAGATTATTGCCAGTGCGTTACGCGGTTCAGTTGCCGGAGACCTTCAGGCGGGTGAAGCGATGGCGCTGGGCCAGTACGTTGCGGGAATGGGGTTCTCAAACGTCGGTCTGGGGCTGGTGCATGGTATGGCGCACCCGTTGGGGGCGTTTTATAACACACCGCACGGCGTCGCCAATGCTATTTTGTTGCCGCATGTAATGCAGTACAACGCTGAATTTACTGGAGAGAAATTCCGTGATATCGCCCGTGCGATGGGTGTGAAGGTGGAAAATCTGACTCTGGAAGAGGCACGCAAAGCCGCCGTTGATGCGGTGTTTGCGCTTAACCGTGACGTGGGGATCCCGCTGCACTTACGTGACGTTGGCGTGCGTAAAGACGATATACCGGCGCTGGCGCAGGCGGCATTCGATGATGTTTGTACCGGTGGAAATCCGCGTGAAGCGAGCCTTGCCGATATTGTCGAGTTGTACCATATGGCCTGGTAGTTCTTATGTACGTATCCGGCTTACAGTTTGTTGGTTCTGTAAGCCGGATGAGCGCAGCCACACGGCAATTCATTTATCATCGTATCAGCCGAAGTTGCTGCAAATTCCCGTCGATATGTAAGTTCGTTTGCAACCGGGCGATATCGCGGCAAAGAAATGCCATCTCTTTGTGCGCCTCCAGTTTCTTACGCCATTTTTCAGGCACATTATCGAGATGGGCGTAAATCCCTTCCAGATGTTGAAACTGAACTAACAACTGGGTTGCGCTTTTAGGACCAATGCCTGCGACGCCAGGTACTTTTGAACTGCTTATCCCCGCCAGTCCCCAGTAATCCGGTAACTGCTGAGGCAGTACGCCAAACTCTTTCTCAATGAACGGTGCATCCAGCCAGCGCTTTTGAAAATAATCGCGTATACGCAGCGTCGGGGAGAGCAACTGACAGTAGCCTTTATCGGTCGAGACAATGGTAGCCTGATGCCCGGCCTGGGTGACTTTTACTGCCAGGGTTGCGGCCAAATCGTCAGCCTCATTACCACTTGAGACCCAGCAGCAGACCCCACGCAGCTCAAAAGCGGTGCGTAAGGCGGACATTTCATTGTGTAATTCGTCGGGCATCGGTGGACGGCCCGCTTTGTAGTCGGGCAGTCGTTGGTGACGCCAGCCGCTGTTACGTGCTTCATCATCAAATACTGCAACAGCATGCGTGGGCTGGCTGTGCACAATTAATTGATCGAGCGCGTGCTGGCATGTCTCCACACAAGGTGAACCCTGAACCGCATGAATGCGGCGGATGAGATTCAGTGCATCAACGATAAGCAGATGGACGGCCACAATGTTCTCCCTTACAAATCAGGGTGTAGGGTAACATTCACGGCGAAGCGAGGCTAATATCAGAAATCAACATTTTGCCGGATGGCGGTTAACGCCAGTCCGGCAATCTGAAGAGAATTAATCGCAGGTAACAATCTTCATTGCCAGGCCGCCGCGAGAAGTTTCGCGGTACTTGGCGTTCATGTCTTTACCCGTTTCGTACATGGTCTCGATAACTTTATCGAGGCACACGCGCGGCTCGCTGGTACGGCGCAGCGCCATACGTGCAGCATTAACCGCTTTCACGGAGGCAATGGCGTTACGTTCAATGCACGGTACCTGAACCTGACCGGCAACCGGATCGCAGGTTAAACCGAGGTTGTGTTCCATACCGATTTCCGCGGCGATACATACCTGCGTTGGGCTACCGCCCAGCAGTTCAGCCAGACCCGCCGCCGCCATTGAACATGCTACGCCGACTTCACCCTGGCAACCGACTTCAGCACCTGAGATAGAGGCATTCATCTTGTATAGTGAACCAATGGCGCTTGCGACCAGCATATAGCGTGCCAGTGAGTTAGCGTTCACTTCGCGGATGAACTTGTCGTAATACGCCAGCACAGCCGGAACAATCCCGCACGCACCGTTAGTCGGTGCAGTGACCACGCGTCCACCGGCAGCATTTTCTTCATTAACCGCCAGCGCGAACATGTTGATCCAGTCAACAACCGCCATCGGATCGGTGGTGGTTTTATCGCTGCTTACCAGCATACGACGCAGCGCTGCCGCTCGACGTGGAACGCGCAGTTTGCCCGGCAACACGCCTTCTGTGGTGATGCCACGTTCAATTCCGCTACGCATGACTTCCCAGACGTTGGCAAAGTGCTGTTCCAGCTCTTCTTTGCTGTGTAACGCCAGTTCGTTTTGCATCATCAGACCGGAAAGCGACAGACCCGTTTCCTGGCAATGTCTTTGCAGATCGGCTGCGGATTTATACGGGTATGGTACGTTTACCGGCGAGTTATTCGGTAAACCAAAGTGTTCTTCATCAACGATAAATCCACCGCCAATGGAATAGTAGGTCTGGCTGTATATGGCCTTTTCACCCGCCAGCGCAGTAATTCGCATCCCGTTTTCGTGCAGAGACAGATTATCTGTGTGGAAATTCATGCACTTATCGACCGGGAACTCAACTTCATGCTGACCGTCTGCCAGTAGTAAACGTCCATGAGTATTAACATCCTGGATGAATCCCGGGATGGAGTCGATGTCTACGGTATCCGGCAGATTACCCGCCAGGCCCATAATAATCGCGATGTCGGTGTGGTGGCCTTTCCCCGTCAGAGACAGAGAACCATAAACATCAACCACTACGCGGGTTACGTCAGTGAGTATTCCGCGTGCAATCAGGTCGTCCGTGAATTGTTTGCCTGCTTTCATTGGGCCTACAGTATGGGAACTGGAAGGGCCAATGCCGATTTTGAAGATATCGAATACGCTAATCATTAGGCGTCCATTGTGTAACGAGGTGCGCCGCCCGAGGGCGGCGCAGGGGATTAACTAAACAGCGAGTAGAAAATAGCGGAGATTGCAATCAGGCCCATAATCACAACGAAGACGTTGCTGATATGACCGCTGTACTTACGCATTGCCGGTACTTTCTGAATCGCATACATCGGCATGAGGAACAGAATCATCGCGATGATTGGGCCACCCAGGGTCTCAATCATACCGAGGATGCTCGGGTTCAGCGTTGCCACAATCCAGGTGGTTACCAGCATGAACAGCGCAGTGATTTTGTTCAGTTTGTTGATTTCGATGGATTTGCCTTTGCTACGCAGAGACTTAATTACCATACCGTTGAAACCTTCACGTGCGCCCAGGTAGTGGCCGAGGAAGGATTTGGTGATAGCAATAATCGCGATGATCGGTGCCATCCAGGCAATGATCGGCGCGTTAAAGTGGTTCGCCAGGTAAGACAGGATGGAGATGTTCTGCTCTTTCGCCGCAGCCAGATCCGCCGGGGTCAGGCTAAATACGCAGCTGAAGACGAAGAACATAACGGTCAATACCATCATGATGTGAGCGAATGCCAGGATCTTAGAACATTTCTTCTCAGCTTCATCACCGTACTCTTCACGCTTCGCTACGGCGAAGGAGGAGATGATCGGGGAGTGGTTGAAGGAGAACACCATTACCGGGATTGCCAGCCACAGGGTCAACAACAGGCCATTGCCGGTGGTTGCCGCAGAGTCAAAAGACAGAGTTTCCAGAACCGCACCGCTCCACTGAGGGATCAGGTACAGAGCCAGCAGCATCAATGCAGCAACGAACGGGAACACCAGGATGCTCATCGCTTTCACGATCATCTGCTCACCGAAGCGAACAATGGTCATCATGCCGACAATCAGGATCAGAGAAAGGATCGCGCGCGGCGGTGGGGTAATTGCTAGCTGATGGGTCAGGAAGCTTTCTACTGTGTTAGTGATAGCAACGCTGTACACCAACAGAATTGGGTAAATAGCGAAGAAGTAGAGCAGAGTGATCAGCTTAC
The DNA here is from genome assembly GCF_947057495.1 of Citrobacter sp. Marseille-Q5395. NCBI lineage: Bacteria > Pseudomonadati > Pseudomonadota > Gammaproteobacteria > Enterobacterales > Enterobacteriaceae > Citrobacter > Citrobacter sp. Marseille-Q5395. Next base: position 250,664 of record NZ_CAMSEL010000001.1, on the reverse strand, counting down.
CCGCGCCAATGCCAAAGTGTTCTTCTACAACTTCGGTAATGTCTTCACCCGGATTTTTACCGGATAACACGAAGCGAGTCAGGCCACGGTGAGCAAAGAAGGTCATCGGGAAGGCAAGAATGGCCATGATAATCAGCGGGATCATACCGCCAACGCCTGCGTTAATTGGCAGGAATAATACACCCGCGCCAATCGCCGTGCCGTAAAGGCCCAACATCCACATGGTGTCTGTCTTGCGCCATGCGCTGCGGGTCTGGCCCGTAACGATAGTGCTGGTTTGCGTGTTTTCCATCTATTTCTCCTGGAGGAAGCTTAAAAAGTCAGGTTTGGGTTCAATCCAATGAAAAAAGACCCGACTGTAAAACGAAATTCGTTTAGCGATTTTTTATATAATTTTTCGCCGTAATAATTTTCGGGCGGAAAGATACATTTTAGTTATGAATGTATCAGTGATCGCGATCTCAAATGCAATAATCCACCTTTTATGTGGATAAATTTGGACCATTAATCTGTTAAAAAATAGTCAAAGCGAATTTACGGGCGCGAAGGCTACCATTAACGACATATGCCATGAAAGGTAAGGCGAGAAGATACGAGTGTTGCGCTGTAAAAACTGTCATTTTTAGTGAATTCTGGCGACTAATAATAATTTGCGGCGATAAATCACGGTCGGCTTCGAAAGGTAAACGTTTGCGTGTTGAGGCTTTTTTGAGGAGATATTATTGGTATTTATGTGTTGGAGTTGTGCTATGTGACTGGTATCACTAAAAAAGCCGGGAGGCAGAGGTGCCAATCCCGGCTTGTATATGGACAAATCTGTCACCGCGATAGCAGCGTCAATCTGTCGTTGGAGGTTAAGCGCAGATCTCGTAGCAAGGGATATACGCAGTACCAGGTAGCTTCATACGATGTTGCGCAACAAAGCCCTGCAGGAGATCGTCCATGCGCCGCATCATCTCGCGGTCACCGTGGATTTTGTACGGGCCAAACTCTTCAATGGCACGGATGCCAACTTCTTTCACGTTACCCGCAACAATACCGGAGAACGCACGACGCAGGTCAGCCGCCAGCACTTCAACGGGCTGGTCAGGATACAGTTTCAGATTGGCCATGTTTTCATGGGACGGCTCGAACGGCATCTGCAAGTCAGGTGCGATACGAATCGACCAGTTGAAACTGTAGGCATCTCCGGTGTCGCGGCGATTCTCTTTCACCAGCGGCATCGCTTTTTTCATCAAGCGCGCTACTTCCGAAGCATCATCAATGATGATGCGGTAGTGACGACGAGCATTTTCTCCCAGCGTGTGCACGATAAACTCATCCAGGACCCGGAAGTAATCCGCACTCTCTTTAGGACCGGTCAGGATCAGTGGCAGAACCTGATCTTTGTTGGCCGGATTCATCAGGATCCCCAACAGATACAGCAGCTCTTCCGCTGTTCCTACGCCACCAGGGAAAATGATAATACCGTGCGCAATACGTACAAACGCTTCCAGACGTTTTTCAATGTCCGGCATGATAATGAGTTCGTTAACCAGCGGGTTAGGCGGCTCAGCGGCAATGATTGATGGCTCAGTCATACCGATAAAGCGGCTGTCTCTGTAGCGCTGTTGGGCGTGGCCGACCGCAGCACCTTTCATTGGGGCTTCCATCGCTCCTGGACCACAACCGGTACAGATGTTCAGTTCACGCAGACCCAGTTGAGTGCCGACGCGACGGGCATAAAGGTACTCATTTTCGTTAATCGAGTGACCGCCCCAGCAGACGACCATATTCGGCGCTTCACCGACGTGCAGCGCTCGGGCGTTACGCAGGATTGAGAAGACCAGGTTAGTGATGTGCACTGAGCTTTCAAGATCCAGATGTTGAAAGCGACCGGCGTTACTGATCTGTCCGTTGACAAAAAGAATATCGCGCAGCACGGCAAACAGGTTGGCCTGTAGCGCGCGAATAATACGTCCATCAACAAACGCATCTTCAGGTGGGTTAATCAGTTCCAGCTTCACGCCACGTTCGCGGCGTAGCACGTTAATGTCGAAACTTTCAAAACGTGACAGCAGCTCTTTGCTGTTGTCAGTCAAACTGCCGGAGTTCAGGACGGCAAGAGAACAGTTACGAAACAGTTGATACAGGTCGCTGCTGGCCGTGCGTTTAAGCATATCGACTTCCAGCTGCGACAACATGTCCATTGAGCCAAGGGGGCTAATATGTGTAATCAAGTAAACTCCTTACGGGACGAGAGACATCATCCTCTATTGATTACAATAGCCCTGGCTTATGATCTTTCACAACCTTGCGTGCGGAATCCGACACGCAAAATTGAGAAAAAAGATTACTGACGTACCAGTCTGCCGATGGCGGGGACAAAATTGGTGTTAGTTCGCCACGGATTAATGTCCAGGCCGCCACGTCGAGTGTAGCGCGCGTAGACGCTCAGTTTTTCCGGCTGGCAGAAGCGCAGAATGTCATTGAAAATGCGTTCCACGCACTGCTCGTGGAATTCATTGTGATGGCGGAAAGAGACCAGATAACGCAACAGCTTCTCGCGATCGATTTTCCGTCCACGGTACTGAATTTGTATGGAGCCCCAGTCCGGCTGATGAGTGATCAGACAGTTGGATTTCAGCAAGTGGCTGACCAGGGTTTCTTCCACCGCTTTCTCACCGCTAACGGCATTTTCCAGATACTCTGTACTGAATTCGTAGTTGTCGATAACGATGTCCTGGTCATCGATGCAGGTACCGTTGAAATGGGCAATAGGTTGCCCTTCCAGTTCGTCAATACGATAGAGTGCCACGCTGACATCACCCTGAGCGCAGGCGCGCAGATCGTTTTCCAGCGTCTGGCGAACCGCATCCCAGGAGTCAAACCGGGTTTGGTTGTAGCTGTTCAGATAGAGCTTAAAGCTTTTCGATTCAATCAGATTAACGCTGGTGTAATCCAGTTCAACATGACCGACGGCAACCTGCGGCAAGCCGTTAGCATTCAGCCAGGACAGTTCATACAGCGTCCAGATATCGGCACCGTGAAAAGGCAGGTTATCGGCCTTTAAATCCAGCGGGTCGCGGTTCAGGCTGCGCGGAACGCCCTGCAACAGACTGGCATCGTAATTATCCCGGTAATCTGTTGATTTTCCGAGAGTCAGGCCATCAAGCGCCTGATGGTTTTCATAAGAAGACATGTTTCACCGTCATAAACCAGATACACTATGCGACAAGTGTATCCTGGCTTTTGTGAAGAGAGAAATCAGTGGACGAATTGACTGCGCAGGCGTTGACAGCCTTTACGACACGTTATTGCGACGCATGGCATGAACAAAATAACAGTTGGCCGTTGAGCGAAGAGCTGTACGGCGTACCTTCTCCGTGCATTATTTCTTCCACCAATGATGCGGTGTACTGGCAACCCCAACCCTTTGTGGGAGACGCCAACGTAAATGCGGTTGAACGCGCCTTTGATATTGTGATACAACCCGCTATTCATGCTTTTTATACCACCCAGTTTGCCGGGGATATGCACGCGCAGTTTGCAGATGAAAAGCTGACATTGCTGCAAACCTGGAGTGAAGATGACTTCAGGCGTGTTCAGGAAAACCTGATCGGCCATCTGGTTACGCAAAAGCGACTCAAGTTATCGCCTACGCTTTTTATTGCCACACAAGAAAATGAACTTGATGTCATTTCCGTGTGCAACCTGTCAGGAGAAGTGTGCAAAGAAACGCTGGGTACCCGTAACAGAACGGTACTGGCGGCTTCGCTTGCGGAATTTCTCACTCAACTTAAGCCTGTTCTGTAGTCCAGTTTGCCCTGAACCGTGTGAGAGATCTCTTACAAACCCTGTAGGAGATTGCCAGGTAATAAGTAAAGGTTTAGTTGTTCCATTTAACACTAATTTTATGTAAATCAACGTATTACTATCTTACTACCCGCTTTTATATGAAAAAAAGCTTAAGGGGTTGTCTGTAAGTGTCTTGTAAGATAAGGCGAAACAGGCGATTCTATCTCTGTCGACAAGGAGTCGCACAACGAAGTGAACATCAGGATGATGACACTTCTGCAGGACACACCAGGATGGTGTTGCAAGGACAGGCTTCAGGATGAAGCAAAGAGGAAAACGCTGGATGCGTTAAAGGACACCTCCAGGAAGGAGAACGAGAGCCGGTCAGGATAGCCGGTGGGTCAGGATGGCCAGGGACACTTCAGGATGAAGTTTTCACATCGGGGTGGTGTGAGCAGGATGCAAACGTTCAGGACGAACAGGTCGAAAGACCACAGGAAAAGTTGTCACGGATGAGCAGGGAGCACTAAAAGTAGCTGGAATGCTGCGAAACGAACCGGGAGCACTGTTTTTACAGTGCTCCCTTTTTTTATTTCCTTCTCACTAGTGCTATTCTTCGCGCCAGATTTTTCATCATTGAGGTTAATTTCATGACGACTCATGACCGTGTGCGCGAGCAGTTACATGCGCTAGAAGCGTTGCTGCGTGAACATAATCACTGGCGGATGGATGAGCCAGAGGAGCATCTGTTTACCAGCACGCAGCCTTTTTGTATGGATACCATGGAACCAGTTGAATGGCTGCAATGGGTGTTGATTCCCCGCATGCATGCCCTGCTGGATAATGCTCAGCCGCTTCCGGAGGCATTTGCCATCTCGCCGTATTACGAAATGGCGCTGGCAGCCGATCATCCGCAGCGTGAGGTTATTCTGATGGCATTGCAGGATCTGGATGCGCTGTTTACAAGCGATAAGATCTGATGCTGGAAATACTCTATCAGGATGAATGGCTGGTTGCTGTAAATAAACCTTCTGGCTGGCTGGTCCACCGTAGTTGGCTCGACCGTGACGAGAAAGTGGTGGTGATGCAAACGGTGCGCGACCAGATTGGTCAGCATGTTTTTACCGTTCATCGCCTCGACAGACCGACATCTGGTGTGCTGCTGATGGGGTTATCCAGTGAAGCCGGGCGTCTGTTGTCGCAGCAGTTTGAACAGCATCAAATCCAGAAACGTTACCATGCGATTGTGCGCGGCTGGCTGATGGATGATGCGGTGCTGGATTATCCACTGGTGGAGGAGTTGGATAAAATCGCCGATAAATTTGCCCGCGTGGACAAAGAGCCGCAGCCAGCGGTCACACATTATCGAGGTCTGGCGACGGTTGAAATGCCGGTGGCAACCGGGCGCTATCCGACAACCCGATACGGGCTGGTGGAGCTTGATCCTCAAACAGGGCGTAAACATCAACTCAGACGCCATCTTGCTCACTTGCGCCATCCTATAATTGGCGACAGTAAGCATGGAGATTTGCGGCAAAATCGCAGTGCTGCAGAGCATTTCGGTTGTCAGCGATTAATGCTGCATGCCAGTCAGCTTGAACTTATTCATCCGTTTACCGGGGAGCCGCTGGTTATTCGCGCCGGACTTGACGAGGTCTGGATGCAGGCGTTATCACAGTTTGGCTGGCGTGGACTTCTCCCTGAGAATGAAAGGGTTGAGTTAAGCGAGCCGTCGGGTCAGGATGAGCAGATAGATTCTTAATTCAGGGAGACAAAGGGTATGGCGGAAATTGGTATTTTTGTCGGCACGATGTACGGAAACGCGCTGCTGGTAGCCGAAGAGGCCGAAGCGATCCTTACTGCACAGGGTCATAAAGCCACGGTGTTTGAAGATCCTGAGCTGACTGACTGGCAGGAGTATCAGGAAAAATATGTGCTGGTAGTAACCTCAACAACCGGACAAGGGGATCTTCCCGACAGCATTGTGCCGCTGTTTCAGGGGATTAAAGATAATCTTGGTTTCCAGCCAAATCTGCGTTACGGCGTGATTGCACTGGGTGACAGTAGCTACGTTAATTTCTGCAATGGCGGAAAACAGTTTGACGCTTTGCTACAGGAGCAGAGCGCCCAGCGCGTGGGTGAGATGCTGCTGATTGATGCCAGTGAGCACCCTGAGCCGGAAAGTGAATCCAATCCCTGGGTAGAAAACTGGGGAACCCTCCTGTCTTAAGGTTCACCCTCCCCCTACCGGGAGGGTGCCTTGCCTGTGCCAGCAAGCAAAAGAACGACCCGTTTCTATCCTAATAAAACTGAATCGTGTTAGCTTCGGGCAAATGCCAGTAAAAGCCTTTCATTTGAAAGGGGTTTTACTGGCGTTTTCATAGGGTCAAGCGACCTGTTTCACACTCCTCTCTTTTCACGCCTGACATTCTCCTTTTCAACCCATCGGATTTCATTTCCGTGAAGTTGCTTCCAGTACCCTGGGCTTTTGCCACAAACATACGTGATACGCTGCCAAAATGTTGTGTTGTTGCACGGTGAGAGCGCGCGGGACGCTTTTTATACTGCTTATGCCAGTAAATAAAAACGCAGCATGCAAGGCGAACGACCTCATAAAAAGCTGCATATATATGAAACGTCACCTCTGATTCCCTACCGGTTGTGCAGTTCAGAGTGAGCGTGGCTAACACGAAAATTCAGGAGTGCAACAATGAGTTCATTAAGTCAGGCAGCGAGCAGTGCGGAAAAACGCACAAATGCTCGCTACTGGATAGTGGTGATGCTGTTTATCGTCACATCCTTCAACTACGGCGATCGCGCTACCTTATCGATTGCTGGTTCAGAAATGGCCAAAGACATTGGCCTGGATGCGGTTGGCATGGGATATGTTTTCTCTGCCTTCTCATGGGCTTATGTTATCGGCCAGATCCCAGGCGGCTGGCTGCTCGACCGCTTCGGTTCAAAACGTGTCTATTTCTGGTCCATCTTTATCTGGTCCATGTTTACCCTGTTGCAGGGCTTCGTCGACATCTTTAGCGGCTTCGGCATCATCGTTGCGCTGTTCACTCTGCGATTCCTGGTTGGTCTCGCTGAAGCGCCTTCATTCCCCGGTAACAGTCGAATCGTCGCGGCCTGGTTCCCGGCACAGGAAAGGGGAACGGCGGTCGCTATCTTCAACTCTGCACAGTACTTTGCCACCGTTATCTTCGCTCCGATTATGGGCTGGCTGACTCATGAAGTGGGTTGGTCACACGTGTTCTTCTTTATGGGGGGCCTCGGGATCGTGATTAGCTTTATCTGGTTGAAGGTTATCCACGAACCGAACCAGCATCCTGGTGTGAACCAAAAAGAGCTTGAGTATATTGCCGCAGGTGGCGCGCTGATCAACATGGATCAGGCCGCAGCCAAAGCCAAGGTTCCGTTCAGCGTGAAGTGGGGGCAAATTAAGCAACTGATTGGCTCTCGTATGATGGTAGGTATCTATATCGGTCAGTACTGTATTAACGCCCTGACCTACTTTTTCATTACCTGGTTCCCGGTTTATTTGGTGCAGGCACGCGGCATGTCGATTCTGAAAGCGGGGTTTGTCGCCTCGGTGCCGGCGATTTGCGGCTTCGCTGGTGGCGTGCTCGGCGGCATTATTTCCGACTGGCTGATGCGCCGTACTGGTTCGCTGAATATAGCCCGTAAAACGCCAATTGTTATGGGGATGCTGTTATCGATGGTGATGGTGTTCTGTAACTACGTCAACGTTGAATGGATGATCATCGGCTTTATGGCACTGGCCTTCTTTGGCAAAGGTATTGGGGCGCTGGGTTGGGCGGTGATGGCTGATACCGCACCAAAAGAGATCAGCGGCCTGAGCGGTGGCCTGTTCAATATGTTCGGTAACATCTCCGGCATCGTGACGCCGATTGCCATCGGCTACATCGTTGGCACCACTGGCTCGTTCAACGGCGCATTGATTTACGTGGGTGTTCACGCGCTGATTGCCGTACTGAGCTATCTGGTGCTGGTGGGCGATATTAAGCGTATCGAACTGAAACCTGTAGCAGGGCAATGATCATGACAACACAATCGAGTCCCGTAATTACCGACATGAAGGTCATCCCGGTGGCCGGGCATGACAGCATGCTGCTTAATATTGGCGGCGCGCACAACGCATATTTTACCCGCAACATCGTCGTTCTCACCGACAACGCTGGGAATACCGGCGTCGGTGAAGCGCCGGGCGGGGAAGTGATTTATCAGACGCTGGTAGACGCCATCCCGATGGTATTGGGCAAGGAGGTCGCCCGGCTGAATAAAGTAGTCCAGCAGGTACATAAAGGAAATCAGGCGGCTGACTTTGACACCTTTGGTAAAGGCGCCTGGACCTTTGAGCTGCGAGTCAACGCGGTGGCGGCGCTGGAAGCTGCGCTGTTGGATCTGCTGGGCAAAGCGCTCAATGTACCGGTCTGCGAACTGTTAGGGCCGGGTAAACAGCGCGACGCGGTGACCGTACTTGGCTATTTGTTCTATGTCGGTGATCGCACAAAGACCGATTTACCGTATCTGGAAAGTACTCCGGGTAATCATGAATGGTATCACCTGCGCCACCAGCAAGCGATGAACAGCGATGCGGTAGTACGTCTGGCAGAAGCGTCGCAGGATCGCTACGGTTTTAAAGATTTCAAACTCAAAGGCGGTGTGCTGCCAGGTGAGCAGGAAATTGAAACCGCACGTGCGCTGAAAAAACGCTTCCCAGACGCACGTATTACGGTCGATCCCAACGGTGCTTGGCTACTGGATGAAGCTATCTCGCTGTGTAAAGGGTTGAATGATGTTCTGACCTACGCGGAAGACCCATGTGGTGCGGAACAAGGGTTCTCTGGTCGCGAAGTGATGGCGGAGTTCCGTCGTGCGACGGGACTGCCTGTCGCGACTAATATGATCGCTACCAACTGGCGTGAAATGGGTCATGCAGTGATGCTCAACTCTGTGGATATTCCGCTGGCCGATCCGCACTTCTGGACGCTTTCTGGCGCGGTGCGCGTGGCACAGTTGTGCGATGACTGGGGCCTGACCTGGGGTTGCCACTCGAATAACCACTTCGATATATCGCTGGCGATGTTTACCCATGTTGGTGCTGCTGCACCGGGCAATCCGACGGCTATCGACACGCACTGGATCTGGCAGGAGGGTGATTGCCGCCTGACGAAAAATCCACTGGAAATTAAGAACGGAAAAATTGCTGTTCCGGACGCTCCCGGACTGGGTGTGGAACTGGACTGGGATCAGGTACAAAAAGCACATGAAGCGTATAAGGCGTTGCCCGGTGGCGCGCGTAATGACGCAGGCCCGATGCAGTATTTGATCCCCGGATGGACTTTTGACCGTAAACGTCCCGTTTTCGGCCGTCACTGATTTTGAATAAGGACACAATGATGAGTACACAATTTACTACCCCAGTCGTTACCGCTATGCAGGTTATTCCGGTTGCGGGTCACGACAGCATGCTGATGAATCTGAGCGGCGCGCATGCCCCATTCTTCACGCGTAATATTGTGATTATCAAAGATAACTCCGGCCATACTGGCGTCGGTGAAATTCCCGGCGGCGAGAAAATTCGCAAAACCCTGGAAGATGCGATCCCGCTGGTAGTCGGCAAAGCGCTTGGCGAATATAAAAATGTGCTGAATGCCGTACGCAATACATTTGCCGATCGCGATGCCGGTGGGCGTGGTTTGCAGACCTTCGATCTGCGTACCACTATTCACGTTGTTACCGGGATCGAAGCAGCAATGCTGGATCTGCTGGGTCAGCATCTGGGGGTAAACGTGGCCTCTTTGCTGGGCGATGGTCAGCAGCGTAGCGAAGTCGAAATGCTTGGTTATCTGTTCTTTGTTGGCAACCGTAAAGCGACGCCGTTGCCGTATCAGAGCCAGCCGGATGAGCAATGTGACTGGTATCGTCTGCGTCATGAAGAGGCGATGACTCCGGATGCAGTGGTAAGACTGGCAGAAGCGGCGTATGAAAAATATGGCTTCAATGACTTCAAACTGAAAGGCGGTGTGCTGGCAGGGGAAGAAGAGGCTGAATCTATTGTTGCGTTGGCGAAACGCTTCCCACAGGCGCGCGTGACGCTGGATCCAAACGGTGCCTGGTCGCTCAATGAAGCGATCAAAATCGGTAAATACCTGAAAGGCTCGCTGGCCTATGCCGAAGATCCGTGTGGGGCAGAGCAAGGCTTCTCCGGGCGTGAAGTGATGGCAGAATTCCGTCGCGCTACCGGACTGCCGACGGCGACCAATATGATCGCGACCGACTGGCGTCAAATGGGGCATACGCTGTCTCTGCAATCCGTTGATATTCCGCTGGCGGATCCGCATTTTTGGACTATGCAGGGTTCCGTACGCGTGGCGCAGATGTGCCATGAGTTTGGCCTGACATGGGGCTCTCACTCCAATAACCACTTTGATATTTCGCTGGCGATGTTTACCCATGTAGCAGCGGCGGCACCGGGTAAAATTACGGCTATCGACACTCACTGGATCTGGCAGGAAGGCAACCAGCGTCTGACCAAAGAGCCGTTTGAAATTAAAGGTGGCATGGTGCAGGTACCTGCGAAACCGGGGCTGGGCGTGGAACTCGATATGGATCAAGTAATGAAAGCGCACGAACTGTACCAGAAACATGGACTGGGGGCGCGTGACGATGCGATGGGAATGCAGTATCTGATCCCGAACTGGACCTTTGATAATAAACGCCCATGCATGGTGCGCTAAGCGTTATGCCGGTTCTGACAGGAACCGGCACTTCTCCTGTTGTATGCTTAACACCGTCAACATGCGTAAGGATGCTTTATGAAAATAGTGATCGCACCGGACTCCTATAAGGAAAGTTTGAGTGCGCTTGAGGTGGCAACTGCCATTGAGCAGGGGTTTCGTGAAATTTGGCCTGATGCTGATTACGTAAAAATCCCGCTTGCTGATGGTGGCGAGGGAACGGTTGAAGCAATGGTTGCTGCAACGGCAGGTCGCCTTGTTCATGTTGATGTTACTGGTCCTCTGGGAAGCAATGTTCAGGCATTTTATGGCTTATCGGGGGATGCACGTTCCGCGTTTATTGAGATGGCAGCAGCCAGTGGACTGGAGCTGGTGCCACCGGGTTCACGTAACCCGCTAAAAACGACCTCCTGGGGTACCGGAGAGCTGATACGTCATGCGCTGGATGCGGGGGTTGAGCATATCATCATCGGGATTGGTGGTAGTGCAACAAACGATGGTGGTGCCGGTATGGTGCAGGCACTGGGGGCAAGATTACTGGATGAGCAGAATAACGATATTGCACAGGGCGGTATGGGCCTGGAAGCGCTCGCCAGGATTGATATCTCTCAGTTAGACGCACGTCTTGCCGAGTGTCGCATCGAAGTGGCATGTGATGTGACCAACCCGCTTACTGGTAAAGAGGGGGCCTCTGCGGTATTTGGTCCGCAAAAAGGGGCTACACCCGAAGTGATTGCGCGTTTGGATCAGGCGCTAACGCACTATGCGCATTTGATTGACCGCGATCTGAATGTTGAGGTGCTGGAGCTGGCTGGCGGCGGTGCTGCCGGTGGCATGGGGGCTGCGCTGTATGCGTTTTGTGGCGCTCAGTTACGTTGTGGCATAGAGATCGTAACCGATGCGTTACACCTTGATGACTGCGTCGCAGATGCGGATTTAGTGGTGACCGGCGAAGGGCGTATCGACAGCCAGACGATTCATGGCAAAGTGCCGGTCGGTGTGGCAAACGTTGCAAAGCGTTACAATAAGCCCGTCATTGGTATTGCGGGTAGTCTGACACCGGATGTTGGTGTGGTGCATGAGCATGGTATCGATGCTGTTTTTAGCGTGATTTTTACCATTTGTACGCTGGACGAGGCGCTGGATAATGCGAGCGAAAATGTACGGATGACGGCGCGAAATGTGGCTGCAACGCTTAAAGTAGGGCAACAATTACGTTGAATTATTGGGCCGGATAAGGTGTTTACGCCGCTATCCGGCGATTTACCCGGCGGCACTAAGCTCGCCGGGTAGTTAAACCGTTATCCCAACATCTTCTTCGCTTCTCGCGCGACGTTATCCATTTCATCAAGAAGCTCTAAAAATTCAGGTTCCAGATCTTCTTCTTTGGTGCCACTGCGCAACTGCTGCTCAATGAGCTGGCACAGATTCTTCATACGGGGAACGCCGCTATAGCCGCAGCTGCCGTGCAGTTTGTGAATCAAATCCACCAGGCCTTCGGGATTTTCACCTACCAGTTGTTCTTCAATTTTGTTACGAACCTCAGGCAGGAAATCGATCAACATTTGCAGCATATCGCGCGCCAGATCGTTTTTCCCTGCGGCTTGTCTTAATGCCAGTTGCCAGTCGAGCGTGGTGTTCGGGTTGACGACTGGCTCAAGGGGTTCAACGGCAATCGCCCGGGTCAACGCAACTGCTCCGGGCTTGTAGCGTAACAGCAGATTATGCAGCTTATCTTCTTCGATTGGCTTCGCCAGATAATCGTTCATTCCGGCACTGAGTAGCTTCTCTTTTTGACCGGCCATGGCGTGTGCCGTTACGGCAATAACTGGCGTCTGTTGCTGATGAGGAAGTTGATGGATCAGTTCACAAGCGCGTATACCGTCCATATCCGGCATCTGAATATCCATCAGAATCAGATCAAACTGCATCTGCTTGGCGCGATCTACTGCCTGATGTCCGCTGTCACACAGTTCGACGTGCTGCACCTTATCTTCCAGCAATGCGCCGATCAGTTTGAGGTTCGCCGGATTGTCATCCACAGCCATGACGGTCATGGCAATTTTACTCTCATCCATCAGCAGCAGCTCTGCGCTTTGATTCAGATGACAATACTCCGTGAGTGCAGGCAGCAAGCGGGTTGAGGTAAGTGGTTTTAAAAGACACGCCGCAGCGCCGCCTTGTTTTAATTTCTCCGCGTTAATTTGCGCATGGCAAGGAAGCGCCAGTAACAGGAAATCTGACATCGCTGCAGCGCTTGCCAGTCGCTCATGCTGCATTGTGAGCGGTTCACGGAAAGTAACGGGTACGCCGAGTAGCAAAATATCGTAATGATCCGCTGGCAGCGCGGAGAATGACGGGCTGTAAATCACCTCCAGCGGTGTTTCACTTAATATATCCAATGTGCATTGTGCTGCAGTGGCATTGGGTTCAACGTAGGCCAGCCGTTTACCGACCAGGCAACGGGTTGGTGAGCGTTCACTGAGAACGTTAGGATTGAGATCGAGACTGATATGAAACCAGAAAGTGGAGCCGCGATTCGGCTGGCTATGGAACGAAATATCCCCACCCATTTCGTTAACCAGTTTTTGTGTAATCACCAGCCCCAGCCCGGTGCCACCGTGGCGTCGTGAAATACTGGCATCCGCCTGGCGGAAGGCCTGGAACAGACGGGACTGATCTCGTTCCGGAATACCAATGCCGGTATCGCGGATTTGTACTTCGATTTGTACCTTGGTATTACTGAGGGAGCGTTTCTCGACCAGAATGTCGATATTACCGCTCTCGGTAAATTTGATGGCATTCCCGACCAGATTGGTAATGACCTGCTGTAAGCGCAGCGGATCGCCGATTACATTGTCTGGCACATCATTCTTAATATTAAGCGTCAGCTCAAGCCCTTTATCATGGGATGAGTGTGCCAGAAGTGTTACGACATCATCCAGCGTACTGCGCAGAGGAAAGGGGATACTTTCCAGAATCAGCTTACCTGCTTCCAGTTTGGAGAAGTCGAGAACGTCATTGATGATAGCCAACAGATTGTTGGCAGAGCGCTCAATCGTATTCAGGTGATCCCGTTGCGTGGTGTTTAACTCAGTTTTTAACGTCAGGCGTGTAAAACCAATGACGCCATTAAGCGGCGTACGCAGTTCATGCGACATGTTTGCCAGAAACTCAGATTTAATGCGCGCAGCTTCCTGGGCGCGCTTCTTCGCCAGATCCAGTTCGACGTTCTGAATCTCCATCTGCTCCAGTGTTTCACGTAGGTCGGAGGTGGCCTGATCAATGTTGTGCTGCATCTCTTCATGATAGGCGGCGAGAGACATCGCCATTGAGTTGATGCCATTCTTCAGCATATCCAGCTCACCCAACATGAATCCTTCTACCCGGCTGTCGAGTTGCCCTCTTCGTATACGGTCGACGGTATTCACCATGTTGCGGATAGGCCCGGTGACGTCACGCATCAGACGCCAGCCGAAAATTAACGCAATACCAATACAAAACAGCATCATAACGCTGGAGATGAAGATCTCTTTGTACTGTTGTAGCCGCACTGATTTGAGGTCTAACTCAAGTGCCACGTATCCCAGCATGTTTTTCGTATTTTTCGCATCGCTAATGGCAGATTCATCCGGAGAATAGCTTTCCGATATAATAGGGGTACGCAGGATCATGATATCCCCGAGCCGGGTAACGCTCAGCTTGCGGGGAAACGGCTCGCCGGTAGCAAGCTGCATTTCCGATGGATCGAGATGAAAGTTTGATGTGACGAACAATCGGTTATTTTCGTCATAGACAGAAATTGCCCGCACGATATCGGAATGGCGGCGGTGCAGCACGCTGATAAGCTGGCCGATGGATTCCCGATTTTGCAAGTTCATGCCATATTCGCTGGAGACAGCAAGTGGCTCAATGATGCTGGCACCCGCGTCTTCCAGTTGACGCTGCAAGTCGTTATAGCGGTGCACAACAAAAAAGATACTTAGCAGCAAACCAATCAGGACGGTCGGGGCCAGGATCAGAATCATCATGCGAGCGCGCAGGCTGTAGTTGGTCATGGAGTTCCGTTATGGGACAATTAGGGTCACACTGTTAAATAGAGAAATATCTCGTCGATGGCGCAATTCTACTCTGCAAAGCGACGCGTGACGACGCGTCAGATCATAACCGTTACTGTCAATGACCTCGATCCTTTTGGTCAGGGCGTAGCTCGCCATAACGGGAAGGCCCTGTTTATACCGGAATTATTGCCCCAGGAAAGCGCCGAGGTCGTAATAACCGAAGATAAAAAACAGTTTGCCCGAGCGCAAGTCAAACGTCGCTTAAACGACAGTTCGGATCGTGAAGTGCCACGTTGCCCACATTTCGGTGTGTGTGGCGGCTGCCAGCAGCAGCATGCAAGCATTCATCTGCAGCAGCGAAGTAAAAGTGCGGCGCTGTCACGTTTGATGAAATGTGAGGTTTCAGAAGTCATTTCTGGCACTCCGTGGGGTTATCGTCGTCGGGCGCGTTTAAGTCTGAACTATCGACCCAAAGAACAGCAGTTGCAGATGGGATTTCGTCAATCCGGCTCCAGCGACATTATCGATGTGAAGCAATGCCCTGTTTTGGTGCCCCAACTTGAGGCGCTGCTGCCCGACATCAGGGCGTGCCTGGAGAGTTTGCAAGGGCTTCGGCATCTTGGTCATGTTGAACTGGTGCAGGCGGGTAACGGCACCCTGATGATTTTGCGGCATACGGCACCACTAAGTGCAGCCGATAAAGAAAAACTGGAATGCTTTTCGCATTCCCAGGGACTGTCTTTGTTTCTGGCTCCACAAAGCGAGATACTTGAATCAATCTCAGGGGAATCGCCCTGGTACGACTCAAATGGACTACGTTTAACCTTCAGCCCGCGTGATTTTATCCAGGTCAATGAAGGGGTGAACCAACAAATGGTGGCCCGGGCACTGGAATGGCTGGATGTGCAGCCTGAGGATCGCGTGCTCGATCTGTTCTGCGGTATGGGGAATTTTACGCTGCCGCTGGCTGCACGAGCTGCAAGTGTGGTGGGGGTTGAAGGTGTGCCTGCGCTGGTGGAAAAAGGCCGGGAAAATGCACTGAATAATGGATTACACAATGTGACATTCTTTCATGAAAACCTTGAGGAAGATGTCACCAGGCAGCCGTGGGCGAAAAATGGGTTCGATAAAGTCCTTCTCGATCCTGCGCGTGCGGGGGCTGCAGGCGTGATGCAACATATTATAAAATTAAAACCTGGTCGCGTTGTTTATGTATCCTGTAATCCTGCTACGCTGGCTCGTGACAGCGAAGCGTTACTTAACGCGGGATATGCCATTCAACGACTGGCGATGCTCGATATGTTCCCGCACACTGGACATCTGGAATCAATGGTCCTGTTTGAGCGTTTGTAATAAATATTTTACCCGATGAATTTCGGGTTGCATTGAGTCTGTCAGAAGCCAACAAAAATGCAGCCTGAAAGACAGTGGGTATGGCTTGTCGACTTCGACAGGCCTGGCCCCTTAAGGAGAGGACGATGGTTGCGGTAAGAAGTGCACATATAAATAAAGCTGGTGAGTTTGATCCAAAGAAATGGATCGCGAGTCTCGGGATCTCCAGCCAGCAGTCGTGTGAACGCTTAGCCGAAACCTGGGCGTACTGCCTGCAGCAAACACAGGGGCATCCGGATGCGGATCTGTTGCTGTGGCGTGGTGTGGAAATGGTGGAAATACTCTCTATGTTGAGTATGGATATCGACACACTGCGGGCTGCAATGCTGTTTCCTCTGGCGGATGCCAGCGTGGTTAGCGAAGATACTCTGCGTGAAAGCGTAGGCACGTCTATCGTCAATCTTATCCACGGTGTACGCGATATGGCGGCGATCCGCCAGCTTAAAGCAACGCATACCGACTCAGTCTCATCAGAACAGGTCGATAACGTCCGTCGCATGTTGTTGGCAATGGTGGACGACTTCCGCTGTGTGGTCATCAAACTGGCAGAACGTATTGCGCACCTGCGTGAAGTGAAAGACGCACCGGAAGATGAACGTGTACTGGCGGCAAAAGAGTGCACCAATATCTATGCTCCGCTGGCCAACCGTTTAGGGATCGGGCAGTTAAAATGGGAGCTGGAAGATTACTGCTTCCGCTATCTGCATCCGGAAGAATACAAGCGCATTGCCAAATTGCTGCATGAGCGCCGCATCGATCGCGAACACTACATTGATGAGTTCGTCGGACATTTGCGCTCTGAAATGAAAATTGAAGGCGTTAAAGCGGAAGTGTACGGTCGCCCGAAACATATTTACAGCATCTGGCGCAAAATGCAGAAAAAGCAGTTGGCCTTTGATGAATTGTTCGATGTGCGCGCCGTGCGTATCGTGGCGGAACGTCTGCAGGACTGCTATGCCGCGCTCGGGATTGTTCATACCCACTATCGCCATCTGCCTGATGAGTTTGATGACTACGTCGCGAATCCGAAACCTAACGGTTACCAGTCAATCCATACGGTTGTGCTGGGGCCAGGCGGTAAAACCATTGAAATCCAGATCCGTACTAAACAGATGCACGAAGATGCGGAACTGGGCGTCGCAGCGCACTGGAAGTACAAAGAGGGCACCGCGTCAGGTGCGGCTCGCTCCGGTCATGAAGATCGGATTGCGTGGCTACGTAAGCTGATCGCCTGGCAGGAAGAGATGGCGGATTCCGGCGAAATGCTGGACGAAGTGCGCAGCCAGGTCTTTGACGATCGGGTTTATGTCTTTACGCCAAAAGGCGATGTCGTGGACTTACCCGCTGGCTCCACGCCGCTTGATTTTGCCTATCACATTCACAGTGATGTGGGACACCGTTGTATTGGTGCCAAAATTGGTGGACGCATCGTGCCGTTTACCTACCAGCTACAAATGGGTGATCAAATTGAAATTATCACCCAGAAGCAGCCAAACCCAAGTCGTGACTGGCTGAACCCTAACCTGGGTTATGTGACTACCAGTCGTGGCCGCTCGAAAATTCATGCCTGGTTCCGTAAACAAGACAGGGACAAGAATATTCTGGCCGGAAGACAGATCCTCGATGACGAACTGGCGCATTTGGGCATTAGTCTGAAAGAGGCTGAAAAACACCTGCTTCCGCGTTACAACTTCAACGAACTTGAGGAACTGCTGGCCGCGATTGGTGGGGGAGATATCCGCCTCAACCAGATGGTGAACTTCCTGCAATCGCAGTTTAATAAGCCGAGTGCAGCCGAACAAGATGCGGCGGCGCTGAAACAGCTTCAGCAGAAAACGCATGCGCCGCAAAGCCGTCGTAAAGATGATGGTCGCGTCGTGGTTGAAGGGGTTGGAAACCTGATGCATCACATCGCTCGCTGCTGCCAGCCGATCCCTGGCGATGAGATCGTTGGATTTATCACCCAGGGGCGTGGTATTTCCGTACACCGGGCCGATTGCGAACAACTGGTGGAGCTGCGCTCACATGCGCCGGAGCGTATTGTCGATGCAGTTTGGGGTGAGAGTTATTCTGCCGGGTATTCGCTGGTTGTCCGTGTTCAGGCCAACGATCGTAGCGGCTTATTGCGCGATATCACTACCATTCTGGCTAACGAGAAGGTGAACGTGCTGGGTGTTGCCAGCCGTAGTGATACTAAACAGCAGCTTGCTACTATCGATATGACCATCGAAATTTATAACCTGCAGGTGCTCGGGCGCGTACTCGGCAAGCTCAATCAGGTACCCGATGTGATCGACGCGCGTCGTTTACACGGTGGATAATTTTTCTTCGTAGGCCTGATAAGACGCAATGGCGTCACTATCAGGCATCATGAAAGCGCCGGATGGCGACGTAAGTCTTATCCGGCCTGTCTATTGAATCGTTTTCAGGATCTTCACATGAATCAAATCGACCGACTGCTCGGTATTATGCAGTGCCTGCGCGACCCGGAAAACGGCTGTCCGTGGGATAAAGAGCAGACTTTCGCCACTATTGCCCCTTACACTCTCGAAGAAACTTATGAAGTTCTCGATGCCATTGCGCGTGAAGACTTCGACGATCTGCGCGGAGAACTGGGCGATCTGCTGTTTCAGGTGGTGTTTTACGCCCAAATGGCGCAGGAAGAAGGACGTTTCAATTTTGATGATATCTGTGCTGCTATCAGCGATAAGCTCGAGCGTCGTCATCCGCATGTATTTGCCGATGTTTCTGCCAGCAACAGTACAGAGGTACTAACCCGCTGGGAGCAAATAAAAAGCGAAGAGCGTGCAGAGAAAGCGCAGCATTCCGCGCTTGATGATATTCCTCGCAGCTTACCAGCATTAATGCGCGCGCAAAAAATCCAGAAACGTTGCTCAAATGTTGGTTTCGACTGGAAGACGCTAGGACCGGTTGTCGATAAGGTTTACGAAGAGATCGACGAAGTGATGTTCGAAGCGAAGCAGGCCGTTGTCGACCAGGCTAAACTGGAGGAGGAAATGGGGGATTTGCTGTTTGCGACGGTCAATATGGCGCGTCATTTAGGCACTAAAGCAGAGACTGCATTACAAAAAGCCAACGAGAAATTTGAACGACGTTTTCGTGAAGTTGAACGAATTGTTGCTGAACGAGGTCTGGAAATGACTGGAGTTGATCTGGAAACTATGGAAGAAGTCTGGCAACAGGTAAAACGCCAGGAAATTGATCTCTAAAGGATTTCGTCGGTCAAGGGCGATTTGTGTGATTTTTTAAATAACAAGCGATTGATTTACGTCAAAAACATTTACCCCAAAGGGGCTATTTTCTCACTCCCGATGTTAATGTGAGCCTGGTGAAGAGGAGGAATAATGAAAGTTTGTGGCGCTCGTCATGTTCGGGTATACTACTTTCCCGTCTTGGTTATTCCATCGTTTCACCCTAACTTCTCAGGTCCAGCATGACAACGAACTATATTTTTGTGACCGGCGGGGTCGTATCCTCTCTGGGTAAAGGCATTGCCGCAGCCTCCCTGGCAGCTATTCTTGAGGCACGTGGCCTCAACGTGACCATGATGAAACTGGATCCGTATATCAACGTTGATCCAGGTACTATGAGTCCAATCCAACACGGGGAAGTGTTCGTTACTGAAGACGGCGCTGAAACCGACCTGGACCTGGGTCACTACGAGCGTTTCATTCGTACCAAAATGACTCGCCGCAATAACTTCACTACCGGGCGTATCTACTCCGATGTCCTGCGCAAAGAGCGCCGTGGCGACTATCTGGGCGCAACCGTACAGGTTATTCCACACATCACTAACGCGATTAAAGAGCGCGTCCTTGCCGGTGGCGAAGGTCATGATGTGGTGCTGGTTGAAATCGGTGGTACGGTCGGTGATATCGAATCTCTGCCGTTCCTGGAAGCGATTCGTCAGTTGGCGGTGGATATTGGTCGTGAGCACGCGCTGTTCATGCACCTGACCCTAGTTCCTTATTTGGCGGCGGCAGGTGAAGTCAAAACTAAACCGACTCAGCACTCCGTAAAAGAACTGCTTTCCATCGGTATTCAGCCAGATATTCTGATCTGTCGTTCAGATCGTGCGGTTCCGGCCAACGAACGTGCAAAAATTGCATTGTTCTGTAATGTGCCAGAAAAAGCCGTTATTTCAATGAAAGATGTCGATTCTATTTATAAAATTCCAGGCCTGTTGAAATCTCAGGGGCTGGACGATTATATTTGTAAACGATTCAGCTTGAACTGTCCGGAAGCAAATCTGTCAGAATGGGAACAGGTTATCTACGAAGAAGCTAATCCGGCAGGTGAAGTGACTATCGGTATGGTTGGCAAGTATATTGAACTGCCGGATGCCTATAAGTCAGTGATCGAAGCGCTGAAGCACGGTGGTTTGAAGAATCGTGTCACCGTTAACATCAAGCTGATTGATTCGCAGGATGTCGAAACACGTGGTGTTGAGATCCTGAAAGGTCTCGATGCAATCCTGATCCCTGGCGGCTTCGGCTACCGTGGTGTTGAAGGTAAAATCGCGACAGCGCGCTTTGCGCGTGAGAACAATATTCCTTATCTGGGCATTTGCCTGGGTATGCAGGTTGCGTTGATTGAGTTTGCACGTAACGTAGCGGGGATGGACAACGCCAACTCTACGGAATTTGTGCCAGACTGTAAGTACCCGGTGGTGGCTCTGATTACCGAATGGCGTGATGAAGACGGCAACGTCGAGGTCCGTTCCGAGAAGAGCGATCTGGGTGGCACTATGCGCCTTGGCGCGCAGCAGTGTCAGTTGGACGACGAGAGTCTGGTACGTCAACTGTACGGCACGCCGACAATTGTTGAACGCCATCGTCACCGCTACGAAGTCAACAATATGCTGTTGAAACAAATTGAAGCTGCGGGTCTGCGTGTTGCAGGCCGTTCCGGTGATGATCAGTTGGTCGAGATCATTGAGGTACCGAATCATCCGTGGTTCGTGGCCTGTCAGTTCCACCCGGAATTTACTTCCACGCCGCGTGATGGACACCCGCTGTTCGCAGGCTTTGTGAAAGCCGCTAGTGAACATCAGAAGCGTCAGGCGAAGTAAGAAGTAGAAAAGTTAGAACGGCAATGCACCCACACGGGTGCATTGTTTGTCTGGAGTTTTAGTTTAACTTGTACTGAGGAAAATCTAATGTCCAAAATCGTTAAAATCATCGGTCGTGAAATCATCGACTCCCGTGGTAACCCGACTGTTGAAGCCGAAGTACACCTGGAAGGTGGTTTCGTTGGTATGGCAGCAGCTCCGTCAGGTGCTTCTACTGGTTCCCGCGAAGCACTGGAACTGCGCGATGGCGACAAATCCCGTTTCATGGGTAAAGGCGTAACCAAAGCTGTTGCAGCGGTTAACGGCCCGATTGCTCAGGCTCTGCTGGGTAAAGATGCTAAAGATCAGGCTGGCATCGACAAGATCATGATCGATCTGGACGGTACTGAAAACAAATCTAACTTCGGTGCAAACGCCATCCTGGCTGTGTCCCTGGCTAACGCCAAAGCAGCAGCTGCTGCTAAAGGCCTGCCGCTGTATGCACATATCGCTGAACTGAACGGTACTCCGGGCAAATACTCCATGCCGGTTCCGATGATGAACATCATCAACGGTGGTGAGCACGCTGACAACAACGTCGACATCCAGGAATTCATGATTCAGCCGGTTGGCGCAAAAACTCTGAAAGAAGCCGTACGTATGGGTTCTGAAGTGTTCCACAACCTGGCTAAAGTTCTGAAAGCGAAAGGCATGAACACTGCAGTTGGCGACGAAGGCGGCTACGCGCCGAACCTGGGTTCCAACGCTGAAGCTCTGGCTGTAATCGCTGAAGCTGTTAAAGCCGCTGGTTACGAGCTGGGTAAAGACATCACCCTGGCGATGGACTGCGCAGCATCTGAATTCTACAAAGACGGTAAATACGTTCTGGCTGGTGAAGGCAACAAAGCATTCACCTCCGAAGAATTCACTCACTTCCTGGAAGAACTGACCAAACAGTACCCGATCGTGTCCATCGAAGATGGTCTGGACGAGTCTGACTGGGACGGTTTCGCATACCAGACCAAAGTTCTGGGCGACAAAATCCAGCTGGTTGGTGACGATCTGTTCGTAACTAACACCAAGATCCTGAAAGAAGGCATCGAAAAAGGCATCGTTAACTCCATCCTGATCAAATTCAACCAGATCGGTTCTCTGACCGAAACTCTGGCTGCGATCAAAATGGCGAAAGACGCTGGCTACACTGCTGTCATCTCTCACCGTTCTGGCGAAACTGAAGACGCTACCATCGCTGACCTGGCTGTTGGTACCGCTGCAGGCCAGATCAAAACTGGTTCTATGAGCCGTTCTGACCGCGTTGCTAAATACAACCAGCTGATTCGTATCGAAGAAGCTCTGGGTGAGCAAGCGCCGTACAACGGTCGTAAAGAGATCAAAGGCCAGGCTTAATCCTGTTCTTTAGCTCTTAACGTAAAACCCGCTTCGGCGGGTTTTTTTATGTCTTTAAAGTAGCAGTGGCAGAGTCGCACTGGCGGTTTGCTGACTGACATCGCTGTACTGTTCATCCAACGCAATAAGTGATGTGGTGAGCAATTCAATTAATAGCATTACGCCCACTTTTGCATTCAGCGCCCCGGCGCTCAGCGGTCCTTCGGGTTTGGCTGCAACCAGTTGGATATCACTCAGAGAAGCCAGCGGACTGCGCGGCGTATTGCTCAGCGACAGTACAGGGACGCCGTGTGTACGCGCAAGTTTAACCACATGCAGCAGATCGCGAGTGGAACCTGAACTGGAAATTGCCACCACCAGCGAGTTTTTGGAAAGCGTTGTGGCATTCATGGCGGCACGATGCATGTCGCTGAACAGTTGTGCGGGCTTGCCAAGGCGCAAAAGTTTATAATGTAGATATTCCCCCAGAATCGCACTGGCCGCCACGCCATAAATCTGTACCGACTGCGCCTGGTGCAGTGCGAGGGCTGCTGCTTCCAGTAATGTTCTGTCGAGTAATTTTGCTGTGTCCTGCAACGCCTGAACGGATTCATTGACCACGTTGTCAATCTCATCGCCGCTGTGTTCTACGGGCTGTCCGTGCTGGAGATCAAGTGCCAGCGCCATCTTAAATTCGTTATATCCCTTACATCCCAGCGTGCGGCACAGGCGCGTGACGCTTGCCTCGCTGGTGTCGCTTTCGCGAGCCAGCTCGGTAATCGTCAGATAGACAACTTTCGCCGGATCGCTCAGCACAAACTCACCCAGCTTCTGTTGTGTCCGGCTATATCCGTCTACACCCTGGCGCAATCTCAGCAGCAGGTTTTCATTTTCTGACATGCAAAATCCTTAATACGTTTCTCTGTCGATAGTGTGGCGGAAAGCTGGGGAGAGATGCCAGACATTTTAAAAAAGTATGATCGACTTCCTGGTTTTTGATGGTAATTTTCATTTATTAAATTAATTATGGTAAAAATTTTCATCAACAATCAGGAGAAATGAAAAATGATGAAAATGTTTAGCGGCGCTTCCTCTGGGGCGTGGTTTGAAAAGGCGCAGCGGTTCGGTAAATCGTTCATGCTGCCGATTGCGATCTTGCCCGCTGCGGGACTGCTGTTGGGCATTGGTGGTGCATTATCGAACCCTAATACGCTGACGGCCTATCCGTTTTTAGATGTCGACTGGTTGCAGGCTATCTTCACTATCATGACCAGCGCGGGTTCCATTGTGTTTGCCAACCTGTCGGTGCTCTTTGCCGTTGGGGTGGCGGTAGGCCTGGCGAAAACGGATAAAGGCACGGCGGGGCTTGCAGCGCTGTTGGCGTTTCTGGTGATGAATGCCACCATCAACGCCTTGCTGATCCTGAACGGGACGCTGGCGCATGAAAACCCGGGGGCTGTTGGTCAGGGGATGACGCTTGGTATCCAGACGCTGGAAACGGGAGTATTTGGTGGTGTGGTGATTGGTCTGGTCACTTGTGCGCTGCACAGTCGCTTTAATAAAGTCTCGCTACCACAGTTTCTGGGTTTCTTTAGCGGCTCACGCTTTGTGCCGATTATTAGCTCGCTCGCGGCGATTGCCGTGGGTGCCGCTATGACGGTCGTCTGGCCTCATTTCCAGAAACTTATTTTTGGACTGGGTGGCCTTGTGGATGCAACAGGTTACCTGGGGACGCTGCTGTACGGCTTTATTCTGCGTATGCTTGGCCCATTGGGCTTACATCATATCTTTTATCTGCCGTTCTGGACGACGGCGCTTGGTGGCAGTGAAATCGTTAACGGCCAACTGGTCGAAGGCACGCAGCGTATTTTCTTTGCTCAGCTTGCCGATCCGAACACCCAGCAGTTCTATGTGGGTACCTCACGCTTTATGTCCGGGCGCTTCATCACCATGATGTTCGGCCTGCTCGGAGCATGTCTGGCGATGTATCACACCGCTAAGTCAGAGAACAAAAAAGTTGTCGCCGGTCTGCTGCTGTCAGCCGCCTTGACCTCTTTCCTGACCGGCATCACTGAGCCGATTGAGTTCTCCTTCCTGTTTGTGGCTCCTGTCTTATATGTCATTCACGCCTTCTTCGATGGACTGGCGTTTATGATTGCTCATATTTTACATATCACCATCGGTCAAACCTTCTCGGGTGGACTTATCGATTTCATCCTCTTTGGTGTGTTGCAGGGCGAAGCGAAAACCAACTGGATGTACGTGCCTATGGTGGGTGTGCCGTGGTTCTTCCTGTATTACTTCACCTTCCGCTATTTGATAAATCGCTTTGGCTGGCTGACGCCGGGCCGCGAGAACGCAACATCCGTAGAAAACACACTGCCTCAAAGTGAACGAGCAGCAGCCGTGGTCGCCGGACTTGGGGGCAAAGAGAATCTGGAAGAGGTGGATTGTTGTGCTACGCGTTTACGCGTGACGGTGAAAGATGGCAGCAAAGTTAATGAAGCGGCGCTGAAAGCAACCGGGGCGCGTGGTGTGATTATTCGTGGCAATGGTGTTCAGGTGATCTATGGCCCGCACGTCACCATTATCAAAAATGAAGTTGAAGAGATCTTATCGTAATGAAAACTGTATTAGATTCGCTGAAAGGTAAGTTAATTGTCTCCTGCCAGGCGCTGGAAAATGAACCTCTGCACAGCCCGTTTATCATGTCACGTATGGCGCTGGCGGCAGCGCAGGGTGGGGCGGCTGGTATTCGTGCAAACAGTGTAGCGGACATACGCGCCATTAAAGAGAGCATCGCACTGCCGATCATTGGGATCATCAAACGCGATTACCAGGGGAGCGAAGTGTTTATCACCGCTACCATGCAGGAGGTGGATGAGTTGATGGTCGTTGAGCCAGAGATTATCGCCCTTGATGCAACTGCGCGCCCACGTCCCGGTGGGCAAACGCTGGAAGAGCTGGTTGTGCAGATCCGCGCACGCTACCCATCCGTGTTGTTGATGGCGGATATCTCCAACGTCGACGAAGCCGTCACTGCCGAACGACTGGGTTTTGACTGCGTGGGTACAACTCTTTATGGCTATACGGCAGAGACTGTCGGGCATGTGCTTGCGGATAATGACTGTGGTTTTTTACGTGAGGTGCTGGCTGCGGTTACTCTGCCGGTGGTGGCGGAGGGGAATGTCGATACCCCTGAACGGGCCGCACAATGCCTGGCATTGGGCGCATACACCGTGGTGGTGGGGGGCGCTATCACCCGTCCACAGCAAATAACGGCACGCTTTGTCACGGCAATCGCGTCGTAAAGCAACGATCGGGCATGATACTTTGGTGGGGATCTGCGATAATTATCGTTTATCCCCATATTGAGAAGACTATGCAGTACCCGATTAACGAGATGTTCCAGACCCTGCAAGGTGAGGGTTACTTTACCGGCGTCCCCGCCATTTTCATTCGTTTACAGGGATGCCCGGTTGGCTGTGCCTGGTGCGATACCAAACACACCTGGGATAAGCTTGAGGATCGGGAAGTCTCCTTATACAGCATCCTTGCGAAAACTAAAGAAAGTGATAAGTGGGGGGCGGCAAGCAGCGAAGATCTGCTGACGGTGATTCAGCGTCAGGGCTATACCGCCCGTCATGTGGTGATTACCGGCGGTGAACCTTGTATCCATGACCTGATGCCACTTACTGATTTGCTGGAAAAGAACGGTTTCAGTTGCCAGATTGAGACCAGTGGCACACATGAAGTGCGCTGCACGCCGAATACCTGGGTGACAGTATCGCCGAAGGTGAATATGCGCGGTGGCTACGACGTGCTGTCACAGGCGCTGGAACGTGCCAATGAAATCAAGCACCCGGTTGGCCGTGTTCGCGATATTGAAGCGTTGGATGAACTGTTGGCAACGTTGACTGATGATAAACCGCGAATCATTGCCTTACAGCCAATCAGTCAGAAGGAAGATGCCACGCGCCTGTGTATTGATACCTGTATTGCACGCAACTGGCGTTTGTCGATGCAAACGCACAAGTATTTGAATATTGCCTAGATATATTGTCTTTATCCGGCACTACATAGTGCGCATTCGTAGGCCGGGTAAGACAATATGCGTCGCCTTCCGGCAAGTGTCTTGAATCACTCGCCGCGATAGACGCAACCCGCCGTGCAGGTCTCTTTCACCATCACTGCGCTCAGCAGAGGGACGACAGGTTTTACCTCATCCCAAATCCATTTTGCCAGCACTTCGCTGGTAGGATTGGACAGACCCGGAATATCGTTCAGGTAGTAGTGATCCAGACGATCGTATGTCGGCTTAAACGCTGCTTTCAGCTCAGAAAAATCCATGATCCAACCGGTATGCGGATCGACTTCACCGGTAATTTCAAGACGCACCATAAATGAGTGACCATGCAGGCGGCCACATTTATGTCCTTCCGGTACATGCGGCAGGCGGTGGGCGGCTTCGAAGGTGAAATCTTTAAACAGGGTGGTGGTCATGATTAGCTCTCAATGATACGAAAAACCGCCGTAGGGTACCGGAAAGTACGTTTTTTATCATTAACTAAAACGGCGTTCAGCACCTGATTGCGCTATTTATCGATGTTAACTTTTTTATTTTCTTTAATTTCATGCGATTAGATAATCGTTTTTGCTGTTAATAACTATAGCTAAAACAAGTTAGTCCATTTGGTTATTTGTTATTTCCATCACTTCTTTAGTTGTGACTATCAC
Organism: Citrobacter sp. Marseille-Q5395; assembly: GCF_947057495.1. Lineage (NCBI taxonomy): Bacteria > Pseudomonadati > Pseudomonadota > Gammaproteobacteria > Enterobacterales > Enterobacteriaceae > Citrobacter > Citrobacter sp. Marseille-Q5395. The sequence continues at coordinate 223,473 of NZ_CAMSEL010000001.1, read as the reverse complement.
CGCCGTTAACCTTATCTTCAGTTTGGGTTTTATTGCTGAAATCCGCTTTGCTTACTGGAACATGACAACGCATGACGACACAGGCCCCACCTTCCGCTTTGCTTCCGCTAAACCCGGAGCAACTGGCACGCCTTCAGGCGGCCACGAACGATCTCTCGCCCTCGCAGCTTGCGTGGGTTTCTGGCTATTTCTGGGGCGTGCTGAATCAGCAGCCGGGCGCAAATGTTGCTTCACCTGCGCCTGTCGCTGACGTTCCGGGGATCACGCTTATTTCCGCTTCACAGACCGGCAATGCCCGCCGTGTGGCGGAAGCTCTGCGCGACGATCTGCTCGCCGCGAAACTCAATGTCACCCTGATCAATGCCGGCGACTATAAGTTCAAACAAATCGCTAACGAAAAATTGCTGGTTGTGGTGGCATCGACTCAGGGGGAAGGTGAACCAGCGGAAGAAGCGGTGGCGCTGCATAAGTTCCTGTTCTCTAAAAAAGCGCCGAAGCTTGAAAACACCGCCTTTGCTGTTTTTGGTCTCGGAGATACCTCTTACGAGTTTTTCTGCCAGTCTGGAAAAGACTTCGATAGCAAACTGGCGGAGCTTGGCGGTGAACGTTTGCTCGATCGTGTGGATGCGGATGTTGAATACCAGACCGCGGCGGCAGAATGGCGTGCTCGTCTGGTTGATGTGCTGAAGGCTCGTGCCCCCGCTGCATCTTCTGTCCAGACCGCAGCAAGTGGTGCTGTGAACGAGGTGCATACCAGTCCGTATACCAAAGAGGCGCCGCTCAGTGCTTCCCTTTCTGTGAACCAGAAAATTACCGGACGTGACTCTGAAAAAGATGTACGCCATATTGAAATCGATCTTGGCGATTCGGGTCTGCGTTATCAGCCGGGCGATGCCTTAGGAGTCTGGTATCAAAACGATCCAGCCTTAGTGAAAGAGATCGTAGAACTGTTATGGCTGAAAGGTGATGAACCTGTCACGGTTGATGGGAAATTAATACCGCTCACTGAAGCCTTACAGTGGCATTTCGAACTGACGGTTAACACAGCCAATATCGTGGAGAATTACGCCAGCTTAACGCGCAGTGAAACATTACTGCCGCTGGTAGGCGATAAAGCGCAATTACAACATTACGCGGCGACGACTCCGATTGTCGATATGCTGCGCTTCTCTCCGGCACAACTGGACGCTAACGCGTTAACGGGTCTGTTGCGTCCGCTGACACCTCGGTTGTACTCCATTGCGTCCTCACAGGCAGAGGTGGAAAGCGAAGTGCATGTCACCGTTGGTGCTGTGCGTTTTGAAGTTGAAGGCCGCGCGCGTGCTGGTGGTGCTTCCAGCTTCCTCGCCGATCGCGTTGAAGAAGAAGGTGAAGTGCGTGTGTTCATTGAACATAACGACAACTTCCGTCTGCCAGCTAACCCTGAAACGCCGGTGATTATGATTGGTCCTGGCACTGGCATTGCGCCGTTCCGCGCTTTTATGCAGCAACGCGCTGCTGATGAAGCGTCGGGCAAAAACTGGTTGTTCTTTGGCAACCCGCACTTTACTGAAGATTTCCTGTATCAGGTGGAATGGCAGCGCTACGTCAAAGAGGGTGTGCTGAGCCGTATCGATCTCGCCTGGTCTCGTGACCAAAAAGAAAAAGTCTACGTACAAGATAAACTGCGCCAACAAGGTGCGGAACTGTGGCGCTGGATTAATGACGGTGCGCACATTTATGTCTGCGGCGACGCCAATCGCATGGCGAAAGATGTTGAGCAGGCTTTGCTGGAAGTGATTGCCGAATTCGGTGGTATGGATACCGAAGCGGCGGATGAATTTTTAAGTGAGCTGCGCGTTGAGCGCCGTTATCAGCGAGATGTCTACTAATGAGTGAAAAACATCCAGGGCCACTGGTGGTCGAAGGTAAGCTGTCCGACGCTGAACGTATGAAGCTGGAAAGCAACTATCTGCGTGGCACCATTGCCGAAGATTTAAATGACGGTCTCACCGGTGGTTTCAAAGGTGATAACTTTCTGCTGATCCGTTTTCACGGGATGTACCAGCAGGATGACCGCGATATTCGCGCCGAACGCGCCGAGCAGAAGCTGGAGCCGCGTCACGCGATGCTGCTGCGCTGCCGCCTGCCGGGCGGTGTTATCACCACCAAACAGTGGCAGGCGATCGATAAGTTTGCCCACGACAACACCATTTACGGCAGCATTCGTCTGACTAACCGCCAGACCTTCCAGTTCCACGGTATTCTGAAAAAGAACGTCAAACCGGTGCATCAGATGCTGCATTCGGTCGGGCTGGACGCACTGGCGACCGCCAACGACATGAACCGTAACGTGTTGTGCACCTCCAACCCGTATGAGTCTGAGCTACACGCGGAAGCTTACGAGTGGGCGAAAAAGATCTCTGAACATTTGCTACCGCGCACTCGCGCTTATGCGGAGATCTGGCTCGATCAGGAAAAAGTCGCAACGACCGATGAAGAGCCGATTTTGGGGCAAACCTATCTGCCGCGTAAGTTCAAAACCACGGTGGTGATCCCACCGCAAAACGATATCGATCTGCATGCTAACGATATGAACTTTGTGGCGGTCGCAGAAAACGGCAAACTGGTGGGCTTTAACCTTCTGGTCGGTGGCGGGCTTTCTATTGAGCACGGCAACAAGAAAACCTATGCGCGTACAGCCAGTGAATTTGGCTATCTGCCGCTGGAACATACTTTAGCGGTGGCGGAAGCGGTGGTCACGACTCAGCGCGACTGGGGCAACCGTACCGACCGTAAAAATGCCAAAACGAAATACACGCTGGAACGCGTGGGCGTGGAGACCTTCAAAGCGGAAGTCGAGCGTCGTGCAGGTATCAAATTCGAACCGATTCGCCCGTATGAATTTACGGGGCGCGGCGATCGTATTGGATGGGTGAAGGGTATCGATAATAAATGGCACCTGACGCTGTTTATCGAGAATGGTCGTATTCTGGATTATCCTGGACGTCCGCTGAAAACGGGACTACTGGAAATCTCGAAGATCCACAAAGGTGAGTTCCGTATTACGGCGAACCAGAACCTGATCATTGCCGGTGTGCCGGACAATCAGAAAGCGAAGATTGAAAAGATAGCGCGTGACAGCGGCCTGATGAATGCTGTTACCCCGCAACGTGAAAACTCGATGGCTTGCGTGTCGTTCCCGACCTGCCCGCTGGCGATGGCTGAAGCTGAACGCTTCCTGCCGACGTTTATTGATAACATCGACACGCTGATGGCGAAGCATGGCGTGAGTGATGAACATATTGTAATGCGTGTAACAGGCTGCCCGAACGGTTGCGGACGCGCGATGCTGGCGGAAGTTGGGCTGGTGGGGAAAGCGCCAGGGCGTTACAACCTGCATCTGGGCGGAAACCGTATCGGTACGCGCATTCCACGCATGTTCAAAGAGAATATCACCGAGCCGGAAATTCTGGCATTGATGGATGAACTGATTGGGCGCTGGGTGAAAGAACGCGAAGCAGGTGAAGGCTTCGGAGACTTTACAGTGCGTGCGGGCATTATTCGCCCGGTGCTCGATCCCGCTCGGGATCTCTGGGAATAATGTGAAATTGCCGGATGGCGGCATGAATGTCTTATCCGGCCTACTGCACGATTGTAGGCCTGAGATGCGCAGCACCATCAGGCAATAAGTGAGGTAACGATGTCTGAACTCGATCTAAACGCATTGAACGCGCTACCAAAAGTTGAGCGTGTCATGGCGTTGGCGGAAACTAACAGCCAACTGGAAAAACTAAGCGCGCAAGAGCGAGTGGCGTGGGCGCTCGAAAACCTGCCTGGCGAGTATGTGCTTTCATCAAGCTTTGGTATTCAGGCGGCGGTCAGCTTGCATCTGGTGAATCAGATCCGTCCGGATATTCCGGTGATCCTCACCGATACCGGTTATCTGTTCCCGGAAACCTATCAATTCATTGACGAGTTAACAGACAAGCTCAAGCTTAATTTGCAGGTCTATCGGGCTAAGGAGAGCGCTGCCTGGCAGGAGGCGCGCTACGGCAAACTGTGGGAGCAGGGCGTTGAGGGCATTGAGAAATACAATGACATCAACAAAGTTGAACCGATGAACCGTGCGCTGAAAGAGCTGAATGCGCAAACCTGGTTTGCAGGTCTGCGTCGTGAACAGTCCGGGAGCCGCGCGCATTTACCGGTGCTGGCCATTCAGCGCGGAGTATTTAAACTGCTACCGATTATCGACTGGGACAACCGGACGGTGTACCAGTACCTGCAGCAACACGGGCTAAAATATCATCCGTTGTGGGATCAGGGCTACCTCTCGGTGGGCGATACCCATACTACCCGTAAATGGGAACCGGGCATGGCAGAAGAAGAGACGCGCTTCTTCGGGCTTAAACGCGAGTGTGGCCTGCACGAAGGTTGAAGTGGTAAAAGGCCCGGTAAGCTCTATCCGCTACCGGGCATTAATTTTGTGTATTAACCCGCTTTCGCCAGTTCTTTCACCAACGGCAACATAATGCGTACTACGTCGCGGCTACGGTGTTCAATACGGCCAGGTAGCACTTTATCGATATGCTGTTGGTTATCCAGCCGTATATCATGCCAGCTGTTGCCGGCGGGGAATGAGGCGCTTTTGGCCCGCTGCTGATAGCCGTCTTTTTTGCCCAGATTCCAGTTTGTTGCTTCAACGGAGAGCACAGAAATTCCCGCTTTGTCGAAAACCTCCGCATCGTTACAACATCCTGTTCCCTTCGGATAGTCCTTGTTCATACCCGGATTGGTGCTGGCGGTAATGCCCCGGCTGTGGGCGATAGCCAGCGCCCGATCGCGTGTGAGTTTTCGTACCGCTTCGGGGGTTTTTTGTCCACTGTTGAAATAGAGCTTATCGCCGACGATAAGGTTATCGAGGTTAATGACCAACAGCGTATTTTTCTTTTCTGCTGCGCTCATGCGTTTGAGCACGTTCTCCGCACCGAGCTTGCCTTCTTCCTCACCGCTGGTGGCGATAAAGCGAATGCCGTATTGCGTCGGTACATTTTTTAGTTTTTCTGCCAGCTCCAGCATGACGCCCAGACCTGCGGCGTTGTCGTCGATTCCCTGCAAGGTTAAACCACCCAGATTGGCATCGGAATCGGCATCGCTTTGTGGGGCATAGGTATCGAGGTGCGCCATAATAATAATCTGCTGTGGCGCTTTGCCTTCATGCGCTGCTATTACGGTGCTTCCCGTTATGTTATGCCAGTTTTTACGATTATTTTTGGCGGTATAAACATAGCGGCTATTAAATGTCCGAATATCACTGCGGTATCCCATCTGTTCAAATTGCTGACGCAAATAATCAGCGGACAACATTTCGGCGGGAGAACCAGTCATGCGCCCAGGAAAGAACGTTGCTATATATCGAGCCTGAGTATTAGCGATAACTCCGGGTTTCTCGGATGTTGCCTGTGCGGGAAGGATAAAGCATACGCCGAGCGCCAGGGCAGCAGGAAGGTGGCGCAATGCGGAAAACATAATGAGTCCTTAAATACCAAGCATAAATTTTTAACCGCTAGTATGAAACCGTGATCGCGGTAAAACAATTTCATTTGCTCCTAAATGCCCGAAATTCGGTAGCTTAAGCACTTTTTGATATTTGCTTTTCCAGATCGTTATTCCTTTGAGGAACTACTCATTCCAATTCGTAATTTCATTAGCTCCCCTGCGCTCCCTATAGTCGAGTTATCTGAGTATCGTTAGCAAAATAGCGGCATTACATAGGAACGGTTATGGATCAAAAACGACTTACCCACCTGCGGCAACTGGAAGCGGAAAGCATCCATATCATTCGTGAGGTGGCCGCCGAGTTTTCTAATCCGGTGATGATGTATTCCATCGGCAAAGACTCCAGCGTAATGCTGCATCTGGCGCGCAAAGCGTTTTATCCAGGCACGCTGCCATTCCCTTTGCTTCACGTTGATACCGGCTGGAAATTTAGCGAGATGTATGAATTTCGTGACCGTACGGCGAAAGCTTATGGTTGCGAACTGCTGGTGCATAAAAACCCGGAAGGGGTGGCAATGGGGATCAACCCGTTTGTCCATGGTAGCGCCAAGCATACTGACATCATGAAAACCGAAGGGCTGAAGCAAGCTCTGAATAAATACGGTTTTGATGCCGCGTTCGGTGGTGCTCGTCGTGATGAAGAGAAATCGCGCGCTAAAGAGCGTATTTACTCCTTTCGTGACCGTTTTCATCGCTGGGACCCAAAAAACCAGCGTCCGGAACTGTGGCACAACTACAACGGGCAGATAAACAAAGGCGAGAGTATTCGCGTGTTTCCGCTCTCTAACTGGACCGAGCAGGATATCTGGCAGTACATCTGGCTGGAGAATATCGACATTGTTCCGCTGTACCTGGCAGCGGAGCGTCCGGTCCTTGAACGTGACGGTATGCTGATGATGATTGACGACGACAGGATCGATTTGCAGCCGGGCGAAGTTATCAAAAAACGTATGGTGCGTTTTCGCACGCTCGGCTGCTGGCCGCTAACCGGTGCCGTGGAGTCGAATGCGCAAACGCTGCCGGAAATTATTGAAGAGATGCTGGTCTCAACCACCAGTGAACGTCAGGGGCGCGTAATAGATCGCGACCAGGCGGGCTCCATGGAGCTGAAGAAACGTCAGGGGTATTTCTAAGGAGCCGCCATGAACACTACACTTGCACAACAAATTGCCAATGAAGGCGGCGTTGAAGCCTGGATGGTCGCCCAACAACACAAAAGTCTGTTGCGTTTTTTAACCTGCGGTAGCGTGGATGATGGGAAAAGTACGTTGATCGGGCGTCTGCTACATGACACGCGTCAGATTTACGAAGATCAGCTTTCGTCGCTGCATAATGACAGCAAACGTCATGGCACTCAGGGCGAGAAGCTCGATCTGGCGCTGCTGGTCGATGGCCTGCAAGCCGAGCGTGAGCAGGGGATCACTATCGATGTGGCCTACCGCTATTTTTCTACCGAGAAGCGCAAATTTATCATTGCCGATACCCCTGGTCACGAACAGTACACCCGCAACATGGCGACCGGTGCGTCTACCTGTGATCTGGCGATCTTGCTGATTGATGCGCGCAAAGGCGTGCTGGATCAGACTCGCCGTCACAGCTTTATCTCCACGCTGCTTGGCATTAAGCATCTGGTCGTGGCAATCAACAAAATGGATCTGGTGGGCTTTCGCGAAGAGACATTTAACCGGATTCGCGAAGACTATCTGACTTTTGCTGAACAGCTACCGGGCAATCTGGATATCCGCTTCGTGCCGCTTTCCGCGCTTGAAGGCGATAACGTGGCTTCGCAAAGTGCCAGCATGCCATGGTACAGCGGCCCAACGTTGCTGGAAGTTCTGGAAACGGTTGAAATCCAGCGTGTGGTCGATACCCAGCCGATGCGCTTCCCGGTGCAGTATGTGAATCGACCGAATCTCGATTTTCGTGGCTACGCCGGAACGCTGGCCTCTGGTAGCGTAAAAGTTGGACAACGGATTAAAGTGCTGCCGTCTGGCGTTGAGTCGAGTGTGGCGCGGATAGTCACGTTCGATGGAGACTTACAGGAAGCTCATGCGGGTGAAGCGATCACTCTGGTGCTGAAAGATGAGATCGACATCAGTCGTGGCGATCTGCTGCTTGATGCCAGCGAAACATTGCCGGCAGTGCAAAGTGCGGCTGTGGATGTCGTGTGGATGGCGGAACAACCGCTGTCGCCTGGGCAGAGCTATGACATCAAAGTTGCGGGCAAAAAGACGCGTGCGCGTGTTGATAACGTGCAGTATCAGGTCGACATCAACAATCTGACTCAACGTGAAGTTGATGCGTTACCGCTCAACGGCATTGGTCTGGTTGATCTGACCTTTGATGAACCGCTGGTGCTGGATACCTATCAGCAGAATCCGGTTACGGGTGGCCTGATTATCATTGACCGTCTGACCAGCGTCACCGTTGGGGCCGGGCTGGTACGTGAGCCTGTCGAACAGGAGCATGTCACTGCATCCCAGTTTAGCGCCTTTGAACTGGAACTTAATGCACTGGTACGCCGTCACTTCCCACACTGGGGTGCGCGCGATTTGCTGGGAGGCAATTAATGGCGCTGCATGACGAAAACGTCGTCTGGCATGCCCATCCTGTTACGCCGCAACAGCGGGAGCAACGCCACGGACATCGTGGTGTTGTGCTGTGGTTTACCGGACTCTCTGGTTCCGGTAAATCGACGGTGGCGGGGGCGCTGGAAGAGGCTTTGCATAAACAAGGCGTCAGCACGTATTTGTTGGATGGCGATAACGTACGTCACGGTCTGTGCAGCGATCTCGGTTTTAGCGATGCCGATCGTAAGGAAAACATTCGCCGGGTTGGGGAAGTGGCTAATCTGATGGTGGACGCCGGTCTGGTGGTGCTGACCGCATTTATTTCCCCGCACCGTGCTGAGCGACACATGGTGCGTGAACGTGTGGGCGATGGGCGTTTTATTGAAGTATTCGTCGATACGCCACTGGAAATATGTGAATTACGCGATCCAAAAGGACTGTATAAAAAAGCGCGTGCAGGGGAGTTACACAATTTCACCGGAATTGACTCGGTGTACGAAGCGCCTGAATCGCCTGAAATTCATCTGGATGGTGAACAATTGGTAACAAATTTGGTCTCTCAATTATTAGACCTGCTGAAGCAGCAAGATATTATCAGATCCTGAGACACCACCGGACTTGTATGCCCGGGCAGTCAAGGTCACAGGATTAGATATGCGTAATAGCCATAACATTACTTTTACAGAGTCAGATACCTTCAAAACCGACGACGAGACCACCTGGTCATTACCGGGGGCCGTGGTTGGTTTTGTGGCATGGATGATGGCTCTGGGGATCCCTTGTCTAATTTATGGTCCTAACACGCTGTTTTTCTTTATTTATACCTGGCCTTTTTTCCTGGCGCTACTGCCCGTCGCGATTGTGGCGGGTATTGCCCTACACTCTTTAGTGAAGGGCAAACTGCTGCTGAGCATCACTTTTACGCTGCTGGCGGTTGGGCTGATGTTCGGAGCGCTGTTCATGTGGCTACTGGGTTAGGCTGGTTCCCTTCTTTTTAATGACGTCCGGGGCTATATGCCGGACTGGTCATAATTCAAACCGTAACCAACAATGAGATTATGTTCTCCTTACACGGGGTATACGTAACAACGGGCAAATGTGGTACATTTGCCCGCGTTGTCGCGGCGTTCCCACCTGCGGACGTAAAGTCGTCTGCGGATATTATGGGATGTTGATGCCGTTTTTCAGGGGGCAGGATGGGTAAACTAACGCTGCTGTTGCTGGCTTTATTAGTCTGGCTGCAGTATTCGCTGTGGTTCGGTAAGAACGGCATACATGACTATAGCCGCGTCAACGATGATGTGGCTGCGCAACAAGCTACAAACGCGAAACTTAAGGCGCGTAACGATCAGCTCTTTGCCGAAATTGACGATCTCAATGGCGGTCAGGAAGCGATTGAAGAGCGCGCACGCAACGAACTCAGTATGACTAAGCCGGGCGAAACGTTTTATCGTCTGGTGCCTGACGCGTCTAAACGCGCGCAGACTGCAGGACAAAACAATCGATAAACCATCCAGGGATCTAACATGGCAGCCACTTTATTGGACGTTTGCGCCGTGGTGCCGGCTGCCGGGTTTGGCCGCCGAATGCAAACAGAGTGTCCTAAGCAGTACCTTTCAATTGGTAATAAAACCATTCTTGAGCACTCGGTCCATGCGCTACTCGCGCATCCCCGGGTGACGCGAGTCGTCATTGCCATCAGCCCTGGCGACAGCCGCTTTGCCCAACTTCCTCTGGCCCAACATCCTCAAATCACCGTTGTCGATGGCGGTAATGAACGCGCCGATTCGGTTCTTGCCGGTTTGCAAGCCGCCGGGGAAGCCCGATGGGTACTGGTGCATGATGCTGCCAGGCCGTGTCTGCATCAGGACGATTTATCCCGTTTGCTGGCGATAAGTGAAACCAGCCGTACTGGCGGTATCCTTGCCGCACCGGTGCGAGATACGATGAAACGTGCGGAGCCGGGCAAAACAGACATCGCCCATACGGTAGATCGCACTGATTTATGGCATGCGTTGACGCCGCAGTTTTTTCCTCGTGAGCTGTTACACGACTGCCTTATCCGGGCGCTAAATGAAGGCGCGACCATTACAGATGAGGCCTCGGCGCTGGAATATTGTGGTTTTCATCCGCAACTGGTCGAAGGGCGCGCTGACAATATTAAAGTCACCCGCCCGGAAGATCTGGCGCTTGCCGAATTTTATCTGACCCGAACAACCCATCTGGAGAATGCATAATGCGAATTGGACACGGTTTTGACGTACACGCCTTTGGAGGCGTAGGCCCAATTATCATTGGTGGTGTGCGCATCCCGTATGAAAAGGGATTGCTGGCGCATTCTGATGGGGATGTTGCACTCCATGCACTGACCGATGCCCTTTTAGGGGCAGCGGCGTTAGGTGATATTGGTAAACTCTTTCCGGATACCGATCCGGCCTTTAAAGGGGCGGATAGCCGCGAATTATTGCGTGAAGCCTGGCGCCGTATTCAGGCCAAAGGATATACCCTTGGTAATGTGGATGTGACTATTATTGCTCAGGCGCCGAAGATGCTGCCGCACATTCCGCAAATGCGTGTATTTATTGCCGAAGATCTCGGCTGCCATATGGATGATGTTAACGTGAAAGCGACCACCACGGAAAAACTCGGATTTACCGGACGTGGGGAAGGGATTGCCTGTGAAGCGGTGGCCTTACTCATAAAGGCAACGAAATGACTGAATTTGACGCTCTGACGTATCTCCACGGTAAACCACAAGGCAGTGGCGTGCTGAAAGCAAATCCGGAAGACTTTGTGGTCGTCGAAGATTTAGGCTTCGAACCGGACGGTGAAGGGGAGCACGTTCTGGTTCGCATCCTGAAAAATGGTTGTAACACGCGTTTTGTGGCTGACGCGCTGGCTAAATTCCTGAAAATCCATGCCCGTGAAGTGAGCTTTGCCGGGCAGAAAGATAAGCATGCAGTCACGGAACAGTGGCTGTGCGCGCGCGTGCCGGGCAATACGATGCCTGATTTAAGCAAATTTGAGCTTGAAGGCTGTAAAGTGCTGGAGTACTCCCGCCACAAGCGTAAGCTGCGTTTAGGCGCTTTGAAAGGTAACGCATTTACGTTGGTTCTGCGCGAAGTCAGCGCACGTGATGACGTTGAAGCGCGTTTGCAGGCAATTAGCGAGCGCGGCGTGCCGAACTATTTTGGCGCGCAGCGTTTTGGCATTGGCGGCAGTAACCTGCAAGGGGCGCTACGCTGGGCACAAAGTGATGCTCCGGTGCGCGATCGCAATAAACGCAGTTTTTGGTTGTCGGCAGCCCGCAGCGCGTTGTTTAATCAGATAGTCAACGAACGGTTGAAAAAAACAGACTTTAATCAAGTTGTTGACGGCGATGCGCTACAATTGTCGGGACGAGGAAGTTGGTTTGTCGCGACAGCGGAAGAACAGGTTGAATTACAGCGTCGTGTCGATGAAAAAGAATTAATGATTACAGCAGCATTACCGGGCAGCGGTGAGTGGGGAACTCAGCGCGATGCGCTGGCGTTTGAAGAGGCTGCTATTGCTGATGAAACTACGCTGCAGTCTTTGTTATTACGTGAAAAAGTTGAAGCATCGCGTCGCGCTATGCTGCTGTATCCGCAACAATTAAGCTGGAACTGGTGGGATGATGTAACCGTTGAGTTGCGCTTCTGGCTACCGGCAGGTAGCTTCGCCACCAGTGTTGTAAGGGAACTTATTAACACAATGGGTGATTATGCGTATATTGCTGAGTAACGATGATGGGGTTCATGCACCCGGTATACAAACGCTGGCGAAAGCGCTGCGTGAGTTTGCTGATGTACAGGTAGTTGCCCCGGATCGTAACCGCAGTGGCGCGTCTAACTCGCTGACGCTGGAATCCTCGCTTCGCACCTTTACCTTTGATAACGGCGATATCGCTGTGCAAATGGGAACACCTACTGACTGCGTATATCTGGGCGTAAACGCGTTAATGCGTCCGCGCCCGGATATCGTGGTTTCCGGGATTAACGCAGGCCCTAATCTGGGCGATGATGTTATCTATTCAGGGACTGTCGCTGCGGCAATGGAAGGGCGACACCTGGGATTCCCTGCGCTGGCCGTCTCCCTTGACGGTCATAAACATTACGATACTGCCGCGGCGGTAACTTGTCGTATTTTGCGGGCGCTGAGCCGTGAACCGCTGCGAACCGGGCGCATTCTGAATATTAATGTACCGGATTTGCCGCTGGATCAGATTAAAGGCATTCGCGTCACTCGCTGTGGTAGTCGTCATCCGGCGGATCAAGTGATTCCACAGCAGGATCCGCGTGGTAACACGCTGTACTGGATTGGACCGCCGGGAGAAAAATGCGATGCCGGGCCGGATACGGACTTTGCTGCTGTAGATGAAGGCTATGTCTCGGTCACTCCGCTGCATGTCGATTTAACCGCTTACGGTGCCCATGAGGTCGTTTCTGACTGGTTAGACAGCGTGGGAGTTAACACGCAATGGTAAGCAGACGCGTACACACTCTTCTTGAACAATTACGTGCGCAGGGCATCAGAGACGAGCATGTCCTTGATGCGCTCGCTGCCGTGCCGCGTGAAAAATTCATTGATGAGGCGTTTGAGCATAAGGCCTGGGAAAACATCGCCCTGCCGATTGGCCAGGGGCAGACGATTTCGCAGCCCTATATGGTTGCCCGCATGACCGAGCTTCTCGAGTTAACGCCACAATCGCGGGTGCTGGAAATTGGTACTGGTTCTGGTTACCAGACGGCAATTCTGGCGCATCTGGTGCAGCATGTCTGTTCCGTTGAGCGGATCAAAGGTTTGCAATGGCAGGCGCGACGTCGACTGAAGCAGCTCGATTTACACAATGTTTCGACTCGTCATGGTGATGGATGGCAAGGCTGGCAAGCGCGAGCCCCATTTGACGCTATTATTGTGACGGCAGCTCCGCCGGAGATCCCAACAGCATTAATGACGCAGTTGGATGAAGGCGGCATTCTCGTCCTACCCGTGGGTGATGAGCACCAGTTTTTGAAAAGGGTGCGTCGTCGGGGGGGCGAATTTATTATCGACACCGTGGAGGCCGTACGTTTTGTTCCCTTAGTGAAAGGGGAATTAGCGTAGATACAGGTTCTGAATACCTGGAGTTTTCCTGGATATTCTGGAATTAGTAAGCGTATCGTGGTCACGTTTTCCAGTGTCCAGCCCGATGCTTTGCACGGTGATTACGTCACGGGTTTTAACCAAATTTTCCTGGGGGATAAATGAGCGCGGGAAGCCACAAATTTACCGTTCGCCGCATTGCGGCATTGTCACTGGTTTCGTTATGGCTGGCAGGTTGTTCTAACACCTCGAATCCACCAGCGCCGGTCAGTTCTGTTGGCGGTGGCGGCTCAACGAACACCAGCTCCGGCATGCTAATTACGCCTCCACCAAAAATGGGCACAACGGCGACAGCACAGCAAACGCCACAGATCCAACCGGTGCAGCGTCCGGTCACTCAGTCCGGACAGATCCAACCCGTTGCGGAACAACCGGTTCAGATGGAAAACGGTCGTATTGTGTACAATCGTAAGTATGGGAACATTCCGAAAGGTAGTTATACCGGCGGCAGTACTTATACGGTTAAGAAAGGTGACACGCTTTTCTATATTGCCTGGATTACCGGGAACGATTTCCGTGACCTCGCACAACGAAATAACGTTCCGGCCCCGTATGGCCTGAATGTGGGGCAGACTCTGCAAGTGGGCAACGCGTCGGGTGCACCGATTACCGGTGGTAATGCAATCACTCAGGCGGATGCAGCACAGCAAGGAGTTGTGACCAACCCTGCACAAAATTCCACCGTTGCTGTTGCTTCGAAACCAACAATTACGTATTCTGAGGATTCAGGTGAACAAAGTGCTAACAAAATGTTGCCGAACAACAAGCCTGCTGGGACAGTTGTCACAGCGCCAGTAACGGCTCCAGCAGTTAGCACAACCGAATCGACTGCAAGCTCAACATCTACCAGCGCGCCAATCTCTACCTGGCGCTGGCCGACTGACGGCAAAGTGATCGAAAACTTCGCGGCTACCGAGGGTGGCAATAAAGGGATCGACATTGCAGGCAGTAAGGGACAGGCTATTGTCGCGACCGCAGATGGGCGCGTCGTATATGCCGGTAACGCACTGCGTGGTTACGGTAATCTTATTATCATCAAACATAACGATGATTACCTGAGCGCCTACGCCCATAACGATACGATGCTGGTCCGGGAACAACAAGAAATCAAGGCGGGGCAGAAAATAGCTACCATGGGTAGTACCGGAACCAGTTCAACACGATTGCATTTTGAAATTCGTTACAAGGGGAAATCCGTAAACCCGCTGCGTTATTTACCGCAGCGATAATTCGGCGGAACCAGGCTTTCACTTGCTAGTTCCGTTAGGGATCACGGGTAGGAGCCACCTTATGAGTCAGAATACGCTGAAAGTTCATGATTTAAATGAAGATGCGGAATTTGATGAGAACGGAGTAGAGGCTTTTGATGAAAAAGCCTTGAGTGAAGAGGAACCCAGTGATAACGACCTGGCTGAAGAGGAGCTGTTATCGCAAGGGGCCACACAGCGTGTGTTGGACGCGACTCAGCTTTACCTTGGTGAGATTGGGTATTCACCACTGTTAACAGCCGAAGAAGAAGTTTATTTTGCGCGTCGCGCACTGCGTGGAGATGTTGCCTCTCGCCGTCGCATGATTGAAAGTAACCTGCGTCTGGTGGTTAAAATTGCCCGTCGTTATGGCAATCGTGGTCTGGCATTGCTGGATCTGATTGAAGAGGGCAATCTGGGGCTTATCCGTGCCGTCGAGAAGTTTGACCCGGAACGCGGGTTCCGCTTCTCAACATACGCAACCTGGTGGATCCGCCAGACGATAGAACGGGCGATTATGAACCAAACCCGTACTATCCGACTGCCGATCCACATTGTAAAAGAGCTGAACGTCTATCTGCGTACCGCGCGTGAGTTGTCGCATAAACTGGACCACGAACCGAGCGCAGAAGAGATTGCAGAACAACTGGATAAACCGGTTGATGACGTTAGCCGTATGCTCCGACTCAACGAGCGCATTACCTCGGTAGACACCCCGCTGGGTGGCGATTCCGAAAAAGCGTTGCTGGATATTCTGGCCGATGAAAAGGAAAACGGTCCGGAAGACACCACGCAAGACGATGATATGAAACAGAGCATCGTCAAATGGCTGTTCGAACTGAACGCCAAACAGCGTGAAGTGCTGGCACGTCGTTTCGGTTTGCTGGGATATGAAGCTGCGACACTGGAAGATGTGGGCCGTGAAATTGGTCTCACCCGTGAACGTGTTCGCCAGATTCAGGTTGAAGGTCTGCGTCGTCTGCGTGAAATCCTGCAGACTCAGGGGCTGAATATCGAAGCGCTGTTCCGCGAGTAAGCAAAGTTCTATCAAGAAAGGCCAGTCGAGAGACTGGCCTTTTTCTTTTACCTGCGCAGGTATGAAGTCTCAATTACCGGATGGAGGAGTAAATGCCTCATCCGGTTGATAAGGGCATCGTCCTGTTAAACCAGGCTTTTCAACCGATAGATCCACTCCAGCGCCTGGCGTGGCGTCAGGGAATCCGGGTCGAGATTTTCCAGAGCTTCGATGGCTGGAGAGGTTTCTTCAGGAGCGGAAAGCAGCGACATTTGCGTACCATCTACCTGAGTAGCGGCTGCATTTGGTGTAATACTTTCCAGCTCGCGAAGTTTTTGTCGCGCACGTTTGATAACGTCTTTCGGTACACCTGCCAGTGCAGCCACTGCCAGGCCGTAGCTCTTACTTGCTGCACCATCCTGTACGCTATGCATAAAGGCGATGGTATCACCGTGTTCTAACGCGTCCAGATGCACGTTGGCAACGCCTTCCATTTTCTCCGGTAACTGTGTCAGCTCGAAGTAGTGTGTTGCGAATAACGTTAATGCTTTGATTTTATTAGCGAGATTTTCTGCACATGCCCATGCCAGTGACAGGCCGTCGTAAGTTGACGTACCGCGTCCAATCTCGTCCATCAGAACCAGGCTGTTCTCGGTGGCGTTATGCAGGATGTTGGCAGTTTCAGTCATCTCGACCATAAAGGTTGAACGGCCGGAAGCCAGGTCATCTGCAGCACCCACGCGGGTAAAGATGCGGTCGATTGGGCCGATCTCCACCTTTTGTGCCGGAACATAGCTGCCGATATAGGCCAGCAACGCAATCAGCGCAGTCTGGCGCATATAGGTACTTTTACCCCCCATATTCGGGCCGGTGATGATCAACATCCGACGCTGAGGCGAAAGGCTTAACGGGTTGGCAATAAACGGCTCTGTCAGCACCTGTTCCACCACCGGATGACGACCTTCGGTAATACGAATTCCGGGTTTATCGGTGAAAGTCGGGCAGGTGTAGTTCAGCGTATATGCACGCTCGGCCAGGTTGACCAGAACATCCAGCTCTGCCAGCGCGCTGGCGCTCTGCTGCAAATCAGCCAGATGTGGTAACAGCATGTCGAACAGTTCATCGTACAACTGTTTTTCCAGCGCCAGTGCTTTGCCTTTTGAGGTCAGTACTTTGTCTTCATACTCTTTGAGCTCAGGAATAATGTAGCGTTCGGCGTTTTTCAGAGTCTGGCGGCGCACGTAGTTTATGGGGGCCAGATGGCTCTGCCCACGGCTAATCTGAATGTAGTAACCGTGTACGGCATTAAATCCAACCTTCAGCGTGTCCAGGCCGGTTCGTTCGCGCTCGCGGATCTCCAGTCTGTCCAGATAGTCAGTTGCCCCATCAGCCAGTGCGCGCCACTCGTCCAGCTCTTCGTTATAGCCTGGCGCGATGACACCGCCATCGCGGACCAGCACTGGCGGTGCATCAACCACGGCGCGTTCCAGCAGTTCACGCAGCTCGGTGAATTCGCCCATTTTCTCGCGCAGCATCTGTACCGGAGCGCTATCAACGCTCTCCAGTTGTGCGCGCAGTTCCGGTAATTGTTGAAAGGCGTGACGCATACGGGCGAGATCGCGTGGACGCGCGGTGCGCAGTGCCAGGCGGGCCAGAATACGTTCCAGGTCACCAACCTGACGCAGCACTGGCTGTAGCTCTGCTGTGGCATCCTGGAGCGCGCCGATAGTCTGCTGGCGTTCAGTCAGGACGTTAGTGTCGCGTACCGGCATATGCAGCCAGCGTTTAAGCATACGGCTGCCCATGGGGGTGACGGTGCAGTCGAGCACTGAGGCCAGAGTGTTTTCTACGCCTCCCGCCAGATTCTGGGTAATCTCCAGATTACGGCGAGTAGCAGCATCCATAATGATGCTGTCCTGCTGGCGTTCCATGGTGATGGAGCGAATATGCGGTAGAGAAGTACGCTGCGTATCTTTTACATATTGCAGCAGGCAGCCTGCGGCACATAGTCCGCGCGGAGCGTTCTCGACGCCAAAGCCAATCAGATCCCGCGTGCCAAACTGCAAGTTAAGCTGCTGGCGGGCGGTGTCTATCTCAAATTCCCACAGTGGACGGCGACGCAGTCCGCGACGACCTTCGATCAGTGATGTTTCTGCAAAATCTTCGGCATACAGCAGTTCCGCCGGGTTGGTTCGTTGCAGTTCAGCTGCCATGGTCTCGCGGTCGGCGGGTTCACTGACGCGAAAACGGCCAGAACTAATGTCCAGCGTGGCGTAGCCGTAGCCTTTACTGTCCTGCCAGATGGCGGCCAGCAGGTTGTCCTGACGTTCCTGCAACAGCGCTTCATCGCTGATAGTGCCAGGCGTTACGATGCGTACAACTTTGCGTTCAACCGGCCCTTTACTGGTGGCCGGATCACCAATCTGTTCGCAAATGGCGACTGACTCGCCCTGATTGACCAGCTTGGCGAGGTAGTTTTCCACCGCGTGATGAGGAATACCCGCCATCGGGATCGGCTCGCCTGCAGACGCACCGCGTTTTGTCAGCGAGATATCAAGCAGTTGCGACGCACGTTTTGCATCGTCGTAGAACAGCTCGTAAAAGTCGCCCATGCGGTAAAACAGCAGTATCTCCGGGTGCTGAGCCTTCAGCTTGAGATACTGCTGCATCATGGGGGTGTGATTGGTGAAGTCCGTATCAAGTGACTCTTTCATATTGATTCAGCTCGTTTTTTTAATCTTTTTGGGTACCTGGGTCGTTTCATGTGAACCCCTGTAAACTCACATAAACCCATAAATTTTTATATCGAAAGCAGCCTGAAGGCAGTAACGGTGAGCTTAGGCTCAGCCTGAATGGGGTATCTTATCACCGACCACCCCAGAGATTCATCCGTGGGATTTAGCGCAATGCGAGGATGAGTCAACCGGTCATCGTGAACCGGACGATAAAACCGATATCCGGGGAGCTGGCGTCAGAAAGCTGAGCCATTATTCATTTCCTGGCAACGCGTAATTCTGGCAGTAAAGATAAGGGATCCCTTCTTTAGTAATCAGATATGTTTCACTATTCATGGCGAATAGATCGACATTGGAGATGCTTGTGTTGGTCAGGAATAAATCGGGGAGTAGCTCCTGAATAATACTGGTGGGAGCTGTTTCACGATTTGAGATATGGATTTCCTGCGATACCCAGACCGGACTTGAACCATAACTGGAGTGTGTAAAGAGCACCATTCGTTGCACGGTTTGATCATTATTCGTTGCATCTTTGATAATGCCATCAATATTCACAATGCCTTTACTATCCCCGGTTTTGATATCAATGACCCCACGAAATGAGGCGGTATTGCGTACTATTTCAATAGTTGCCCGGCAGGCAAGATTATGCAGATGGTTATGATTTTTACCATGCTGATAAAACGCAGTAAGAATAATAACCACGACACAAAGTAGCAGGATAATACCTGTTTGTATTCGGAGCCGGGGAGTGCGAATATTTATATTCATTAACTATCGTACCGTGGGTAATAGATAGACTGACAAGTATTTTTCTGCTCTCTCTGCATTGGGGAGCGGCAAAGGATCACCGACAACTTTTTGGATTCAGGATAGGTTGTTATATAAATATATTTATTGCTCTGACATAACCCAGGGTTTCTGTCGATAAAAGAGGTATGCCGGGTGACATTGCTGGCATCATGGTTAAAATAATACTGACAATCAGTAGGGTTATTTTGTGCGGTGATATAGCCTGAAAAATAATCATCGCTGGCAGTTCGTGGGTACAGTATCAAACCACAGATGATAATAGTGAGTGCGATGAGCATCGTTTCTGTTTTGGTTATCAGCGGCTTATGCGGTGTCTCATCAGAGAATTCAGTCAGGTCAGCGTTTAGTACGCATGATTCCTCTGCTACTGAAGCGAGAATTTGCGGAGTTTCTATCTCCTCAATCCTAATCTCTTCATTAATAATCAGTCCCTTGCGTTTTATTGTTGTGATAAAGGACGGATCCAGTTCTAACTGAAGAAAACTTTTACGCAGCGAGAGAATGCTCTGGTAGAAGGCATTGAAGCTCGCCTGACGATGATTTTCACCCCAGCCAAATTCCAGCAGTTCGTTCTGTGAGACAACCTTTCCTTGATTTTCAATAAGTAATAAAAGACATAAAGATGCTGTTTGCTTGAGCTTTATCTGTTGCTCAGGTTGGTCCACTCTCGCCAGGTATTGTGTGGCTGGTGTAAAGATTATTTTTCTTTCAATCAGATAACTGACGGTACCAGTCTCGGACATGGTGTCTCTACTCTTGATGATTCATCCAATGGTTGGTCAGTATTGAAAACACTCGAGGCTAAAGGGCATCAATGCCTGCCAGTTTTGCAGCAAGAGCCACGAAGTGTTTCATTTTAGTATCATAATATAACAACAACGATAATTTTTTAATGAAAATAAAACATATTAAAATCAATGAATTGTATCTTTTTGGCTATTGCGTAAAGAAGAGAAAGAAGAAATAATGGCTACAAAGGTGATAAGCATTAATTCTCTATGGACAGCGCAATATACTGTTTGGCACCACCACGCGAGAATATGGCTTACGCCGTTAACGCGCCACTGCACCAGGGAAAGCATGGTGGTTAAACTATAATAGTTAAGTTGTTGCAGTATCTGTAGTGCGATGTATACGGATTAACACGATTAATGTAAATGGAAATAAATGTCAGCATATTTTCAGGCTGACATTTATTTTTATTTCTGTTTTTTTGTAAAACATAAAACTGCGTTAGAGAGCCCCATGTTCCAGAACGAAATAGAAAAGTCTGTAGTGCTTATCGGTGAAGAAATCAAAAAATCAGACAGTGCCTGGTTATCCTTACGGAAAAAACGCCAGCGTATTGATCTGAAAGTCGATGGAAATATCTTGTTTCTGGAGAAAGGGACGGTCTCTGTTTATCGTGTAGAAAATGATCTAGTGACAGTGAGTATTTCCGCACCAGCGATTCTGGGGCTACCGCAAATGCGAACGGAGGTAGCTGGACACTATTTACGCTGCGATACAGATTGCGAAATGTGGGCAATGAGCGTGCAGAATGCCGATCTGCTGTTCACCGCTAAAAATCTGTGGAAGCAGGCGTTTGATATTTTAACGCACCATCTGCAACGCTATTTCCAGCGCGAAACGTTGCAGTCTCACCGCACTATCCGCGAACTGATTATCGAACATGTAAAGTTCATTTGGGCGATGGCTCCGGATGTGCGCGAAAAAACATCTGTGTATACCTTCATTTTGACGCGAAACCATATTTCCCGAAGCGCGATCCATAAGGTGTTACAGGAGCTGGTGAGTGACGGAAAAATCATCCTGAATCGCGGGAAACTCTCTTCCTATACCCCTTCCTGAATATACGCGCCCCTGACTTAATGAAAGGGGCACAGTAAGTGATTAACGCTCTCTGAGCGCTTCTGCGCGCGCCCGAAGAATCGGTTTCAGCAGATAGCTTAAAATCGTTTTCTTGCCGGTTAGAATATCGACAGTCGCGACCATGCCTGGAATGATCAACATTGGATGCTCTTTTGTCCCCAGGTAGTTTTTGTCCGTTTGCAGGCGAACAACGTAGAAGCTTCGGCCTTGTTTATCTGTAACAGTGTCAGGACTTATCTGGACCACTTCACCTTTCAGACCGCCATAGATGGTGTAGTCGTAGGCGGTAAATTTCACCATTGCATGCTGTCCTGGATGAAGGAAGGCGATATCACGAGGCTGTATTTTGGCTTCGATGAGGAGCTTGTCATCCAGTGGGACGATTTCAACCAGGTCGCTTCCCGGCTGAATAACTCCGCCGATTGTATTCACCATCACCTGCTGGACGATACCACGCACTGGTGACGTGACCATGGTTCGGTTAACTCTGTCTTCGAGGGCTTTTACGCTGGCCTGGGCTTTACTCAGATTGGTGCGGGCTTCGTTCAACTGTGCGAGCGCATCGCTTTGAAAACGACCGCGGTTTTCGCCGATTTTATTCTCAATCTCTTTAATCTCTGACGAGGCTTTGGGAAGCGTTAGGTTCGTCGAATTTAACTGCCCGGCGGTTTCCACTTCAGTGCGGCGCAGGCGCAGCAGCTCGACTTTAGAAATTGCGCCTGAAGCGAGCAGAGGCTCCGACATTTTGATCTCCTGGCGGATTAAGTCCAGGCTGTGCTTAAACTGATCTTGCTTCGATTCAACGTCTCGTAGCTCCTGTTTTTTCTGTACCAGCTGTTCTTCAAGCCCGGATATTTCGTTGCGAAACTGTTCCCGACGGCTGTTATACAGCTCGGTTTCCCCCCTGGCGACGTCAGGCGCTTGAGACGCAATGTCTTGCGAGATAATAAAATCCCGGTTCTCCACTTCCGCTGTCAGCCGTTCTACCTTCGCCCGTAAACCGAGTTTATCGGCCTCTGTTTCACCAACGTTTGAGGCAAAGCGCGTGTCATCAAGATGCAGTAACGGGGTACCCGCATTGACGATTTGCCCTTCGTGGACATAAAGCCGGGTCACGATCCCGCCTTCCAGATTCTGTATTTTTTGTAGTTTGGATGAGGGGATGGCTTTGCCTTCACCGCGCGTCACTTCATCAATTTTTGCAAAACCAGCCCACACGAAAGACAGGACAACCAACGTGAGGATCACCCACAGCGTGAGCCGAATAACCCTGGGGGCGTCATCAATAATGGCCAAACTGACTTCATTGATACTGTCGGTTTGATTTTCATCGCGGCCGCGAAAGTAGCGCTGCATATAGTGGCGAGCACGAGTCAGGATCTCAGTGAGAAGCATTTATCTGCCCCTTTTTTAACGCATCCATCACCACCGCTTTTGGACCATCTGCGATGATACGTCCCTTATCAACAATAATCAGGCGCTCAACCAGCGACAGCATAGAGGCGCGATGGGTGACCAGTAATAATGTTTTACCCGCGATACAGGGTGCAAGAGCATGTTTAAGCCTCTCCTCGCTGGTGTTATCCATTGAGCTGGTGGGTTCATCAAGTAGTAGAATAGGGGGAGCAAGTAACAGCGCGCGGGCTAATGCGACCGCCTGGCGCTGCCCGCCGGACAGTTGGGAGCCGCGTTCGCCGACCTGCAGGTTATAGCCATCAGGATGCAGGCGCGCAAAATCGTTGACCCCTGCCAGTTCCGCTGCACGCAGCATGGTTTCATCATCAACATATCGTGCTCCGCACAGCAGGTTGTCCCGCAGTGTTCCGTTGAATAACTGGATATCCTGTGGCACGTAGCCGATGCTGTGACGCAGATCGTTAACGTCTAACTGGCGGGCATCGATACCGTCTATCAGAATGTTTCCGGCGCAGGGCTGATAAAGATTGACGAGAAGTTTACTGAGAGAGCTTTTACCTGAACCGCTACGCCCGATAATACCGATACGTTCACCTGGCTGAATGGTCAGATTTATTTTGTGCAGTGTCAGGTTTTTTTGTTCCGGGTAACTGAAATCTACATCGCGAAATTCAATGCTGCCCTGTAACTGTTCCCGATTGAGCGGGCTTTCATCTGCACGACGTTCCTGTGCCAGCGACATCATCTTGTCAGTATTTTTGATGGTCAGCTTTGCCTGCTGATAACGTGCAATGAGGCCGGTAAGCTGACCCATCGGCATTAATGCGCGGCCGTTAAGCATATAACAGGCGATCAACCCCCCCATACTCAGTTTACCGCCGATAATCATGTACACGCCGACGACGATCATCACGACGCCTGAAATTTGCTGGAACCAGCCAGTCAGGTTGCTCGCCAGGCTGGATAAAGTTTTTACCCGGAGTTCCAGGCGGCTCAGGCTACCCAACGTTTGTTCCCATTGAAACTGGCGTTCGCTCTGCGCATTATTCACTTTTATGGCGTCCAGACTGCTGAGTGTCTCAATGAGCAGCGCCTGGCGTTCGCTGGCCAGGCTCATGGTTTTTGCCACCGCAGCATTGACGGGGTTTTGCAGTGCCCAACTGCACAGCAGGGCAATGGGTAGCGTGAGTACGGGGATCCACGCCAGTGCGCCGCCGATGATGCCAATGACAATCAGTAATAGCAGGGTAAAAGGCAGGTCAATAATCGTCGTCAATGTGAGTGACGAGAGAAAGTCACGCAGAGACTGAAACTCATGGATGTTTTGCGCGAAGCTACCCACCCGGGGTGGGCGCTCTTTCATTTCCATGCCGACAATGCGTTCGAACAAGGTCGATGAAATAATGAGATCGCTCTTTTTGCCGGCAATATCAAGGCAGATGCCGCGCAGCATTTTCAAAATCAGATCAAATATAAAAGCCAGACAGATTCCCACTGCCAGCACCCACAATGTGACCGTAGCCTGATTCGGTACAACGCGGTCATAGACGTTCATGGTAAAAAGCGGCGTGCCGAGAGCGATCAGGTTGATCAGCAGGCTGGCCAGCACAGCATCCAGATACAGAAAGCGTGATAGCCTGAGCGTGTCTTTAAACCAGGATTTAGTACGAGGCAGAAAAGCTTCTGTCTGCAAATCGAATTCGTGGCGCGGGTGAGCAAAAATAGCCTTTCCGCCATAGTTGTGTTCAAGCGTTGTTAAATCGACACATATTTCCCCGCCTTCACTTTCACTGGGCATAAAACGGGCACTGCCATCGTCGTTCCATGCCAGCAACACACCTGTTCCGCCGGAACGCAGTATCAGGATGGCAGGCAAAGACATCGCTGGGATCTTATCGAGTGAGCGTGTTACCACTCGCGCTTTTAAACCAGCTCGTGCCGCAGCACGTGGAAAAATATTCAGCGTGAGTTGATTGTTTTCTAATGGCAGGCCGCTGCTTAATGTTGAACGGCTGGCCTGCTTACCGTGCAGAGAGCAGAGAATAAGCAAACTATCTAATAGCGGGTCATCATTATGGCTACGGGGATCGTGCTGTTGAGACGAGCTGCGATAAGTATTCTCGGGGACATCATTTAATAATTCGGCTTGTGCACTCATTTTAGCAACCATTTCTGAACGCACACTTAAAATAATAGCAAGCTAATGATAAGTGTGCGGAGTCAGAGATTTATTTTAATTTATTATTAATGCAGTTCGGGTAAGTTGGTTTCTTCTTCAGAATCCACTGGTTGCCCTGATGGAGGCGGGGTGATTTTTAGAACATTCAATAATTCACCCGTTCTTTCGCTAATACGATAGCCGCTGGTTACAGCCAGATATCGCAATTCAACAAGCCGACGTTTTGATGAGAAAACTTCATTTTCACTATCAAGTAAATCCAGTAGTGTACGTTCGCCAAGACTAAATTGATCCTGATAAGCGGTACGTACTTTTACGCTACGGTCGGCATATTCTTCTGCCGATGGTAGCTGGGCACGTGCGTTTTGTAATGCAGTCCAGGCCAGACGCAATTCCTGATTCATCTGTCGTAATGTGTTATTGCGCACATCCTGAGCCTGCTTATGCAGGTAGGCGCGAGAATCCATAGTCGCTTTGTCGCTGCCGCCCTGGTACAGGTTGTAATGCAGTTTTACCATCGCCTCCCACTGTTCCGCGTGCGCACTGGTGGTATCCGTGTTGTTGCTGATCCCGCGTGACAGTTCAACGTCAACACGTGGATAGAAGGTTGATTTTGTCGCTTCGTACTGCTGGTGTGCGGCTTCAATATCCGCATTGGCAGACTTCAGTAATGGACTGTTTTTCTCCATCCTACTTTTGGCGTCTTCAAGCGAGGTCGGGAGCTGTGTATCGATGCTTTCCGGCTGGCTTAAACCTTCCGGATCCATACCTGTTACGCTGAAAAAGGTGGTTTTCGCATCTTCAAGATTGGTTTGCTCGGTCAGCAAATTGTTACGTGCTTGCGCCAGGCGAGCTTCAGCTTGCATAAAGTCGCCTGAACGGCCAACGCCCTGATCGGTACGAAGTTTTATTTGATCGTAAATGCGTTCATGGTTTGCCAGATCGTCCTCGGCAAGGCGGACAAATTCTTCACGTTGCAGCACATCAAAGTAGGCCTGAATCACAGAGAATGCAGTGTTTTCGCTGGTGTTCATAACGCTGTAAGCGCGTGAGTCAACGGTGGCTTTTTGCCGGGCGACTTCGCTGGTGGTTGCAAAACCATTAAACACATTTTGCTCCAGGCTAAGCGTTGCCTCATTGGGAGACTGGGTCATACCGTTAGCGCTGCCAGCGGCGCGGGTTGTTGCATCATCAATATTTTTGCGTCCAGCCTCCGCATTCAAATTCAGCGACGGTAAATACCCACCTTGTGCGGCACGAAGATCTTGTTCTGAAGAGTAACGACTATTTATCGCCGCATTAACTTCTGGATGATTAGCTAATGCATCTTTAACGGTGTTGCGTAAGTCTTCTGCAGAGGCTGAATTTATTGAAAACAACGAAAGCAGAAAAACTAAAAATATCTTCATAACATGAATGCCCTGTATCTCACGGTTATGACATCCATATGTCTTCACCATCATCTATTTTTACAAATGCGTGATATTAATTAACAAACATGAATTATCCAGATCGAATATTGCATGCGGCTATTCAGAAACATGTTCTGTCATATCGTGTTTTAATTTTAGTTATTTTTTATTATATTCATTTGTCAGTCAAGTCTCATATAAATACGTTTTTAAAAATGTGTATTTTTCCATATTGAGTGTTTAATGTTTACATTAATTTAATGTGATATTTGTTTGTGAGTTTATTAATAGGGTTATAAAAATAATGATGAGAGTTGAGTAAGGTTATGGTCAGGAAATTACTCGAGGTGCTTAACGCCGAGTGCTGTTCACGGTACGCCGTTTTCACCGATAGCCAAAAAAACATATTCACCAAACAATAATTACTTCTCTATGGGACAGGGCAGCCGCGTCACATCACATACAAGGCAATAACATGAATTCGCTACCACCTGATACAAACATGCAGTCCGCGAGTGAAAACGACAGCAAAAGCGTTGAAATTGATAACCAACAGTTCCTCGCCATGCTGCAAAAGAGTGACCTGGAAATGGTACGCGTGCTGGACGATCTGATTTACCTGTTGATCCGTAAAGGTGTTATTGCCATTACGGATCTCCCGCCGAAGGCGCAGGTTAAACTGATGAATCGTGCGAACGCCCGTCAGGAACTTGGCGGGTTAGAGCAATTACTTGGCGGCGATGATCGCATTTTTTAATCTCAACAGGCAGACTACTACGCAGCCTGCCTGTTTTTCAACGTGGAGCGGGTTCACCCAAAAGCTGCCCCATTGCACCGTCAACCCCCAATGCCTGTAGTACTTTTAGTTCACCTTCTGTTTCAACACGCTCAGCAATCAGCGGTAAATCAATACTGCGTGTGGCGTTGCACAACACTTCAATAAACAACTGCTTATCTTTTTCTTTATCGATATTGCGGATGTAACTGCTGTCGATTTTCAGCCAGGCAAGTCCCCATTGCGAAAGATGCCCAATCATATCGAAGCGGCTACCGAAGTGTTGCAGGCCCAGCGAGCAGCGAAGCTGACTCACTGCTTTAACAAACATCGCCATCTGGCCCGGCCCTGGCAACTGGCTTTCATCCAGTTCAAGGATCAACTGACTGGCAAGCTTAGGGGAGTATCTCAGTGGATTTAAGAGCTCGGAAATAGCGCTGGCACTGGCTAGCGAGCTGCCAGAAATACTCAATGCTAACATTCCGGGGGCGATTTTTAGCTGATTTAAGGTCAGTTTTAACATTACCTTGTCAAGGCGATGACTCCAGCCAAAGCGGTGGATCCACGGCAGGAATCGACCCGCATTAATGGTATTACCCTGTTCATCAACAATGCGCGACAGTACCTTGTAATGCAGGATCTTATCCGGCTGATGACAATCCACAACGGGCTGATAAACCAACTGAAATTGCTGGTTCTCCAGCGCCTGTTCCAGGCGAACAAACCACAAATGCTGATCTTCGTTCACCGTTGCCACCCCGATGGCGGTTACGCCCTGATGGTCGGTGTGCGTTTCTGCTTCCACCAACTGGCGGTCGGCCTGAATCAGCAGCGATTGCGCGTTATCTCCAGCGCTGAATGGCACCATGCTTGAGTAGGCGACCGGCTGCTGGTCTGACATTCCAGTGGCATAAAATGAGGTCAGCTTTTGCGTGAGTGAATGGCGCAGTTCCAGCATTTCACCCTGTGTGACACCTGGGCAGATCAGGGCGAACTCGCCACCACGAATACGGGCGAGTGTGCTGTCGAGGGGAGCATACTTTGCTTTATGCGTATTCAGCAGGTTGGCAATGTTGAGCAAAAGTTTATCGGTATGTGGCCCACCAAACCGCTGGTTCAGCCCCCCTAAATCCTGAACGCGGATCAACATCAAATATCCTGGTGCGGTATCGGTATCACTCAGGCGCGCCTGTAACTGCATATCGAACGCCCGACGATTTGCAATACCGGTCTGGCTGTCGAGATAAGCTTCATTGTGCAGGCGCTCGCTGTTGATGGCTTGTTCTTCAAATAATGATTTGAGTTTAGTGGCCATCAAATTCATGGCTCCGACGACGCGCCGTAGTTCCGGTGTTTTAGGCAGTTCTTGCAACGTCAAAAATTCGCGACGTGTAATGGCTTCCGATTGTTTCGCCAGATAATTGAGCGGGCGCAGCAGTTTACGCAACAGCAGAATGCCTGCGAGCAGGCAGGCGAGGCTGCAGGAAAGCATCCAGATAAGATTACCTAATGTGCTGCTCCACAGACGCTGAACCGCAAAGATAGGATCGCTGGTGACGTCCACGCGTGCGCCTTGTTGCCAGCCCCGCATGATTGTCGCGTGGCCTGTTTGTGGTGCCACATCCACCAGATCAACAAACCAGCCGGGAACATTCGGTATTGACGCCGCAGCGTGCCGTTCAAGCATCGTTGTTCCGTTTGTCAGATCAACAATGCGGATTTTTTGGTAATAGCCGCTATCAAAAATTGAGCTTACCATCAGCTCAATCATTGCCGGATCGTCGATGTTTGGTGTGAGCGAAACGCCCAGAGCCGTTGCCGCGTCCTGGGCATGTGCAAGAAGCTGGTTGCTGTACTGATTGCGAGAACTCTCCAGCGTCACGATAAAGCTGCCGCTGAACACAATCATCATAAAGAGAGAGATTGCCAATAGTAACTGTTTAAAAAGAGACACTGACGATTCCTATTTATCCATTGGGAAGCCTTCTTCCCGCATTTTTGTGAATACTTGCTGCCAGCGAGAAAGTCTCTTGCTGTCCCCAATACGTTTATTGTTCTGATTGCCAGGCAGCCAGAGACCACTCTCGTTAAAGGAGTAAACAGGTAATAAATCCATACGCTGCGTGGCAGGTGAAAGGGTGTTTGTCAGGCTATCGAGTACCAGAGGAATGGCGCCAGGCGTGGCATACCAGGTCAACACCATGTGCGCCCTGTTATAGCGCAGGGCTTTAACGTAGGTGATGCGCAGTTTATCGTCAGCAACGCCCAACTGTCGGAGAGTGAAATACTTCGCGATGGCGTAGTCTTCACAGTCCGCTTCACCTTTGCGCAGGGACTCCACGGGTGTTGCCCAATAGTCCACGCTATGCCAGATGTCGCTATCTTCGGCGTAGCGTAATTGAATATTAAAAAACCGGTTTACCTCGCGTAATTGCGTTTTTTCGTCTGCATTACGTAATTGAATTAAAAGCTGTTGCCAGGCGTTGATACGCTGTTGAGCGACTGCATTGGCTGGTCCATAGAGTGCATCGGTCTTCTGCATGATCGTGGCGAAATCCCATGCTGCACGTAACGAATTGACCGCTAATAGCAGTAATAGCGCCCCGGGAAGCTTCCAGAGGCGCAATAATCGAGGGAGTGAACAGACGCTGATAATGTTCAATTGCGCTGTGGACAACCGATTGGTGGCTGATTTTTCATATTTTGGCAGGAATAGGGCATCAGCCATTTTTTGCGCAACTGTACGTCTGTCTGTGAGGCAAAAATAGTCTTCAGGGTACTGTCTACAAACGCCACAAACCGTGGGTCGTTTTTCCTCATCATAATCGCATAGTGCATATCAGTGCCGATTGTTTCTGCGGATATACTGAATATTTCAGGATGTTCACTATGATTAATCAAAGGATAGGCCAGGATATCATCAATAAAGAATGCCGCGGATTCATTCTGCGCCATTTTATTAAATGCACCGTTTATCGTTGTGGAAGTCATCGTTGAAATATTGAGATGTCTCTCTCTGTTGGTCTTATTGAATTCCAGTAAATCTTTCGAGCTGCCTGGCAGACTTACCGTTCTTCCTTTTAGATCTTCAATCGTATGTATATTATTTCTACGTAAAGAGATGATGCGCATTTTTGCGATATAGTAATCGACAGAAAATGAAACACTGGAAATACGTTCTGGCGCATTAGCATTTACACTACAGTCCATATCTATTTTACGATTTTTTAACGCTGAAAATCGCTCAGCAAAATTCACCGGAATATAATGAATGGTCAAGGTATCGAGCTTCAAATACAGGCGTAATTTATCCGCAATGATGTTACATACCGCAATAGTATAACCTGTAACTTTACCGTTGTGGTCGGTAAAGGAGAAGGGAGGGAGCTGACGATAACCGACGTTCAGTACGCTGTTGTTCTGAATATGCTCAAGCGTCGAGGCATCCTGCTGTGCCATCAGTACAGGGGACACGATAATGCCAACCAGTAAGATCAACCAGTGCATGGCGCGTTTCACCATTGTCATCTCATTATTAATTATACTTTTCATAATCAAAACTGATCTTCTTTTTAGCCGCCGTTAATGCTTTCAGATTGTCTGACATGGGGATGTTTAAATTGATGGCTTTTGGTGGTATCGGAGACTGAAACCATTTAGTGTAGAGGACGGTGAACTCATTGCTGGTTATCAGTGAGGATAATGTGCTATCAACAAACTCTTTAAATTCTTTATCGTGTAAAGGGATTAGTAGCCCAGCGGGAAGAGGATCGCTGAGCGCAATATTGGATAACTTATAGTCCTCAGGATTTTCAGCTTGTGCAATCATACCCTTAAGTAATACGGTGCTGGAAATAAGCGCAGAATATTCACCGCTCTGGATCTCATGGAAGGCGATAGTGTTGTTGGTATCAAGTTCAATGTTAATATTCAGGGCATTTGCCGCATTGATTTTTTGTAATTGGTCTACGTATACCGTTCCGCTTTTTACCAGGACGCTGTGTCCGGACAGTTCTTCCAGAGCGTTGTTGTATTCATTTTTCCGCATCATATAGCGGGTACTGGAAAAGTAAAACGGCAGTGAGAACTCACTGAGGTTGTGTCGACTTTTTGAATAAAAAGCAGGAATGCACATGATATCTGCCATGTGTTTTTTAATCAGCACAAACTGTGATGCCGAATTTGCTTTTACCCACTCAATTCTCAGATTTTTAAGCTGGAGCTTGGTTTTGAGTGCGCTGACGATATTTTTGCAAATATCAATGGAATAGCCAGTGGGAGATTTCCCCTCCAGATAAGAGAACGGAAACGCATCATCCTGGTAACCGAGGCTGATCGTATTCTTACTGGCAATCTGCTCAAGTGTGTTCATCCCCTGCGGAAGGCTCGTTGCGCAGTGCGCTGAGAGAGAGATTAACAAAGAAACGACGAGCAGCATTTGCTTCGTCAAACGTAATATCTCAGGCATGGGCTGGCTCTTCTTCGATAAGGACATCGGCAAAAGCAGACAGTACCTCGCGTTCGCGAAGCGGATAGCTAAAGAAGTACCCCTGAACATTTTTGCACTTTATATCACGCAGGATGTCGCGCTGGAGCGGTGTTTCCACGCCTTCCGCAGTGACTGAGATATTGTATTTGTGAGCAAACTGGATCAGCATCACAATCAAATACTGACTGGCATTATCCTGCTCGAGCTTATCGATAAGCGTTCGGGCAATCTTGATCCGCGTGAAAGGGTAGATCAGCAAATAATCCAGTGCCGCATATCCTGTCCCCAGATCGTCCATCGCGATGTCGATCCCCATTGAGCGAATCTCTTGCAGAACGGGTAGCGCAATAGATTTATCCAGTTTTTCGGATTCGGTGATCTCTATTTCAAGGCGGTCAGCCGAAAGATGGCTGGTGCGTAATGCATCTTTGATGACGTCGACCAGCCCGGGGCTGTGCAACTGGTAGGCTGATACGTTGACAGCAATGCGGATTCGTTCCGGCCATTTGGCGGCCGCTTCGCAGGACTGGCGAATAATCCATTCGCCTAAGCGCACAATCAGACCAGAGCTTTCGGCAATATTGATAAAATAATCAGGATAAATCAGTCCCTTGGTCGGGTGATTCCAGCGAATCAGTGATTCATATCCGCAGATACTTTCATCTTCCAGATTAACGATGGGCTGATAGTGCAGTTCGAACTCCTCGTTATCAATTCCATCAATAATTTCCTGGTTAATGAACAGGCTGTGTGTTTGTTTCATGACCATGCCATCTTCGAAGAAATGGAAGCAACCGCGGCCATGATGTTTAGACGCATACATGGCAAGGTCAGCGTTGATCATCAATGTCGAGGTGTTATTGCCCTGATAAGGTGCGGTGGTGATGCCAATGCTGCAACTAATAGAAAAGGTGTGGGAGCTTGAGCTAAATGGTGTGCTCAGCGCACGGATGATGCGCTTTGACAGGCGATTAGCTTCTTTGACGGCGTTATCGCTGACCTGTTGCAAAATAGCAAATTCATCGCCGCCCAGACGGGCCGCCATATCATCCGGTCCCAGCAGTAACTGCAGACGCTGGGCAACGTTGACTAACACTTCATCGCCCGCTTTGTGGCCGAAGGTATCATTCACTGGCTTGAAGTTGTCGAGGTCAATCAACAGCAGGTTGAACTGCTTTCCTTCCTGATGGATTTCACTGACACGCTTATCCAGCGCCAGACCAAAAGAGACACGGTTTGGTAAGCCAGTCAGCGAGTCATGATGGGCCATATGTTCCATCTTTTGCGACATTTCATGCATGCGCTGCAGATAGCCGCGTTCTTTCATGGCAACCCGTAATTTTTCAATAGCGCCTGCCAGATGCCCAATCTCATCGTCCTGATCGAGATAAGGGGTTACGCAGTCGGTTTCTTCCCTGGCAATGCGGGTAAGGGAGTTAATCAGTAGCGGAACCGGGCGGAATAAGCGACGCATGAACATTGTTACCAGCGCCAGCGTCACCAGTAAAATTAATACGAAAATGACACCGCTTTTTTTCAGCATCGCATCGTAGGCAGCGTACAGATCGCTTTTCTTACCGATGCTGCTGATCAGACTACCGAGGATTTCACCTGACGGCGTCAGAATAGGCACAGCACTGATGAAGCACTCTTCGCCGTTAATTTGGGCGAACCCGATATAGTAATTGACCAGTACGTCATGGGGGCGACGATCGGCGAAGGAGATTATCCCGTCTCCCTCTTCTGATTTATTGTTGATGCCTACAAATCCCTTATCTGGCGTATAGAGGAACAGCCAGGTAGGGTTATGTGTTTGTACTGATGCCAGAGCCAGAACATCTACAGGGTTATAACCGGTCTGGAGAATAGAGTCAGTATCACCAAGTTGCCTGTCCGATACGATACGGGATATCTGCCCTGCGTCGCTGGTTTCAACTGAAACGTTGGTATATACGCTGCGAATAATGTAGGTCATGATCTGGGCATTCGCCTCAGCTCTCTGCACCCACTGCTGATAGGAAAAGTTGTCTATCAAACTCCAACTGGTAAAGGCCCCCGCGCTAAAAGCGATGATGATCCCCGCCAGCAAAAACTGAGTTATTTTGCCGGTGATTGAATGTTGCCACCCCTTAACTGCTTTAAGGGAAAACAGAGACTTTGCCACGGATTTCGTTAATTCCTGATAATACTAATATATGCTGAATAGACTTTTTACTGCTCAGAGCCTGTCTCATTAGGCTATTTCGCTTACTATATTGAAACTGCGCAGCGCTACATGTGTGCTCCGGTTGTTACGCGCTAACCGTATTCAACCGTTTACAATAGATGAAAGGTATGAAATCCCTCTGTCACCACAAGTGATTTACAGGTGATCAGATAGGGTAATGAAAAAATAACGGGTTACGAATATAGGTAACGCTGTCCATTTCGTCAACAGGCAAAACTGTACATTAAAATATATTTTCTATCATCATTCCTTCATTATATTAAAGTTGACATTAATACTGTCTGGGAATTAAATTTGCGCGCACTGGTAAGATGTGCCGGGAATGAGTGGGCGTGAAACTTATAACTTGAGGCGCGTCAATGAATTAGGCGCCTTTTTATGAGGCTAAAGAGCATTTCTTCTCTCGTGCAATGTCCATTTTTATCTATAACTGATGGTTTATTTTCTGATTCGAACTGAATAAGATGGTTTCTTCATTACAGAACCTTACTTTATTTTCTCAGTGCGCGTTCAATGTTAAAAACTTCACGATAGTTAATCTACTGAGCCAAATGGATTTGTTTGTAACATTAAAGCCGGGATTAAAGTCCTGTTGGTATATGCTCGTCATACTTTAAGTTGTATAAGCATTGGCTGCGTTTATTCATCCGAATCACTTACTACAGTAAGCTCGTCGGCAGCCACTCTTGCCCTGCAACTCGAATTACCCAGAGCATGGTGTATAGCGGATAAATTGATTTGGACGCAATAATAAAGACAAATTCTGTCAAAAGTATTCAGGAATGGTGCCTGCCACTAGCCTTGCCTGGACTTTTTTATCTGCTGGCACAATATCTTAACGGTTACTGTATTTTCAATAATAATATTTTAACAGTTTACGATCTCAAGTTGGCCGTTTTTTCCGCCGCGTTGGTACTTTTTGGTTTTCGGGTACTACCAGGATTTATTCTGTTTTTGACGGTAATGTTTCTGGTTGGTCCACAAGATGGATGGGTGGATGCGCTATGCCTGACGATGGCATCAACATTGAGCTATGCAATTTACCGCAAAATAACGGGCAAGCGTAGCCGCGCCAGCTTTGGTCGCATCAAAATCAGCCTAAATCGCATAGTCTGGTTATGTGGCTTCAATATTTTACTGTACCTAGTTTTAAGTAAAATATTGGCCGTATTTTTTCATCATAACCTGCGCCCGGATGTGGCTAATTTACATGTATTAAGTCTGGAAATGCTGGTGCGCATCCAGGGGATCACCAGCGGTTGTCTGACGGGAATTCCCTTTTTCTACAAAGTCTTTCGGATCCTGCGTCGCCCGTCGTATCTGTTTACATTTAAGAAGTCCCCTGGCTATCAGGGTAAAAGTGATGTCAGCGCATACGGTGTTATTACATGGTGGACGCTGCTGGTTTGTCTGATGTTATGTTTAACATCACCGAATATTACGAATATTTTTTTCTCGTTCTATTGCCTGATTCTACTGTTCCCGTTAATGCTGTGGGGAGCCATAAAGATTGGCCACTCGTTTACCATGTTGGTGTGGACAATCGTGTTAATTATTTTAGGTAAGCATACCGACACTTATATCGCCAGCGACGAAAGTTTTATGCTGCATCAGGCGCTGGTTTCAACGCTTATCATTATCTTTTCTCTCACTATTGTTGTCATGGGAGCATTGGCTAAATTTACCCGTCAGCGGTTTAGCCAGGCCTTGTTGTTGGGGCTGACTGACCCGATGACGGGAATGGCGAATTTACGGGCGCTGAAGACAGAGTTATTTACTACCGATCACGCAACGGTCTGCCTGATTCAGTTGCCTGAGCTGGAACTCTTTTCCCGCCGCTATGGTTTTCATTTTCGCGCGCGCTACCAGAAGATTCTGGCTGAACATCTGCAGCGATATTTAGTTGAAAGTGAGAAAGTTTATTATCACGCCGGTTATGATCTGCTGATCAGGCTTGAAAATTGTACGTACGAGCGATTATGCGATTTGTATCAGGCCGCCAACAGTTTTCGCCTCTTTCATAACAACCAGCGGCTGGGGTTTCGTAGTGGCCTGGGTTATTGCCTGATTAATGATATTAGCGATGACATCTATCAATTGGTTGGCAAACTGGGCATGGCTGCGGGTTTATCGCTGACCAATGGCCGACCTGAAAATCTTGAAGCGCAGCATAGTCGGATCCTCGGTAACCACATTGTCGATAAAACGGATATTCGCACGGCATTACAAAATGCACTGGATAACAATGCATTTGTACTGATGGCTCAGCCAATAGTCAGTACCAATGGTGAAGATCCGTATCATGAAATATTGATCCGCATGCTGAATGATAAGGGGGAATTTATTCCACCAAATAGTTTTCTGCCGGTTGCGCATGAGGCTGGATTGGCACCAGAAATCGACTTATGGGTAATAGAAAATACTCTGAAAGCGATGTCGAGCCACCCCAAACGTTGTTTCTCTATTAATCTGGCCCCGGTGACGGTATGCCGTTCAAACATTGTCTCGCAGATCACAAAACTCTTACAGGATTACGCGGTGGATCCCCAGCGGGTTATTTTTGAGATAACCGAAGCCGATACGCTGTCAGATAAAGAACAAACCGTTGAAACGCTATGTTTAATTCGCAAGCTGGGATGCCGCGTAGCGATTGATGATTTCGGTACCGGGTTCGCCAGTCATGCACGTCTGATGAATATCGAAGCAGATATTTTGAAAATAGATGGCTCATTTATTCGACGGATCACTGAAAGTGAAATCAGCTACTACATCGTTGAGTCATTCTGCCGCGTCGCCGAAATGAAGAATATGCAGGTGGTGGCTGAGTTTGTTGAAAACGCCAATATTCAGGCATGCCTGGAAAAAATGAATGTGGGGTGGTTACAGGGATATCACATCGGCAAGCCGACGCCGCTGCTCACGCTGGAAGAGCGTAGCGCTAACGCAATTATGACTCAAAAAAGAGCAGTTTCTTCTCAGGTAGAGAACAAAAATTATGAGTGACATTATTAAAGTAAAAGAACGTTCGGTTACCGTATCACGAGGTGGGCCGGGGACACGCTTATTATCCTCATTGCGCGATATTCATCCTGGTGTTGCGATGAAGCTCGGAATGATTCTGGTTGTGTGCATCGCCACGCTATTGATTGGTGCCTCTTTTATTTTATCGTCTTATCTGTCCAAAGAATTGCAGGTCAATGCGCTGGAAATGATTAAGACCAATACGCGCATTTTCCATAACAGTATTTCTAATGAGTTTCAGAGGGTCACCAGAGATGCTGAGCATTACAGCAATGTTTATATTAACAACTACCAAAACGTCGCAGGAAAACCGCTGCGCTATATGGATGCAGCTGAATTAAAAGCGGTTCTGAGCAACCCAAATACCAACGCGCATTTCACCGAGTTAACCAGCGTATTCGCCAGTACTTTTGTTTTGCAAGGTGAGCAGTTTGTTCGTGTTAGCAGTACGTTACTGGCGAGTTCTGGTAACACGGCGACGGCGACAGCATTGGGACACGATAACCCTGCATTACCGCTCTTGCTGAAAAACAAACCTTTTTCTGGCGTTGTCACGCTATTTGGAAAGCAGTTTATTAGCCACTATGAGCCAATTGCCGATAAATACGGTCAGGTTGTTGGCGCTGTTGCGGTGGGTTTTGATGTCAAACAAACCCTGCAACCGATTATCAGGCAACTGCTGGATGTGCATATTGGTAAAAATGGTTACGCTTACGTGCTGGATGCCGGATTCGAACCGGGACTTATGCTGGCGCATCCTTCGCTAAGTAACCAACAGGCTATCAATATTACTGACGCCAATGGTTATAAGCTCTTTGCCGATATCCTCGAACATAAAAATGGGATCACCTATTACAACTGGGTGAGCGGTTATGGTGCTGCTCCCAAGACCAAAGTCGCTGTCTATGAATATATTGAAGGGATCAATTGGATCATTGCCACGACCAGCTATGTGGATGATGTTGCCAGGAGCAGCAACCTTGTTCGCAATGGTTTATTGCTGTTTACCGCTCTGCTGTTGCCAGTCATTTTACTGCTTATTGCCGTTGCCAGCCGTTTCCTTATTTCACGCCGTTTAAATCGGGTGCTGAGAATTGCCCAGACCATCGCGGAAGGTGATTTAACAGTTGATGTCCAGGTTGACCACCACGACGAGATTGGCGAACTGCTTGGCGCGGTAGAAATGATGCGTCAGCGCCTGCACTCGCTGGTGGGGGATATGGTCTCTCACGCCAATTCGGTACATCAGGCATCGCTGCATATTACTGAAGCTGTAGATGGGCAGGCATCAACCAGCGTGGAGACGTCATCTTCGGTAGCGGAAATCACCTCTACGATGGAGGAGCTGTCAGCCTCCTCCACCCAGATAGCCGAGCATTCGCGCGCGGTCGTCGATATTGCAAATCAGACGCTGGAAGATTGCAACAAAGGCTCAGATTCCATGTCGCAATTGCTGATGCGTATGACGGATATCGACAACGATAATCAGCAAAACATGCGAGAAATCATGATGCTCGGCAACAAGTCGACGGAAATCAGTCGCGTAATGGTGATTATTAATAGCGTCGCGGATCAAACTAAACTGATTGCCTTCAATGCGGCGCTGGAAGCGGCCAGTGCCGGAGAAGCTGGAAAACGTTTTTCTGTTGTGGCGGCTGAGATCCGTCGCCTGGCCGATTCGGTAACCGAGTCGACAGTTGAGATCGAGAATAAGATCAGCGAAATACAAAATGCGATCAACCGCCTGGTGCTGAATGCGGAAAAAGGCGGTGAGAGCATCAAAGCAGGAGCCAGAGCCTGTAAAGTGAGCGCTGAACATCTGAACGATATCGTTGTTACCGCAGAACAAACGTCTACGGCTGCGCTACAAATTTCACTGTCAACACAGCAGCAGAAAACGGCAAGTAATCAAGTGGTGATGGCGCTACGCGAAATTGTCGTCGCCAGTAACTATACCTCGCAGTCCATCAAAGACATTCTGATCGTAAGTCAGGATATGACGCAGTTGTCGAAGGCGCTGAAAGAGGCCTCGACGTCATTTACCCTGACGGATATGGATGCATGAACAGCG
Source organism: Citrobacter sp. Marseille-Q5395 (assembly GCF_947057495.1). Classification (NCBI taxonomy): domain Bacteria; kingdom Pseudomonadati; phylum Pseudomonadota; class Gammaproteobacteria; order Enterobacterales; family Enterobacteriaceae; genus Citrobacter; species Citrobacter sp. Marseille-Q5395. The sequence continues at coordinate 184,930 of NZ_CAMSEL010000001.1, read as the reverse complement.
ACAACATTCGGGTACTGATCCTCGACCTGGGCAGCGTCTCGCGCAATGACCTGGTTAAGCAACTGGAAGATCACCCGCATATTAAGGTCGTGGGGCAATCCGCCCATCGTCGACAGGCGATTCGACTGTTGCAACAACTGATGCCTGACCTGCTGATCCTGACGCTGGAAAACTCGACCGCCGATAACGTCGAGGTCGTTGAGACCATTATGGCGACCAGAGCTATTCCCATACTGGTCATGCGCTTTGGGGCTGAAAATAACGGGGATGAGGATTACATTTCCCGCGGGGCGCTGGCGGTATTGCACCAACGCAGCGATGCGCCTTTATCGACAAACGCGCTACATCGCAAAGTGGAACTGCTGGTGGGGGTGAAAGTGATCCGTCATATCAAGGGATTACGCCATCCTACAGAGCCGATAATCCCGGTCATTCACCCGGTGATGGATGCGATAAAGACTACAGCAGACTGGCCCTTTGTGCTGGCGATAGCCTGCTCGACCGGAGGGCCGCAGGCGCTAAGCAAGCTACTGCAGGATTTACCCGGTACGTTCCCCTGTCCGGTACTCATTGCCCAACATATTGCCGATGGTTTTGCGAAAAATATGGTGCACTGGCTGGACAGCGTGACCGATCTGAAGGTGCGACTGGCGCAGGAAGATGATCGGGTGGAAGCGGGGTATGTGTATGTATTACCGCCTGAGCAACATTTGATTGTTAAAAGCGATCAACGTCTGGCAGCGATCCCGCGACAGGACAGTGATGTTTATCACCCGAGCTGTAATCTGCTACTGGAGTCGGTCGCAGAAGTGTTCGGTGAAAAAGCTGTCGGGTTGATTATGACCGGGATGGGGAGCGACGGCTGTCGTGGCATTGAACTCATTTTCCAGCGTGGAGGCAGAACGCTGGCGCAGGATGAAGAAAGTTCTGTTGTTTTTGGTATGAACAAGAACGCTATCGACAAGCAACTGATACATCGCACGATCCCGCTGGATGGTCTCGCAAAGGTCCTGCTGTCGATGGCTTTTCACGGGCATTTCGAGAGCCAATTGCCATGATACCCAATCTCCCTGATTATGCCCGGTTGATAAAGGACCGGGTTGGTTTGCACTTTGATAATGCGATGGAAGCACTGCTGAAATCGGCGCTGAGTCGACGAATGGCTGAGCGGGCTATCAGTAATTATTATGAATACTATGAGCAACTCCGCCTTTCTCAGGATGAGTTCGATAGTTTCATTACGCTGATTACGATTAACGAAACCTATTTTTTTCGCGAAAGCGATACGCTGGATTTAATCTGTGACAAATGGGTGCCTCGTCTCCTGCAGCAACGTAGCGGACCGGTACGCATCCTGAGCGCAGGATGTTCATCAGGGGAAGAAGCTTACTCGCTGGCGATCAAGTTGCATGAAAAATACCACGATGACATGGCGGGGCGGGTCGAAATCTACGGTTGTGACATTGACCCGGCGATCCTGGCCAAAGCCAGAAATGGCAATTATTCCAGCTACTCGTTTCGTGGTGTCGAACCGCTTATCCAGCAGCGCTACTTTACCCGTACAGGCAATCAGTACCGTCTGCATGATGCGATCCGTGAAAAAGTCACGTTTCACCGCGCTAACATTATAAAAGAGCAATTCCTGCCAGAGATTGACATCATTTTGCTGCGCAATGTGTCTATCTACTTCGACACGCCAACACGCCGCGAACTGCACGGTAATTTGCTGAAGATGCTGCAGCCATGGGGAGCGTTGTTCTTTGGTAATGCGGAAACGCTGGCCAACAATTTCGACATCCTTAAGCTGGAGCAAGAAGACGGTATCTTCTATTTTTGCCACCATAGCGAATCTCTCCGGGTCGTACCCACGCCCAGGGTTGCGGTACGAACGCCCCTTACAGCACCTCCCGTTGTTATCGAACCACCTGCGCCAACGGCTCTTAAGTCTGATGACTGGCTGAAAAAGGCACGCGTCTGCCTCGATGAAAAATGCTTTTCTGAGGCTGAGGAATGTATTGCCTGCGTATTGCGTAATGATCCATGTAATCAGGATGCGCTGATTATTCAGGGGGTGATTGCCCTCGAGCAGTGCGAGTTTTCTCAGACCGCCGGTAATGCGCAACAGATCCTCGCGCAGGATGAGTGGTCAGCGGAAGCCAAAATGCTGCTCGGCCTGGCAATGATGTGGCAGCACCAGACACAGCAGGCAATCGCATGGTTCAAACAGGTCGTCTATCAGGAGCCTGGATATTGGCCCGCCCACTATTATCTGGCCGAAATGTATCGACAAAGCGAGCTGCGGCAACCCGCACAGCGCACGTATCGCGTGGTGATGCAATTGCTCAACGATGAAATGAAGAATCCTTCTACGGTTTGTCGTCTGCGTTTACCTATGGTCTTTCCTGGCAATACGTTTCGTTTTCTTTGCGAACATCAACTGGCGCAATTCGCCCATCAAAGCGGGTAACAAGAACGATTATGGCTATCGATCTGAAAAAATTCGTGCTGCGTTTTATTGATGAAGGGAGAGGTCATTTGCAGACGATCAGTGAGGGGGCATTTCTGCTCTCTGCTGATGAACATACCGATGCTTTAATCGGTGAGATGTTTCGGGCCGCGCATACCCTGAAGGGGGGCGCACGGATGTTGAAACTGCAGAGCATCGCAGATGTCACCCATCATCTTGAGGACGTTCTGAGCGAGCTGCGGGATAAAAAACTGACGCCTGACAGGGGGCTTGGCAACCTGATTCATGAGTCCGTGGAGTATCTTTCAAACCAACTGACCCAGCTCTTTGTCAGTGAGGGGGATAACCAACTGCCGCCAGCAGATTCGGGGTTGTGTGAACGACTTGCCTGTGCGAGCCGCGGAGAAAGTGTCTCGTTGGTGGTGGAAGCAAGCGGGCAATCAGAAAAAAATGCGGCTTCGACGGGCTCGATCGCTGTGGACGGCGGCATTAAACAAGCTGATTTTGTTCGTGTAAAACTGAATAAACTGGACAGTCTGATAGATATTCTGGGGGAAGTTGTCGCTGGCCATGACCGCCTCGAACAGCAGATACAAAACCTGAGTCAGCTTGTTCCGCGACTGTTAGGACTGAGCGCAGAGCAGCTTCGTCAGCAAATCCGCGATTTCAGTGCCCAGTTGAAGGAGAGCGTTCAGGTCCAGCATTTGCAAATGTTCGAACTGTACGACGTGGCGGCACGGATCCGTATGCTCCCGCTTTCAACCTTATTTGAGCCGATCTCCCTCCAGGTCAGTGAACTGGCCTCCACCCTGAACAAGCAGGTGGTTTGCCGCTTTGTCGGGGGAGAAGTGGAAATTGACCGTCAGCTAATTGACCGACTGTCAGAGTCACTGACGCATTTACTGCGTAATGCGGTCGATCACGGCATTGGGGAAATCGATGAGCGACTGGCGCTCGGTAAATCCACGCGCGGCACGATTACCATTACCACGCAGCAAGATGGCAGCGGAATATTATTGCGCGTGGAGGATGATGGTCGTGGTCTGAATTACCCGGCAATCAGCGCAAAAGCGGTGAGTAAAGGATTGGTGCCTGCCTCCATGGCCGGACAGCTCTCGGAACAGGAGTGTAACGAGCTTATTTTTCATCCCGGATTTTCTACCAGCCAGATTGTTTCTGAGCTTTCAGGTCGCGGTGTAGGTCTTGATGTCGTGCGTAAAACGGTGGTCACCGATCTGCAGGGGGATCTGCAGGTTTATAGCCGACAGGGGGTAGGAACGAGCTTCACTCTGCGTTTACCGGTCTCACTGACGATGATGCGCATCCTGCAATTTGAAGAGCAAGGCCATCTGTTCGGGTTGGCGGCTCAGTATGTGGTTGAGGTGGTGGAGTGTACTCCCGAGAGTATTAGCGATATTGCCGGACGCCCGGCCATTATTTTGCATAACGAGTTTATTCCGGTGGTCTGCGCAGGTGCTCTGCTGAGGATTCAGGAGCGCCAGGGGAGTTTGCCATCGACAGGGCAACGTTTAATCATCGTGCAGAACCAGTACAGCAAGATGGCGCTGCGGGTAGATAAGCTGCTCGATGAACGCAAGATGATGATCAAACCGTTACCAAAGCATATGCAACAGCAGTCGCTGGTGTCCGGAATGGTTCAGACGCCGGATAACCAACTGGTCAGCATTCTGCAAGTCCCCGCTCTGATGGCGATGGCGCAACAATCGCGACAAACCAGCCCGGTCGTTCAGCCGGTTAACGCCGTACAAAATGCATGGCATGTGCTGGTGGTCGATGACTCACTGAATACCCGAGAGATAGAGAAAAATGTGCTGGAAGCTCACGGTTATCAGGTCACGCTGGCGGAGGATGGGTTGTCCGGGTTGCAAAAAGCAAAGCTGACCCAGTTTGATGCCGTGCTTACCGATGTGGAAATGCCGTTTATGGACGGTTTTACCTTCACGAAATCGTTGCGTGGGGAGAAGAACTACCAACACACACCGATCATTATCGTGACCTCCCGTGCGAAGGAAGAAGACCGTCGTCGGGGAATTCAGGTGGGGGCGGATGCTTACATCGCGAAGGGCGATTTTGAGCAGGACAGCCTGATAAAAACATTAAAAATGCTTTTGTGCTGATGGCGCAAAATCGAGAGAGAAGATGCGAATTTTATTAGTTGATGATGATCTCTTTGCGGCTGAACTGGCGTCTGTTTTCCTGGAAATGGACGGCTACGATGTGGTGATTGTGGAAAGTGCAATCTCCGCCTTAGCGTGTCTTGATTCAGAAAAAAATATCGATCTGGTCATTAGCGATCTGCATATGCCTGAAATTAGCGGACTGGATCTGCTGGCGCTTCTGCGCGCTCAGGATTGGCCTAAACCCTTCATTTTGCTGAGTGCAAATGAAGTCACTGGAAGTGACGTACCGTATGACCGTTGGGTGAAGAAAGATGAAAACCTGGCGGAAAATCTGGGCGCTGCGGTTAATGCGTTACTGCAGCCTGCTGCTGTTACTGAATAAGCCATAACCTTACGATGAAACAAGATAATAAGCACATTGCCATGGCGGCTGCACAGGAAAAGATATCGCGTCTGCGGCAGGGGTTTTTGCGCCGTATCCCCGACATGCTGGCTCAAGCGGAAAGGTTATTGATTCAACTGGTCGAAGAACCCAGTGAAGGTTGTCGGAAACAGTTGCACATTCTACTACACAGTATCCATGGTTCGGCTGGCTCGTTTGGTTTTACCCCTCTGGCGAATGCCTCTGCTGAAGGTGAGCGTTTACTTGCAGATCCGGTGCTGGAGCAAAGCAAACTGCATTCCGACGAGCTACGTCGAATAATCAGGTGGCTGTATACCCTGACGCAAGAGCAACTCAATCTTGAACATCGTATCAGCGATACGGATTTCAAATTACCGATCGCCTCATCACGCACAAATGAAGGATTCGTCCGTCGGACCAGCAAACCGATCTATCTGTGTGATGATGATGTCGACCAGGTTGAACTGCTTGCTACTCAGTTGCGCTGTTTTGGTTTTACCTGCCATGTTTTCGCCAACACAGATGATTTTTCTCAGGCCGTGCTGTCGCAGCCGCCTTCGGTGGTGATCATGGATGTCAGTTTTCCGGATAACGCCTACGGCGGTCCGCTGACCATGTCAGATCTGAAGAATAAGGTTGGAACGGCTTTTCCGGTACTGTTCCTCTCGTGCCATAGCGACTTTAAGGCGCGGATTAACGCCATTAAATCAGGTTGTGACGGCTATTATGTCAAACCGGCTTCCATTACTGACTTAGTGCAGGAGCTCCATCGTTTGACCCAGCCGTCGCTGAAAAAGCCCTATCAGGTGTTGCTGATTGATGATGAGCCAGCGGTCGCGGAATACAATGCGGAAATGCTGCGTATGGCGGGAATGGAGGTGCATGTTCTGGAGAAACCCCAGTATTTACTGCATGTTCTGAATTCCCATCCTGTCGACCTTGTCCTGATGGACTACCATATGCCCGAGTTTAGCGGTGAGGAACTGACTAAGCTGATCCGCCAAATACCGCAGCATATTGGTCTGCCGATTGCCTATCTCTCCAGCGAGACCAACAAGACGGCGCAGCTTGGCGCAATGCGCATCGGTGCGGAGGATTTTATTCTCAAGCAGGCAGATCCTCAGGAGCTCATTCACGCGGTATCTATCCGGGCGGAAAGAATGCGCGCCTTGCGCGCCCGCATGTCGCAGGACAGCCTGAGCGGTTTATATAACCACTCGACGACAACCCATTTTCTTAAAAGCGCTATCGCTGAAGCAAACTACAGCGGTAAACCGTTCTGTCTGGTGATGGTCGATCTGGATCGCTTTAAAAGCATTAACGATACCTACGGTCATGTAGTCGGCGATCAGGTCATTGTGGGGATCTCGCAACTGTTTTCCCATCGCCTGCGCAGCACAGATATTGTGGGCCGCTATGGCGGAGAGGAGTTCGCCATCATTATGCCTAATACTAAAAGCGAAACCGCCGCGCTGGTGGTGGAGCGATTACGCAAGGATTACGAGCAGGTTGTTTTCTCCGTCAATGACACCCGTTTTCACAGTACCTTTAGCGCAGGTATTGCGCAGTGGCAATTTGGCGATCGTATTGAAGTACTCCGCGAACGTTCCGATCAGGCGCTGTATGCCGCGAAGCAAAAGGGTCGCAATACCTACTGTATTGCAGAAGAAAAGGAGAGAGTATGAGCCAACAACTGGAGCAAATTCTCGCGCTGAATCATGGTGAAAAGCCTGAGTGCGAAAGTGTTGATGAGCCGCAGCGTACGCTGGTGTTATTTCAACTGGCAGAGAATAATTTTGCGTTCTATGGCGCTCAGATCAAAGAGATCCTCGCGGAACGTCCTATCTCCTGGGTACCGTGCTGTGCGCCAATGCTGGAAGGGGTGATCAACTATCGCGGGCGGGTCGAGTCGGTGATGAGGCTGGATAGTCTCATTGATAAACCCGTAGCTAACCCGGCGGGAAAACGTACGATCCTGATCGGCTGCGGTGAGAAAATGCAAAGTGGCATCCTGATCGATAAGCTGATTGATGTTCTTGAAGTGGCAGAAAGTCAGATTCATCAGCCAGGTGATTCTCTTCCTCCGGTGCTACAAACCATCGCGGCAGGGGTGGTCAACGTGGCAGAAACCTGGTTCACCCTGCTCGATCTGGATCTGGTCTTTGGCCGCTATCAGGAGACCAGCGGCTATGAAGTCTCTCATTAATCTGGATGCGGTGCGCGTGACGCTGGGCGTGCAGGATTTTTACATTCCGGCAAACCAGGTAAAGCGCTGTGCGCGGGTAGAGCAAGTTTTGCCGGAGATCCCGCGTTTTAGCCAGTGGCTTGGTATTGCAGATGAACCGCAAGAGGGAAGCCATTTACATCTGTTTGTCCCGGATAGTGGTGTTGAGTGCGGGTGGTACTTATGGGGGCAACTGGAAAACGTAATGCTATCCAGTGATACGATATTTGCGGTTCCCCCACTTCTGGCTCGCGGTTGTCGCCTGCCTGCCCTTCGTGCATTGGTAGGCAGCGAAACGTTTAGCCCACTGTTAAGCTGGCGCTGATCTTATATATGGTTGCAAGAACGTTTTCATATGCATGATTTATTTTACCTGTAAATCATTTTGTTTTTTATTTTTAAAGTCGCTCACTTTCCTGGCGTCTTATTTACCGTTCATTACATAAATAATGATTAGTTTAAATGTCTACATGATGACTTTATTTCGGTCGTAATATCAGGTGCGTCACATTTTTAAATTTTTCAGGGTGGTCAGCGCTTTCGGGATGATTTAAATCACTTTATTTATTCTTTATTTACTCAAAATGGTTTGGTGACTCTCTACGTTAACAAGGAAATGGATATGAGTTTACCTTCCCAGGATAATAAGGTTGGGCCGGGGGCTTATTTTGCCCTGGCATTCGCCGCCGTATTTTTCTCCGGATTACTCGGGGGAAAAGAGTGGTACGGCGTATTTGATTTCACCACCCTGAATGGTGCTTTTGGCAAAGTAGTCAGTAAAGCGAGCCTTGACGGCGATACGCTGACAACGGCGACCAGCGCGTTTCGCGGTACCGGTGGTCACGGGGCGATGGATGGTTTCCTCTTCGCGTTAGGGTTGATTCCCGCGGTTATGTTTGCGTTGGGAATGATTAACGTGCTGGAGCACTACGGTGCCCTGCGTGCGGCGCGTCGTTTGTTAACGCCTTTGCTGCGTCCGCTGATGGGGATCCCGGGGAATACCGGCCTCGCGCTCATCGGCAGTTTGCAGAGTACAGACGTCGGCGCATCTCTGACGCGTAACCTGGCTGATGAGGGCGAAATCACTGAAAATGAGAAAGATATCTTTGCCATGTTCCAGTTTTCCGCTGGGGCTATGATCACCAATTTCTTCTCCTCTGGTGCAATCTTGTTCACCCTGATGGCGGTTGATGGCACACCGGCGGTGCCTGCATCCATTGGTGCATGCGTTGCTGTGATGTTCATTATGAAAATTGTTGGCGCCAACGTGATGCGCCTGATTCTGACCTTTACCAATAAAAAAGCCGAATCAACTGTACCGGGAGAAGCATCATGAGCGCGCCAACCTCTAATCCAGTTATTACCGATGTCTTTGTAGAAGGTGCCCGTAAAGGCTGGAACATTGCGACAACCAGCACTCTGCCAAACGTGGTCATGGCTTTTGTCATCATCAAAGCGCTGGAGATTACCGGTGCGCTGAAAGGGCTGGGCATGATATTTGCCCCGCTAATGGGGCTGTTTGGTTTGCCTGGCGAAGCTGCCGCAGTACTCATTGGCGGCTGGATGTCGATGGGTGGGGGTATCGGCGTGGCGATTGGCCTGTTCGACAAAGGCATCCTGACGGGAGAGCACCTGGCTATCCTCGCTCCGGCAATTTATCTGATGGGCTCTCAAGTGCAGTATCTTGGCCGCATTCTAGGGGTTATTGGCACCAGTGCGAAACGTATTCCCCTGATGATTGTTATCTCCGTTCTGAACGCTTTTTTAGCGATGCTGCTGATGCGCGTTATTCTCTGATAAGGAATTACCATGGATTTGGAAAAGTATATTGATGAACTGCAAACGCTGGTCAACGTGGATTGCGGTACGCAGACGTTAGATGGCGTTGCCAGGGTGGCTGAGGTGATGCGCGAACTCTGGCAGCAGGAAGGCTGGCACACGGAACAGGTCGATTTAGGCAGTGCGGTAGGTCCGGCGTTGCTGGCGACCAATAAACCTGCAGCGACACATTACGATGTGCTGCTGATTGGGCATCTGGACACGGTATTTCCACAGGGGACGGTGGCTGAACGCCCGATGAGCCGTGATGCCAGTCGTCTGTACGGACCGGGTGTCTCCGATATGAAAAGTGGCTTACTGAATATTGTCTGGGCAATGCGTACATTGCCAGCGGAGCATCTGGATCGCTTATCTATCGCAGTGGCAATGAACCCGGATGAAGAGACCGGTAGTGTTCACTCCAGCCAGTGGATTGGGGAACTGGCGAAGCAATCACGCTACGTACTGGTATGTGAGGCTGCCCGGGCTGACGGCTCGCTGGTAAAAGCGCGAAAAGGCGTAGGCGGGTATCAGCTGACGTTTGACGGTGTTGCTGCACATGCTGGTAATGAGCCGGAAAAAGGGCGGTCCGCTATTACCGCATTTGCCAATAGCGTACTGGCGATTAACGCGTTAACCGACGTGGCGCGGGGCACCACACTTAATGTCGGCGTGGTGCAGGGCGGAAGTGCGGCGAACGTGGTAGCGGCAAAGCTGCACGCGGAAGTGGATGTACGGTTCTGGGAAAACGAGGAATATGAACGTGTTCATCACGCGCTGGAGTCGCTCTGCCAGCAAGGTTTCCTGGATGGTGTGACCACCACGCTCACCCGTGTAAGCCATAAACCTGCAATGGCGGCGAGCGAAGAGACTCAACGGCTGATGGCGCTGGTCGAGCGCGCGGGTCTGGAAGAGGGGATTACGGTGACATGGCAGGCTGTGGGAGGAGGAAGCGACGCAAACCACACGGCAGCGTTAGGTATTCCTACGCTGGACGGATTGGGTCCGATCGGCGCAGGCTTCCACAGTTCGGATGAATGGCTGGATATTGCCTCAATCGAACCACGGATTCGTTTATTAAAACGCATCATTACCATGTTGTAATCATCAATTAATATAGCCTCGCGTGCGAGGCTATATTATTTAGTATCTCTTATATATCATATTGCTGACGTCGCCGTTCTAAACGGCGATCGCGTAGCGTTGAATAAATAAAAGTGATAACAAATAGCAGGGAAAATAAGACGACAATCGTTGGCGCGGGTGCACTGTCGATGAAAAATGACAGGTACACTCCCATAAACGAGGTCACAAGTGACATGACGACAGCCAGTAACAACGCATGGGAAAACTTTCGCGTAATTAATATCGCAATAGCGCCGGGGGCAATTAAGAGTGAGATCGACAAAATAATGCCTACCGATTTTAGCGTGGCCACAATGGTCAGGGCGATCATACACAGCAGACCGTAGTGCAATAGCGTGGTGTTCAGCCCGCTGGCTTTTGCCTGATGCGGATCAAACGCATGCAGCAGAAGATCTTTCCACTTTAACCCGATGATAAGCGCGATCCCCAGCGCAATCGCTGCCGTCTGCGCGATATCGCCAGGTGATACGCCCAGCATGTCACCGAACAAAATATGATCCAGATGGATTTCAGACTGGATCGAAACATACAACACCAGCCCCGCGCCAAACATCCCAGAGAAAACAATGCCCATCAGGGTGTCGCGCTTGATACGACTGTTATCATCGAGATACCCGGTAGCCACCGCACAGAACAGCCCGGCGACAAACGCACCAATCGCCAGAGGAATGCCCGCAATGTAAGCCAGTACTATCCCCGGAAACACGGCATGACTCATGGCGTCGCCCATCAGCGCCCAGCCTTTAAGCACCAAAAACACCGACAGCAACGCGCAGGGTATGGCGACAACAGTGGAGATGGTCAGTGCATTGACCATAAAGCTGAACTGAAAGGGTTCCAGCAACGTGGTTAAGAGCATGTGGACTCCTTGTTCACCTGACGGGCGCGGCGGCGATTCGCTAACAGACCGTGCTTAGGAGCGAAGACAAATGCCAGCAGGAACAACAGCGTTTGCAGGACGACAATAATCCCGCCGGTCGCACCGTCCAGCCAGTAACTTAGCCAGGCGCCAAAAAAGCTGGTCAGGCTGCCGATGGCTACGGCGATGGTCAGCAGGCGGGGAAAGCGATCGGTTAATAACCACGCGGTAGCGCCAGGCGTTACTACCAGGCAAATAACCAAAAATGCGCCAACGGTTTGTAGCGCTGCAACTGTGGAAACCGAGAGCAGTGTGAAGAACAGTAGCTTCAGACGGCCCGGATTCAGACCAATCGAGCGCGCGTGATTTTCATCGAAAAACACCACCATCAGATCTTTCCACTTCAGCAGCAAAATGGTCAGCGAGATCACACCAATAATCGCCAGTTGCAGAATATCTTCCGGGGCAATCGCCAGTACGTTACCGAGAATAATGGTTTGAATGTTTACTGACATCGGGTTAAGCGACACCATAAACAGCCCGATACCGAAGAAAGAAGAAAAAATCAGTCCAATGATCGCATCTTCTTTCAGGCGCGAACGCTGGTTAAGAAACAGCATACTGCCCGCAGCCAGCCCCCCGGAAAGAAATGCGCCGAGCGCGAAAGGAAGCCCTAACATCCAGGCACCGGCAACGCCCGGCACGATGGAGTGCGACAGCGCATCACCAATTAACGACCAGCCTTTGAGCATCAAATAGCATGAGAGGAACGCACACAGCCCGCCGACCATCGCGGAGACCCACATGGCGTTGAGCATGTACTGGTAGCCAAACGGTTCTGTCAGCCAGTTCATGATTATTCCCCCTCGTTAACCGTGCGTCGCGAAATAAATGGGCGCTCATCGTCGGTAATAACATGCTGCTCACCGCCGCTTAGCGCGACATGGCGCAAGACGCCGCTGAAGGCCAGCTCGAGATTCTCCGCGGTAAATGTCGTTTCGGTCGGACCGCTCGCCAGTACGGTGCCTTTAATCATCACGGTGTAATCACAAAACTCGGTGACTGAACCCAGATTATGAGTGGAGACCAGCATGGTTCGCCCCTCATCGCGCAGTTCGCGCAGCAGGTCGATGATGCGGGCCTCGGTTTTTACGTCTACGCCTGTGAAGGGTTCATCCAGTAAAATGACCTGTCCGTCCTGCGCGATAGCCCTTGCCAGAAAGACACGTTTTTTCTGTCCACCGGAGAGTTCGCCGATCTGACGGTGGCGGTATTCCAGCATGTCGACCCGTGCCAGCGCCGCATCGACGCATTCATAGTCACGTGCTTTTGGCCGACGCAGCCAGCCCATATGACCATAGCGCCCCATCATCACTACATCTTCCACCAGCACCGGAAATGACCAGTCCACCTCTTCCGATTGCGGAACATAAGAAATCAGATTCTGCTTCAGCGCTTTGCTGACTGGCTGTTGCAGGATGGATATGTCTCCCTGCGCCAGGCGGACAAAACCCATAAGTGCTTTAAAGAGCGTTGATTTTCCTGAACCATTCACCCCCACCAAGGCGGCAATAGAGCCGCCGGGGATCTGAAAAGTGGCATCCCGCAGAGCGGTGTGACCGTTGCGATACGTCACCGTAACCTGATTCACGGTAATCGCAGATTGACTCATTTTTGGCTCCTCAGACCGTCGTTGATACCGCTGACGATGGTTTCGGTCGTGACGCGCAGCAGATCCAGGTAGGTTGGTACCGGCCCGTCGGCTGCACTCAGGGAATCGACGTACAATACACCGCCGTAATGTGCGCCGGACTCACGTGCCACCTGTCGCGCAGGTTTGTCAGAAACCGTGCTTTCACTGAATACTGTTGGGATCTGATGTTCTCTTATCGCGTCGATCACTTTGCGCACCTGTTTCGGCGTGCCCTGCTGATCGGCATTGATTGGCCACAGATACAGCTCTTTCAGATCGTTATCGCGGGCCAGATAGGAGAAGGCGCCTTCACTGGTGACCAGCCAGCGTTTATCGGCAGGGATTTTGGCCAGCGCCGCGCGCAGGGGATCGAGAGTCTGACGAATTTTCGTTTTATAGCTCTCGGCGTTTTTCTGGTAGGTGGCGGCATTGTCCGGATCGTACTTGCTCAATGCATCGCGAATATTATCTACGTAGATAAGCGCGTTCTCTGCCGACATCCAGGCATGTGGATTCGGTTTTCCGTTATAGGGGCCTTCGCTGATGCCCATCGGTTTTACTCCGTCTGAGACCATTACTTCAGGTACGCCGGATAAGTTTTGGTAGAAACGGGCAAACCACAGTTCCAGGTTAAGGCCGTTGGAGAGAATAAGCTGCGCGCCCTGCGCCCGTTTAATATCCCCTGGAGTGGGCTGGTATTCATGAATTTCTGCGCCGGGTTTAGTTATTGAGCTGACCTCCGCCGCGTCACCCGCCACGTTGCTCGCCATATCGGCAATAACTGTAAAGGTGGTAATCACCTTAAACTTCTCTTTTGCCCAGGCCGGCGAAAGTGTAAGTGCCGTAAGAACGCTGGCAAGGAGAAACGACTTCAGACGGGGCAGGTGCGGCATAGTATCCCTCACAAGAAAGTGGTTAATTTATCATCGAATATAGCCTTTGCTATGTTATATAGCACATGGCATAGATAAATGAAAATAATTCTTATTTGCGTAGGATGCTAAGGATGTATCACCTTCAGGTAATAGTCCTGTGTATGGTTAAGGTATATTATATATGCACCTTAAATACGGAGGCATTATGTCCGGCAAGCGTATTGCACGTGAAAAAATGACGATCCAGAAAATGATCTCGCTGTACGAGAGCCAGTGTCCACAGGCTTCGAACGAACAGGGGCATTACGATGCGCTGTTTGCCTATGCGCAAAAGCGGCTGGATAAGTGCGTCTTTGGTGAGGAAAAACCGGCTTGCAAACAGTGTCCGGTGCACTGTTATCAACCCGCAAAGCGTGAAGAGATGAAGCAAATCATGCGCTGGGCTGGACCAAGAATGCTCTGGCGTCATCCGATCCTGACAGTGCGCCACCTGATTGACGATAAACGCCCGGTCCCGGAATTACCCGAAAAATACCAGCGGAAGAAATAGATTTTTTGCCGGATAGCGGCGGCGATACTGGCCCGACAGGCAAAGCTCCGTCGGGCAATAAATTACGCTTTGGTGGCAATCAGAATTGCTGAGGCCTTGATCAGCGCAATGACACGACTTCCCTGGCTTAGCTTCATCTCTTGCTGACTTTCGTTAGTCACGACGGCAACTATGTCAAAACCAGCGTCAGTTTTGATATGCACCGTGGCGTTGACCGCGCCTTCGGTTACCTGTGAAACGCTACCGGCAAACTGGTTGCGGGCGGAGAATTTCAGGCCGCAGTCTTCTGTCGCCAGCGTGACCCAAGGGGCTTTGATCAGGGCAATTGCTTCTTTTCCTTTCGCCAGCCCCAGCGCCTGCTGGCTGCTATGAGTCACAATAGCGACCAGCTTTGCGCCGCCTGCCAGCGTCAGTTCAACTTCATCATTCACGGCGCCAGTTGCAACTGCACTTACTGTACCGGTTAATTGATTACGTGCTGATACCGCCATACTGCCTCCTTTCGTTGAGTTATCACCCAGTATAGCCACAATGGCTAAACCAACGCATCCTTATCAATGCCTAAACGCTTCATACGTGAGAGCAAGGTGGTGCGTTTCAGACCCAGCCGTTGCGCAGCTCCCTTAGGACCGGCTACGACGCCGTTAGTCTCTTTCAGTACGCGCATAATCAGCTGATATTCATCTTCTCCATCCTGCGCAACTTCTGTCGCCACTGGCGGTGTGGAAAGGGGCAGCGTAGTGACATCTGGCAGGGACAGTTGCAGTACATTGCCCCGGGTCAGCAGAACCGCGCGTTCGACCACGTTTTCCAGCTCACGCACGTTGCCCGGCCACTCCATGTTGCTCAGAGTGCGCAGCGCCTCAGCGGGGATACTGTCAATATTGCGCCCCATCCGACGGGCAATTTTAAAGGTGAAGGCCTTGACCAGCAGCGGAATATCTTCCGGACGCTCGCGCAGTGGGGGAAGATGGATCGGGAAGACATTCAGTCGATAGTACAGATCGTTACGGAACTCGCGATCGGCCACCATTTTTTTTAGATCGCGGTTGGTGGCGGCGATCAGGCGGACATCGGTCTGGATCAGCTTATTACTGCCCAGGCGTTCAAACTCTTGCTCCTGGAGGACGCGCAGCAGTTTCGGCTGTAGCTCCAGCGGCATGTCGCCGACTTCGTCGAGGAATAACGAGCTTTTATCTGCCAGTTCGAAGCGACCAATGCGCTGTGTGCTGGCTCCGGTAAACGCACCGCGTTCATGACCAAACAGATCGCTTTCCAGCAACCCGGCAGGCATTGCCGCGCAGTTCATCTTCACCATCCGGCGGGCATTGCGTCCACTCAGATTATGAATCGCTCTGGCGATCAACTCTTTGCCCGTACCTGTCTCACCCAGAATCAGAACAGTGCTGTCGCTTTGCGCCACCATCTCGACCTGCTTGAGTACGCTGTACATTGCTTCACTGCGGCCAATGATTTCACCAAACTCGCTGTCCACATTGTTGAGCTGTTCGGTCAGTGCCAGGTTCTCATCGACCAGACGTTCTTTCAGGCGGTGGATTTCCTGATAGGCGAGAGCGTTATCAACAGCAATCGCCACGCGCTCGGCAATCTGGCGTAACAGTTTGAGGTTTGCGGTCGTGAAGACTTTCTCTTCACACTGCGCCAGCTTGAGGACGCCAAGCATCGTATTGCCTGACATTAGTGGTAGCAGGCACAGGGTTTGTATCTGGTTGCCCCAGGTCTCGAACAGCATGCGTTCATAAGGTGCAAGGGCATCGCGTTCGTTCAGGTTAATCAGCAGCATCTCTTTGCTTTTGAATACCCGTTCAGAGAGCGTACCTGCTTCATCCACTTCACTCTGTTCGTGCGCCGGATGGTGTTCATCCAGATAGTGAGTGGAGTATATGCTCAGCTTATTTTTGCGATCGCTGCGCAGTACGATGCTGATGTCATCGATATTGAAGTAATGGTGGATTTCTTTGGCGACTTCGCTGACCAGCTCATCAATATCCAGACGGGAGAGCACCGCATTGGTGATGGCGACAAGGATACGGAAGTTGTCACGCTCGCGACACAAGAGGTCGTAATCGACATTATTGCTGACCCGGCTCTGAATTTGCTCGGCGACGACGCCGACTATCTGGGTGAAGGTCTGCAGGCGGTTGTACTCTTTTTCACTCCACGGACGGTCTTCGTTGCGGATAAATTCACAGCCGCCAAAGATCCGTCCATCAGCCGCCAGCGGCAGCAGGCAGTAATGTCCAAATTCTGAGTACAGCGCACCGGATGCTAACTGCGGCCAGGTTTCTGTGAACTCATGGTAGTTGCAGTGCAGCGCATCGGGACGAGACAGAATGCGGCGCACCGGTCCGTGAGCCAGCACTGTTTCGTCTTCATAATCGATGGGTTTACCATTTTCACGTGTCGCGAAATAACGCGCACGCTGCGTCTGCGCCTGCCATAACACAATAGCCGCGCAATCGGCCAGCGCCGAACGCTTGACCAACTGCGAAAGCGCCTCACTGAGAGACTGAAGATCGGGCTGCTGTAATAATGTACGAGTGATATCGAACAGGCCTTGCTGTCCGAGGTCGCTCATCGGTGTATACGACATATTGCTTTTCCAGGAAGCACCGTAGCGCGGTGCAAAAACGGTAAATGAATTATAGGTATAAGTTGTAAATTATTGCCGGGTGGCGGTTTCACCTTATCCGGTCTACGGGTAATTCATTGACTGTAGGCCCGGTAAGCGTAGCGTACCGGGCAATATATCAGCATATCCGCGGCAGCGGCTCTGCGTGTGGTAAATCAAGAGTTCGTTTCACGCCGTAAAGTCCGGCAAGGCGAACGCCTTTACGTTCGACCACTTCGCCAATCAGCGCTGCATCGCACCCTAACGGATGTGCGCGCAGTGCGGCGAGTACGGCTTCAGCGGCCTGACGTTCAACGGCAATGACCAGTTTTCCTTCGTTGGCAAAATTGAGCGCATCCAGACCCAGAAGTTCACAGACACCACGCACTGCGGGCTTCACAGGCAGGGCTGCTTCAGATAACTCAATGCCATAGCCACATGCCGCGGCGAACTCATGCGTCACCGCATTCACGCCGCCACGGGTGGCATCGCGCAGCGCCTTCACGCCAGGAATGTCGCGTAGCGTCTGGATCAGCGGTGTTAACACTGCGCAGTCGCTGATCAGTTCACCGTCCAGTCCCAGTTGCTCACGCAGGTTAAGGATGGTTGCACCGTGATCGCCAAGCGTACCGCTAACCAGCAGCACATCGCCCACGCCCAGAGTCTGTGCGCCCCAGTGAATATTGGCGGGGATCGCGCCCATTCCGGCGGTGTTAATGAACAGTTTGTCCGCTGCGCCACGCTGTACAACCTTGGTGTCGCCGGTCACGATAGCAATTCCCGCTTCGCGAGCTGTTGCTGCCATGCTGTTGACGACGCTTTTCAGCGTTTCCATCGGCAGGCCCTCTTCGAGGATAAAACCGCAGGAGAGGTAGCGAGGGATAGCGCCACTGACCGCAACGTCGTTGGCTGTGCCGCAGATTGCCAGCTTGCCAATATTACCGCCGGGGAAAAACAGCGGATCGATAACGTAGCTGTCGGTCGAAAACGCCAGACGATCGCCTTCGGCGACCAGTTGCGCCAGGTCCAGTCGGGCCTGATCTTCCTGTTCTGCCAGCCACGGATTAGCAAAAGCTTCCATAAACAGACTGTTGATCAACTGCTGCATAGCCTGACCGCCGCTACCGTGGGCGAGTTGTACGCTGTTCATGCTTCACACTCCTGCTGACGATACTGATACCAGGCGGCACATGCGCCTTCGGAGGAGACCATTAAGGCGCCAAATGCGGTCTCCGGGTTACAGGTTTTACCAAACAATGGGCACTGATGCGGCTTACATCTGCCGGTCAGTACTTCTCCGCAGCGCGCGCGCGGATCGTCATACACCTGCTGCGGCGCTGGTTTGAAATGCGCTTCTGCATCAAAACGCTGATACTCAGGCGTCAGGTGAACGCCGGAGGATTCGATAACGCCCAGACCGCGCCATTCACTGTCGCCATTGACGCAGAACACGTCGGCAATCGCCTGTTGCGCCAGTGTGTTACCGGCATCCGGCACTACGCGGCGATACTGGTTCTCCACCTGGCTGTGGGCCGCTATTTTCTGCTCGATTAGCATCACGACGCCTTGCAGTAGATCAAGCGGTTCGAAACCAGCGACCACCAGCGGGCGATGAAAATCAGAGGCGATAAAATTATAGGCATCGGTGCCTATAACCATACTGACATGGCCTGGTGCCAAAAATGCGTCGATACCGTTGTCCGGTTGTTCCAACAGGCTACGCAGCGTTGGGATAAGCGTGATGTGCTGGCAGAAAAAGTAAAAATTCTGCACATCGCGTTGTTTTGCCTGCTGGAGAGTGATGGCGGTCGTCGGCATGGTGGTTTCAAAACCCAGACCAAAGAACACGACCTTACGGGTTGGATTTTCCTGCGCCAGCTTCAGCGCATCCATCGGAGAATAGACAATGCGGATATCCGCGCCGCGTGCTTTGGCCTGCAGCAGTGAACCCTGTTTACCTGGCACGCGCATGGCGTCGCCGAAGGTACAAAAAATCACTTCCGGATGGCTGGCAATTTCCACACAACTGTCAATTCTGCCCATCGGCAGAACGCAAACCGGGCAGCCTGGACCGTGAATAAACTCCACGTTTTCGGGCAGCAACTGGTCAAGGCCGAATTTGAAGATTGCGTGGGTGTGGCCTCCACAAACTTCCATAATGCGCAGTGGGCGTTCAGCGGTGTAGGGGAGGTGAGCGGCACGTTCACACAGGTGGTCTATCAACTGCATCACCTGTTCCGGTGCCCGATATTCGTCAACAAAACGCATTATTTCTCCTCGCCATACAGTAACGCGCCGACATCCGGCTCAACGTCAAACATATTTTGCAGCGCCTCGAGTGTGTCGCGCGCTTCGGCTTCGTTAATGATGCTCATGGCAAAACCTACGTGGACCAGTACCCACTGGCCCAGACGCGGTTGACCATTTTCATCACAGCTACCGACCAGCGTCAGGTCGACGTCGCGCTGAATACCGCAAACATCGACCTTAGCCTGGTTACCATCAATGGTGCGGATTTGACCCGGAACACCTATGCACATCGCTGATTCTCCAGCCACGACAGCCATTGATCCATCCCTTCGCCGCTGGTGGCGGAAATCAGGATTATCTCAATTTCCGGGTTTACTTCCCGGGCGCTGGCGATGCACTTTTCAACATCAAAATTGAGATACGGCAGCAGATCCACTTTGTTGAGCAGCATCAGCGATGCAGCAGCAAACATATGGGGATATTTCAGCGGCTTGTCTTCGCCTTCGGTGACGGAAAGCACCGCCACTTTATGACGTTCGCCGAGGTCGAAGCTTGCCGGGCAAACCAGGTTACCGACGTTTTCGATAAACAAAATACCGTTATCGGCTAAAGGCAGGCGTGGTGCTGCATCGGCAATCATTTGCGCATCAAGGTGGCAGCCTTTACCCGTATTAACCTGGATTGCTGGTGTTCCGGTGGCGCGAATACGCGCTGCATCGTTGACCGTCTGCTGGTCGCCTTCAATGACCGCGCACGGCACGCTGTCTTTCAGCTTCATCAGTGTTTCGGTCAGCAGCGTCGTTTTACCGGAACCTGGACTTGATACGAGATTGAGTACCAGATGCTGGCGGGCAGCGAAGCGGGCGCGATTGCGCTCGGCCAGACGGTTGTTTTTGTCCAGCACGTCAATTTCCACTTCCAGCATACGGCGCTGGCTCATGCCTGGAGCATGGGTACCTGCTTCGCCGTGACCGTAATGTAAATCGCCTTCTGCGGTCTGGCTCGGCGTGAAACTGGAGGTCTTCACACCGGTAATGTTTAGCGCCGGACGAGCCGCCGGAGCAAATGGCGCGCTGCGAAACGCTGAGTGGGGGTTATGTTCATCACCCTCTATATAAAGGTTGCCTTCCGCGCAACCACATGTCGTACACATCGCTCACTCCTGATCTTTTCACTTTCGGTAAATCTGTTGCCGGACAGCATCTCGCCTTTTCCGACCTACAAACGTGCTCTTTCTGTAGACTGGATAAGAGGCTTAAGCGTCGCCATCCGGCGCTGGAGTCTGGTCTATTTCTATTCGTCGAATCTGTAACCCGTCATCGGCCACAATTCTCAGCATGTCGCTATTGCATTGTGGACAGCGACGAACGCGTTGTGTCAGTAACGTGACGTATTGCTGACAGGACTCGCACCAACATTCGGCTTCTTGTTCTTCGAGGTGGAGTTTACAACCTTCTGCAAGGGTGCCACGGCATACCAGATCAAAACAAAAGGCGAGAGCGCTGGTTTCTACGCAAGAAAATGCGCCAATTTTGAGCCAGACCCCAGTTACCCGGTGAGCACCGTGCTGTGCGGCCTGTTGTTCAATCAATTCCAGTGCCCGTTGGCAGAGGGTTATTTCGTGCATATCGCCTCCCATGTTGTTGTCGTTTCAAAAGCAATAAACATGCCAGGTTGAATTTTTCCTCTCGTGACAATGACGACGATGACGAAATGACATGTCGTCATGCATGCTTGTTTTTGTATCTTAATGAAAATAAAGAATTTTAATGTTGGCATGAAATATGCTTAAGGCAGTTAGTCTCTGCTAAACGGGTAACCTGACATGACTATTTGGGAAATAAGCGAAAAAGCCGATTACATCGCTGAACGGCACCGTCGCCTACAGGACCAGTGGCGTATTTACTGCAACTCGCTGGTACAGGGGATCACCCTGTCGAAAGCGCGTTTGCATCATGCAATGAGCTGTGCGCCGGACAAAGATCTGTGCTTTGTCCTTTTTGAACACTTCACTATCTACGTCACGCTGGCGGACGGCTTTAACAGCCATACCATCGAGTACTACGTTGAAACCAAAGACGGTGATGATAAGCAACTGATTGCACAGGCACAGTTGACCATTGACGGCAAAGTTGATGACCGCATTAGCAACCGCGATCGCGAGCAGGTGCTGGAGCACTATCTCGAAAAAATCGCCAGAGTCTACGACAGCCTGTACACCGCGGTTGAAAACAATATGCCGGTAAATTTAAGCCAACTGGTAGAAGGACATAACCCGGCATAAGCCTCGGGTGATGCTCGCTTGAGTCGTGATGAGATTTTTACGCTGTATCACGACATTTTAGGGAATGGACATGTCGAAAAATGTCGAAAATGACATTTGATAAACATGTTTTCGTCAAAAATGACTATCACCTGAGGAATGCCTGGTGAATCGTTTTGTAATTGCTGACTCCACTCTTTGTATTGGCTGCCACACCTGTGAAGCCGCCTGCTCAGAGACGCATCGCCAGCATGGCCTGCAGTCAATGCCGCGCCTGAAAGTGATGCTAAATGAAAAAGAATCTGCACCGCAGCTTTGCCACCATTGTGAAGATGCACCTTGTGCCACCGTTTGCCCGGTCAATGCGATTAACCGTGTCGACGGCGCCGTACAGCTAAATGAAAGCCTGTGCGTAAGCTGCAAATTGTGTGGGATCGCCTGTCCGTTTGGCGCCATTGAGTTTTCCGGCAGTCGTCCGCTGCACATCCCGGCGAACGCGAATACCTCAAAAGCCCCTCCGGCTCCACCAGCACCGGCTCGCGTCAGCACGCTGCTGGACTGGGTTCCAGGTATTCGTGCCATTGCGGTGAAATGCGACCTGTGTAGCTTTGATGAACAAGGTCCGGCTTGTGTACGTATGTGCCCGACGAAAGCCCTGCACCTGGTGAGCAATACAGATATCGCTCGCGCCAGCAAACGTAAGCGTGAGCTGACTTTTAATACCGATTTCGGCGATCTCACCTTGTTTCAGCAGGCTCAGAGTGGGGATGCAAAATGAGCGCAATTTCACTGATTAACAGCGGCGTGGCCTGGTTTACGGCTGCGGCGGTTCTGGCATTTCTGTTTTCATTTCATAAAGCGCTAAGCGGCTGGATTGCCGGCGTTGGTGGAGCAGTCGGCAGCCTGTGTACGGCGGCAGCGGGTTTCACCGTGCTGACCAATGCGCTGGCGGTCAGCAGCGTGATACCGTTTATCGGTCACAGCATGCAAATAACTCCACTGAACGCAATCTGGCTTATCACACTGGGTCTGTGCGGCCTGTTTGTCAGCCTGTACAACATCGACTGGCATCGTCATCCACAGGTTAAAGCCAACGGTTTGTTGGTGAATCTGCTGATGGCTGCGGCCGTGTGTGCAGTGGTTGCCAGCAACCTCGGTACGCTAGTGGTGATGGCTGAAATCATGGCGTTGTGTGCGGTGTTCCTGACCGGTTGCAGTAAAGAGGGCAAACTGTGGTTTGCTCTGGGCCGAATCGGTACGCTGCTGCTGGCGGTCGCTTGCTATCTGGTATGGCAACGCTACGGCACGCTCGAACTGCGTCTGCTCGACCTTCGCACCCAGGAATTGCCGCTCGGCTCTGACATCTGGCTGCTGGGCGTTGCCGGTTTTGGTTTGCTGGCCGGGATTATCCCGCTGCACGGTTGGGTGCCACAGGCACATGCCAACGCCAGCGCACCTGCTGCGGCGCTGTTCTCTACCGTGGT
The DNA here is from genome assembly GCF_947057495.1 of Citrobacter sp. Marseille-Q5395. Taxonomy (NCBI): domain Bacteria; kingdom Pseudomonadati; phylum Pseudomonadota; class Gammaproteobacteria; order Enterobacterales; family Enterobacteriaceae; genus Citrobacter; species Citrobacter sp. Marseille-Q5395. The sequence continues at coordinate 162,125 of NZ_CAMSEL010000001.1, read as the reverse complement.
AATGAAGGTTGGCCTGTTGGGCATTCTGTCCCTGTCGCTGCTGGGCGGTAATGCACCGCTGTGGTGGGGCATTACCCTGTTGGTACTGGGGATGATCACTGCATTTGTTGGCGGTCTGTATGCGTTGATGGAGCACAACATTCAACGTCTGCTGGCGTACCACACGCTGGAAAACATCGGCATTATTCTGCTGGGGCTGGGTGCCGGCGTGACCGGCATTTCCCTTAATCAACCGGCGCTGATTGCACTTGGTCTGACCGGCGGTTTGTATCATCTGGTGAACCACAGTCTGTTCAAAAGCGTCCTGTTCCTGGGGGCTGGCAGCATCTGGTTCCGTACTGGTCATCGTGATATCGAAAAACTGGGCGGTATCGGTAAGCGCATGCCGGTGATTTCCCTGGCGATGCTGGTTGGTCTGATGGCGATGGCCGCGCTGCCGCCACTGAACGGGTTTGCCGGTGAATGGGTTATCTATCAATCCTTCTTCAAGCTGGGTAACAGCGGAGCGTTTATCGGCCGTCTGTTAGGTCCGTTGCTGGCGGTCGGGCTGGCGATTACCGGCGCGCTGGCTGTGATGTGTATGGCGAAAGTCTATGGCGTAACGTTCCTTGGCGCACCGCGTACGAAGGAAGCTGAAAACGCCTGTTGCGCACCGATCCTGATGGGGGTGAGCGTGGTTGCGCTGGCAGTCTGCTGTGTGATTGGCGGCGTTGCCGCACCATGGTTGCTGCCACTTATCTCTTCAGCTGTGCCACTGCCGCTGGAAACCGCGAACACGACCGTTTCCCAACCAATGATCACCCTGTTGCTGATTGCCTGTCCGCTGCTGCCGTTCATTATCATGGCGATTTTCAAAGGCAACCGTCTGCCGTCGCGTTCGCGCGGTTCCGCCTGGGTATGTGGTTACGATCATGAGCAGTCAATGGTGATCACCGCGCATGGCTTTGCTATGCCGGTTAAAGAAGCCTTTGCTCCGGTACTGAAACTGCGTAAATGGCTTAACCCGGTGTCACTGGTTCCGGGCTGGCAGAATGCGGCTGCACCGGTTCTGTTCCGTCGCCTGGCATTGATTGAGCTGGCGGTGCTGGTGGTGATTGTGGTTTCACGAGGAGCCTGAGAATGAGTGTTTTATATCCGTTAGTTCAGGCGCTGGTGCTGTTTGCCGTTGCGCCGCTGCTGTCCGGCATTACCCGCGTGGCGCGTGCACGTTTGCACAATCGCCGTGGTCCGGGTGTTTTGCAGGAGTACCGTGACATTATCAAACTGCTGGGGCGTCAGAGCATTGCGCCTGCGGATTCCAGTTGGGTCTTTCGCCTGACACCATTTGTGATGGTCGGCGTCATGCTGACTATCGCTACCGCATTGCCGGTAGTGACGGTAGGTTCTCCGCTGCCGCAACTGGGTGATTTGATCACGTTAATTTACTTGTTCGCCATCGCCCGTTTCTTCTTCTCTATTGCGGGGCTGGATACCGGTAGCCCGTTCACCGCGATCGGCGCCAGCCGTGAAGCGATGCTCGGCGTACTGGTTGAGCCGATTCTGCTGCTGGGCTTGTGGGTCGCAGCGCAGGTTGCCGGTTCAACCCATATCAGCAATATCGCTGACACCGTTTATCACTGGCCTGCGGCGCGCAGCATCCCGCTGATTCTGGCGCTGTGCGCCTGTGCTTTCGCCACCTTTATCGAAATGGGCAAACTGCCGTTCGACCTGGCAGAAGCCGAGCAGGAGCTACAGGAAGGTCCGCTGACTGAATACAGCGGCAGCGGTTTTGCGGTGCTGAAATGGGGTATCAGCCTCAAACAACTGGTCGTTTTGCAAATGTTTGTCGGCGTGTTCCTGCCGTGGGGACAGATGGAAACCTTTACTGCGGGTGGACTGCTGCTGGCACTGGTGATAGCCGTCGTCAAGCTGATCCTCGGCGTGCTGGTCATCGCCCTGTTTGAAAACAGCATGGCGCGTCTGCGTTTTTGCGCCACTTCACGCGTGACCTGGGCCGGTTTTGGGTTTGCGTTTTTAGCGTTCGTCTCCTTGCTGGTGGCGTGATTTAAGAGAGTTTGAGCATGTCTGAAGAAAAATTAGGTCAACAATACCTTGCTGCACTGCACCAGGCTTTCCCTGGCGTCGTACTGGACGAAGCCTGGCAGACCAAAGATCAGCTGACCATCACCGTGAAGGTAAACTACCTGCCGGAAGTGGTGGAGTTCCTTTATTACAAACAGGGCGGATGGTTGTCCGTGTTGTTTGGTAACGATGAACGCCAGCTGTGCGGCCATTACGCTGTGTATTATGTCTTGTCGATGGAGCAGGGCACTAAATGCTGGATAACTGTTCGCGTAGAAGTTGACGCCAATAAACTGGAATTCCCGTCTGTCACGCCACGCGTACCGGCTGCCGTCTGGGGCGAACGTGAAGTGCGTGACATGTACGGTTTGATCCCGGTGGGGCTGCCGGACGAACGTCGTCTGGTGCTACCGGATGACTGGCCGGATGAACTCTATCCGCTGCGTAAAGACAGCATGGATTACCGTCAACGTCCGGCGCCGACTACCGATGCTGAAACCTATGAGTTCATCAACGAACTGGGCGACAAGAAAAATAATGTAGTGCCTATTGGCCCGCTGCACGTGACCTCCGATGAACCGGGTCACTTCCGTCTGTTCGTTGACGGCGAAAACATTATCGACGCCGACTACCGCTTGTTCTATGTCCACCGTGGCATGGAAAAACTGGCAGAAACCCGCATGGGTTATAACGAAGTGACTTTCCTGTCGGATCGCGTGTGCGGCATCTGTGGTTTTGCCCACAGCACCGCGTACACCACCTCCGTTGAGAATGCGATGGGTATCGTAGTACCGGAGCGTGCGCAGATGATCCGCGCTATTCTGTTGGAAGTTGAGCGTCTGCACTCTCACCTGCTGAACCTGGGGCTGGCGTGCCACTTCACCGGTTTCGACTCCGGCTTTATGCAGTTCTTCCGCGTACGTGAAACGTCAATGAAAATGGCAGAGATCCTCACCGGTGCGCGTAAAACTTACGGTCTGAACCTGATCGGAGGGATCCGTCGCGACCTGCTGAAAGAGGACATGATCCAGACTCGTCAACTGGCGCAACAGATGCGTCGTGACGTGCAGGAACTGGTTGATATGCTGTTGAGTACGCCGAACATGGAACAGCGTACCGTCGGGATTGGCCGTCTGGATCCGGAAATTGCCCGTGACTTCAGTAACGTTGGCCCGATGGTTCGCGCCAGCGGTCACGCGCGTGATACCCGCGCAGATCACCCGTTTGTGGGTTACGGCCTGCTGCCGATGGAAGTTCACAGCGAGCAGGGCTGTGACGTCATTTCTCGTCTGAAAGTCCGCATCAATGAAGTCTATACCGCGCTGAATATGATCGACTTTGGTCTGGATAACCTGCCTGGCGGTCCGCTGATGGTGGAAGGCTTTACCTATATTCCACACCGTTTCGCGCTGGGCTTTGCGGAAGCGCCTCGTGGGGATGATATCCACTGGAGCATGACCGGCGACAACCAGAAACTGTACCGCTGGCGTTGCCGTGCGGCCACCTACGCTAACTGGCCGACGCTGCGTTATATGCTGCGTGGTAACACTGTTTCCGATGCCCCGCTGATTATCGGTAGCCTCGATCCTTGCTACTCATGTACTGACCGTATGACCGTGGTTGATGTGCGTAAGAAGAAAAGCAAAGTCGTGCCGTACAAAGAACTTGAGCGCTACAGCATCGAGCGTAAAAACTCGCCGCTGAAATAAGGAATCGCCATGTTTACCTTTATCAAAAAAGTCATCAAAACCGGTGCACCGACGTCGTCGTATCCGCTGGAGCCGATCGCGGTCGATAAAAACTTCCGTGGTAAGCCGGAGCATAATCCGCAGCAGTGTATTGGCTGCGCAGCCTGTGTAAATGCGTGCCCGTCAAACGCGCTGACGGTTGAAACCGATCTGGTCACCAATGAACTGGCCTGGCAATTCAACCTCGGTCGCTGCATCTTCTGTGGCCGTTGTGAAGAAGTCTGCCCGACGGCGGCGATCAAACTGTCTCAGGAATATGAGCTGGCGGTGTGGAAGAAAGAAGATTTCCTGCAGCAGTCTCGCTTTGCGCTGTGCAATTGCCGCGTATGTAACCGTCCTTTTGCGGTGCAAAAAGAGATTGATTACGCCATTGCACTGCTGAAGCATAACGGTGATAGCCGTGCGGAAAATCACCGTGAAAGCTTTGAGACCTGCCCGGACTGTAAACGCCAGAAATGCCTGGTGCCGTCTGACCGTATTGAACTGACTCGCCATATGAAAGAGGCCAGCTGATGAGCAATTTATTAGGCCCACGTGATGCCAACGGTATTCCGGTACCGATGACGGTAGATGAATCTATCGCCAGCATGAAAGCGTCGCTGCTGAAAAGCATCAAGCGTTCTGCTTACGTCTATCGTGTTGACTGCGGTGGCTGCAACGGTTGCGAAATCGAAATTTTTGCTACCTTGTCCCCGCTGTTTGATGCCGAACGTTTCGGTATCAAAGTTGTTCCGTCACCGCGCCATGCGGATATCCTGTTGTTTACCGGCGCGGTAACTCGCGCGATGCGCTCTCCGGCGCTGCGTGCCTGGCAATCAGCGCCAGATCCGAAAATCTGTATCTCTTACGGAGCCTGCGGTAACAGTGGTGGCATCTTCCACGACTTATACTGCGTATGGGGCGGCACCGACAAAATCGTACCAGTGGATGTTTACATCCCTGGTTGTCCGCCGACGCCTGCGGCGACGCTGTACGGCTTTGCGATGGCGCTGGGCCTGCTGGAGCAGAAAATTCACGCGCGTGCACCGGGTGAACTGGACGAACAACCAGCTGAAATTCTGCACCCGGATATGATACAGCCTCTGCGTGTGAAGGTGGATCGTGAAGCGCGTCGTCTGGCGGGTTATCGCTATGGTCGCCAGATTGCCGATGATTATATGACGCAGTTAGGGCAGGGCGAAAATCAGGTGGCGCGCTGGCTGGAAGCGGAAAACGATCCGCGTCTGACCGAGATCGTTACTCATCTTAACCATGTAGTTGAAGAGGCGCGTATCCGATGAGTGAAACGGTGGTGTTCAGTCAACTGAGCCGTAAGTTTATTGATGAGAACGATGCGACGCCCGCCGAGGCGCAGCAGGTTGTCTATTACAGCCTGGCGATTGGCCATCACTTAGGCATCATCGATTGCCTGGAAGCGGCGTTAACCTGTCCGTGGGATGAGTATCTGGCGTGGATTGCGACGCTTGCCGAAGGAAGCGAAGCCCGCCGCAAAATGGAAGGCGTGCCGAAGTACGGCGAGATCGTCATCGATTTTAACCATGTACAGATGCTGGCGCGTGCGTTTGATGACGCGCGCGCCGTACAAACTCCACAGCAGCAGGAATGGAGCAAGCTCATGCTCAGTATGCTCCATGATATTCATCAGGAAAGCGCCATCTATCTGATGGTGAGGAGACACCGTGACTGACGTTTTATTGTGTGTCGGTAATAGCATGATGGGGGATGATGGCGCGGGTCCGCTGCTGGCGGAAATGTGTGCTGCGGAACCTAAAGGTAACTGGGTGGTTATCGACGGTGGCAGTGCCCCGGAGAATGATATTGTGGCAATCCGCGAGCTGCGCCCGGCGCGTTTGCTGATTGTCGATGCTACCGATATGGGGCTGAATCCTGGTGAAATCCGCATTATCGATCCTGATGATATTGCCGAGATGTTCATGATGACCACGCACAACATGCCGCTGAACTACCTGGTTGATCAACTGAAAGAGGATGTCGGCGAGGTGATTTTCCTCGGTATTCAGCCGGACATCGTTGGCTTTTATTACCCGATGACGCAGCCGATCAAAGAGGCGGTTGAAACCGTCTATCAACGATTAGCCGGGTGGGAAGGCCATGGTGGATTTTCGGAGTTAGAAGCACCTGAAGAGTAAACCGTATCAGTGCCGGATGTTTGCCGCATCCGGCCTGTTTATCTCGCCTGCGCCGGTTGTTACTCCGTTGCCTGCTCAATAATTAATTTCCCCTGCATTACCGAAACATTTACCGCTGTGCCGGTAGGGAACCCTGCCTGTTCAAGCCAGTCACCGTTCAGCGTTAATGAGGCATGCCTGCTGATACGTAGCGTGAACCCGGTGTGACGATCCTCGTACCGCTTTCTGACATAACCTACTTTTAAACGACGTACGGGTTTGGTGATAACCACTGCTGTTTTGCCATTTTCATCAGACATGAGCCATTCCTTGTGGCGGAGGGTTAAGATTAAAAACTACTGAATAAAATGACAGTAAAAAAGCGCGGGGGCAAACCTGAAACTGGAAGGGTGATTCCACATTTGAAATGCAATGAATGAAATGAAGATGTAAAGCAATGCCGGAAGGTGGCAGAACCCTCCGGCAGGTAGATTACTCCAGGTCTGCCCCATTGCTGGCTATGACCTTTTTGTACCACCAGAATGACTTCTTACGTGTCCGTGCGAGCGTCCCGTTACCTGCATCATCCCGGTCCACATAGACAAAACCGTAGCGTTTGCTCATCTCGCCGGTTGAGGCGGAGACCAGATCGATACACCCCCAGGTGGTATAACCCATTAGCGGTACGCCATCTTCAATAGCGTCAGACATGGCGCGAATATGTTCGCGTAAATAGCTTATGCGATAGTCATCATTGATGTTGCCACTGGCATCCATCTCATCTTTTGCCCCAAGCCCGTTCTCCACCAGAAATAGCGGTTTCTGGTAGCGGTCATACATCATGTTCATGGTGATACGCAGACCCAGCGGGTCTATGCCCCAGCCCCATTCGCTGGCCTCAATGTAGGGATTGCGTAGCGATTTCACTACGTTGGCGGCGCTGGTATTGCCGGCATTCATTTCCGCCGAAGCGCAACGTGATGCGTAATAGCTGAAAGAGACAAAATCGACGGTATTTTTCAGGATCTCGTCATCTTCCGGGGCTTTCTCTATCACTACGCCTTTTTCACGAAACACCCGGGCTGAATAAGCGGGATAAGCCCCGCGCGCCTGGACATCAATGAAAAACAGGTTTTCGCGGTCTTTTTCCAGCGCGGTCCACACATCTTCCGGTTTGCATGAATAAGGATAAAAATTTCCGCCAGCCAGCATGCAACCAACCTGGTTGTGCGGGTTGATTTCATGAGCAATTTTGGTTGCCAGTGCACTGGCAATCAGTTCGTGGTGCGCGGACTGATATTTCACCTGATCCTGATTTTCACCGTCTTCAAACACCAGTCCCGCGCCTGAGAAAGGGCTGTGTAACATGATGTTGATTTCATTAAACGTCAGCCAGTATTTCACCAGACCGTCGAAGGCTTCGAAGCAGGTACGGGCGTAACGGGTAAAGAACTCCACCATTTTGCGGTTACGCCAGGAGCCGTACTCGGTTACCAGGTGCATTGGTACATCGAAGTGACACAGGGTAACTAATGGTTCAATACCGTATTTTTTGCATTCAGCGAATACCGCGCGATAAAAAGCGATACCTTCTTCATTCGGCGTGAGTTCGTCCCCATTCGGATAGAGGCGGCTCCATGCAATTGAGGTGCGAAAAACCGTAAATCCCATTTCCGCCATCAGGGCGATATCTTCCTGATAACGATGATAGAAATCTATCGCATCATGGCTGGGATAAAACTCGTCATCCCGCAGCTGAAAGCGCTTTTCCTGACCCAGTTTGACGGGCATCCGGTGCGCGCCGTGTGGGATCATATCCACGGTAGTCAGCCCTTTGCCGCCTTCCCGATATGCCCCTTCAGACTGGTTGGCGGCCAGTGCGCCGCCCCATAAAAATCCTTGCGGAAAAACAGACATAGTAAACCTCAGTTATGGCCAGTCAGATGCTGGCTCCATTGATATTGCCCGGTTGCGCAGCCTGGTTTTTTCTGGCCTGTGCGGCTGCATCTTCGACGGGAATATCCTCAAAGCCGAGAAGTAGCGTTAATACAAAGGACAGCACAACTGCCAGCGCCATTACGCCAAATACCCAGACGATAGTCATTGGATTGGCCGGATCGAAAAACTGTACACTGGTGAATAGCCCTGGTGCTGCCATCGAGTGGCTTGCCAGCCCGGCCATTCCGGCAACGGCTCCACAGATAAAGCCACTGATAAGACTCGCAATCAGTGGACGTTTCAGGCGTACTGCCACACCGTACAGCGCGGGTTCGGAAATGCCCGCCATAATCGCGGAGGCTGCCGCCGCCAGCGCCGTCTGGCGCAGCTCAGGGTTTTTGGTTTTCCATGCCACAGCTAAAGATGAGCCGCCAAGCGACAGGTTGGCGCCGATTTCAGATGGCATGACCATGCCTTCTTTACCGGTCTCGGCGATGGTCTGAATAATGGTTGGTGTAAAGACGCGATGCATGCCGGTCATTACCAGCAACGGCCACAGCGCACCCATAATGGCGACTGAGAGCCAGCCCAGATAACCGTGAATGGTGTAAACCAGAGCCGAAATCGCGCTGCCGATCCAGATCCCGATCGGGCCAATGAGTACGATGGCGAGTGGGGCGGCGATCAGAACGATCAGCATCGGTTTAAGGAAGTTTTTCGTCACCGCCGGAGTGATGCGATCCACCCAACGCTCGATATACGACAGGCACCAGGTCATGACCAGCGCCGGGATCACCGTATACGTATATTTCACCGCAGTGACAGGGATCAGCGCAAACTCAACGTGTTCACCCTGTGCGGCCTTAGCCATCAGCTCGATAAAGCTTGGATGCACCAGTACGCCCGCAATGGCGATGGCCAGCGACATATTGGTTTTGAATTTAATGGCTGCCGAGGCAGCGACCATCAGCGGCAGGAAGAAGAATGCGCCGTCACCTATCACCGTCAGGATGGTCAGCGTTGAGGAGCCTTTTTCCAGAATGCCGGTCATCTCAAGGATCATCGCCAGCAATTTCAGCATCGATCCACCAATAATCGCCGGGATCAGCGGCGACATGGTACCGATCAGCGCATCGAGGATCCCTGCGCCAATACGCTTCAGGCTCAGCTTAGGTTTTACTTCCGACTCGGCAGGTTGCATATCACCAGGCAGCAGGTTGACGACTTCGCGGTACGCTTGCGAAACGGTGTTACCAATGATCACCTGACATTGATTGTCGTTACGCACCACACCGAGTACGCCAGGGAGTGTTTTCAGTGTGGCGCTGTCGACCAGTGAGTCATCTTTGAGAACGAAACGTAATCGGGTCATGCAGTGCGTCACTGCGGTGATATTCCCGACGCCGCCCAGAGCCGTCACAACGGAGCGCGCCAGCGCTGCATAATTCTTAGACATCGAATTTAATCCTGTTTTATCAGTAGGGTACGTTATGTCTTGCCGTTTACTCTGGTCTCATTTCTGTGTCGGTGAAACAGTGTTAGGAAACCGGTTTCATAAAAGCATGTTTATTTTTTGTAATATGAGCAAGATTTAATTTTGATCGGTTATTATAAATGTGATTACGATCACCAGATATGGGGTACTGCGGTTGAGCAGCGGGGACAGTAGCCAAACGGTGCAGTACACTGCGTCACATTGAGTGATAAGGGATGAGTAATATGACCACGATGCTGGAGGTGGCGAAGCGTGCCGGCGTGTCGAAAGCGACGGTTTCCCGGGTGCTTTCAGGGAACGGCTACGTCAGCCAGGAGACCAAAGATCGCGTGTTTCAGGCCATTGAAGAAAGCGGTTATCGCCCCAATTTGCTGGCGCGAAACCTGGCGGCGAAAAGTACTCAGACGCTGGGGCTGGTGGTGACCAACACCCTGTATCATGGCGTTTATTTTAGCGAATTGTTGTTTCACACCGCACGGATGGCAGAGGACAGGGGACGCCAGCTTTTGCTTGCCGATGGTAAACACAGTGCTGAAGAAGAGCGTCAGGCGATTCAGTACCTGCTCGACCTGCGTTGTGATGCGATTATGATCTACCCACGTTTTCTCAGCGTCGATGAAATTGACGATATTATTGATGCGCACTCGCAGCCGATTATGGTGCTTAACCGACGACTGCGCAAAAACAGCAGCCACTGTGTCTGGTGCGATCAAAAGCAAACCAGCTTTAATGCCGTAACGCAGCTTATCGCCGCCGGGCATAAGGAAATTGGTTTTATTACTGGTTCAATGGATTCTCCCACCGGCGTGGAGCGTCTTTCAGGCTACAAAGACGCACTGGCGCATCATGGTATTTCCTTAAATAATGATCTGATTGTTAAAGGAAAATGGACTCCAGCTTGCGGTGCTGCAGGGGTAGATACTTTGCTTTCACGCAACGTGAATTTTACCGCGCTGGTGGCCAGTAATGATGACATGGCAATCGGTGCCATGAAGCAACTACACGAGCAGGGTGTTAACGTTCCTGCGCAGGTGTCGGTTATCGGCTTTGATGATATCGCTCTTGCGCCATACACGATCCCGGCTCTTTCCAGTGTCAAAATACCGGTAACTGAGATGATCCAGGAGACGATTGGACGCCTCATCTTTATGCTGGACGGCGGGGACTTTGCGCCACCGAAAACCTTCACCGGTGAGCTGATTCCTCGCGACTCTGTTGCGCCGTCAGTTTTGCGTTGATCGCTGTCGTTAGTCATCGTCACTAGTGACGATGACACATATCCTTCACGTACTGGGAAATAAAAATCCTTTTATAACAATGCATTAAAATCTGGCACGATTTGTGAATGCTTCGGCTGATATTCTGTCATTGCTGGAGAAATTGATGAACCGTTTCATCATTGCAGACGCCAATAAATGCATTGGTTGCCGTACCTGTGAAGTGGCCTGCGTGGTATCCCATCAGGATAACCAGGACTGCGCATCGCTGACCCCTGAAACCTTTTTACCGCGTATTCACGTGATCAAAGGCGTTAACGTCTCCACTGCGACGCTGTGCCGTCAGTGTGAAGATGCGCCGTGCGCTAACGTCTGCCCGAACGGTGCAATCAGCCGCGATAAAGGTTTTGTCCACGTAATGCAGGAACGCTGCATTGGTTGCAAAACTTGCGTAGTGGCCTGTCCTTACGGCGCAATGGAAGTCGTTGTTCGTCCCGTTGTTCGCAACAGCGGCGCGGGTCTGAACGTACGTGCAGAGAAAGCCGAAGCCAACAAGTGCGACCTGTGCCACCATCGCGAAGCTGGCCCCGCCTGTATGGAAGTTTGCCCGACTCACGCCCTGATTTATGTGGATCGCAATAAGCTTGAACAACTGAGTGCAGAAAAACGCCGTCGTGCGGCGCTGGATTCCACCGCATCTTTGCTGTTCTGATCCCCGAAAATCCGCGTAAAATAAGGCGATATTTTTGCCGGATAGCGTTTCGCTTATCCGGCAAACGGGCATTTCAGGGAAACATGACCGCGGGAATTCATCATGACAATAAACCACCACTCCGGCGTACAGCTACGTATTCGCGGTAAGGTACAGGGCGTTGGATTTCGTCCCTTTGTCTGGCAACTGGCGCAGCGGCTAGAATTGCATGGCGACGTCTGTAACGACGGTGATGGTGTGGTGGTGCGAATGCTGGAAGATCCGGCGGTATTTATTGCCCAACTGCACCAACACTGCCCGCCGCTGGCTCGCATTGACAGCGTTGAGAGCGAGCCGTTTGCCTGGCCGCAGCAGCCTGCTGATTTCTCGATACGTCAAAGCGCAGGCGGGACGATGAATACGCAAATCGTGCCCGATGCCGCAACTTGTCCGGCCTGTCTTGTTGAAATGAATACGCCCGGCGAACGCCGCTATCGCTACCCCTTTATCAACTGTACCCACTGCGGCCCGCGTTTTACGATTATTCGTGCAATGCCATATGATCGTCCATTTACCGTGATGGCGTCATTTCCGCTTTGTCTCCAGTGCGATAAAGAATACCGCGATCCCTATGACCGCCGCTTCCATGCACAGCCGGTTGCCTGTCCGGCGTGCGGTCCACATCTTGAGTGGTTGAGCGCAGGCTTTCGGGCGGAAAAAGAAGACGCGTTGCAGTCGGCAGTGACACTGCTGAAAGCAGGTGGCATTGTGGCCGTCAAAGGGATTGGTGGATTCCATCTGGTTTGCGACGCGCGCAACGACAAGGCGGTGGCGATGCTCAGGACGCGCAAACACCGCCCGGCCAAACCGCTGGCAGTAATGCTGCCTGGTGATGATGGACTACCAGAGTCTGCGCGTCGTTTACTGGCCACCCCCGCAGCGCCAATAGTGCTGGTGAATAAGCAATATGTGGTTTCGCTGAGCGAGGGGATTGCGCCAGGGCTGATGGAAGTCGGCGTTATGCTGCCAGCCAACCCGCTACAGCATTTGCTTTTACAGGAAATGAATGGCCCGCTGGTGATGACCTCCGGCAACCTCAGCGGCAGACCACCTGCGATTACCAATGCGCAAGCGCTGGAAGATTTGCGCGAGATTGCCGATGGTTTTCTGCTGCATAACCGTGAAATCGTCCAGCGTATGGATGATTCCGTCGTGCGTGATAGCGGGGAAATGCTGCGCCGTTCCAGGGGTTACGTACCGGATGCTGTGGCGCTACCGCCAGGTTTTCGCGATGTGCCACCCATACTGTGCTTAGGCGCTGATCTGAAAAATACCTTCTGCCTGGTGCGAGGCGAACAGGCGGTTATCAGCCAGCATCTGGGAGATCTCAGCGATGATGGCATTCAAAACCAGTGGCGTGATGCGCTGCACCTGATCCAGAACATTTATGATTTCACGCCACAGCGTATCGTCTGCGATGCGCACCCTGGCTACGTTTCCAGCCAGTGGGGCAGTGAGATGAACCTGCCAACCGAAACGGTACTGCATCATCATGCTCACGCCGCTGCAAGTCTTGCCGAGCACGGCTGGCCGCTGGATGGAGGGGATGTTATTGCCCTGACACTGGATGGTATCGGTATGGGCGAAAACGGTGCGTTGTGGGGAGGTGAGTGTCTGCGGGTCAATTATCGTGAGTGCGAACACCTCGGCGGTTTGCCTCCCGTAGCGCTGGTTGGTGGCGATCTCGCGGCTAAACAGCCGTGGCGTAATCTGTTGGCGCAGTGTCTGCGTTTTGTTCCTGACTGGCAACGTTACCCGGAAACGGCGTTACTGCAACAACAAAACTGGAGCGTGCTGGCACGTGCCATTGAGCGGGGAATTAATGCTCCGCTGGCGTCATCATGCGGGCGGTTGTTTGATGCCGTTGCGGCAGCGCTCCATTGCGCGCCGGAATCGCTGAGTTATGAAGGTGAGGCCGCCTGTACGCTGGAGGCGCTGGCCTCACAATGCGCGGGCGTTGAGCATCCGGTGAAGATTCCAGTAAGTGCTAATCAACTCGATTTGGCTGTTTTTTGGCAGCAGTGGCTGAACTGGCAGGCGACAGCGCCGGAACGCGCCTGGGCCTTCCATGATGCACTGGCGCGTGGGTTTGCCACGCTGATGCGCGAGCAGGCGGTATCTCGCGGTATTAATACGCTGGCATTCAGCGGTGGTGTGATGCATAACCGATTACTGTCGTCGCGGCTGGCATTTTATCTGGCCGATTTTACGTTACTGTTTCCGCAGCGTTTACCGGCAGGAGATGGGGGATTATCGCTGGGACAAGGCGTAATTGCTGCGGCGCGGGTGCTTACACAAAAATAAAAAAAGCCCCGGGACTGGCGGGGCAAGAAAAACAGGTCGGGGCATACCGACAAGTGGCAGCGCACATCCGTGTGCGTGAGGTTAATAAATCAAGCGATGGCACTACATTGTTTACACGGGCAGCGTTTTCAACAGAGCGAAAGCCTCCTTCATTCTGTCCTCACTGACCACGAAGGCGCATAACTGGCCTTCGCTGTTCGTTCCTCTGGCGACCATACCTTGTGCTTCCGCTGCAATGTGCCAGTTCAGATCCCGGCGCTGGGTTTCCCCTGCCAGATGTAATGGCAGCTCCGGCGTTTTGATTTTTACCAGCATGGCTGGCAGTTTCAGCGGGGCGTTGCCGCCGAGCAGATTTTTCGCCAGATACATCGCGCTAAGCTGAATGGGTTGCAGGAACGGCAACACCTGACCATTGATTTCCGCACAGTCGCCAAGGGCGTAAATATCCGGATGACTGGTTTGCAGGTAGCTGTCGACGCAAACACCACGGTTGATGGTTAATCCAGCACGTCGCGCCAGCGCCGTTTCAGGACGTAAACCTGTTGCCGCAATCACCGCATCAACTTCTACGCTACGGTGACGATCGAGCGTGGCGCGAATACCGGTGCTGGTTTTCTCCAGCTCCATTAATTGCGATTTCAGCAGCAAATGCACACCCATGTCGGTCAGGCGATGCTGCAAGCGGCTGCTCACTTCCGGCGGCATTAACGAAGCCAGAATACTGGCGGCGTTATCGATAAGCGTCACCGCTTTACCGGCGCGACAGAAATCCATTGCCAGTTCGCTGCCAATTAAGCCACCGCCGACAATCAGAACACGCCGGGCGTCACGAAGTTGTGTTTCACAGGCGCGATACTCCTGTTGGCTGTTAAGAGTAAGCATTAACTCACGTCCGGTAACCGGAGGTACAAAGGCTGACGCCCCGGTTGCCAGCACCAGTTTGTCATACTGCCACTGTTTGTCCTGGCTTTTCACTACGTGGGCGTCGGCATCAATATCGGTAACCCAGGTGTGCGGGAATAAGCGTAATGTAAACTGTTCGGCGAACTCCCCCGCCGACTGGCGGGTGAGGTCATCGGCACGTTGTGCCTGGCTGATAACGTGGCTGAGATCGGGTTTGTTGTACTCGTCCATGCTGTCAGCGGCAATCAGCGTCAGCGGGACTGTAGCATCCTGTTTACGGATATTTTTGACTAACTGGCGGGCGGCGAAGCCCGAACCAATGATGACAATTCCGTGGCTCATTTTGCCTCCGTTGCCAGTACGTCGAAGACATCTTTACCTAATGAACATTCCGGGCACAGGAAGTTATCCGGCACGTCGCTCCACGGAGTACCCGGCGCGACATCCTGTAAAGGTTCGCCTTTAGCGGGATCGTAGATCCACTGGCAGACGCTGCACTGCATGCAAGGTCCGAGATCGGCGGCAGCGGCGGCGGCACAGGCGCACTCTTCTTCTTTAGTTGTTGCTTTCACATTGGTTTCCGGCAGCGGAGCAAGCGCCCACTGACGTGCAATTTCACGACCGTGCTGACGGCACAGCTCCAGCGCATCCAGGTCCGGACGCCATTTCGCTTTCAGGCTCAGAGACATTTCGAAACCAGCGTCCTGCAGACGGGTAGACAGACGGTCTACCGCGCCGCCGCTCCAGCCGTGTGAACCAAAGGCGCTGGCGCGTTTGTTACGAAAACGCAGACCTGTCATCTCTTCAACCAGACCCGCGATTTTCGGCATCATCACGTTGTTCATGGTAGATGTACCGACCAGCACGCCTTTGGAGCGGAAGACGTTGGTCAGGATTTCGTTCTTATCGCTACGGGCGACGTTAAAGATTTTGACCGCCACATTTGGGTCAACTTCGTTGATCCCTTGCGCAATAGCATCTGCCATCATGCGAGTGTTGTTGGACATGGTGTCGTAGAAAATCGTGATGCGATCTTCCTGATAATCTGCCGCCCATTTCAGATACAGTTCAACGATCTGTGTTGGGTTGTCACGCCATACCACACCGTGAGAGGTGGCAATCATATCGACCGGCAAATTAAAGCCGAGGATCTCGGTGATTTTCGGTGTCACCAGACGGCTGAATGGCGTCAGGATGTTGGCATAGTAGCGTTGGCACTGTTCGAACAGTTCAGTCTGGTCCACTTCGTCGTTAAACAGACGTTCGTCACAGTAATGCTGACCGAAGGCGTCGTTACTGAACAGGACGGCGTCGCCGGTCATGTAGGTCATCATGCTGTCAGGCCAGTGCAGCATCGGGGTTTCTACGAAGATCAACTGCTTACCGTTACCAATATCCAGTGAGTCGCCGGTTTTAACCACGTTGAAGTTCCATTCCGGGTGATGATGATGTCCGGTAATGGAATCAATGGCGTTATTGGTACAGTAAATCGGGGTATCCGGAATGCAGGACATCAGTTCGGTCAGCGCACCGGCATGATCTTCTTCTGCATGGTTAATGATGATGTAGTCAATATCCGCCAGGTCAATTTCACTGCGCAGATTTTGCACGAATTCACGGCTAAACTTGTGGTCTACTGTATCGATCAGGACATTTTTTTCTTCACGGATGAGATAGCTGTTGTAGCTGCTGCCGCGCAGCGTTTTGTATTCGGTTCCGTGGAAATCACGAACTTCCCAGTCACGTTGGCCAACCCAATGAATGTTATTTTTAACCAGAATAGACATAGCAACCTCAATTAATTCAGCGTTTTTCAAAAAAGATGTTTTGCTTATTGCAGATTGCGTGCCAGTTTTTTATTTATTTGATTTATAAAGTTTTAATTTTCATACCCCAAAAATGGTAGTCAAAATGACTATTTAATTTATTGTCAATATGACAATATGAATTGTCAAAATGACAATGAGGTAGTCATGAGCTTTTCAGTTGATGTCCTGGCGGGCATCGCCATTGAATTACAAAGCGGTATTGGGCATCAGGATCGTTTTCAACGTCTGATTACCACCCTGCGCCAGGTGTTGGAGTGTGATGCTTCGGCGCTGCTGCGCTACGAGTCCCGACAGTTCATTCCCCTGGCAATTGACGGGCTGGCACAGGATGTCCTCGGCAGGCGTTTTACGCTGGAGGGCCATCCGCGCCTGGAAGCGATCGCCCGTGCAGGCGATGTCGTGCGCTTTCCTGCCGACAGCGATTTACCCGACCCATACGACGGGCTGATTCCGGGTCAGGAAAGCCTGAAGGTTCATGCCTGCATCGGGTTGCCGCTGTTTGCCGGACAAAATCTGATAGGCGCGCTGACGCTTGATGGTATGGAACCTGACCAGTTCGATGTGTTCAGCGATGAAGAACTACGCCTGATTGCCGCTCTGGCGGCGGGCGCGCTGAGCAATGCATTGTTGATTGAACAACTGGAAAGCCAGAATATGCTGCCGGGTTCGTCGACTGCCTTTGAGCAGGTCACTGAAACGCAGATGATTGGTCTGTCGCCCAATATGATGCAGTTGAAAAAAGAAATTGAGATTGTGGCAGGCTCTGATCTCAACGTGCTTATCAGCGGTGAAACAGGGACAGGCAAAGAGCTGGTGGCGAAAGCCATCCATGAAGGCTCACCGCGAGCGGTGAATCCGCTGGTGTATCTGAACTGTGCCGCGTTGCCGGAAAGTGTGGCGGAAAGCGAGCTGTTTGGTCACGTGAAGGGGGCATTTACCGGAGCCATCAGCAATCGTAGCGGCAAGTTTGAAATGGCAGACAACGGCACGCTGTTTCTGGATGAGATTGGCGAGCTGTCACTGGCGCTACAGGCCAAGCTGCTGCGCGTGTTGCAGTATGGGGATATTCAACGCGTCGGGGACGATCGCAGTCTGCGTGTGGATGTCCGTGTGCTGGCGGCCACTAACCGTGATTTACGTGAAGAAGTGCTGGCCGGAAATTTCCGTGCCGATTTGTTCCATCGCCTGAGCGTCTTCCCGCTTTCCGTACCGCCGCTGCGTGAGCGCGGTGACGATGTCGTGTTGCTGGCAGGGTATTTTTGCGAACAGTGTCGGCTAAGACTGGGGCTTTCTCGTGTGGTGCTCAGCCCTGGGGCACGAACTCATCTGCTGAACTACGGCTGGCCCGGAAACGTCCGTGAACTCGAGCATGCTATTCATCGTGCAGTGGTGCTGGCAAGGGCGACAAGGGCAGGGGATGAAGTGGTACTGGAAGCACAGCATTTTGCTTTACAGGAAGATGTTCATTCGCCGCAGGCCGAAGTCATCGCAGAGATGCCGCAGGCTCATAACCTGCGTGAGGCAACAGAATCATTTCAGCGGGAGATGATCCGCCGGGCACTGGCGCAGAATAACCACAGCTGGGCGGCAAGCGCGCGAGCGCTGGAAACCGACGTCGCCAACCTGCACCGGTTGGCGAAACGTCTGGGACTGAAGGATTAGATAATTCCTGCCTGGTAGAAATCCTGCAGGTTGATAGCGCCGGTGAGTTTGCCGTTTTCGTCCACCACCGGTGCGGCGGTAATTTTGCGCTTCATCAGGATCTCTTTGGCATCAATTGCGCGGCTTTGCGCCTGCAGCGTAATGCCATTGGGGGTCATCGCTTCGCTAACCTGAGTAGTGAGCGCGCCGCCACCGACCAGCCAGCGGCGCAGGTCACCGTCGGTAAATACGCCTTTCACTAACGCTTGTTCGTCGCAGACCGCCACCAGGCCCAGACCGGTACGGCTCAGTTCCAGCATGGCATCCATGACGCTGGTGGTGAGCGTGACCTGTGGTACGGCATCGTCGCGACGCATCAGGTGGTGCACCTTATTTAACAAACGTGCACCCAACGCACCGGCCGGATGGGAACGGGCAAAATCTTCTTCGTTAAAACCACGCGCCTGCATCACGGCAATTGCCAGCGCATCGCCCATCATCAGGGTGTTGACGGTGCTGGATGTCGGCGCCAGGCGCATCGGGCAGGCTTCGCGCTCCACCGAAATATCCAGTACGGCTTTTGCCGCCAGGCCCAACGGTGAGGTCGGTTTTCCTGTCATCGCCAGCAGGGCGACGGATTTGTCCTCCAGGCGCGGAATAATGAGATCCAACTCTTTTGCACCACCGGAGTAAGAGATGAACAGCATCACATCGCGACTTTCAATCATCCCTAAGTCGCCGTGCAGCGCTTCCGCAGGATGCACAAAAAAGGCCGGGGTGCCGGTGCTGGCGAGAGTCGCCGCGATTTTTTTGCCAATATGACCAGACTTGCCAATACCGGAAACAATGACTTTGCCTTCGCAGTGGATAATGGTATTGGCGGCGCGGACAAAATCATCGCCCAGACGTTCTGGCAGTCGGCTGGCTTCCTGTAGTTCCAGCATTAACGTCTGGCGGCCCGCGTTCAGTAGTGCATCACTCATTGGTTTCTCCGGTTATGATCACTTCAATCCCTTTTGCTTCCAGCGCCTGACGAAATACAGGATCGATGCCTGCATCGGTAATCAGCTTGTCGACGCTTTCCAGACTGCACACAACATTGGGGCTTTTACGCCCGAATTTTGATGAGTCCGCCATCAGAATCACTTCGCGAGCGGCATTGCACATCGCTTTACTGACGGTGTAGACCTCATTAAAGGTGGTCACTCCGGCATTAAGGTCAATGCCATCGGTACCCATGAAGAGTTTATCAAAGCTGAACTGCTCAAAGGCGTTTTCTGCCAACTGACCGTGAAATGACGCAGATTTTTTGCGAAACGTACCGCCTGGCATCAGGATGGTTTGCTCATTGTCCAGCTCCGAAAGGGCGTTAACAATGTGCAGACTGTTGGTCATGACGGTGATATTGCTAAAGCGGGTGAGCATTGGCACCATCTGTAAAACGGTGCTGCCTGCATCAAGAATGATAGAGTCGCCATCGTGAATATATCGTACGGCGGCTTCGGCAATTTGCTCTTTCTTATGCGTGTTGATTAGCGTTTTGTGATCGATAGGCGGGTCGGATTCGTCTTTGTTTAATACTACACCGCCATAGGTACGAATGACGGTTCCGGCATTTTCCAGAATGACCAGGTCTTTGCGAATGGTCGTGCCGGTAGTGTCAAAGTATTGTGCCAGTTCTTCAACCGAGCATTTCCCCTGTTTTTGCAGATGCTCCAGTATTGCAGCCTGACGCTGACGAGGTTTCATAGGCATGATCACCCTGTATAGGTTGCGAAATGATAATTTCGCAAGCTATTAGCATTCACAACGAAATTATCCATGTTTCAGTTTAAGCGCCAATGATAGTGCATTCTGCGAGAGCGGATCATGGGGAAAGATCACATCAGGCTGTAATTCATCAAGATGTTTACCCATTATCGTGGCAATTTTTATTGGCTTAGCGAATACGGTAAGTCCTTTCATAAATAAAGTATCGGTTACCCGTTGTTGCTCATCCAGCGCAATGGCGACAACTACACGCGGTTTAAAGCGCCCGCCGGAACGACCTACGCCGACTCGTCCCTGCTGACAGAGCTTATCGAACGCGCGATTAAAGCGGGATATTTGCCAACCCCCTAGCACCAGCTGCAGGCACCAGGCGATGGCGGCGACAGTTATCAGTGCAGAAACCATGTTATTGCTCCTTGCTTATGTGCCGGGAGTCGCTGGGCTTACCCGGCCTACAGGGAGGGCGTAGGCCGGATAAGGTGGAACCGCCATCCGGCAATTCAACATTAAAACATCACCTGGCCACCGGTCACATTAATGGACTGCCCGGTGCAGTAAGACGCTTTCGGGCTGGCATAAAACAGCAGCATATTCAGCACATCCTGATAATCGCAGCCGCGCTTGAGGGGAACCTTATCAATGTAATACTGCTCCACTTCATCCGGCTTGAGGCCGAGTTTGGTCGCATATTGCGGTAATAAAGACTGGAACATCGGTGATTTCAACAAGTTACCAAGCATCAGTGAATGTACGGTAATACCATATTCCGCCAGATCCAGCGCCAGCGACTGGGTTAAACCCACGCCGCCAAATTTAGCGGCGCTGTAACCGGAGTTGTGTTTACTGCCTACTTTGCCTGATTTTGAGTTGATCTGGATAATGCGGCCCTGAATGCCGTCACGGATCATCAGACGTGAGAATTCACGTGCACAAAGGAAGTAACCGACCAGGTTCACCTGTAAAGAGCGATCAAAATCTCCAAGCTCAAAGTCACTGATGAACGCTGCTTTGGCGATGCCCGCGCTGTAAACCAGCAGATCAGCGCGGCCGAATATTTCATCCACTCCGCGTGATAACGCCAGTACGCTCTGTTCGCTGGTGGCGTCGGCACCAAAGCCGTAAGCGGTACCCTCACCAAGCTCCGCATTAATCTCCTGTGCCACATTCGCTGCTTTATCGCTTTGAATATCCACCACCGCAACGCGGTATCCTTCTGTAGCAAGCCCACGGCAAAGGAATGCACCCAGAGTCTGGCCTCCACCAATGACAACGGCAACTTGATTCATTTTTATCTCCTTCAATCTTAAGCAACAAACTTCAAAATACAGCCCGGTGCGATACCGTCTGGTACTGGTCCCGCAACGTGTACAGTGCCGGGGAATTCCGCTTCACTCAGTCCGTCAAAACGCAGGGTGATATGCCCCAGCTCACGTAAGTTTTGTTCCGCAACGCTGCCAACGGCCGTGACCGGATAGTGATGCTGTCCCAGCTCGAACTGGACGCCGGCTTGCAGAGAGCCGTTCAGCTCTCCATGGCAATGAATGAAGCAAAATTCTTCGATATCCGCAGGTGCGCCTTCACGAAAGGTAATCAGCATTTGATCGCAAAGTGCATCCGGCGCGCTCTGGCCAATACGGGTGATGGTGGTCTGATAAATCACGGTCATCTTCGGAACCTCTTATTGGTAAATAAAGCCGGAAACAAACCAGGCAATGAGAACGGTTGGTGCGCCGGTCAGGAAGCGGCTCACCAGCACCGATGGTACGCCAACGCGCACGGTATCCTGACGGGCTTCCGCCAGCGATAAACCCACCGGGATAAAGTCGCAGGCCGCCTGGGCGTTAATTGCGAATAAGGCAGGCAGTGCCAGATGCGGCGGGATGTTACCCAGACCAATCTGTACACCTATCAGTACTCCGATAACCTGGGCGATTACGGCGCCAGGGCCGAGGAAAGGGGACAACAGTGGGAAAGAACAGATCAGCGCCAGCGTTACCAGCCCTAACGGATGGCTGGCCAGCGGTGCGAGGCCGTGAGCTATCCAGTCGCCCAGACCGGAAGCCATGATGATGCCGATCAGCGCCGAGACGAATGCCATAAAGGGCAGAATGGTTTTCAACACGGTATCAATCGTGTCTCGTCCGGACTGGAACAGCACTGCTACGGCGGATCCCATTCCCATACCCACTTTCGCCAGCAGGCCATCGCTCTGCTCGGTAATCTTTTTGCTGGTGTCGTAATCGCGGCCCGCAGTGGTGTTTGTGGACTGAGGTGCGGCAGATGTTTCACCGACAACGGTAATGTTTTCTTCTTTTACGCCAGAGACATAGATATCTTCGACAATGTACTGGGCCAGCGGACCGGATTTACCCGTGGCATGAATGTTCAGCGTTGGTATGCGCCGCTTCGGATAGATCCCGCAGCGCAGTGTGCCGCCGCAGTCAATGATCGCAGCACCAATTTCCTCTTCAGGTGGCTCGCCTTCTTTAAACCCATCTACCGCCTGCCAGCCGGTTAACTGTGCCAATTTGTCGACAATCGCGGGGCGTGTTCCGGCAGTGATATAGACAATTTTCTTCCCAGGCGTCGCCTCCAGTTCGAGTGGGCCACCCCAACCGCCAGTGCCTTTTTCAATACGAATACGCATCATGATGTCGCTCCAGACAGACGGACTTTCTGTTCAAGTTGGATGCCCATTTTTTTCTCAAAGATGGAGGTGGTGAGGTCGGTTACCCAGCCGCGGAAAAAGTTCGTGACCAGACCGACCAGCAAATAGCTCACCGCGAGCGGGCCGAGGGGGAGACCAAGCGTCGTCAGGCCGCTGGCAATGCCCAGATAGACAAACAGCTCACCGGGGTTGATATGAGGGAATAATCCGTTCATTGAGTGGCAGCTATAAGAAGCTGCAGCGTAGTAGCTGGGTTTGTATCTTTCAGGCATAAAACGACCCAGGCTCAGGGTCATGGGGTTACAAAATACAAAAGTACCGATGCAAGGTAGCAGCAGATAGCGGGATAACGGATTTCCGGCACAGCGCTGAGCAAATCGCTCAATGCGCTGCTGGCCAATGAAGTTAATCAGCGCGTTCATGATGACCAGTAGACTAATCAAGAGCGGAAGAATACCGGTCACCATACTGGTGAATACTTCTCCGCCTTTCTGGAACAGCCCAATGAACCACTCTGCGCCCAGGGTGATGGTTTCGATCATTATTCTCTCCTGTAGGGGTTAGTTACCTTTCCAAAAGGTGATTCATTTTAATCACAATGAAAGAATTTAAAGTGTTATTTTGATCGCAAAATGAAAGATAAATATTTTATTTTGAAAGTTTGTAGGAAGGGGATTGATGAGATGAGTGGGAATGGTATTTATTCTGTGAGGACTGCTTCCTTGTTTGGCGGGGGATGCTTTACCATACTTCTCCCAGGCTGAATCTGTTTAATGGATGTCCCATGTTCAAGCGTCGTTATGTAGCATTACTTCCCCTTTGTGTGTTGCTTGCTGCCTGTAGCAGCAAACCGAAACCTTCAGAGACTCAAACGACCACGGGAACGCCATCCGGCGGCTTCCTGCTTGAGCCGCAACACAATGTCATGCTGTCGGGTGGTGACTTTGCCAATAATCCGAACGCACAGCAGTTCATCGAGAAGATGGTGAGCAAGCACGGTTTTGACCGTCAACAGTTGCAGGAGATCCTGTCGCAGGCCAAGCGTCTGGATTATGTTCTGCGTCTGATGGACCGCCAGGCACCGACTACCCAGCCGCCAGCCGGACCTAACGGAGCCTGGCTGCGCTATCGCAAGCAGTTCATTACCCCGGATAACGTGCAAAACGGCGTGGCATTCTGGAATCAGCATGAAGATGCTCTGAAGCGTGCATGGCAGGTTTACGGCGTGCCGCCGGAAATTATCGTAGGTATTATTGGGGTGGAAACTCGCTGGGGCCGCGTGATGGGTAAAACGCGTATTCTGGATGCGCTGGCGACCCTGTCATTTAACTATCCGCGCCGGGCAGAATACTTTTCCGGTGAACTGGAAACTTTCCTGCTGATGGCACGGGATGAAAGCGATGACCCGCTGGATCTGAAAGGTTCCTTCGCTGGTGCAATGGGGTACGGGCAGTTCATGCCGTCCTCTTACAAAGAATATGCTGTCGATTTTAATGGCGATGGGCATATCAATCTGTGGGATCCGGTTGATGCCATCGGTAGCGTGGCGAATTACTTCAAAGGCCACGGCTGGGTGAAAGGAGATATGGTGGCTGTCCCGGCAAACGGCCAGGCACCGGGGCTGGCGAACGGTTTTAAAACCCAGTACAGCATTTCTCAGCTTGCTGCTGCAGGTCTGACGCCACAGCAGCCGTTAGGGAATCACCAGCAGGCTAGTTTGCTGCGTCTGGATATCGGCACCGGTTATCAGTACTGGTATGGACTGCCGAACTTCTACACCATTACCCGCTATAACCACAGCACGCATTACGCGATGGCTGTCTGGCAGCTAGGTCAGGCGGTGGCGCTGGCACGGGTGCAATAATCATTCTTGCCGGATACGATGTGCAGGCATCGTATCCGGCTCTATTTTTAAGTCAGCTTATCTATTTTCTGAATCCCCCTCGTAAATTACTCTCTTCATCCCCATCTTTGTTATGAAAGTGCTATCTTGTCCGGCATATTTTTTTTACTGACAGAGGCTGAAATGACTGACAGTGAACTGATGCAGTTAAGTGAGCGGGTTGGGCTGGCGTTGAAAGCGCGCGGTGCGACGGTGACTACCGCAGAATCCTGTACCGGCGGTTGGGTAGCGAAAGCCATTACCGATATTGCCGGAAGCTCCGCCTGGTTTGAACGCGGGTTTGTGACTTACAGTAATGAAGCTAAATCACAGATGATCGGTGTGCGAGAAGAAACGCTGGTACAGCATGGCGCGGTGAGTGAACCGGTAGTCGTCGAAATGGCGATTGGTGCGCTGAAAGCTGCTCGTGCGCATTTCGCTGTCTCGATCAGCGGTATTGCAGGGCCAGATGGCGGGAGTGAAGATAAGCCCGTCGGCACCGTGTGGTTTGCTTTTGCCAGCGCAAGCGGCGAGGGGGTTACCCGTCGGGAATGCTTCAGTGGTAACCGCGATGCAGTACGTCGGCAGGCGACCGCCTATGCGTTACAGACCCTGTGGCAACAATTTCTACAAAATACTTGATACTGTATGAGCATACAGTATAATTGCGACAACAGAACATCATCTTTCACGTTTCGCGGTTTAACCCGAAAGCGGCATGACAGGAGTAATTAATGGCTATCGACGAAAACAAACAGAAAGCGTTGGCGGCAGCGCTGGGCCAGATCGAAAAGCAATTCGGTAAAGGCTCCATCATGCGCCTGGGTGAAGACCGTTCTATGGACGTAGAAACCATCTCCACCGGTTCGCTTTCTCTGGATATCGCATTGGGTGCGGGCGGTTTGCCGATGGGGCGTATCGTCGAAATCTACGGGCCAGAATCCTCCGGTAAAACGACCCTGACACTGCAGGTTATTGCTGCCGCACAGCGTGAAGGTAAAACTTGTGCGTTCATCGATGCAGAGCACGCGCTTGATCCTGTCTATGCTCGTAAACTTGGTGTTGATATCGACAACCTGCTTTGTTCTCAGCCGGATACCGGTGAACAAGCGCTGGAAATCTGTGACGCGCTGGCGCGTTCCGGTGCAGTCGATGTTATCGTTGTCGATTCCGTTGCTGCACTGACACCAAAAGCTGAAATCGAAGGCGAGATCGGTGACTCTCACATGGGCCTCGCGGCGCGTATGATGAGCCAGGCAATGCGTAAGCTGGCAGGTAACCTGAAACAGTCCAATACGCTGCTGATTTTTATCAACCAGATCCGTATGAAAATTGGCGTCATGTTCGGTAACCCGGAAACTACCACCGGTGGTAACGCACTGAAATTCTACGCCTCTGTCCGTCTGGATATCCGTCGTATTGGCGCGGTAAAAGAGGGCGATAACGTGGTGGGTAGTGAAACCCGCGTTAAGGTCGTGAAAAACAAAATTGCAGCGCCATTTAAACAAGCTGAATTCCAGATCCTGTACGGTGAAGGTATCAACTTCTACGGCGAACTGGTTGATCTGGGCGTTAAAGAGAAGCTGATTGAAAAAGCCGGTGCATGGTACAGCTACAACGGTGAGAAAATTGGTCAGGGTAAAGCGAATGCCACTAACTGGCTGAAGGAAAACCCGGCAACTGCGAAGGAAATTGAGAAGAAAGTACGCGAGTTACTGCTCAATAACCCGGATTCAAAACCAGACTTCTCTGTTGATGACAGCGGTGAAGATGTAAAAGAAACGAACGAAGATTTCTGATAATCTGACGTTATCGCACATAGAAGGGCTGCATATCATGCAGCCCTTTTCCATTTCTGAAGGCTCACTATGACAGATTCAACTCCTCGCCGTTCCGCCTGGTCCCGACTACTTGACCGCGCTGTTCGTATTCTTGCCATGCGCGATCACAGTGAGCAGGAGCTAAGACGAAAACTGGCTGCTCCGGTCATGGGGAAAAATGGACCGGAAGAAATTGATGCTACGCCTGAGGATTACGACAAGGTTATTGCCTGGTGTATTGAAAGCCGCTACCTGGATGATGACCGATTCGTTCGGCAGTTTATCGCCAGCCGCAGCCGCAAAGGCTATGGCCCCGCGCGTGTGCGCCAGGAGCTGGGGCAAAAAGGGATCCAACGTGAATCCATTGAGCGCGCAATGCGTGAATGTGAAATTGACTGGGCGCAGCTTGCGCGAGAACAGGCAATCAGAAAATACGGTGAGCCTTTGCCTGTGGCTTTTTCAGAAAAGGTAAAGGTTCAGCGTTTTTTGCTCTATCGTGGTTATCTGATGGAAGATATTCAGGCGATATGGCGAAATTTTGACGATTGAGCGCATACGGGATTTTACTTCCCAGTAAAGAAAACTTATCTTATTCCCACTTTTCGATTGCCAGAGGCGCAGATCGCGTGCCGATGCTGGTAATGACATTTCGTTAGCTTGATTTCTTCAGGATAATTATGAGCAAGAGCACCGCTGAGATCCGTCAGGCGTTTCTCGATTTTTTCCATAGTAAAGGACATCAGGTAGTTGCCAGCAGCTCCCTGGTACCAAACAATGACCCTACTTTGTTGTTTACCAACGCCGGGATGAACCAGTTCAAGGATGTATTCCTTGGCCTCGATAAGCGTAATTATTCCCGCGCAACCACCTCGCAGCGTTGCGTACGCGCGGGCGGTAAACACAATGACCTGGAAAACGTCGGTTACACTGCACGTCACCATACCTTCTTCGAAATGCTGGGTAACTTCAGCTTCGGCGACTACTTTAAACACGATGCTATTCAATATGCATGGGAACTGCTGACCGGTGAAAACTGGTTTGCCCTGCCGAAAGAGCGTCTGTGGGTAACCGTCTATGAAACTGACGATGAAGCCTATGAAATCTGGGAAAAAGAAGTCGGGATTCCGCGCGAACGTATCATCCGTATTGGTGATAACAAAGGTGCGGCATATGCTTCCGATAACTTCTGGCAGATGGGCGACACCGGTCCGTGTGGTCCGTGTACCGAAATTTTCTACGATCACGGCGACCACATTTGGGGTGGCCCTCCGGGAAGTGCTGAAGAAGATGGCGATCGCTATATTGAGATCTGGAACATCGTCTTCATGCAGTTCAACCGTCAGGCTGACGGTACTATGGAACCGCTGCCTAAACCGTCCGTGGATACGGGGATGGGTCTGGAGCGTATTGCGGCAGTGCTGCAACATGTTAACTCCAACTACGAGATTGACCTGTTCCGCTCGCTGATTGAGTCCGTGGCGAAAGTGACCGGTGCAACCGATCTGAGCAACAAATCACTGCGCGTAATAGCCGACCATATCCGTTCCTGCGCATTCCTGATCGCCGATGGCGTTGTTCCGTCGAATGAAAACCGTGGTTATGTGCTGCGTCGTATCATTCGTCGCGCGGTACGCCATGGCAACATGCTCGGTGCGAAAGATACCTTCTTCTACAAGCTGGTTGGTCCGCTGGTAGAGGTGATGGGCTCTGCGGGTGAAGAGCTGAAACGTCAGCAGGCGCTGGTTGAGCAGGTTCTGAAGACGGAAGAAGAGCAGTTTGCTCGTACGCTGGAGCGTGGTCTGGCACTGCTGGATGAAGAACTGGCTAAACTGTCTGGTGATACGCTGGATGGTGAAACCGCATTCCGCCTGTATGACACCTACGGCTTCCCGGTTGACCTGACGGCGGACGTTTGCCGTGAGCGCAACATCAAAGTTGACGAAGCTGGTTTTGAAGCCGCGATGGAAGAGCAGCGCCGTCGTGCACGTGAAGCCAGCGGTTTTGGTGCAGATTACAACGCGATGATTCGCGTTGATGGTGCATCTGAATTTAAAGGCTACGATCATCTGGAACTGAACGGCAAAGTGACCGCCCTGTTTGTGGATGGTAAAGCGGTAGATGCGATTAACGCAGGTCAGGATGCCGTCGTTGTTCTGGACCAGACGCCGTTCTATGCGGAATCCGGTGGCCAGGTTGGCGATAAAGGCGAGCTGAAAGGCGCTGGCTTTACGTTCGCAGTGGGCGACACGCAAAAGTATGGCCAGGCAATTGGTCACATTGGCAAGCTGTCAGCGGGTTCACTGAAAGTGGGCGATGCGGTACAGGCTGATGTGGATGAAGCGCGTCGTGCGCGTATTCGTCTGAACCACTCCGCAACACACCTGATGCATGCGGCGTTACGCCAGATCCTGGGCACGCACGTGTCACAGAAAGGCTCACTGGTTAACGATAAAGTTCTGCGTTTCGACTTCTCTCACACTGAAGCGATGAAACCGGCGGAAATTCGTGCTGTTGAAGATCTGGTGAATGCGCAAATTCGTCGCAACCTGCCGATTGAAACGAATGTCATGGATCTTGAGGCGGCAAAAGCCAAAGGAGCAATGGCGCTGTTTGGTGAGAAGTATGATGACCATGTACGCGTTCTGAGCATGGGCGATTTCTCAACCGAATTGTGTGGCGGTACTCACGCCAGTCGTACCGGTGATATCGGTCTGTTCCGTATTGTGTCTGAATCCGGCACTGCTGCGGGCGTTCGTCGTATCGAAGCCGTAACCGGTGAAGGCGCTATCAATACCGTGCATGCTGAGAGCGATCGCTTAAGCGATATTGCACAGCTGCTAAAAGGTGATAGCCAGAATCTGGGTGACAAAGTGCGTTCGGTACTGGAGCGTACACGTCAACTCGAGAAAGAATTGCAGCAATTGAAGGAACAGGCCGCGGCGCAGGAAAGTGCAAATCTCTCCAGTAAAGCGATTGATATCAACGGCGTGAAGCTGCTGGTTAGTGAGCTGACGGACGTTGAACCTAAAATGTTGCGTACTATGGTTGATGATCTGAAAAATCAACTGGGATCTACGGTTGTCGTTCTGGCAACGGTAGTAGAAGGTAAGGTTTCTCTGATTGCGGGCGTGTCTAAGGATGTGACAGACCGCGTGAAAGCAGGGGAGCTGATTGGGATGGTCGCTCAGCAGGTAGGCGGCAAGGGTGGTGGTCGTCCGGACATGGCGCAAGCCGGTGGTACGGATGCCGCGGCTCTGCCTGCAGCGTTAGCCAGTGTGAAAGGCTGGGTCAGCGCGAAACTGTAATAACTATAAGCATTAGCGCATGCTGTAGCCTTGGGTTACGGCATGCGAATCAATGCTATCGACAATGATAAAGTCAGGTTGAAGTTGTGTATATCGGCTAAACTTAGGTTTAACAGAATGTGATGCCGTGACTGCTTACACTTAGGTGTTTGTCATCGCTTACTTTTTGGCGTTATATGATGGATAATGCCGGGATACAGAGAGACCCGACTCTTTTAATCTTTCAAGGAGCAAAGAATGCTGATTCTGACTCGTCGAGTTGGTGAGACCCTCATGATAGGCGATGAGGTCACCGTGACAGTTTTAGGGGTGAAGGGCAACCAGGTGCGCATTGGCGTCAACGCCCCGAAAGAAGTATCTGTCCATCGTGAAGAGATCTACCAGCGTATCCAGGCTGAAAAATCCCAGCAGTCCAGTTACTAAGGTTTTCGCGTCTCACCTTTCAGGTGAGGCGCAACCTGATTTAGTTGGTTTCTTTTTCTCTCCTGTTGTTCATTTCTCTCCTGTTTCTCTACTTCTATCCTCTTATTCCCTTTCTCTACGATTTTTCTGTTTGTTCATCGTCTGGATAAAATGCCAATTTATCTGTTGATAAAACACTCTCTTTGCCGTTTTTGCAGACTAATTGCGCGTGAAATGTGCAAACGATAAAAGCACTGGAAAAATTGTTTGACTTATAAGTCCCAGAAAGTAATATGTGCGCCACGCAGCGACGATGAGCAGAAACAAGTTCTTCGAAGCACTCGCAAGAGGCGTTGTTGGTGAGGTGGCCGAGAGGCTGAAGGCGCTCCCCTGCTAAGGGAGTATGCGGTCAAAAGCTGCATCCGGGGTTCGAATCCCCGCCTCACCGCCATTTGCATCCGTAGCTCAGCTGGATAGAGTACTCGGCTACGAACCGAGCGGTCGGAGGTTCGAATCCTCCCGGATGCACCATATTATCTGATGTTGCTTTAGCAGCGATGTCAAATCTGCAGTAAAGTAAGTTTCCCTGATGCATCCGTAGCTCAGCTGGATAGAGTACTCGGCTACGAACCGAGCGGTCGGAGGTTCGAATCCTCCCGGATGCACCATCTCTTACTTGAAACCGTTTTTATAGCGATTTCAGTATCGGCAGTAAAATAAGTTTCCGTGATGCATCCGTAGCTCAGCTGGATAGAGTACTCGGCTACGAACCGAGCGGTCGGAGGTTCGAATCCTCCCGGATGCACCATCTTCTCCGAGATAACAGCTAAGCTGTTGTTTCATGGTCTGCGAAATAATCGCGAGCACCAGGGAGGATAGCGTTGCTTCAGCAACGACCCGTAGGGCAAGGCGCAGCCGAGTAATCCTCCCGGATGCACCATCTCTTACTTGAAACCGTTTTTATAGCGATTTCAGTATCGGCAGTAAAATAAGTTTCCCTGATGCATCCGTAGCTCAGCTGGATAGAGTACTCGGCTACGAACCGAGCGGTCGGAGGTTCGAATCCTCCCGGATGCACCATCTTCTCCAAAATAACAGCTGGATTGTTGTTTCATGGTCTGCGAGATAGTCGCTAGAACCAGGGAGGATAACGTTGCTTCAGCAACGGCCCGTAGGGCGAACGTCAGTGAGTCATCCTCCCGGATGCACCATCTTCTCCGAGATAACAGCGATTCTGTTGTTTCATCATCTGCAAGATAATCGCAAGTTTCTATTCTCCTCCTTAGTCATTTTCCTTCTATCTGAACAATCCTCAATTCTCAGTCAGCGACAAAATCAATCAATTACGATAAAATAACGTCTGGTCATTCGGCTTGTGAGAAGACGATGTACGAACGTTATGCGGGTTTGATTTTTGATATGGATGGCACCATCCTGGATACTGAACCGACGCACCGTAAAGCGTGGCGTGAAGTATTAGAGCGCTATGGACTACGTTTTGATGAGCAGGCCATGGTTGCACTCAACGGCTCCCCAACATGGCGTATTGCCCAATCGGTTATTGAACTGAATCAGGCCGATCTGGATCCTCATGCACTGGCTCGCGAAAAAACCGATAAAGTTAAAAGCATGCTGCTGGACAGTGTCCAGCCTTTGCCGTTAGTCGATGTGGTGAAAGCCTGGCATGGTCGTCGGCCAATGTCGGTAGGTACCGGGAGCGAAAGTGCGATTGCTGAAGCTCTGCTCGCTCATCTCGGGCTGCGTCATTATTTTGATACTGTCGTTGCTGCAGACCACGTGCAACGCCACAAGCCTGCTCCTGATACGTTCTTACTGTGTGCCGAGCGTATGGGGGTGGAGCCAACTCGCTGCGTAGTATTTGAAGATGCCGATTTTGGACTGCAGGCGGCATACGCTGCCGGAATGGATGCCGTGGATGTCCGGTTATTGTGAGTGATGGACTGTCGCTCCTGTCACTGTTTGCCAGCAGTTTTCTCAGCGCCACGCTATTACCTGGTAATTCTGAAGTTGTTTTAGTGGCTTTGCTGGTCTCTGGGGTAAGTCATCCCTGGGTCTTAGTCTTAACAGCAACAATGGGTAATAGCCTTGGAGGGTTAACTAACGTTATCCTTGGGCGTTTCTTTCCGTTGCGTAAAACATCACGCTGGCAAGAGAAAGCCACTGGCTGGTTGAAGCGCTATGGCGCTGTCACACTATTATTAAGCTGGATGCCAGTTGTGGGTGATTTACTGTGCCTGTTAGCGGGATGGATGCGTATCTCGTGGGGCCCGGTGATGTTTTTTTTATGTCTTGGCAAAGCGCTGCGCTACGTTGTGGTGGCAGCGGTTACGACGCAAGGCATTATGTGGTGGCACTAATTGTGTTGTGGATAGCCTGTAGGGTAACCAATACCATTATGCTAATTAAAACGATTTTGACAGGCGGGAGGTCAATTTGATCCCGGACGTATCACAGGCGCTGGCCTGGCTGGAAAAAAATCCCCAGGCGTTAAAGGGGATTCAACGTGGGCTGGAGCGTGAAACGCTGCGCGTTAATGCTGATGGCTCATTGGCAACGACGGGACATCCTGATGTATTAGGCTCAGCGCTTACGCATAAATGGATAACCACCGATTTTGCCGAAACGCTGCTGGAGTTTATTACTCCTCCTGGCGACGACATTCAGAAAATGCTTACATTCATGCGCGATCTGCATCGCTATACCGCCAGAAACCTTGGCGATGAGCGTATGTGGCCGTTGAGCATGCCTTGTTATATTGCCGAAGGTCAGGATATTGAACTGGCGCAGTACGGTACTTCAAATATTGGTCGTCTGAAAACGCTCTACCGTGAAGGCCTCAAGAACCGTTACGGCGCGTTGATGCAAACCATCTCCGGCGTACATTACAATTTTTCTCTGCCAATGGCATTCTGGCAGGCAAAGTGCGGCGTAACGAGCGATGATGACGCCAAAGAGAAAGTCTCCGCAGGCTACTTCCGTCTGATCCGTAATTACTACCGTTTTGGTTGGGTGATCCCGTATCTGTTTGGTGCCTCTCCGGCAATTTGTTCCTCCTTCTTGCAAGGAAAACCAACGACCCTGCCGTTTGAAAAAACCGACTGTGGTATGTATTACCTGCCATATGCAACGTCTCTGCGCCTGAGTGACCTGGGTTATACCAATAAGTCGCAAAGCAATCTCGGAATTACGTTTAACGATCTGCATGAGTATGTGGCAGGATTGAAGCGCGCGATTAAAACCCCTTCCGAGGAGTACGCGGCGATCGGTCTGGAGAAAGACGGTAAGCGGCTGCAAATCAATAGCAACGTGCTGCAGATTGAAAACGAATTGTATGCACCTATTCGCCCGAAACGCGTTACTCGCAGTGGTGAATCGCCGTCTGATGCGCTTCTGCGCGGCGGCATTGAGTACATTGAAGTGCGTTCGCTGGATATTAACCCATTCTCACCCATTGGCGTGGATGAGCAGCAGGTGCGTTTCCTCGATCTGTTTATGGTTTGGTGCGTACTGGCTGATGCGCCGGAGATGAGTAGCGATGAGCTGTTATGCACTCGTACTAACTGGAACCGTGTGATTCTGGAAGGACGTAAGCCGGGCCTGACGTTAGGCATTGGCTGCGAAACTGCCCAGTTCCCACTGCCTAAAGTGGGCAAAGATCTGTTCCGTGATCTGAAACGCGTAGCACAAACGCTGGACAGCATCCACGGCGGAGAGGAATATCAAAAAGTCTGTGATGAGCTGGTCGCGTGCTTTGACAATCCTGAACTGACATTTTCAGCCCGGATCCTGCGGTCTATGATTGATACAGGCATTGGCGGCACTGGCAAAGCGCTGGGAGAGGCTTACCGTAATCTGCTGCGTGAAGAGCCGCTGGAAATGTTGCAGGAAGAAGAGTTTATTGCTGAAACCGAGGCATCAAAGCGTCGTCAGCAGGAAATTGAAGCGGCCGATACTGAGTCGTTTGACGTGTGGCTGGAAAAGCACGCCTGATACAAAAGAAAAAGGCCACTCGGGAGTGGCCAAAATTTCATCTCTGAAAACAGGGATGATGATAACAAATGCGCGTCTTTCATATACTGAGACTCGCCCCGGAACAAAGAGTTCAGATTATTTTTAAAAAATTTATCGGAGGTGGCTAAATGCCGTTGTTAGATAGTTTTACTGTCGATCATACCCGGATGGAAGCTCCTGCAGTCCGGGTCGCAAAAACGATGAACACCCCGCATGGCGACGCAATCACCGTGTTTGATCTGCGTTTCTGTATTCCAAACAAAGAGGTGATGCCTGAGAAAGGTATCCACACTCTGGAACACCTGTTTGCCGGTTTTATGCGTAACCACCTCAACGGTAATGGTGTCGAGATTATCGATATTTCTCCAATGGGATGTCGTACCGGTTTCTATATGAGTCTGATTGGTACGCCTGACGAGCAGCGCGTGGCTGATGCCTGGAAAGCAGCGATGGCTGATGTGCTGAAAGTGCAGGATCAGAATCAGATCCCGGAACTTAACGTGTACCAGTGCGGTACGTATCAGATGCACTCCCTCAGTGAGGCGCAGGATATTGCACGCCATATTCTTGAGCATGATGTGCGCGTCAACAGCAATGAAGAGCTGGCGTTGCCGAAAGAGAAGCTGCAGGAACTGCATATCTAGTTATCGCGCCGGAGGATGGTGCCTACGCACCTTATCTGGCCCTACAGAATTGTGCTGAGTGCAGGCCCGGTAAGCAACGAACTACCGGGCAATAAAAAAGGGCCCACACGGGCCCTTTTTACGTTCTGTTAGTGCGCACCGCCACCACCACCGCCCGCGCCAAATGGCGGTTTGGCAAACCAGACCAGCCCGAGCAGCACCAGGAAAATCCCCGCCGACATCCAGAAGATTTCGTTAGCAGAAATAATCAGGCCCTGGTTAGTAATTTGCTGCGCCAGCCAGCCGGAAGCCTGCTGCTGGGTCATCCCCAGCCCCTGCAACTGGTCATACATAGCCTGTGCGTTGGGGTTGTATGGGTTGACTGACTCCGTCAACTGCGCGTGATGGAGCGATTCACGGTTAGTCCACATTGTCGTTGTAATCGACGTTCCGATAGAACCTGCCAGTGTTCGCGTAAAGTTAGACAAGCTTGATGCCGCCGCCAGACGCTCAGGTGGTAAACCTGACAGCGTGATAGTGGTTAGTGGCATAAAGAAGCAGGCCACGGCGAACCCTTGAATAAACTGCGGCCAGGCTGACGCGCCAAAATCCATACCAGGTTCGAACGTCCATGCACGCCAGTAAAAACAGACGGCGTACATAATAAAGCTGAACGTAACCAGTCGACGCATATCCAGCTTGTGCGCGAAGCGACCAATAATCGGCGACAGGAGCACAGGAATCACCCCAACCGGTGCGGATGCCAGACCCGCCCAGGTCGCAGTATATCCGTAGACTTCCTGCAACAGCTGTGGCAACAGGACGATTGCACCGAAGTAGAGCATATAGGCCAGGCTGATACACAAACAGCCGATGGTAAAGTTTCGCGACTTAAACAAGGAGAGGTCGACAATTGGGTTATCGTCGGTGAGCTCCCAGACAATCAGGAAGCTGATGGCCACTACGGCGACTACCGTCAGGATGATAATCTCCTGCGAGGCAAACCAGTCCAGCTCTTTGCCGCGGTCGAGCATGATCTGCAAACTACCGATACCGATAACCAGCAGTGCCAGACCAATCGCGTCAATGCGCCGCTGTTCGGTACGAGTTTCCCGACCACGCAGGGTTTGCAGCGTCATCAACACCACCACAACGCCGATCGGCACGTTAATGAAGAATATCCAGCCCCAGTGATAGTTGTCGCTGATGTAGCCTCCGAGAATCGGGCCACAAATAGGCGCGACAATCACCGTCATCGACCAAAGTGCCAGGGCGATAGACCGCTTGGCAGGAGGATAGTTATTCAGTAACAGGCTTTGTGACAGTGGAATTAACGGGCCGGCGACAATCCCCTGAATCACACGGAAGAAAATCAGCATGGTCAGGCTGTTGGACATCCCACATGCCCATGACGCAATAACGAAGGCAATGGTAGACCACATGAAGAGTCTGACTTCGCCAAAGCGCTTTGCCAGCCAGCCGGTGATCGGGATGGAGATAGCATTCGCCACACCGAAAGAGGTGATCACCCAGGTCCCCTGGCTCAGCGAAGAGCCCAGGTTCCCGGCGATAGTGGGGATCGCCACGTTCGCAATGGTGGAGTCCAGCACCTGCATGAATGTCGCCAGGGAAAGCGCGATCGTCATGATGACGAGCTGCGCGCCTTCCAGCGGTTTTTGCTGTTGCATCACACGCACCTTTGAATTAACCCGCGTTGGCCCGCACGATCTCTTCGATCATCTTATTGACCGGATCAAGGTTGATTTCACGTGCATTACTTTCAGCTACCGGTGTCGTACGGACCTGGCTTGCCAGAATCTGTCCGTCACGATTTGAGGTATCTACCGTAACCAGCGTAGATAAACCAATACGCAGTGGATGCTGCGCCAGTTGCTGCGCATCCAGCTCGATGCGAACCGGCAGGCGCTGTACCACTTTGATCCAGTTACCGGTCGCGTTTTGTGCAGGTAACAGGGAGAAGGCGCTGCCTGTCCCCATATCCAGGCCGACAACTTTACCAGTGTATTTAACGTCATCGCCGTAAATATCACTGATAACCGTAGCTGGTTGGCCGATACGCATATGGGCTAATTGCGTTTCTTTAAAGTTTGCATCAACCCACAGGTTAGTGGCTGGTACGACCGCCATCAGCGGCGTGGTCGGGCTAATCTGCGCGCCAGGCTGCACGGCACGGCGGGAAACATAACCGGTCATCGGGCTGACGATTTTGGTACGTTCAAGCGCCAACCAGGCATTACGCACTTCGGTGGCTGCCTGTTGTACGGCAGGCTGATCTTCCAGTCGGCTTCCGAGGATCATTGCCTGGTTCGCATTATATTGTTGGATTGCGACATCAAGCTGAGCCTGAGCACTGGCGACGGCATCGCGGGCATGTTGCAGCTCTTCGCGACCAATCAGGTTGGCATTACCCAGTGGAACCCGGCGATTAAAGTCGCTCTGGGCCTGGGCCAGTGCCGTTTTTTGCACTTCAATGCTGGCCTGTAGCTGTTTGCTGTTGATCATCAGCTGATGCGTCTGGCGCACGCTGGAGGCCAACGCAGTTTTGGCTTTTTCAAATGCCTGCTTAGCATCCGTCTGGTCGAGTGTGACCAGCACATCGCCTTGTTTGACATAGTCAGTGTTATCAGCCCAGACTTTCGTCACGCTGCCTGATACCTGAGCCATGATTTGAACCTGGTTCCCTGCCACGTAGGCATCGTCAGTCTCTTCGATATGACGCAGTACTAAAAACCAATAAATCCCATATGCCACGGCAATGATAATAAAGAGCAAGCTCAGAAGGAGCAGCGCACTTTTACGTTTGCCATTCTTATTGACCGGTTGCTGCGGGGTTTGAGTCTCCGCATTTGCGCTCATGTTGTTCTCCACGATCTTATTTTTTTCACATCGGCTGAGCCGACCTGTTTATCAGAAAGGCCAGCAGTATGACGTGCTGGCCTGTCGGTTTTTCATTTATAAATCTGGATTTTTGAGCGAGTCAGCGCATTAGCGCAGCGCTTCTAATACCGTGCCATCTTGTTCCATCTGATCAAGACGGGTCAGAAGCTTACGAGTGATTTGCTCAAGCTGATCTTTTTCGGTGGCGCTGAGAGAGGACCAGAGTTGATGCAGGCAGCTATGCTGAGGCGGTAATACTTCCTGCAAAAATGCATGGCCTTTCTCGGTCAATTGCAGATGCAGACAGCGGCGATCGTTATCGCTTTCGCGACGTTCGATCCAGCCACGTTTTTCTAACTCATCCGCGATGCGGGTGGCGTTAGTCCGCGACGAGCCAAGCGCGCAACTCAGTTCAGAAGGCTGAATACTGTGGTTTTCCTGAGACTCCAGCGTAATCAACGCCATAAACAATGTCTCGTTAATCCCTTGAGCTTTCAGCATTTTATTGCGGTTTTCCAGCAGCTTGCCCTGCATATGCATGCAAAGACGAGTGAGAAGAACTTCCTGATAAGGGAACTCTTCGTAGCGGCTGGCGCGAAATTTTAGCATTTGTTCAATGGGCGTAAACGAACTATCCATTTGGGTATAACCTCATTAATTTCAGCCGATATAGTAACGACAGTGACAAATAAAGTAAATGTATTATTTAATTAAAATGATTATTTTTATCTATAAAACAACCAGCATTTTCCATGCTAATCCATAGCACAGAGCACTCAACAATGTCGGAATGATGATGCTTCGGGTTTTATAGAAACTTGCGCCCAGTACAATAAACCCCACCAGTGTAGGCACAAACCGACGGGCGTCGTGCATCACTTCTGGTGCGGTAGACACCACCAGCAGGGCGCAAATTGATGCAATGCCGATAGTGTCGAGTAGTATGCCTGTCGCGCCGCGTTTAGTCGGGCGAACATTTCCCATCCCCAGACGGAGTGGCAAATAGCGAAAACAGTAATTGACGCCACCGACCAACAGGCCGAGCAGCAGAACCTCATAGCTCATCAGGACCCCCTTGCCAGAATGACTGGATGAGCGCCGTCAGGCATCCGCAGACAATGCCTGCCAGGATCGCGACGGGGATAGAAAACAATATTACCCCCGTCAGCGCTCCGGCTAATGCCGCAGTGACGCATAGCGCCTGTGTACGCTGGAAAGAGGCGAGCAGAAAGCTCATAAACAGAGCCGGGAGCATAAATCCGAGAGCCGCTTCGACCGCCGGAAAGTCCTTCAGTAAACCACTGCCAGAAAATGCGCCAATAATCGTGCCGAATACCCAGGAAATCCATGAGCACAGCGCAATGCCGATCATCCAGTTTTCACTCCAGCGCCGGTTATCCCGTACCAGCTTTGCCGTTGCAGCAGCGAACACTTCATCGGTGAGGCCAAAGGCCCACAGCGCGCTTTTGGGTTTGCTGAGTCGTCGGGCGATACGGCTACGCAGGGAAGGGCCATACAGAACGTGGCGAACATCCATTGCCATCACGGTAAGCGCGGCGACCCACAGTGAGCTTCCTGCGGCGAGCATGGTGGTGATGACAAACTGACTGGCTCCCGCGTAAATAATGCAGGAGAAAAAGAGGCTTTCAACGGGAGTAAATCCCAGGCGAGTTGCATTGAGACCAAATGCAAATGCGACCGGAATATAACTGATGACTATCGGCAGGCTGTCTTTGACCCCTTCCGTTAACGTTGCCGGGCTGGGGTCAGACTGGGGAACAGGGCTTTCCATAAGATTATAGGCTTCATTACCGAAATTAAAATAACCTGGCTCAATGAGTTATAACCTTAGCAGACTGATGAGCTCCTTAACACCCTGAGGAGCTTAATCAGAGATAAACGAGCTGTATCCGCTTAATTTACGGCTTCCTGGCGGTGAAAACCTCGCCACCAGACCAGCAGGTTGAGTACGGCAACGGTCATACCCGCCAGGCAAACGCCAGCCCAGCCGGCATGCTGCCAGGCAGAAGCAGAAATCAGCGAACCTGCCGCTCCGCCAATAAAATAGCTGGTCATGTATCCGGCAGTCAGCCGATTACGCGCATCCGGATGGATGCGATAAATAACCGTCTGGTTGGTGATATGAACACCCTGCACGGTGAGATCCAGCACCAGGATTCCGATAATCAGCATTGGCACTGATGTATGCCCGAACCAGATAGCCAGCCAGGAGAATAACAGTAATAACAGACCGATGGTGGTCGTGAGATGTGATTTACCCTTATCGGCAAATCCCCCAGCAGGGCGAGCGCCTAACGCACCGGCAGCACCAGCCAGACCAAACAGACCGATCATGCCTTCTGAATAGTTAAATGGCGGCGCGGCGAGCAAAAAGGCCATTGATGTCCAGAGAATACTGAAGTTGGCAAAGGTCAGGCAGCCCAACATCGCACGGGTACGCAGCAGCTTGTCGTGGATAAACAGGCTGAAGACGGAACCTAACAGTTGCGGATAGTTGAGATGGGTTTCAGATTTCATCTTCGGCAGGCCGCGCCACAGCGCGATAGCCATCAGCGCCATCAGTACCGACGCCACCCAAAACACAGTGCGCCAGCCGCCCAGATTGGCCAGTAATCCGGCGACGGTACGCGCCAGCAGAATGCCCAGCAACAGACCACTCATAATTGTGCCAACGACTTTGCCGCGCTTGTCCGGCGTGGCGAGCGTTGCCGCCAGCGGAACCAGAATTTGTGCCACCACGGAAAAGAGTCCGGTCAGCGCCGTACCGAGGATCAGCATTGTCAATGACTGACTGCTGGCGGTAATTAACATGCCGCCAGCCGCTAATAGCGTCATGGAGACAATGAGCATCCGACGTTCAAACATATCGCCAAGCGGCACCAGAAACAGCAGGCCTGCAGCATAACCAAGCTGCGCGGCGGTGACGATAAAGCCCGCAGTACTGGCCGACAACGAAAAGTTACGCGCAATGGTGTCGAGTAGCGGTTGCGCGTAGTAGTTACTGGCGACGGCCAGACCGGTTGCGATGGACATTAAAAGGATCAGCGAGGGGCTAAGTCCATGAGTGGTTTTAGTCATTGTTTTCAACTGAATAATGGGTTTCAGAAAACAATCATAACGGAAGCAGCTACATGTTGCAGATTTGTTAGGTGATAGATTGTGCGGTTATGGGGAAGGGAGAGAAGTGCGCTGATTACCAGGCCGGATGGTGGCGTCGCGCCGCCATCCGGCATAAAGGGGAATTACTTCTGCGCGGCCAGCGCTTCTTTCACCCAACCGTCAAACTGCTGCTGGTGGGCTTTAATCCAACCATCAACGTGGCCCTGTACGTCTGCTTCAGAAGATTTACCGTCATGCATCATCGCGTTCTGCGCGTTGATATCTGCCAGCGGCAGCTTCATCAGCGCGAACAGTTTTGCCGCCGCCGGGTTTTTTTCGGCCCACGCCTTGTTAGCAACGATATGCATAGTGTTTACCGGGAAGCCGTAGTTAGCGCCGTTTGGCAGTTTGGTATCAATATCTTTCTGCTCACCCGGAAGGGAAGAGAACGGTACCTGCAACCAGACCACATCTTTGCCCGGCTT
Organism: Citrobacter sp. Marseille-Q5395; assembly: GCF_947057495.1. Lineage (NCBI taxonomy): Bacteria > Pseudomonadati > Pseudomonadota > Gammaproteobacteria > Enterobacterales > Enterobacteriaceae > Citrobacter > Citrobacter sp. Marseille-Q5395. The sequence goes on along the minus strand of NZ_CAMSEL010000001.1, from coordinate 121,104 downwards.
CATTACGTCGCTCACCCAGTACGGTGTCCAGGTGTAGTAGAGGATCGGTTTGCCTTCCTTAAAGCGGGTAATGGTATCGGCCATCATCGCCGCGTAGTTACCGTGACTGACATCGACCGTTTTTTCCAGATCGAATGCTTTGTTCTGGTGGTTGATAACGGCTTCACAGCCCCAGCCTGGTGAACAGCCCATCATGTCGGCTTTACCGTCGCCATTGGTATCAAAAATTTTGGCAATCTTCGGATCTTTCAGTTGGGCGATATTGGTGATTTTGTACTGCTCAGCGGTTTTCTTGTCGATCAGATACCCCTGCGCCGCACCTGTTACGAATACCCCCTCGCGATAAAACTTTTTATTTCCGCCTGCTGCGGCATACATATCATCATGCAGCGGCTGCCAGTTCACGGCGGTAAAAGTCGCATCGCCAGAGGCAATGGAGGTGTAGCCGACGTTGTAGTCAACTTCACTCGCTTTGTTGACGGTATACCCCAGTTTTTCCAGCGCGCGGCTGACCAGTTGCGTCTGGAAGGACTCTTCAGAGATGGTGCTCTGGATAGGTTGTACAGTGATGCCTTTGCCCGGCAGGTCGGCAGCGAAAGCGCTGGTAGAGACAAGGGTGGCAAACGTTGTGGCAAGGATTATATTCTGTCGCATCGTTGTTCCTTATTACACTTCATCTTTCAAGCTGACTCTTTGTTGGCTGCACTTATGTACTCGTCACATACTGTTTGTACGCTTCCGGGATACATTCGTTTGCTGCCGCGGTGCAACTTAAATGATTTTGTGCAAAGTTTATGAGTTTCAGGCCCGGCGAGCGCAATGCCACCGGGCAATGGGTGAATTACTTAATGAAAGGACGGGTGAAAAGCCCGACAGGTCCGGTGGTGTACCAGCGACGGTTACCGCGGCTACGCGAGTCGCGACCGACAGCCTGTGTCAGACGATCCAGAATAATGGCGAGGATAACAATCCCGACCCCACCGACGGTAGCCAGTCCCATATCCAGACGACCGATACCACGCAGGACCATCTGACCAAGCCCACCGACCGCTATCATCGAAGCGATAACGACCATGGAAAGGGCGAGCATCAGTGTCTGATTAACCCCCGCCATGATGGTCGGCATCGCCAGCGGCAGCTGTACTTTAAACAGCATCTGACGCGGACTGGCGCCAAATGAGCGCGAGGCCTCAATCAGATCGGCTGGCACCTGGTTAATCCCCAGAATGGTCAGACGCACGATTGGCGGCAGGGCGAAGATAATCGTCACGACTACCCCCGGTACGTTGCCGATACCGAACAGCATAACAATCGGCACCAGATAGACGAACGCAGGCGTGGTTTGCATTGCATCCAGCAGGGGACGAACAATTTTTGCCGCTCGGGGACTACGCGCCAGCCATATTCCCATTGGCAGGCCGATCACCACGCAAAACAGCAGCGCGGTCAGTACCAGTGCCAGGGTTATCATCGCCTGCGACCATGCGCCAATTGCGCCAATAGCAATCAATGAGATTAAGGTGGCAACACCCATCCCGACGCCGGAAATCTGCCATGCGATCAGTGCAAAAAGAACAATCGCTACAGGTGCAGGCATACCCAGCAGCAGCTGCTGGAAGCCATTAAGGATGTAATCTACCGGAACACGAATGCCCTGGAAGACAGGACGGAAATGGGTTACTACCCAGTCAATCCCTTCGGTAACCCAGCTATCCAGCGGGATCAGCGTTTTATGGAAGGGATCCATAATGTTGAAATGTTCAGGCGCTGGTGCGGGTGCGCTGGTCAGCCAGTCTGCGCTGCCTCCGTCGGCAGGCGCACCAGACGGCGTACTCCAGGCATCAGCGGATTGTGCGGCGCTATCGGCCGCTGGTGTGGTATCCCACGGATTCGTTTGATCAGCCATTGTTTGCCCCCTCGCGATCTAAAGCCTGTAACAGCATGCGTTTTGAAATAATGCCCACATACTGCTGTTCCTCATCGACAACCGGTACGGCGCATGGCGCCTGACCAACATGAGAAAGCAACTCGCTCAGAGGGGTTTGTGCATCTACAGCTAACGGTTCATCAATTAAAGCTGCTTCAATACCTTGTGACTGGCTTAAGGCTGCTTTTAATGAGTCGATGGAGACGACGCCAATGAATTTATTACCGCGTTCAATTACGTAACCATATTCACGATCTTTATCCTGCAATAATTGCAGGGCCGATCGTGGACCTACGCCTGGTGTTTTACGAATTAAGCCCTCAGGGCTACGGCGTGAAATATCTTTCGCGCTGAATACCTGGCTTATATCAACACCACGGAAGAAAGTGCGCACATAATCATTTGCCGGATTATTCAGGATCTCATCCGGTGTACCGACCTGTACCACCTCGCCATTTTGCATAATGGCAATTCTGTCGCCAATGCGCATAGCTTCATCAAGATCATGGGAAATAAAGACCACGGTACGCTGATGTTTCGCCTGCAGTTTTACCAGTTCATCCTGCATCTCAGTTCGAATTAACGGATCGAGCGCTGAGAAAGCTTCATCCATTAATAAGATGTCAGGGTTAATGGCTAATGCACGGGCAAGGCCAACACGCTGGCGCATACCACCGGAAAGCTCATCCGGATAACCGTGAGCGTAATTCTCTAATCCGACCTGGCGTAGCGCATCCAGCGCTTTTTCACGACGAGCATCTGCGGCAATACCGGCTAATTCCATACCGAATGCTGTATTGTCCAGTACCGTCATGTGCGGCATCAATGCAAAGGACTGGAAAACCATCGCAATCTTTTTTCTGCGCACCTCGCGAAGCTCGGCATCTGATATTTTGGCAATATCTACGCCATCAATCAGTACCTGTCCGCGGGTGGGTTCAATCAGGCGATTGAGAAGGCGTACCATTGTGGATTTACCCGAGCCGGATAATCCCATGATGACAAATATCTCGCCTTCTTCAATGGCCAGACTGGCGTCTTTAACGCCAAGCGATAGCCCTGTTTTATCCAGAATTTGCTCTTTTGAAAGTCCTTTTTCAATATATTTGAACGCTCTCTGTGGATGCTCGCCAAATATCTTATAGAGGTTTTTAACTTCTAATTTAATTGCCATGCAATAGAATGATTCCTGTTATTTGTTTATATCGATATATTACCTGATGGAAATAGTTACCTTTTTCTACCCTAACATACTGAGAATCTGAGACAACCCTGAATTTGTTAATGGCATGAATATTGCCGAAGGCCAGGAGGCGGGATTTCCCATGATATAAGGGCTGAGCGCTGATAACAGCAAGATGATATTTTTTGTAAGGAACACCGAAAAGACGTCTGAATTGTTGAAATGCAGACGAATAATGTGACTGAGATTGAGTGTAGATCACATATGCATAATTGTGTGATGCAGTTAAAATATTATTGCGGAAAACAGTCGGATATTCTCCGCAATAATGTGTGTTAAAAGTTCCAGTCGTCGTCTTCGGTTTCGACGGCTTTTCCCATTACATAGGACGACCCCGAACCGGAGAAGAAATCGTGGTTTTCGTCGGCATTAGGTGACAGTGCGGCGAGGATCGCCGGATTTACATCCGCCATTTCAGCCGGGAATAACGCCTCATAACCCAGGTTCATTAACGCTTTATTGGCGTTGTAACAAAGGAATGCTTTGACGTCCTCCACCCAATCCGTTTCTGCGTAGAGCTCTTCCGTATAGCGTGCTTCGTTATCGTACAACTCCATTAACAGATCGAGCGCAAAATTCTTCAGTTCTTCGCGTGCCGATTCTGTAATGGCTTCCAGACCTTTTTGATACTTATAACCGATGTAATAACCATGTACCGCTTCGTCACGAATAATCAGACGGATTAAATCAGCAGTATTGGTCAGCTTGCCACGGCTGGAGAAATACATTGGTAACCAGAAACCGGAATAGAACAGGAAAGATTCCAGAAATACGCTGGCAATTTTCTTCTTCAGCGGATCATGGCTGGCGTAATGTTCAAGAATGATTTGTGCTTTGCGCTGGAGAGGGGCATTTTCCTCACTCCAGGCATAGGCCGCATCCACATCCTGGGTCTGGCATAAAGTGGAGAAAATAGAGCTGTATGACCGGGCGTGTACCGCCTCCATAAAGCTGATATTCGACAACACGGCTTCTTCATGCGGGGTTAGTGCATCCTGCATTAACGTTGGCGCACCCGCAATATTCTGAATGGTGTCGAGTAGCGTCAGCCCGGTAAATACGCGAATGGTCAGTTGCTGCTCGGCCGCATTCAGCGTCTGCCAGGCAGGGATATCATTCGACAGCGGGACTTTTTCCGGCAGCCAGAAGTTACTGGTCAGGCGGTTCCATACCTCGAGATCTTTATCATCCTGGATCTTATTCCAGTTGATGGCACTTATGCGATTTAATCTCATCCTGCTCTCCTTACAGTGCGCATGACACGCAGCCTTCGATTTCAGTGCCTTCCAGCGCCAGCTGGCGTAGTCGGATGTAGTACAGCGATTTGATCCCTTTTTTCCAGGCATAGATCTGCGCTTTATTGATATCGCGGGTGGTGGCGGTATCAGGGAAAAATAGCGTCAGTGAGAGCCCTTGATCGACATGCCGTGTCGCTTCGGCGTAGGTATCAATGATTTTTTGCGGACCGATTTCGTAAGCATCCTGGTACATGTCCAGATTGTCGTTGGTCATAAACGGGGCCGGATAGTAAACGCGCCCGGTTTTACCCTCTTTACGGATCTCCACCTTCGACACAATCGGGTGGATACTTGAGGTCGCATGATTGATGTAGGAGATAGAGCCGGTCGGTGGAACGGCCTGTAAATTCTGGTTATAGATGCCGTAGCGCATCACATCGTCACGCAGTTGTGACCACATTTCGCGCGTCGGTAATGTAATGCCGCTGTGGGCAAATAACGCGCGGACTTTCTCGGTTTTCGGTTGCCAGTCACCCTGCAGATATTGCGTAAAGTATTCGCCGCTGGCGTAACGGGATTGTTTGAATCCGGCAAAGGTTTTACCGCGTTCGCGGGCTAGTTTCATCGATGTGTTCAGCGCATGCCAGGTGATGGTGTAAAAATAGAGATTAGTAAAATCCAGCCCTTCAGGTGAACCGTAGGCAATGCCTTCTCGCGCCAGATAACCATGCAGATTCATCTGTCCGAGGCCAATGGCATGTGAGGCGTTGTTTCCGGCTTCAACAGACGGCACGCTGCGGATATGGCTCATATCAGAGACCGCGGTTAAGCCGCGAACCGCTGTTTCAACCGTGCGACCAAAGTCCGGTGAATCCATAGTGTGAGCGATGTTGAGCGAGCCGAGGTTGCAGGAGATATCGTGTCCGATCTGCACATAGTCAAGATTTTCGTCGTACGTCGAGGCACTATTGACCTGCAAAATCTCGGAGCACAGGTTGCTCATATTGATGCGTCCGGCAATCGGATTGGCACGATTCACCGTGTCTTCAAACATGATGTACGGGTAGCCTGACTCAAACTGGATTTCCGCCAGCCGCTGGAAGAAATCGCGGGCATTAATGTAGCTTTTGCGCACGCGCACATCAGCAACCAGTTCGTCATAGTGTTCACTGACGGCGATATCACCAAACGGTTTGCCGTAAATGCGCTCCACGTCATAAGGGGAAAACAGCGCCATCTGCGCATTTTCTTTGGCCAGTCGGAAGGTGACATCCGGGATCACCACGCCGAGAGAGAGCGTTTTGATGCGAATTTTTTCATCGGCGTTTTCGCGTTTGGTATCGAGAAAACGCAGAATATCCGGGTGATGTGCATGCAAATACACGGCCCCCGCACCCTGACGTGCGCCCAGTTGATTAGCATAAGAAAATGCGTCCTCCAGCATTTTCATTACCGGGATCACACCGGAAGACTGATTTTCAATGCGCTTAATAGGTGCACCAGCTTCCCGCAGGTTAGAGAGCAAAAACGCCACGCCACCGCCGCGTTTGGAGAGTTGCAACGCGGAGTTTACCGCCCGTCCAATTGACTCCATGTTGTCTTCAATTCGCAACAGGAAGCAGGAGACCAGTTCACCGCGCTGTTGTTTACCGCAGTTCAAAAATGTCGGTGTAGCAGGCTGAAAGCGCCCGGAGAGCATCTCATCGGTAAGCTGCATGGCAAGCGTTTCGTCACCCTGCGCCAGCGTTAACGCCACCATCGTCACACGATCCGCAAAATCTTCAAGGTAGCGCTTACCGTCAAATGTTTTTAGCGTATAGCTGGTGTAGTACTTCCATGCGCCGAGGAAGGTCTGGAAGCGGAATCCTCTGGCGTGGGCGTGGTCAAAAAGCCTCACCACGAAAGCGCGATCGTAGCGAGTTAAAACGCTTTCGTCGTAATAACCGTCACGGATGAGCGTATTCAGACGCTCATCCTGGCTGGCAAACACCACCGAGTTGGGCCGGACGTGGGAAGCAATAAAAGCGTCCACCGCCTGATGGTCTTTATCGAATTGAATCCGCCCGGCTTTATCGTACAGATTCAGCATGGCGTTAAGGGCGTGGTAGTCCAGCGTTTGCGGGATTACGCGTTCTGCGGTTGTCGTTGCCAAAATTCACTCACTCCTTTTCGGACATTGTCGATATCGCTTTGCGTTCCCATCAGCTCAAAGCGATAGAGCCACGGCACGCCGCATTTTTGTGAGATAACCTCACCCGCGCGGCCATAGGCTTCGCCGAAATTGCGATTGCCGGAGGCGATCACGCCGCGTATTAATGCCCGGTTGTGCGTATCGTTTAAAAAGCGGATCACCTGCCGTGGGACCGCACCAGCCGTACCGCCGCCGCCGTAAGACGGCACGACTAAAATGTAAGGTTCGTCTACCCGGATTCGTTCGCGCTCATTAAGTGGGATACGAATAGCGGGCATCTCCAGACGCTGCATAAAGCGATGGGTATTTTCGGAGCTGCTGGAGAAGTAGACGAGGGTATTCATGCGCTGGCCACATGGGGTTGCGGGCGCAGGCGGTTAATCATATCCGGGCGGAATCCTGACCAGCTGGTTTCACCTGCGACTACCACCGGTAACTGACGAAAACCTTGTTCACGCAGCGTGTCTGCCATGTCAGGCATCAGATCGACATTCACCATTTCAAAATCAAATCCGCGGTTTTCCATTGCCCGCTTAGTGGCATGGCACTGAACACAGTTGTTGCGAGTATAAATAATAATGCGCATGATTCGTATTTCCATCTAAAAATAAAAGAACGGCGCGATAACAGGCGTCGGGTTGTGTGTGTCTTAATACAGAAGATACTAGATGTAGTTTTAAAAAGATTCAACCATACAAGATATGGGAATTTTAGATTGAAAGTGTTCAGAGTAACGAGCGGAGCGGGGGAAGAGGATGAGTGACGTATAAATTGCCCGATGCCTACGCTTCTCGGGCTTACTGACAAGCATGGAGAGGCCCGATAAGGCGGTTTATCGGGCAGCCCGCAATTACATACGCATGCTTACCGCCAGGCGGTTAAAGCAATTCATCAGGCTAATTGCGAATGTCAGGTCGCTAATCTCTTTGGCGCTAAAATGGTCAAGCAGCGGCAGATAAACATCATCTTCGGCATGAGTTGTGACGATGTGTGTGACAGACTCGGCCCACGCCAGTGCCGCACGTTCCTGCTCACTGAAATGATGACTTACACGCCATCCCGCCAGTGCGTCCAGCTTGGTTTGTTCAACGCCAGATTTGCGCAGCGCTTTACTGTGCATTTCCAGACAAAATGCACAGCCGTTAATTTGTGAAATGCGCAGATAAATCAGTTCCGTCAGCGTGGTGTCCAGAGCGCAGTTTTCCAGCGCTTTGCTGGCCTGAACCAGGGCGTTATAGACTTCAGGGCTGAGTTCATAGTAGGGCTGGCGTAACATAGTCATGGTATTTCTCCTCGTTTGGATGACCAGCAATGTAGCACTATAATGGTCTGCAAAAGAGAGCCATATTTTCACTAAAAAAGCAGACCATAAATGCCACGCTACCAGCAAATCGCCCGCCAGTTAAAAACCGCTATTGAGAAAGGTGAACTTAAGCCTGGCGCAAGATTACCCTCCAGCCGTACATGGTCTCAGGAGCTGGGCGTGTCACGTTCGACGGTGGAAAATGCATACGCTGAGCTGGTGGCTCAGGGCTGGCTTGTGCGACGTGGCCAGGCCGGAACGTTTGTGAGTGGACAACTGCGGCTGGATACAACGTCTGCTGCCCCTGTTGTATACGCCGGAGAAAGTCCAACGCCGCAGTTGTTTCAGATGGGGCTGCCCGCTCTCGATCTTTTCCCCCGGGAAACCTGGGCGCGGGTAATGGGGCGGCGTTTGCGCACACAGACGCGTTTTGACCTTGCGCTGGGAGATGTTTGCGGTGAACTGACGTTACGCCAGGCTATTGTCGATTATCTGCGCGTTTCACGCAGCATTGAGTGCCTGCCGGAGCAGGTGTTTATTACTTCTGGATATGCGGCATCGATGACATTAATCCTGCGCGCTCTGGCAAAACCTGGTGAGGGAATGTGGGTAGAGGATCCGGGTTTTCCGTTAATCAGGCCAGTAGTGGCGCAGGAAAGGGTTGAAATGATGCCTGTTCCGGTCGATGAAGAGGGACTGGATGTGTACGTCGGGATCCGTGACTATCCACATGCGCGCTTTGCGCTCCTCACGCCAGCTCACCAAAGTCCGCTGGGGGTATCGCTTTCGTTAGCCCGTCGACATCAGTTGCTGGAGTGGGCCGCCCGTGCGCAGGCATGGATCATTGAAGATGACTACGACAGTGAATTTCGCTACCACGGAAAACCGTTGCCACCGCTAAAAAGCCTGGATGCGCCACAGCGGGTTATTTATGCCGGAACGTTCAGTAAATCGCTGTTTCCTGCACTGCGCACGGCATGGCTGGTGGTCCCCCTGACTCAGGTGTCGCGGTTCCGCCAGCAAGCGGCGCTAACGGCCTGTAGTGTTCCGGTTTTATGGCAACAAACGCTGGCTGATTTTATCCACGGAGGTTATTTCTGGCGGCATCTGAAGAAGATGCGACAACATTACGCTCAACGACGTCAATGGATGGAAACTGCGCTGACAGAGCAAGGATTTACCGTAGTTCCTCAGGACGGCGGGATCCAACTGGTGATGTCGGTTAGCGGAGAGGACACAGTATTAGTACGTAAAGCTAACCTCGCGGGTCTGGCAGTTCAGGCTTTAACTGATTGGCGAATAACATCGACAGGAAAGGGCGGAATACTGCTGTCATTTACCAATATTAGATCTGTGGAAATGGCGCAGCAGGCCGCATATCAACTTCGGCTGGCAATGGCCTGATTGTCAGTCGTTCTGTAGATATTTATCCCGTCATATTCACTTCTTTATGGACTTTTCTGAAAGCGTTGCTAATGCTGAATCAGGTAAGGTAAGCCCGCAGTAAAAGATAACGAGGAAAATAATATGTATTTACGACCAGATGAGGTGGCGCGCGTACTTGAAAAAGTGGGCTTTACCGTCGATGTAGTCACACAGAAAGCTTATGGCTATCGACGTGGTGAAAATTATGTGTACGTTAACCGGGAAGCACGCATGGGACGTACCGCTTTAGTTATCCATCCCACGCTAAAAGAGCGCAGTTCATCGCTGGCTGATCCCGCAACAGATATTAAAACCTGCGATCACTATCAGCAATTTCCGCTTTATTTAGCGGGAGAAACCCATGAACATTATGGTATTCCGCACGGCTTTAGCTCGCGTGTTGCGCTTGAGCGTTATTTAAATGGGTTGTTTGGTGACGTGAGTTCGAACTAAAGGCGCGACTGGCGATGCCAGTCGCGAAGAAGATGTATTTAGGCTTTAGCCTGGTGATAGCTGCTGACTTTAAACAGGCGGCGGCAATAATCAAGGAAGTAGCCATACACAGCCCCCATCAGCATTGATACCACGATGTTTGAACTTACTGCAGCTGTAATCTGGTGCCAGTCAGCGCCAACCGTCAACAGAATAACGACATATACCGGAGACTGGAACGTTACATACGCCAGCACATCTGCCAGATTTTTAGCCCATCCGGCTGACGTGGCTTTACGCGCCGCGCGCATGAATAAATCACGGTACATACCATAGGGCCAGGCGATCAGAATGTTAACAGGGATAGCCACCAGTCTGGAAGAAAGCGATTGTTCAAAGGTCATTCCAGAGAGGAATACTTCGATCAACATGTTCACGACAGAACAATAAACAACCATCGCGAACGTGTCTGCTACAGCATGACGCAAGCGTGACTGCGGAGAGAACATGTTAATGCTCCTTGTAAAAAGGGAAGAAAAGGTTTTGAATACCTTTTAACTAGTGTTTTATCTTGCTGCTTTCGCGTTTTAATAGGATATATGGCTACATAATAACTGGCAACTAGCTTAAAATTTTTATTTATTGTCTTTTTGTCGATAAAATGCTCTGTGTTGGTTCGTTTTTTGTTCGTTTTGGCATTTTCGTTGCTGTATTGGTTAAAACTCTTTTAAATCAATATCTTATTTTGACTTGTTTTTCTGAATTTTTTGAGCTCCTTTCTGAATGTGAATTGATGTTGGGTATGTCTGCCAGACCAGACTGTACGTTGTGATTTTCTGTATTGTGGGTATATGATTTAAGAGGCCGTTAGCCATATTTATTTTAATACTCACGTTATATAAAATATCGGAAAATCGACTCACCCGTACCAACAGGTAAATAATAAGAAACGTTGTTAGCTTAATACTTTGCGACAAAATATACTGGAAATAGAAAAAACAATCGAATACACTTCCTGCCGTATTACTGTTTTTGATTTCTGCGTTAAAGAGGTTTTATTAATATGAGCTTAATGTTAAAAAACTTAAATAATATCCGCACACTGCGTTCTATGGCCCGTGAATTTCCCATCGAGGTTCTTGAAGATATGTTGGAAAAATTCAGGGTAGTTACCAAAGAAAGACGCGATGAAGAAGAAAAGCTACAGCGTCAGCGTGCAGAGCAGCAGGAAAAAATTAATACGTTGTTGGCGCTGATGCAAGCTGATGGAATTAATCCAGAAGAGTTGCTGAGTATGGTGCCAACCACGTCACGGGGCGGAAAAAAACGCCAACCGCGTCCGGCGAAATATCATTTTACTGATACCAATGGTGAAACGAAAACATGGACCGGACAAGGACGTACACCGAAGCCCATTGCTCAGGCACTGGCTGCTGGTAAATCTCTCGACGATTTTTTAATCTGATAGCAATGCGGTGAGGAGATCCTCACCGCTTATTTCAGCAAACGCCGAAATCACCGTCTTCGGAATATCGCGTAACATCAGCAGCTTTCAGTGTGAATTTCTCACCGCTTTCGTTACTGGCTTGTACGGCCACAATCTGATCGCCATTCACTTCGACAACTTTCAGTTTTGGTCCGCCCATACGCGGTTGCACCAAATCGCCAGGTTTAAACATACTGCGCTCCTTTCTTTATCACATGGCCCACCATAGAGCACGTCAATTGGCGGGTACAGCGCTGTTTCGGTTATTACCGCTTAATGAGTACGTCGGTTCCACGGCATTTTATCCAGTATCCGTGCCATGCCACAAAAGCCGGTAACGCCAGCAAGAACCAGACCTGCGCCGACAAAACCGCTGAGTAAGAAGAAGCCACTGTTGACCGTGTAACCGAGAACGACGCCGAGTAAGGCAAGGCTACCAGCCGCAATCTGCACCTGACGCATCAGCGGCAACGGCTGTGAGTTATCTTTTGTTACCGGCAAACCTGCAGCTTTCCAGCCGTCGATTCCGCCCTCAAGCAGCCAGACCTGTGCAGGCGCGGCGGTGGCATGCAATTTGGCTGCGGCGTTTTGTGTGCGCTTGCCCGACTGGCAGTGAAAAATAATGCGCTCGGCCCGCAAATTTGTGGGTAGTGAGTTCTGTTCCAGGGTGGATAGCGGGGCCAGTTGCGCCTCTGGGATATGCTCGTACAGATACTCATCTGCATCACGGATATCAATCAGTTTTGCCCCTTGTGCCAGGAGCGCCTGTGCTTCGCGCGGGGAAATTATCCCAATGGTCATGATGGTTCCTTATGGGCAATACAGTGTTTTTAATGTGGCGATAAGTGAATTCACCGCCGCATTTTTAATGAAATAGAGGATGCGCTGAGCATCTCGCTGGCTTTCTATCAGACCTTCCTCGCGCATTCGCGCCAGATGTTGGGAGGTCGCGGAAGGACTCAAGCCGGTAATGCGGGCTAATTCACCCGCGCTCGTACCCGGTGAACCGCAGAGCATGCACAAAATCAGCAACCGTTTCGGATTGCTCATCGCTTTGAGCAGGGCGGCCGCTTTTTCAGCGCTGGCCTGGAGTTGTTCAAGTTCAGTCATAGTTATTTAAGTGAGTTCTAAATTAAGTACATTCTAAAATAAACAATCATCGTACGCCAGCGTAAAGAGAGTAAAGGAGGGTAAAACCGCAGGGGAGGGCTGGCAGAGTTGAGTACACTGGTTATGCTTAGAGACGAAATCTCTTTTTATACCCGTCATACTTAAGTTGCATGCGCGTTGGCTACGAGTTACACGACTCATCCATGAGTCTCGCCTTACGGGCGGTTGTTCCGTAGCGCTCAAATCTGTTTCTGACAGATTTGTCGCTCACCCGAATCACTTGCAAGAGCAAGCTCATCGGGACTCACTCTTTTGCCGCCTGGCTGCAACTCAAATTATTTTGGGTATACACAATGATTAATTTTTTGCTTGTATGGAGTGTGTATGGGTTTCTGGAGAATTGTTTTAACTATTATTTTGCCTCCTCTTGGTGTACTGCTGGGGAAAGGATTTGGCTGGGCGTTTATCCTCAATATCGTACTGACACTGCTGGGTTACATCCCCGGTCTTATTCATGCATTCTGGGTACAGACGCGTAACTAATCTTTTCCACTATTGCGGCGCATCTGCGCCGCTTTCCTGATCGATCCTTCCCCTCTGCTACACTTCTTGGTGTTGATTGTTAATAACCGAGGTGAATATGGGTCTCTTCAATTTTGTGAAAGATGCGGGTGAAAAACTCTGGGATGCGGTCACAGGAAATCATGGTGGTGACGAACTGGCGAAAAAGGTGCAGGAACACCTGAGTAAAACCGGTATTCCAGATGCAGATAAAGTGAACGTCCAAATTGCCGAAGGTAAGGCGACCGTTTCTGGAGATGGGTTAAGCCAGGAAGCGAAAGAAAAAATTCTGATCGCGATCGGTAATATCTCCGGTATTGGTAGTGTGGATGACCAGGTCAAAACTTCTGCGCCGGCGAATGAAAGTCAGTTTTATACGGTGAAGTCCGGTGACACGCTGAGCGCTATTTCGAAACAGGTTTATGGTAATGCTAACCTGTACAATAAGATATTCGAGGCGAATAAACCGATGCTGAAAAGCCCGGATAAAATCTATCCCGGGCAGGTTTTACGTATTCCGGAAGAGTAAAGAAGAACAGGTTTATTCCGTCAGAAGTTTTCCGGACATGGCCTGCTGAATAATAGGAATTGGCGTCAGCAGGTGCTGGCGCATTAATTCGCTGGCGCGCTCTGCATCGCGCGCCATAATTGCTTCGGTAAGCGTCTGATGCTGATCGTGTTTATCTTCAAGCATTTCAACGGATAGCACCGTTTTACGCAGCCAGATAAACCGGTAGCGTGCTGCGAGATCGAACAGCCGTTCGCGCATTTGCAGCAAATAGTGTGAACCGCACCCGGCAACAATTGCCGTGTGAAACGCCTGATGTCGCTGATCCCACTCATCCAGCATCTGCTCGCTGGCGTCAACAGCTTCAAGCTTGCTCAGCATATGTGCCCGCGCCAGAATCTCTGCTTCCCAGGCGTCGTCGCCGCGCTCAATTGCCAGACTCACCAGCATCGCCTCCGTATTAGCGCGGGCGTCAAAAATATCGAGCAGCTCCTGCTCTGACATCGATGCCACACGATACCCTTTCTGATTGACCACCGTGACCAGCTGTTCTGCTACCAGTTGCGAAAGCGCCTCGCGCAACGGCCCGACTCCCAGTTCATAGCGCGAGGTCAGCAGGCTCATTCGCAGTTTTTCATCAGGCTGATACACACCACGGATGATGTCGTTTTTGAGCCAGCGGTACCCATCAATGGCCGTCGGTTGGGAAATGGCGGTCATGGTCATACTCCTGAAAAGGTTTCCCGGCCTGTGCCGGGAACGGATTTAATGCGTATTTTGCAAGGGTGCTTTTTGCCACGATAGCAGTTTTTTCCAGCGTGACATAATTGGCACGGTGCAAATAATCCCGATGGCGAGCAGCCCGGTTGAGATAACCTCCAGCTGTTGCGCCGGGCGAAAGAGCATCACCACTAATACAAAGATAATAAAGGCGATGACCAGCCAGGTCAGCCACGGATAGAGCCACATTCTCAGCTTAATTTCCCCGCCTTGTGCCAGCAGGATCTTGCGCATCCGGAGCTGGGAAATAGCAATCACCAGATAGACCAGCAGCGCGATGGCGCCAGAGCTGTCGATCAGAAACTTAAACACTTTTGCTGGCGCGTAATAGTTGACGATCACGGTGAGGAAAGCGGCCCCAGTCGACAGCAGCACCGCGACATAAGGTGTTTTGCTACGGTTAGTTTTGCCCATAAAAGCTGGGGCATCTCCACGACGGCTCAGGGAGTAGAGCATCCTGGATGCCGTATACAGCGCAGAGTTCAAACAACTGGTTACCGACAGTAAAATGACGCAGTCCATGATCAGTTTCGCGTGCGGGATGTGCAGTAATTCCAGCACCGAGCGGTAAGAGCCAACCTCTTTAAGCCCCGGCATGTTCCACGGGATCAATGCCACCACCACGAAAATTGAGCACAGATAGAAAATAGAGATTCGCCAGATAACCGAGTTCGTGGCGCGCACGATGTGTTTATCCGGGGTGTCGGACTCCGCGGCGGCAATGGTAACAATCTCCGCGCCCATAAAGGAGAACATGGTTATCAGCATCGCGCTGAGCACCGCGCCAAAACCGTTAGGCATAAAGCCGCCGTGATCCCACAGCCGTGAAATTCCACTGACCTCAGCGTAGGGATAGAAACCGCTAATCGCTGCCGCGCCCAGGGCGATAAATGCCAGAATGGCAATCACTTTGCACAGCGCCAGCCAGAACTCGAACTCACCGTAATTTTTGACGCTCAGCAAATTACTGCCGGTTAACGCCAGCGTGATAACCAGCGAGAACAGCCAGACAGGAATGCCCGGGATCCATGAGTGCAGTATTATGGCGGCAATATTAGCTTCCAGTGGGATCACTAATACCCAGAACCACCAGTACAGCCAGCCGATGGTATAACCAGCCCACGGCCCGATAGCCTTGTCGGCGTAAGTAGAAAAGGAACCGGTATCAGGGGTGGCAACGGCCATTTCGGCCAGCATGCGCATAATCATCACCACCAGTAATCCGGCGAACAGATAGGCCAGCAATACCGCAGGTCCTGCTTCTGCAATGGCTACGCTTGAACCTACAAACAGACTTGCACCGATAACCCCGGCAATAGATAACATGGTGACGTGGCGTGATTTCAGCCCGCCCCCTAAATCATGTGATTGTGACACTTGCCCCATCTTTTAAACCTCTCGAAAGTATTTCACTTGGGAGAGCACCCCGGCATTCCCGCGCCGGGGCACGCGTATAATTGTTATTGGATATTTTTACCGGACGGCCTTATCCGTTTTGTTTTGCTTGTTTGTCGGATGGCGGCGTAAAGGCCTTATCCGACCTACAGATTGCGCCATCCGGCAATTAGTGCTGCTTCGCCTCATCAAAACACTGGGCGATAATGTCCAGCCCCTGGCGGATTTGCGCATCTTCGATGGTGAGTGGCACGAGGATACGCAGTACGTTGTAGTACGGCCCACAGGAGAGCAGGATCAGCCCTTTATCACGGGCCCGGGCAACGATCTCAGCAGTCAGTTTGGCATCTGGCTTGTTGTGGTCGCCGTCTTCGAACAGTTCGATGGCAATCATCGCTCCCAGGCCGCGAACATCACCGATTTCGCGATGTGTTTCGGCGATTGCCAGCAGCCCATCACGCAGGGTCTTGCCCAGCTCATTGGCTTTTTGCAGCAGGTTTTCCTGCTCGAAAATGTTCAGCACCGCCAGCGCAGCGGCACAGGCAATCGGGTTACCGGCATAAGTGCCACCCAGACCGCCTGGGGGGATGGCGTCCATCACTTCGGCGCGTCCGGTAACACCTGCCAGCGGGAAGCCACCGGCGATGGATTTAGCGAAGGTGGTGATATCTGGCGCGACGCCCATCTGCTCCATGGCAAACAGCGTGCCGGTACGGCCCGCGCCGCTTTGCACTTCATCGGCAATCAGCATGATCCCGTGTTCATCACAAATTGCGCGCAGGCGTTGCATAAAGGCGGGGGAAGCGGCGTAAAAACCGCCTTCGCCCTGTACCGGCTCAATCACGATGGCGGCGACATCTTCCGGGGCGGCGTCGTTTTTAAAGATTCGATGGATGCTGGCGATAGCATCGTCTTCGCTGATACCGTGCAGAGTGCAAGGATACAGTGCGCGATAAACGTGGCCCGGCATTAGTCCCATTCCGGCAGAGTACGGATTGACTTTCCCGGTTAATGACAGGGTGTAGTGGGTACGACCGTGATAGGCGCCGCTAAAGGCGATGGTGCCGGTTCGTTTGGTGGCGGCTCGGGCAATTTTCACCGCGTTTTCCACCGCTTCAGAGCCGGTAGTGACCAGCAGCGTTTTCTTAGCAAAATCGCCCGGCACCTTCTTGTTCATGATTTCGCAAAGTTCCAGGTACGGCTCATAAGCCAGCACCTGGAAGCAGGTATGCGACAGCTTTTTTAGCTGAGCTTCTACCGCAGAGACAATTTGTGGATGCAGGTGACCGGTATTCAGCACCGCGATACCGCCAGCAAAGTCGAGGAACTCGCGGCCTTCAACGTCCCAGACCCGGCAGTTTTCTGCGCGTTCGGCAAAAATAGGGTGGATCTGTCCTACGCCACGAGGAACGGCATTGCTGCGACGTTGCATAAGTTCTTTATTGGTGCTCATCAGGTGTTCTCCAGTATTTGTTTTATTAAAGGCCAATGCACATATATTTGATTTCTAAGTAATCTTCGATGCCGTATTTAGAGCCTTCACGACCAAGGCCAGAAGCTTTAATTCCGCCGAATGGGGCGACTTCGTTGGAGATGATGCCGGTGTTAATCCCGACGATGCCGTACTCCAGCGCTTCGCCGACGCGGAAAACGCGGCTTAAATCGCGGGCGTAGAAGTAAGCCGCCAGACCAAACTCGGTATCGTTGGCTTGTGCGATGACGTCAGCCTCATCTTTAAAACGAAATAGCGGAGCCAGCGGGCCGAAGGTCTCTTCTTTGGCGACCTTTGCGTTGTCAGGTACTTCCACCAGAATGGTGGGCTGGAAGAAGTTGCCGCCCAGCGCATGCGCCTTGCCACCCGTGATAACCCGAGCGCCTTTCTCCAGCGCATCTGCGATGTGCTCCTGCACTTTGGCAACCGCTTTCTCATCAATCAGCGGCCCGGTGGTGACGTTGGGCTCCAGGCCGTCGCCGAGGTGCAGCTTGCTCACGGCCTGCTGGAGTTTCTCAGCAAAACGTTCATACACGCCGTCCTGAACATACAGACGGTTGGCGCAGACGCAGGTCTGCCCGGCGTTACGAAACTTCGATGCCAGCGCGCCTTCCACCGCTTTATCGAGATCGGCATCGTCAAAGACGATAAACGGCGCATTGCCGCCCAGTTCCAGCGACACCTTTTTGATGTCTTTAGCGCATTGCTGCATGAGCTGACGACCAATCTCGGTAGAGCCGGTAAACGACAGCTTGCGTACCAGCGGGTTGCTGGTCAGCTCGTTGCCAACTGCGCCAGCCGAGCCGGTGACGACGCTGAATACGCCCGCCGGGATCCCGGCGCGATTGGCCAGCTCCGCCAGCGCCAGCGCTGAGTAAGGCGTCTGGCTGGCCGGTTTGAGTACCATCGTGCAGCCTGCCGCCAGCGCCGGACCGGCTTTGCGGGTGATCATCGCCGAAGGGAAGTTCCACGGCGTAATCGCGGCGGTCACGCCGATAGGTTGCTTAATGACGATCAGGCGCTTATCGGCCTGATGACCTGGGATGGTGTCGCCGTAGATACGTTTGCCCTCTTCGGCAAACCACTCAATAAAGGAGGCGGCATAAATGATTTCACCTTTCGCTTCCGCCAGCGGTTTCCCCTGTTCGAGGGTCATCAGACGGGCGAGATCGTCCTGATGTTCAATCATCAGGTTAAACCAGCGGCGCAGAATATTCGCCCGCTCTTTGGCGGTCAGCGTCCGCCATGCGGGCAGTGCACGGTTAGCGGCTTCAATGGCCTCGCGGGTTTCATCCGCACCCATTTTCGGTACGCTACCTAACTGCTGACCATTTGCGGGGTTGGTCACCGCGATGGTCTCGCCGCTGTTGGCGTCACGCCAGTGGCCGTTGATCAATGCCTGCTGGCGAAACAAGGTTGGATCGTTAAGTTGCATGATTGCTTCCTGTCATAAAATGTTTAACGAGTGAATGCGGCGTGTAATGTTTCCACGCTACGTGCCGCACGCAGCGTGCGTCCGGGATTGCTCTGGTTTTCCAGCAGCGCATGAACCTTGCTGACGATATGTGCGCCGATAGGGATTGCCGACGTCGCCGCCGGAGAGGGGGCGTTGCAGGTATGAATTGAACGTGGCGTGGTGACAAACAGAAAGTCGTCGATCAACTTACCGTCAGGCGATACCGCCTGCGCACGTACGCCCGCGGGCCACGGCTGCAGATCTTTTTGCGTCAGGCTCGGGCAGTACTTTTGTACCAGCCGCAGATAGCCGCTTTTGCACAGTGAGTTTTTCATCTCACTAAGGCCGGAACGCAGGTTATTTTGCAGCACCCGGCGGATGCCGGAGGAACCTAATATCTCCAGCGTGTCGCTGAGGGAAATATCGCGTTTGCGATAACCTTCACGTTTAAACGCCAGTACTGCGTTAGGACCTACCGTTACGCTGCCGTCAATCATGCGGGTGAGATGAACGCCAAGAAACGGCATCGCCGGGTCGGGAATGGGGTAGATCAGATGGTTGACTATCTGGTTATGCTCTGGCGCCAGACGGAAGTATTCACCGCGAAACGGGCAGATGATAAAGCCGGGGTCGACGCCAAGCATTTTCACCAGTCGGTCAGCCATCAGGCCGGAGCAGGTAATCAGCGTCGCGCCCTCATATTCCTGACCCTGGCGGGTATGCACGATTACACCTGTAGCGTGTTCTTTCAGCGCGCTGACTTCGGCGTTGTAAATAATCTCACCGCCTCTGGCCTGAAAGATTTTCGCTATTGCAGCCGTCACTTCACGGTAGCTGACAATCCCGCTCGACGGGACAAAAATACCGCCCAGTCCGGTTATGTTCGGCTCACGCTCACGCAGTTCTTCAGCGTTCAGCCACTCGCGTTCTAATCCGTTGGCGGCGGTGCGATCCCATAAGGCGCGCATCCGCTCCATTTCCAGTTCAGAGGTGGCAACCAGCATTTTTCCGCAGACGTCATAGCGGATGTCGTTTTGGTCGCAAAAGGCTTTGGTAGCACGATTTCCGGCCAGGCAAAACTGTGCCTTCAGGCTGCCGGGGGTGTAATAAACCCCGGCATGGATCACGCCGCTATTGTGGCCCGTCTGGTGACAGGCCGGGCCGGACTCTTTTTCCAGCAGCGCAATTCTGGCGTCCGGATAGACATCAATCAGCTGCATGGCGGTCGACATGCCGATAATGCCGCCGCCAATAATCACAAAATCATACATCCGCTATTTTCCTTCGCGCTTACTGATGGGTCTGGTAGTGGTTGGTGGAGTAAGCAAAGTAACCACGCTGGCGCATCAGTTCACGGCGCAGATCAGGATGCGACGTAAAACGATCGCGACCGTGCAGCCAGAACAGGTTGTTGATCAGCAGGAATTTGCCGACTGAAACCGGAACAGACAGGATGCTTTTGCTGGTTTCCAGCGCGTCTGAGAGATCGCTCAGCCAGACACCTTCTTCATAGTCTTTTGGCTGGACGAACTGGTCGATGTAGCGCATCACCGGGCGACCCTGTTGGTCGACGTCAAACACCGGATGAAACACGTCCTGGCTGACGTTTTTGCTTGGTGGTGCGGCGAAGCGCATAGCGCGGCGTGCCAGCGGATGGGTGAAGTACTGATCCAGATGTTCCCAGTCGTCAAGGTGCAGCAGCAGCGAGTTACCGCCGGTCATGTTCTGCTCGTCGATCTTCATCATCAACACGTAGTCGGTGATTTCTTCGAGGTAGGTTCCGTCGTTATGCAACTCCATTACACGGTGCGGCTGGCGCAGATAGCTGTCTGAGTTATCAACGTTTTTAACCACAAAACGCGCATAGTACTGACCGCTCATCGCATCAAAATTGGAGCGTCCGATAAGATGTGCGACTGCCGTTGCCAGCTTGACCATCTCTTCTGCTTGCGCCACGTCATCAACACCCACGGCGTTGATCAGTAGTGCGCCTTCAGCACGATCCAGCAGCGTTTTCAGCAGCAGAGGCTGCAACTGATTACCGCACAAATCGTCGAGGATTTTGCTCACTTTAAATCGCAAGAAAGATTTGTATTCCAGTGCCTGCACCGGCCACTGTGCCACAGCTTGCAGAAATTGCTCCGTAGTCTCGGCGGAGAAAGTCAGTTCCAGCAGGCGTGGAGACTGGGCTGATGGTTTCAGCGTGAAACCGCTGTAGTGCTGGGCTGGATCTTCAGCGTTCGGTTTTACGGCAGTCAGTGCGTTCATCAGAATCGATCCTCTCAGTAGATTGTCAGGGAGACATGGCGATGCTCGTTTCGTAGCCATAAATTAAAAATATCTACATTTTTGAAAAGTGCGCACAAAATGGACTGCTTTGTTTATTATTTGTGATCAAAAGCAACAATTATTTAACAATATAAAAGGTGAGGGTAAGTGTGATGCAGGGAAGAAAATCAAGAAGGGAATGTTTTAAAACAATGAGTTAATAATGCTGCCGCTGATAAAGGATGCAGCGGCAGCAAAATATCAGTAGCCGACTTTATAGACGCGACCAGTTTGTATGCCTTCCACGCTGCGGCGAAAAGCATTTGCCACCGTAGCGGCGGGCACGCTTTCAAAACCAGGGAAGAAACTATCGTAAGCGTCGGCGGATTCGCTCAGCACGGTGGGACTGATCAGATTAATGCGAATTCCGCGCTCTAATTCGCAGGCAGCAGCGCGAACAAAACCTTCCAGCCCGGCATTGACGGTTGCAGCGCTTGCCCCTTGCGCAATCGGCTCATGAGCGATGATGCCGCTGATAAGCGTAATTGAACCGCCATCATTCAGATAGTGTTGCCCGGTTAATGCCAGCCGCACCTGACCTAACAGCTTATCCTGCAACCCCTGATTAAATTCGTTGTCGGTCATTGTCGACAACGGGCCAAAGAACAGGTTGCCGGTGGCGGACACGATCGCATCTACCCGACCGATTTTTTCAAACAACGCCTGCACGCTCTCCTGAGAAGTGATATCAACCAGGTAATCACCCTGTGTGCGGCCCACGCGAACAACGTCATGTGTACGGCTCAATACTTCTGTGACTGCGCGACCGACTGTGCCGCTGGCACCAATAACGACGATTTTCATAACCACCTCCTGAATAGTGTGAGCCACCATTCTTTAATGAAAATGAAATCAGATAAACTGGTTAAAAGTTAGATGATTACTAACCAGAGGTTTGTAATATGGACAAGTTGCGCGGCATGGAAACATTTATCGCCGTGGTGGAGAGCGGTAGCTTTACCGGCGCGGCAACGCTACTGGAGATGTCGGCGGTAATGGTGGGGAAATATATCGCCCAGCTTGAAGTTCAGCTCGGTACGCGTCTGCTGGAGCGTAATACCCGTCGCCAGAGTTTGACCGATGCCGGGCGGGTTTACTTTGAAGAAGCCAGACGAGTATTGGAGCAGGTGGCAATAGCTGAAAGCTCGGTAGAGCGCTTGCGGCTGGTACCTGCTGGCACGCTGCGCATCAGCGCACCAACCTCATTTGGCGCATGTGTGGTATCGCCGTTGGCTGCTGCTTTTTTACAGACCTGGCCGGAGGTACGTCTTGAACTGGATCTGACTAACCGGATGGTTGATCTGGTAGATGAGGGTGTGGATCTGGCGATCCGGATTGGTGATATTCATCAGACTGATGTAGTGGCGAAATACCTGTGTCCGTACCGTATGGCGATCTGCGCCTCACCGGAGTATCTGGCCCGTCACGGTACGCCCCGAACGCCGGCAGATCTGGTGGATCATTTGTGTTTATCCCACACGGTGTGGACGGCCCGCAACGAATGGAAGCTTCCGGGCGTGGAGGGGGAGGTCAGATGGAAACGCGATGCGATCCTGCGTTGTAATGATGGCCACGGCCTGCGTATGGCGGCGGTCGCAGGGGCGGGTCTGCTGTTGCAGCCCGAGGTTTTACTGGCCGAAGAACTCACAAGTGGCAGGTTGGTTCGGGTACTGGAGGGCTTTACACCTGAACCGCGCCCGATACATCTGCTGTGGCGGCAGGATTTACGCCCGCTGCCAAAGCTGACGCAGTTTGTCGAGCATGTCCTGGCAGGAACTCAGGGTTTACGCTCAAAATAAAAATGTCGGATGGCGCTGCGCTTATCCGGCCTACAGTGGCGATCAATCGTAGGCCGGATAAGGCGCGTCATTTTACTAACCGATGTCCACCTGCGGCTTGTTGTGGCGCTTACGGATCAGACGCAGCACGGGTGGGATCACGATAACCATTACTGCCAGTACCAGCAGTACTTTTGCCACCCCGCTTGCCCACAGAATATCTATGTTGCCATTACTGATAGACAGCGCGCGACGCAGATTCTGCTCCAGCATTTCCCCCAGTACAAACCCGAGAATCAACGGTGACATCGGGAAGTGCATTTTTCGCAGTATGTAGCCCAGTACGCCGAGGGCGACCATCAGCACCAGATCGAAAGTGGTACTGTGGACTGCATAAACGCCTACTGCGGAGACTGCGGCAATGGCCGGAACCAGGAACCACAGCGGAATGGTTAGCATGCGGGTAAACAAACCTATCAGCGGAATGTTCATCACCAGCAGCATCACGTTAGCAATCAGCAGCGCTGCAATCAGCCCCCAGACGATATCTGGTTGCTCGGTGAACATGGCCGGGCCTGGCGTGATGTTGTACAGCGTCAGCGCACCCATCATCACCGCTGTGGTACCGGAGCCAGGCACACCGAGCGTCAACATCGGAATAAAGGATCCGCAGGCCGAGGCGTTGTTCGCCGCTTCTGGTGCGGCGACGCCACGAATATCCCCTTTACCAAAGCTGTCGCTGTTACCGCTGAGTTTTTTCTCAGTCATGTAGGTGATTGCGCTGGCGATGGTCGCCCCGGCGCCTGGTAGCACACCGACAAAAAAGCCAATCACCGACGAGCGAAGTGTCGCGCCCACACACTGCATACCTTCTTTGGCGTTAAACAACATGCGGCCTGTTTTACGCACCAGCGTCTGGCCACTGCTGGTATGTTCCAGCATTAACAGTATTTCTGAGACAGAGAACAACCCAATCACCACCACGATAAACTGCACGCCGTCGGAGAGATGGACACTGTCAAAGGTGAAGCGATAGACCCCGGTGTTGGCATCTACGCCGACGGTCGCAAGGCCGAGACCGATTAGCGCTGCCAGAAATGATTTCAGTGGGTTTTGAGCCATCATGCTGCCGAGGCAGGCAATGGCGAAGACCATTAAGGCAAAGTATTCTGCCGGACCGAAAGCCAGCGACCATTGCGCTAACGCCGGGGCAAACAGAATGATGCCACCGATAGCGATAAGTGAGCCGAAAAAGGAGCTGACCGCCGAGATAGAGAGCGCCACGCCGCCGCGCCCTTGCTGCGCCATCGGATAGCCGTCAAGCGCGGTCATAATGGCGGCTGCATCGCCGGGAACATTGAGCAGAATCGAGGAGATGCGCCCGCCGTATTCACAGCCGATATAAACAGTGGCCAGCAGGATCAGCGCAGACTCTGCTGGCAGATGCAATGCGAAGGCCAGCGGCAACAATATCGCCACGCCGTTGATGGGCCCGAGGCCCGGCAGCAGCCCAACGATGGTGCCAACAAAACAGCCGATCAAGGCGATAACCAGGTTTTCCGGCGTCATCGCCACCGCAAAGCCCTGAGAAAGATATATCCAGGTATCCATCGTTTCTCCGTTAACTCAGCCAGGCGCCGAGTGGTAAGGTGACGTCAAGCAGCCGATCGAAGGCATACCACAGAAGAATGCCGAGGACAGAGCCTGAAATACCCGCAGCCGGAATGGTGGCACCGAACAACATGCCAATCACCACGGTGAGAATGGCGGTGGCGATCGGAAAGCCCAGCCATTCAAACCCCCAGGCGTACATCAACAGAACAATCACCATCGTGAGCAGTTTTTGCAGCACGTGGCGGCGAGGCCAACTGATGGTGTCCGGGTGACGCAACAGCAGCGCCACGGCGCACAAGAGCATCAGGCTGATAATGCCAAGTGGAAAGGGACGCGGCCCAACCGGTTCATAACTGTATTCGCTGCTGATTTGCCAGGCTATGAACAGCCCGGCGATACAGAGCAACAGCCAGATACCCGCAAAAATACGATCGCTCATCATCAATGTCCCTGCGGTTATTTAGCCAGGCCGAAGGCTTTCGCCTGCTCACGATAATCGGTGACCTGCTTCTTCACGTAATCGTCGAGCTGCTTGCCGCTCATGTTGAATTCGAACAGACCGCGCAGTTCGCGCTGCTTTTTAAACTCATCGGTCTGCTGGAGCTTGTTAAATGCTTCAACCCACCACTGATATTCAGCATCGCTGACTTTTGGTCCGACGTAGAAGCCACGGATGATCGGCCACACGAGGTCATAGCCCTGCTCTTTAGCTGTAGGGACATTTGCCAGTTGGCCAGGCAGACGTTCGTCAGAGAACACTGCCAGCACACGGATCTTGTCGCCGCTGAGATAGGGCACCATTTCGCTGAGATCCCCAGAAACTACCTGCACATGATTTCCCATCAGCGCAGTCACCGGCTCGCCGCCGCCTTCAAACGCCACGTAACGCATCTTGTGCGGATCGACGTTGGCTTTTTGTGCCAGCAGCGCTGACTTCATCCAGTCCTGACTGCCGATAGAAGCACCAGCACCAATCACCACGCTGTTGGGATCTTTCTCCATGGCCGTCAGCAGATCTTTCAGCGTTTTCCACGGTGAGTCGTTGCGTACGGCAATCATGCCGTAATCAGTTCCCACGCTTGCCAGCCAGCGCACATCATCGACGCCATAGCGACCAAACTTGCCCTGCGACAGGTTCAGCAGCGAGCCGCCAGAGAAGGCCACCACGGTTCCCGCCTCGGCAGGGCGTTGCGCGACGATGGCGTTATAGGCTACCGCGCCCACCCCGCCGGGCATGTAGGTCACGCGCATCGGTTTTTCGATAGCACCCGTTTCCATCATGCTCACCTGAATCAGCTTACAGGTGAGGTCGAATCCCCCGCCGGGTTTCGCCGGAGCGATACATTCAGTGCGTGAGGGGGCTTGTTCAGCCAGAACAGCGGTACTCATCAGTAACATGCTTGCAGTAAGGGTACGAAGTAATTGTTTTTTCATTATTTATCCTCGCGCCGGGCGACCGGAGTTTCGGGTACGAAAGAAGATTTTTGTGATTATGTGAGCCGATGTGTAGCAGTTCGGTTGCATGATTGTTAAAACATTAACCTTTCAATTCCCTTTCAATGCGGCAGAAACTTTACAGGATGTGATATGCGTCTCTTATTAGCGGAAGATAACCGTGAATTGGCTCACTGGCTGGAGAAAGCGCTGGTACAAAACGGTTTTGCTGTCGATTGCGTCTTTGATGGGCAGGCCGCCGATCATCTCTTGCATAGCGAAACGTATGCGTTGGCGGTTCTGGACATCAATATGCCGGGGCTGGATGGTCTGGAAGTCGTTCAGCGACTGCGCAAACGCGGGCAGACGCTCCCGGTTCTGCTGCTGACGGCGCGTAGCGCAGTGGCTGACAGAGTGAAGGGGCTGAACGTCGGGGCCGATGATTATCTGGCGAAGCCGTTTGAAATTGAAGAACTTGATGCGCGGCTGCGGGCACTGCTGCGACGCAGCGCAGGCCAGGTGCAAGGTATACAGCAACTGGGGGAACTGGCATTTCATGATGAAGGCTATTTTCTGTTGCAGGGGCAGCCGCTGGCGCTCACGCCGCGTGAACAGGCGCTGCTGACGGTGCTGATGTACCGGCGATTACGCCCGGTTTCGCGCCAGCAACTGTTTGAACAGGTCTTCAGTCTGAGCGATGAGGTCAGCCCTGAAAGCATTGAACTGTATATCCATCGCCTGCGTAAAAAACTGCAGGGGAGCGATGTGAGGATCGCGACGTTGCGCGGCCTGGGTTATGTGCTGGAGTGCTGTGATGAAGTGGGTTAAGCCCCAGTCGCTGTACCTGCAGTTATTAATGTTTCTTGGCTTGCCGCTGTTGCTGCTGTGGGGACTATCGGCGTTTAACAGCTACGTTAGCGCTCTACAGGCAGCGACGCAGGCGTATGACCGGACGCTGCTCTCATCGGCCAGAACGGTGTCTGAGCGACTTGTGGTTCGTAATAAACAGCTCGAAGTCAATGTGCCATGGGTGGTGCTGGACAGCTTTGAACTGAACATGAATGACAGGCTGTATTACAAAGTGGTTGATCCGGCGGGGAAGGTGATTTCCGGCTATGACGATTTACCTGCGATGCCGCCAGCTACATCGCGCACCCGGCTTTATCCGGCGCTGGCGTGGTTTTATCACACTGAGTATCGCGGGGAGGCTATCCGCGTGGCGCGTCTTCTCCAGCCGGTGAACGAAGGGGGAATCGTTGGTATGGCGGAGATTTATGTCGCTGAAACGCTGCAATCGCGGCGCTATCTGGCGGGGCAACTGCTCTTTTCCTCATGGGTTTCTCAAGGGTTGCTGGTGTTACTGACGCTGGTGCTGGTCGGCTGGCTGCTTCGTCGGGTATTACGTCCCATGCGCCAGCTGTCATCATTGATGGTGCGCCGTGAACCGGGGCTGTTGACGCCGTTGCCGGAGCTGCTGCCATGGTCGGAAACCCGTCTGCTGATTGTGGCATTCAACCGCTATATCGACCGGCTACGCGCGCTTATTTCGCGTCAGGAACGCTTTAGCGCAGATGCATCTCATCAGCTCAAAACTCCGCTGGCAGTGCTTAAAACCCAGGCGGCGGTAGCCCTCGCCAGCCCACAGCCGCAGCAGTGGTATGAGAGTTTACAAGCGATGAGTTCGACGCTGGATAGCACCATTCAACTGACAGAAAGGCTACTGCAGCTTTCCGCGGTAAAGCGTAAGGAGCAGGGGGAAAGACATTTTTCACCGGTCAATCTGTATGAGGTCGTGCAAACCAGCTGTTTTACTCGTCTGGCGCAGGCGCGCAGTAAAGCCATCGATCTGGGTTATGAAGGTGAACAGGACGCGGTATGGATTGAAGGAGATGAGGTTCTGCTTGGTGAGCTGTGCGGGAATCTACTGGATAACGCGCTGAAATATACGCCAGCGCAGGAAATAGTCACTGCCAGACTACTACGAGAAGGGGAAGCGGTGGTGCTGGTGGTTGAAGACAGCGGTCCCGGTATTGATGATGATCGGATGCATCAGGCGCTGTTGCCGTTTCATCGCCTGGATAATGTCGGCAATGTTCCCGGAGCGGGTATCGGTCTGGCGCTGGTGAATGACATCGCGCGTTTGCACCATACGCGTCCACACCTGTCTCGCAGTGAGACGTTAGGAGGGTTGAGCGTACGGGTACGGTTTTTGAGCGTATCGTGCTAAGAAAGAGATACAGATGCTGTTTATCGTCTGTCTGTACCCCTGGTCTTTCAAGCTGCCTCAATGCACTCGAAATCTATTGGGTATATAATTCCAATTAATTAACTTTATTATTAATTAGAATTTTAATGGTTTCATTTTGTTATTTATTGGATGGGTGTGTGGAGAATATTTTTTATAACTCTCTCTGTGTTGAGCATTAACTTAGCAGTAATGGTGGGCAAAAAAGGAAAAACAGATGATATTTATCATACATAAGTGGGTATTCCATAGTCTATGGATTGTTATCTGTCAATAGTCGCTTTGTTGCTAATAATCATTTTTTTTGATAATGATAATCAAGTGCTGATATTTTTAATAACCTTAAAAATCATATAAA
This sequence comes from Citrobacter sp. Marseille-Q5395, assembly GCF_947057495.1. NCBI lineage: Bacteria > Pseudomonadati > Pseudomonadota > Gammaproteobacteria > Enterobacterales > Enterobacteriaceae > Citrobacter > Citrobacter sp. Marseille-Q5395. Next base: position 92,800 of record NZ_CAMSEL010000001.1, on the reverse strand, counting down.
TACATACGCCAAATGGAGCCAGAGTCACATTGTGTAGCATTATTTTTTACATTTACTGACAATGTACCATTGCGTTTTTTTGACTTGTGATATAATTAGCAACATGAAAAGAGCAAAAAACAATTAAAGATCAATAGATAATAGGCTGGGATATGCTGAAAAATTCGCTAAAGATTAGCAGTCAAGGATACCCAGTATTTATAAAACTGGTCGATTTTATTGTTATCAACTTAACGTTGATTGTTAGCGCACATCTGTTGAATATGGCGCCATTTAAGACAGTTGCTATTTTGAGTGTTCTTTTTTCTACCTTTTTTCTGCTGTTTGCTGAATATACTAAAATGTATCAGCAAAAAATAAAGACCATTGGCTTACGTAATCAAAAACGACTGCTTTCTTGTACCTTGCTGGCGATTATTTCTATTGAGATAGTCAGCGTTGCGGTGGCTGAACCTCAGACATTAGGATACTTAAGTAAACTGGACAACCCAGTTTGTTCAGCTATTATTTTTTGGTATCTCTTTCCCTTACCTTTTTTATATTACATTCGTTTTTTCATTTTTAAATATTCAACCAAGAAAAATGTTCGCGTAGCGATTATTGGTCTTACCGATAATGGCCTCGCTGCAGAAAATGCATTGATGAATGAATATTCCAATATCCAATTAGATTTGGCCTTTTATGATGAACGCAGCTTATCCCGCTGCGGTGATTTTGTTAACAGAATTAAAAGCCCCTTTAGAGGGCCGGTGATCAACCTGGTTGAAGAGGCTAAACTGGGAAATATAGATGAAATCTATATTGCGTTGCCGATGGTGGCGCTACAACGTATTCGTCATTTTTTGGCCATGATGTCTGATACCACGGTTGATACCTATATTGTGCCTGATTTTTATACTTACAGTAACAATATGTCTAAGTTGAGATCTATCCATAATCTGCAAACTATCGGTATCTTTAGTTCCCCGTTTGAAGGGGCCGGATCGTTTATTAAGCGGGCTGAGGATTTGGTGCTGGGCAGCATTATTATGGTGATGATCTCTTCGCTAATGTTAGCGATCGCTATTGGTATCAAACTCACTTCACGTGGGCCAGTATTTTTTAAACAAGACCGCTATGGTTTGAGTGGGCAAAAAATTAAAGTCTGGAAGTTTCGCTCTATGCGGGTAATGGAGAATTCCGACACGGTGATTCAGGCCACGAAGAACGATCCCCGAGTGACGAAATTTGGTAGTTTTTTGCGTCGAACGTCGCTTGATGAGTTACCTCAGTTTATTAATGTGTTGCAAGGCAGCATGTCGATTGTGGGTCCAAGACCGCATGCGGTTACGCATAATGAGCAATACCGTAAGCAGGTAGAAAATTACATGATCCGCCATAAAGTTAAGCCTGGGATCACTGGCCTCGCGCAAATTAACGGGTTTCGTGGGGAAATTGATGCGCTCTACAAGATGGAAAAACGCGTTCAGTATGATATCGAATACATTCAAAACTGGTCGTTATGGCTGGATATAAAAATTATTATTAAAACTATTTTCAAAGGATTTGTCGGTAAGAATGCATACTAAATTAATAGTTATTACCGGAATCGTGATATCGCAGTCCGCATGGGCTGATTTAACACCGAAATCACACATTGGCTTTGCCGGGATCGACTTCCAGGGCAAGGTTGCTGTGGACTACGGTTATGATGATAACGTGACTTATCAGCCACATAACAGTGATGCTATTGGTTCCTCATTTCAGAGCGCAGCGCCAGTGCTGAGTATGATCGGAGAGCGCGGTCAGGATAAGTATTTACTGATGTATTCCGGCGATTACCGTAACTATTCAAGCGATTCCGCTGATAACTACAACGATCATTTTTTCCGTTTTAACGGTGCCTGGCGTTATGGGCAAATGCACGGTTTAACTCTCAATCTGGAAGATTCTCTTGGGCATGAAAATCGTGGTCGTGATATCACCGAAGGTTTTCTGCCGGGCCAGTTTCGGCAGTACGGAATTACATCTCCGCTGACGACAAATTTTATCAACAGTGAATTACGCTATAGCTACGGTGCGCCAGATGGACGTGGTAAAGCGGAGTTGGCGTTGTTATATAAAAAACTGACTTTCGGTAACACGCAGGATACGCAAGATACCAGTGAGGATTTTTACAATTACATCCTTGATCAGGAATGGCATGAAAATAGCCTGGTTGCAGAGATTTTTGATCAATACACATCCAGAACGCGTTTTCGCTATAGTTTTATTACTAACCAACGTCACTATGATAACAACTCAGAAAAAGACAGTAATGAATATTATTTGCTTTACGGTCTGAAATCGCAGCTGACGGGGAAAACCAATGTCGATATGAATATCGCCTGGTTGTACAAAACATTTGAAAACAGCCCAAACTCGCATGATTTTAATGGTCTAAACTGGGATATTAAGGGAGAGTGGAAACCGTTAAAACAGTCTGTTTTTACCGCTCGTACCGCGCAAAGCATTAAAGACCCATCGGAAGTTGGGGGGTATATTTTAGTGACTGAGTATGGGGTTTCTTACCAGCATTTTTGGTTAGGTGAACGCTTTTCAACCATTCTCGACTATGCCTACACCATGGAAGACTATAAGAAACAAAACAAGGACCGACATGATAAAAATGGTGTCTTCAGTGTAACCATGAGCTATGACTACACACCGTCTGTTAATTTTGAGATTAAATATCAGTTAGATACATTAAATTCGAATAAGGATACTGACTCGTTCTTTATCGGTCCCAATGACAATCAGGAAGTCATAAGAACGTTAGGTTATGATAATTCGATGATTATGCTTAAAGCTAAGGTTCAGATCTAAAATGAAAATAATAGAACTGTGCGCGTTTTTTCTATTCAGTATCCTGTTGGTCGGATGCGCAACGTCCAGACCACCATTAACGGACGATCCTGCTGTCACCTCAGAGGATTACCGACTTGGTGCCGGGGATACTGTCAATATCGTTGTTTACGGGGAACCGGAGATGACGATGAAGTTTATTGTGGATAAGAGTGGCTCAATAAATTTCCCCTATATTGGCGTACTCGCATTGAAAGACAAAACGCCTGAACAGGTGAGTGCGGAATTATCTCAACGTTTACGCAATGGTTATATGGTTAATCCTATGGTGACCGTAAGCATTGCTGAATTCCGTAAATTCTACGTTTCAGGTGAAGTGAAAAGCCCGAATGCATTCGCTTATGAGCCGGGACTTACCGTAGAAAAAGCTATTGCCCAGGCGGGGGGATTTACTGACCGTGCAGACCGCAAAGATATCAACATTCGACTGGCTGGTAGCAATCAGCTCCTTGAGAATGTCGATTTAACGCACTCTGTTCGTCCTGGGGACGTCGTGATTATTGGCATGGGGTTCTTCTAACGATGAAACTATCTATAGTGGAAAACGGCAAGAAAAGAGAGAACTCAGTCGATTTCTCACGCTTTGCCAAAGAACTTAAAAAGAATGCCTGGAAAATCGCACTTGCCGGTATCGTTGCGGGGGCGGTGGCCTATCCATTAATTAGCATGATGTCATCAAAGTATGTTTCGACGGCGACTGTGCTGATTAAGGCCCAGGCTGATAATGTTTCGCCGTTTCCACAGGTTGATGGTTTTGATTCAACGCGCAGTGGCTACTACGAAACCCAATATGCTCTGATGCAGTCACGAATCATTCTGGAGCAGGCTGTGCGCGATCTGAAGTTGGATGAAAATCCGGACTTCAATGGTGAGAAATCGGGTACTGGCGGGGCTGACAGCAGTGAGAGTCGGCAGTTGAGGGTCGAACAGGCGCTGAAGACGTTGTCGAAAGACCTGAAGATCGTCGGCATTCGCACGACTAATCTGGCGTCCATTTCCTATGAATCTACCTCTCCGCAGCTTTCGGCTGAGATAGCCAATGGCGTGGCTCAGGCTTTTATCAACTACACCGTTGAGCAAAAGCGCGAGAAAGCAGAGAAAGCGAAAGAGTTAAATGCTGCAAAGATGGAAGAGGTGCAGAAGTCAATTGCTAAACAAAAAGCGGAGATGGATGACTACCTGAAAAATGCGGGGCTATTAACGTTCCGCGGTATTGATGGTTTTGAAACAGAGCAATTAAGTATTGTAACCAATCGTCTGGCAGATGCGACTCAACGTCGTGTCGCCGCGGAATCTGTTTATAACGAAGTGAATGGTCGCGGAAAGTCTTCCGGGGATATCATTTCTCTGCCCTCTGTTTCTGACCATGCACAGATTCAGGATTTACGTATTGCACTGATTCAGGCACAGCGCGTGCTGTCTGAACAGAGAAAATTGTATGGGCCTAAGCACGCAACCATCTTAAAAGCAGAAGCCGACGTTCAGTCGATTCAAAATCAAACGCAGCGGGTACTGGGTGAACTGAAAGCTGGGTTACGTCAGCAATATCTGGCTGCGGTGACAGATGAAAATAACTACCGGCAGCAGTTGGCGCAGCAGAAAGAGATATTCCAGAAAATGGCGTCAAAACGGGATATCTACAACAGCCAAAAACTGTCACTGGATAAAATGGAAGATCTGTATAAAACGCTTTACCAGCGTACTCAGGAGTTGTCGCTTTCCGGCGTAAATGCTGACGCGGTGCTGTATGATCCTGCAGTTCCTCCGCTAAAGCCTGCTAAGCCGAATAAGTCGTTACTGCTGGTGATGATTGTTATGCTGGTGGTCGTTTTCAGCATTATGTATTTCATCGTTAAAGCGGCAATGGATAATTCGATTAGCACCCTTAGCCGGATGAAAAAACGCCTTAATATCGAACCCTTGGGTGAGATCCGTCGTTTCATCGGTATAACGGGGCGAGCACAGGTTCGCGACCTGATCCTGAAGAACCCGTTGAACGCCGATATTATTCACGGTATTCGCACGCGGATAATGTTAGATAACCGCGCGTTACAGACGGTCGCGATGGCATCGGCGGAGCATGGTGAAGGGCGCTCTCTGTTAGCTAATCTGCTGGCGAGTTCATTTAGCTTCGATCAGAAAACACTGCTTATTGATGCGGACTTCTTTAATCATGATGGTCTGTCTACTGAGCTTGCTACCCCAGCATCGGCTGGCATGGCGGAACTACTGCGGGGTGAAGCCGTACTGGAAAATACGCGTATTAAGATTAATGAGAATCTTGATTTTATTCCGCACGGCAAGGCCACGATCTCCTCTTTATTGATGCTGTCGTCTGAACGTGTTGAACCCTTAATGCGCGAACTCAAGTCGCAATACCAGCGCATTATTATTGATGTTGCCGCGGTGAATCAGAGCCAGGATATCCAACTGCTTAAACGGGCGGTTGACGGCGTTGTTTTCATCGTGAAAGCCGGGAGTGGTTCAGCGGAGACAATTGCCAGCGCGCTGGATAAGATTGAAGATAATCAGGGCGTTGTGATTGGCGCGGTATTAAATGCGGTCGAGGAAAAGAATCTTGAAACGCAAGAGGGACTGCGTTCACTGAACTTTAATACTGACCAACTGATGACTACGCCAGGTCGTGTATGAGTCTACTGAAGAGTGCTTCCACGATAGCTGGTTCATCAGTCATCTCGCAGTTGATTGGTGCGCTGTCTATCTGGTTGATCTCACACAAGTATGATATGGCTGAGGTTGGGCTTTATGCGCTCAACTACAGCATTGCGGTGGTTGGGGCACAGGTGTGTACCTTTGCCTCACAGCTGTTGATTCCTAAACAGCAGGATGAGGACCTGGCGCAAAATGTGGTGTTTTGTCTGCTGCAAAGTGCGGTAATTGCGCTGCCGTATGCCGCATTAACAGCATGGTTATTTCATCAGAACGTCCTGTTTCTCTATTTGCTGTCGCTTTCAAATGCGTGGGTTTTAATATCAGAGAATTTGTCACTGCGGACGGCAAATTTTTCTTTTCTGATATTTCAGCGAATTTCTGTCTCAGTGGTAGTGGTGCTCTCAGTGCTGCTCACTCATCATGTACAGATGTTCTACTGGTCGTGGGCATGTGCGATGATGCTGCTGACGACGAGCTGCATTTTACATTCGTTTGATATTCGTTCAGTGACTGTTAAGCATCTGCGCCCATCCAGTAACCTGCTATTTTTTAAACAGCATATTCACCATATCACTAAGGTCGGGAGTGCCGAGGTGTTGGCGATGGCAAGCAGCAACTTGCCGATCATGTTAATTAACTTCTGGTTCTCGGCGCTGACAGCGGGCTATTTTTCAGTCGTCAGTCGGTTCTGTCTGGCACCCGTCGTGATCATCGGTAATGCAGTACGCAATACGATTTTCTCAAAGTGGTCTATGGATTTCCGGAACAACACCTTTAATTATCAAGAGTATACTAAGGTAAGGATGCTGCTTTTGGTTCTTGGGGTTGTTTGCACTCTCGGGGTGTTTATTTTCTATCCGATTGTGATGCGGCTTGGTTTTAGCGAAGACTGGATTAACTCTATTGAGACTTCGCGCTACATGTTGCCCTATTTGTTTCCGGCGCTGGCGATCAGCCCTTTGACGGTGATTGAGCTGATATTTGGTTCCCATCGCTATTTTCTCAGGATCCAGCTTGAACAGCTGGCCATTGTGTTGATTGCTTTTGTTGTGACGCCTTATTTTTATCATGACTATGCAGCGTCAGTAATATTATTTTCTTCACTGACCTTTATTCGTTATGCGTTCATTTATCTCAAAATGAACAAACGTGCCAATCTCCTGAAAGACAAGCCGGTGATATTATGACATTGAATACCGGATATTATTTACAGGCCTATACCTTTATTACGTTGATACTGTGTGGTCTGGTGCAGTATTTCACTGGTATGCAGTCGGTGCTGTGGATCCCATTTTTTCTGACGCTGCTGATGGTCGGATTAATGGTCATGCAGACACGGGATGCCCCGCTGCAACTGGATGCGCAGGAAACCATAATCCTGGCACTGTATTTCTCTTTTCTGGTGCTGGCCGGGGCCTCAACTCTGCTCCAGGGGGGAGTAACCGTCGCGATTGTCGCGTTTAAAAACGAAATTGCGTTGTCGCTGGTGATGATCTGTTTGCTACTGGGATTTTGCCGGGAATCGCAGATTTATCGGGCCACGCGATATTTGTATTGGGTGTTTTACGTACAAATTCCGGTAATGATATATCAGGTGTTACTGGTGGTTCCTCAGCGCGTTGCTCAGCGTGGTGAAGATGAAAAATGGGACTCCGTAGTGGGTACATTTGGCGGCGACCCAATGGGCGGCGGGAATACAGCAGCAATGGGGTTGTTTTGCCTGTTAATCATGTTGCTAAAACTCTCGGAGTATAAGCACGGGCTGACGACGTTTAAATCTATGGCGCTGCATATTGTGCTCGGGCTAGGGTTATGCATCATTGGTGAAGTGAAGTTTGTCATCCTGCTTTCACCTCTATTCCTGGTATGGGTATGGCTCTCCCCGAGCTATGTTAAAGACGTCAGTAAGATTAACTTCAAGACGTTGATTTTGATCGTAGCGGGTATGCTATTGCTTATCTGCCTGTCGGTTGTGATTCTTGCCTGGTACTATACTTCGGCTTTTGGCGCCGACCCAACGAAAAGCTCATTGAGCATTTTCATCGATTCTCTGAGCTATATTTTTGACCCAAACTACGTCATGTCTACCGGTGAGTTGGGGCGCTTTACGACGTTTCTGTTCTGGCTAAAAAATAACGATCTGTGGGGGCTGTCGGGCACGTTATTTGGCTACGGACTTAATGCGACAAACAGCGGAAGTACAGTCTCCCCTGGGTTTTTGAATATTGTTTATAACTTAATTCTCGATTCCACTTCTCTGAGTATGCTTCTTTGGGAAATTGGTGTCATCGGCACACTGCTTTTTATTAGTCTGTTTATTTATATTCTGAAAGTGTGCCAGCCAAAACCATTGCTGGTGCTTGAGCAACTGGACAAGCAGGATCTCCAGTTGTTGAGCTTCGCGCCTGCGTTCAACGCTTTTGCTATTAGTTGTTTAATCAGCTTACCTTACAGCCAAATACTGATGATAACGCCGATGTTACAGTTCCTTTTTTATTTATCACTAGGCTCAAGCTTAGTGATTCGTCGAACCGTTCTTCGCAGCGCAGGGGGATGGGATGGACAATAAACCATTTATTTCAGTGAGTATTAAGACTCTCAACGAATCAAAAGGTATTGAGAAAACGATCGATAGTATCCGGCGACAGCTCGTAGGCTACCCACATAAAATTATTGTTGCCGACAGCCTGTCGACCGATAACACCCAGCAACTGGCGGTAAATAAAGGGGTGACGGTGGTGTCATTAACCGATCCTGGCGATCGCTGCTGCGGTGTGGGGCATCAACTGGGTTATCTTTTTAGTGAAGGAGATTACCTGTTGCTGATGGATGGCGATATGGAGCTGGAAGAAGGATTTATCGATCGGGCCATCGCATTTTTACAGGCTGAACCGGAATATGCGGGTGTTGCCGGGACCGTAGAAATGGATGATGCCGTTAACTATGAATTTAAATCCCGTAAGCAACGAATTAATCAAATTTATCCCATTGGGGATTGCGATCATTTAGGTGGCGGTGGGTTGTATCGCCGTTCTGCGATAGAAAAAATAGGCTATCTGACAAACCGGAATTTACATGCTTATGAAGAGGCTGAGTTGGGTCTGCGCATTACTGGCGCAGGTTACAAACTGCGTCGTCTGGATATTCCGTATTTTAGCCATACTTCACATACCATGCCGACGTTTAAGATGCTGATGCATCGGTGGAAAACAAGGTATTACCAGGCGCCAGGCGAGCTGTTGCGCTGTAGCTGGGGGAAACCCTGGTTTATGGGGGCACTAAAAATAGTCAGGAATGAGGCCGTATTTGCCCTCTATCTTATTTTGTTGTTCGCTGCACTGCTCACTCTTAACGGTAAAGTCATGGCGGTTGCACTTCTGCCATTACTGGTATTTACCCTGTTGAAAATAGTGAAAAACCGCTCGCTAACCGATGGGTTACAAAGCGTAATAAATATGGTTGTTCGTTCAGCGGGGTTGCTCAAAGGGTGTATTTATCCGGTACGCGATCCGCTGACTCCGCCCAACAGTAAAATCATTCATGAATAAACAGGGCAGATGTGATGAAAATTTTATTGGTTAACAAGTTTTTCTTCATTAAGGGTGGGGCGGAAACGGTTTATTTTCAGGAACGAAGCATGCTGAAAAAAGCTGGCGTGCAGGTGATTGATTTTTCCATGCAGCATGAAAAGAATTTCCCTTCTGATTATGCGGATTTTTTCGTCGGTAATGTGGATTATCATAAAGACAGTAGTCTGCTGGGCGGTATCAAAACGGCAGTTAGCTTTATTCATAACGCTGAAGCCTGTAAAAAAATGCTGGCGTTATTACAAAAAGAACGCCCGGATATCGTCCACTTTCATAATATCTACCACCAGTTGACGCCGGCATTGATTAAAGTGGCGCGCAATTTTGGCTGTAAAACGGTGTTGACTGCGCACGACTATAAGATTGTTTGTCCCTCGTATTCAATGTTACGTGAGGGTCAGGTTTGTGATGCCTGTATCACCGGGACAGTTTTTAATGCTTTCAGATATCGCTGCCAGGAAGGCTCTGCCTCGAAGAGTTTACTGCTCTCTTTAGAGGCTACCTGGCAATATATTGCGCAAAACTATCAGGCACTGGATGTGATCGTGTCACCCAGTAAGTTCTTGCGCGGTATTTTGCTGCGTACCCTGCCGAATTCCCGTATTGATGTGATCGTCAATGGCGTTGATGACAGCCAGCCTGTCGGTGAGATAAACGATGAGGGTTACGTGCTGTACTTTGGTCGCTTGAGTCGTGAGAAAGGGGTGGCAACGTTGCTGCAGGCTCATCAAAAAATGCGTAACAAAGCCACACTGAAAATTGTCGGTCACGGTCCGCTGTATGACGAGTTGGTTGCTAAATACCCGGATGTTGAATTTTTAGGTTACGTGCAGCAGGGAGAGGCGCTGGATAATCTGATTAAACGAGCCAGGGTGGTAATCCTCCCTTCTGAATGTTATGAAAACTGCTCGATGGCGGTGTTAGAGGCGATGGCATTTGCGAAGCCGGTGATTGGGTCGCGCATTGGCGGCATTCCAGAACAAATTCGCGATGGTATTGAAGGGATCTTATTTGAGCCGGGCAATGCACAGGAGCTGGCGGGGGCGATGGATACCCTTGTAGAGGATCCTGAGAAAGCTCGGGTGATGGGCTTACATGGCCGTGAACGTCTAAGTGAAAAATATGCTCTCGACAAGCATATGGAGACGCTACAGACGTTATATAAAGAACTTTTAAGCAGGCCATAAGATGAGCAAAAAAATAACGGTGTTTGGTACTCGTGGGATCCCAGATGTATTGGGCGGTGTGGAAACGCATTGCCAGAATCTTTATCCTGCTATTAAACAGCAGTTTGATGTTGATATTTGTGTCATCGCCCGCTCGCCGTATGTGAATTACAAACGGTCTTCCTATAAGAAAGTTGAAACTTATGCATTGTGGGCACCTAAAAAACGCTCGCTGGAAGCGATTGTCCATTCCGTTTTAGCGGCGTTCAGAACCTGCATAGACCGCTCGGATATTGTGCACGTACATGCTATTGGTCCTGGACTAGTTATTCCTTTATTGCGTTTGTTAGGTAAGAAGGTAGTTTTCACCCATCATGGGCCTGACTACGATCGGCAGAAATGGGGATATGTCGCCAAAAAAATATTGCTGCTCGGTGAGCGCTGGGCGGTGAAATATGCCAGCGAGGTGATTGTTATTTCTGAGGTTATTAACCAACTGATCCAGAAAAAACATGGCCGCTATGATGCACATTTGATTTACAACGGTGTCAATGAACCCCGGTTATTATCAGATAACACTCTTCACACCACGCTTTCCCGCTTCGGACTCGAAGCGAAAAACTATTTAGTTGTGGTTGGACGATTCGTTGAAGAAAAAGGGATGCATGATGCTATTTCCGCTTATCAACAAAGCGGTTTGCAACTGCCATTAGTATTAATTGGTGATGCGGATCATCCGACCGAATACAGCATTCGACTCAAGCAGCTTGCTGCCGATACCCCTGGCGTAGTAATGACTGGGTTTTTAAGAGGTGATGAGCTGCAGGCGGTGTTTTCGCAGGCAAAACTGTTCGTGATGCCTTCGTACCATGAAGGATTGCCGATAGCGTTATTGGAAGCTATGTCATTCTCCCTGCCAGCTGTGGTGAGCGATATTCCTGCTAACCTCGAGGTCAAATTGCCTCCAGATGCGTATTTTAAGGTGGGGAATCTGACTAATCTGGCTGAGAAAATGGCTGTGTGGGCAGCAGCTAATAGCGTTGACTATAGTGTATATTTGCAAAATTATAACTGGCACGAAATCGCCAGAAAAACAGTCAATGTCTATCACTCAATCGATAAAGATATAGGTTAATTTTGACCAGTCCTCAAACACGTCCCCCCGCTATCGAGAGATTTTATGCTCAGCTTGATCCGCAGATATCGGAAGAGTTAACTCCGGAACAAAAAGCGGGGGTAGAGAAAGCGGTCCTCGCCATTACCCTGGGCGCAAGGCACAAGGTTGATATCCGCAGAAGTTTCCCTTTTTTCGGTAAACGTTTTTATCTGGTTTTTTTGCTTGGCAGAGATTTACGTCAGCAGCATCGCCAGGAGTCGACGTTGTCGCGAATCTTGCTCACTTTTTTGCTGCTGATTGCCGTGCTGTTTGTCACCAGCTGTATATTGCTGACGCTGTATATGATCAAATCTGCATTGGGTATCGATATTTTCCACAATTTCCACGTTGGTATTTGGGACTGGTGGTTAAGCCTGAAAGACCGCTAGCGTTAACAGACTGCTGAGGGCGTTGCTGCGATGAAGTGTAAATGGGTTTCTGCACTGTTGTGTTTGTTCTTTCCGCTGGCGGCAATGGCCGCATTAACGACCGTAACGCCCCAAGCACTGACCGGCCCTTTGACGAATCCTGGTATTGGGGTTGCCAGTTTTCATCAGGGATATGGCGAAAAGCTGGGCCTGGCTGATTACCCTGATACCGGATTTGAATATGAGCGTTTTTACTGGCGAGAACTGGAGCCCGTCGAAGGTCAGTACAATTTTGCACTTGTTGATGATGCTTTCAAATACGCAGCCGCACATCGGCCTGCGATGAATGTAGGGCTGCGGTTTATGGCGCTTGCAGAACCGGAAAGTGGTCCGCAAATACCTGACTGGTTGATTAAAAAAGGAGTGAAAGGAACATGGACGCCCGATCATAAAACCTTCGCCCCTGATTTAGATGATCCCCTGTTTATTGAATACAGTCAGCGACTGCTGAATGCCTTTGGTAAGCGTTACGATGGTAATGAGAATCTGGCTTTTGTGGATATTGGCATGGTAGGGGCATGGGGAGAGTGGCATAACAGCAACTTTCCGACGCTGAAACCACTGCTGGAGAGGTACACGACGGCTCAGTTGGAGCGTTACGTCGCCATGCATTTTTCTGCTTTTCCTGTTACCCCGAAAATTATGTTGATGAGTGGCGGTCAAAGCCTGGCGAATGCGGTGGCGCGAGGGGCTGGATGGCGCGCGGACTGCTGGGGCGACCTGCGCGTGTTTTCCGATACCTGGAATCATATGCACGATGATTATCCACAACGATTGCTGGCGGCGCAGACAAGTTTTTCAGGATTTAATGATGCCTGGAAGAAAGCGCCAGTGAGTCTGGAAATGTGTTCATATATGCCGGAATGGAAGAAGACCTACCATTATACGCGGGCTGAAGTGCAGGGGATTTTTGACTGGGCGGTGAAGCAGCACGCCAGTACGATCAACCTGAAATCGAGAGCGGTCCCCAGTGAATATCGGCCGATTGTCGATGATGCGCTGACAAAGCTGGGCTACCGGTTTCGTTTAGCCTCCCTGAGCCACGAGTCAGTATGGCAAAATGGACAAAGCCTGGCACTGACCAGCACATGGTATAACGATGGTATCGCGCCTATTTATCTTCCTTACACCCTGTCATTTCGCATTATTAATGATGCCAATAAAGTTATTGCACAAGGGAATGTGCCGGAAGATATTCGTCGCTGGTTGCCCGGAAAACATCTGCTGAATTATCAGTTGCCAATGCCAGGTGCGTTGCCGGAAGGGATGTACCATCTTGAGGTTGCTATTGTGGACAAGTCTGGCATGGCCAGAATTAGCTTTGCCAATGAAGGAAAACAGAGCAGCGGTTGGTATCGAGTGTCGTCGATTACCGCACGTTAGCCTGCAGCCGCAATGCGCCCAATAGTAAGGCGCATTGCGGGTTAAATATTACTCGTGATATCCGTCAGGATTGTTTTTTTGCCAGTTCCACGTATCACGCATCATTTCATCAAGTCCGTAGATGGCCTGCCAGCCTAGCTCTGCTCGTGCTAACGACGGGTCCGACCAACATTCGGCGATATCACCGGGTCTTCTCGCTACAATCTTATAATTGATTTTTGTTTGCGCCGCTTTTTCGAAGGCTTCAATGAGATCAATGACGGAATAACCGACTCCGGTACCCAGATTGATAACTTTGAATGACTCGCCTTTATCCTGGCAATCCAGTGCCGCTAAATGACCTGTTGCCAGATCCATAACATGGATGTAATCACGCACGCCTGTTCCGTCAGGGGTCGGATAGTCATTACCGAATACAGACACGGTTTCAAGTTTGCCAATCGCAACCTGTGAAATGTAGGGTACCAGGTTGTTAGGTATCCCATTAGGATCTTCACCAATCCGGCCTGAAGGATGAGCGCCAACGGGGTTAAAATAGCGTAGGCAGGTGATGCGAAACTCGGGTTGTGCGCGCGAAAAATCCGCCAGAATTTGCTCGACCATAAATTTGGATGTGCCATACGGATTAGTTGTACCGCCTGTACGTGACTTTTCACTTAGCGGCACGTTTTCCGGTTCGCCATATACCGTTGCGGAAGAACTGAATATAAAGTTCTTAACTCCTGCGGTTAACATCTCAGAAAGCAAAACCAGCGTTCCTGTGACATTGTTTTCATAGTAGGCGAGAGGTTCTTTTATTGACTCTGAAACCGATTTTAGTCCCGCAAAATGAATAACGTCGGTGATGTTATGACGGGAAAAAATTGTTTTCAAAGTATCCCGATCCAGGATGTCAGCAATGTAAACGACGGGTTCTTTTCCGGTGAGTTCTGCGACTCTGTTCAGTGATGTTTGAGAGGCATTCGAGAGATTATCGATGACGATGACGTCATCTCCTCTCTCCAGAAGGGTTAGCACGGTATGTGAACCAATATAACCAGCGCCACCTGTGACTAGAATTGCCATACAGTCTCCAGATAAATTTTATGCAAACGACCATTGATTTACCAATGCCAATGCCATAAATAAAACGCTATTGGTGGCGTCTGGTAAGGTAAAAATTCCTGTATTTCACCATGCACTTATATGATATTTTTTTAAGTATGGCTAAAAAGCTAAACCGGTTTATCTTGGTATCATAAACAATATAGTTGTCGGTGAAATTTAATGTATGTACCCCTTCGCTTTGGTTGATGTTGGCGTTTATTTGTACAACCAGACTCTCATCAAATGTGGCAGCGTCAAGAGTGTTTAACTCTTTGATATAGACTGACTTTCCATAAGTCTCTGGCGTACACTCCTGGGTGAGGATGTACATTTTATTATTTATACAGTGTGGCGAACCCGCTCCCCGATGGTGTTGATTACATACGTGTAATGCTGGCGTTATTTTCTGCCATGGCCCATTTACCGCCGCGGCTGTATGAATCGTTAACTCATCATCCATCGTGGTGGATAAAAGATAGAGATTCCCATTGTGCGAACAAAGAACATTATCTGTTAATGCGATGTCAGACAGTAATACTTTTACTTGCTGCCAGCGTACGGGGAAATCTATGGACTGGAATAAGATAACTTCTTTTCTTTCGGAGGACTCAGGGATCATGAAGAGTTGATCATGACTGTAAAATAAAAAAGGGAATGATAAATGACACTTTAGGTTATCAAAACCTTTGAGTTTTACATCATCAAGCTCAACCAAATTAGCATCAAGTATGCGACATCGTAATATTCCTTTAGAATTACGAAAACTTAATGCTTCATAAAAAACATATACTTTATTGTCCCTTTCAATAATGAAAGGATCGGCCTGGAAGGTATATTTTTTTTTGAGTTGTTGTCCCTTGGTGTTAGTAAGGATGTCCAGCGTATTGGTGGGGAATGTATGAGGGCCGTCATTTTTAATGATCACAGTGTCCCACGACTCATGAAAGAATAACATATTAATAAGTCTGTTATTTTTCGTTCGCATTCGCAACTGCTCCTTTTTATCGCTTAATTTGCTGCTGGTTCCAATACGGCTACACTCATCGCCAGTGTAAAAGCTAGTAGCAACAGTGATTTTTGTCCACTAGCAGAGATAGTGGGGGGAGGTATGACGTTGCCAGAGCATCCCTGCTCCAGTTGAGGATTTATTCGAAATGTACCTGCGGATTATCTGCCAGCGAAACAAAGGCTTTGCTGTTTTTATCCAGAGTACGGATTTCGCCGCTTTCAATGTCGTACACCCAGCCGTGCAGACGCAGTGCATTATTACGTAGCCCAACAGCAACGGAAGGATGCGTTTTAATATTGTTCAACTGGGCGATAACGTTCTCTTCTACCATCGCGTTAACTTTATCGGTTTCGTTATCCCAGGTTTTTTTATCGACCACCGCTTTAGCGGCATCGGCATAGTGCAGCCAGTGGGCGACCGCAGGCATCGGATCCAGGCACTGACTTTCGGCAATGGCTTTCATCGCGCCGCAATTGGAGTGGCCACAGATAACGATATCCGTCACGCCTAATGCGACAACCGCGTATTCGATAGTCGCAGATACCCCACCTGGCTCCGGGCCAAAGGAAGGCACGATATTACCGGCGTTGCGGATAACAAAAAGCTGCCCTGGCTCTTGCTGTGTGACGAGTTCTGGTACCAGGCGACTGTCTGAGCAGGAGATGAAAAGCGCTTTAGGATTCTGGCTGGATGCCAGGCTGCGGAAGAGTTCCTTACGTTGAGGGAAAATCTCTTTTTGGAAGTTGAGGAAGCCCTCAATGATATGTTGCATAGCAGTGTCTCTTTTCTCTGTTTAAGCAGGTTATGATGAAGATCACACTTTCCAGTTTAACACCAGCAGACAGAAGAGAAAGACTTTATAGCCGTTAAACCAATATCTTTGGGTAATAAATGGCAGGTATTTACCTTGTAAGGCCAATGGTTGCCCCATCGCTGCAGGGCAACATAATATCGATAGCGGACAGCGAAAAAGTACGCTGATAAGCTCAAGATTAGCTTGCGTAGCGCCTTTGGTAAGCCGCTTTTAGCCTGTTCATCGCTTCCACCAGAACGGCGCGTGGGCAGCCAACGTTTAATCGCATGTGTCCCTCTCCGCCTGGGCCATACTGTGCGCCAGGAGAAAGACCCAGTCGGGCTTCATGAACAAAAAATGAAGCGAGCTGCTTATCGCTGAGTTCCATTTTTTCAGCATTAAGAAAAAGCAGATAGGATGCACCACCATAGGTAACTGATATTAAAGGACAGTTTTTCTCTATTTCGCTTTTTACAAACGCGACGTTATCAGACAGATAAGTTAATAAATTTTGGTGCCAGTTAGCGCAGTGAGTATAGGCGCTATAAATGGCTGCCTGCTGTAATGAATTTGTCTCTGCAAGATAACAATTATCGAGAAAACCATAAAACTGACTGCGCAGCTCATCATTTTTAATAATTGCTATCCCGCCCTGGATTGCCGCGGTATTGAAGGTCTTGCTGATCGAAGTCAATACGATTGATTTAGCGTTGAGACCTTCATCAATGGTAAAAAACGGGTAATGTTGCTTACCCGGTAAGGTTAAATCACCGTGGACTTCATCCGATACAACGATAACGCCAGCCTCCTGGCAATAGAGGCTAATTTTCTCAAGCGTTTCCCGGCTCCATATCATCCCGCCGGGATTATGTGGTGAAGGAAAAAGAAACATTTTGCACTGTTTTAGCTTCTCACGGAAATCATGCCAGTCAAATTTATAGCCCCCATTCATCTCGACCAGGCGTGTCTGGATCAGGTTTCTGCCGCTGGTCTTTACAAGATTTGGATAAGGGTCATATATTGGGGTACAGGTCAATATATTATCGCCCAAACGGGTGAGCGCCATCAGAGATAACACAATCGTTTTAATGACCCCTGGGACAAAATGCACCCAGTGCTGTTTGATGTCGGTGTCATACTGTTTCGCATACCAGTGGATAACCGCTTCCTTCCAGTGCGGATAATCCAGGTTATATCCCTGAACGGGTTGTTCAACCACAGCATGTAGCGTATTCATAATCGGCTCTGGAGTGACAAAATCCATATCTGCAATCCATAGCGGCAATACATCATGAGTGCCAAACATCTGTTGTAATTGCCCGTATTTACGGCAACTATCATCCCTTATGACAATATCGTCAAACAAAGACATTGTTAACTCCTGGTCAGTCTCTATAAATTATTATTTAAACAATGAAATATCAATGCAGAATATTTATATGCATATAATCTGCATGTCAGTTAAATATCAAATAGTTAACCCTGGTGAAAATTGATATTGAGTTTTTAATTAGCCGGTGATTTTTGTTCGACCATATTCTCCGCGACATTGTCTGGCTCGTATTTAGCAATACCGATACCTGTCGCCGCCCACAGTAGTGCGAAGATGACGCCGCTGTAGCATAAGATTGCCCACGGCAAATAATCGAGGGTGGCGACTCCGAGCATAGTTGCACAATAAACGCCGGAAGCAGACCACGGAATAATAGGTTCGACGACCGTCCCGGCATCCTCGGTGGTTCGCGAAAGATTCTTTGCGGCAAGTCCCCGTTTTTTATACTCGTCTTTAAATGCATCGCCACATAACAGCAGCGGTAAGGTACCATTTGCCGTGCAGGCACAGATGGTGAATGTCGTAACAATAGTGGTGGCAACCAGACGGAATGTGGATTTAACGCCTTTTGTCAGTGCGTTAATCACGGTATGCAGAGAACCTGTTGCGCTCATGGCACCGGCAAAACTAAAGGCGCTGAAAACGGTCACAAAGCTACTAAACATAGAAATTGCGCCACCTCTCTCCAGCAAGCGAGAGACATCAGATGATAGTGCCGGAAGGGCATCTCCTGTGAGCATAGCGAGCTTAAAGCCGCTGACTACGGATTCACCGACAGAGGATGCCGTGAATGCCTGAAAGACTAATGCCAGAATCATCGAGACTAAGGTCGACAGAAATAACATGGGAATAGGTGGTTTCTTTGATAATGAACCGTATAAAACAATAATCGGCGGTAGCAGCAACAGAATATTAAAGTGATAAATCTGGCCGATAGAGCTCATTAAATTAGTGATATTTTCTGGAGCGCTGCTGGTTGCATCAATACCCATCCCCATATAACTGTAAACGACACAGCAGATAATAAATCCAGGTCCTGTGGTCCATAGCAGATGGCCGATATGTGAGTACAGGTTTACACCGGCAGCCAGTGCCGCCATATTGGTTGAATCAGAAACCGGCGAGAGTTTATCGCCGAACCAGCACCCCGAAACAATGGCTCCGGCAGCAACCGGGAGTGAAACATTGAGGCCGATCGCCACGCCAATCATGGCAATCCCTACGGTACCGATAGATCCCCAGGACGTACCGGTGCAGACAGAGATCAGTGCTCCCAGCATAAAAGCGGAAATATAGAAATATTGCGGATTAATCCACTTCAGACCGTAATAGATCATCATGGGGATAGTTCCTGACACCATCCATGAGCCAATTAAAAAACCAATACTGGCGACAATCAATATTACAGGTAGCGCTTCCGATATTTTATTACAAATGGATTTTAGAATGTCATCCCAGGTGTAGCCATGAGCGATAGCAATAAATGAGGCGGTCGCTGTCCCCATCAGGATCATAGGTTCTGCGCGAATACCAAATATAAAATACCCGATACTAATTCCGCTCAGCATTACCACCATTGGTAATACTGACCATAAGAAAGATAATGGTTTTCTGTTGTGTGAGGTACAGCTATTCTGTTGCATAATTCCATCCCAATCGTTAATGGCTGAACGAATCAAATAAATACCTGCTACAGGTCATTCAATTATTGAGTGACATAGTGGCTAGTGTTTCCGGAAAAACGCTATTTTTATTAACTGTATCGGGTTCTCTAATTTGATCGTGACTCTGCTGTTCATATCCCGGTAGTAATATAAGCGGCGGTTTTGCTAATAAATTATCCCTCCACATAGGGTTGATGATTTCGCCGTTGTTGGCTGAGTTTACGGTACTGTTGCGGCGGCATACCGACATATTTATGAAATGAGCTGTAAAAACGACTGCTGGAGCGAAAACCCGCAAGCATGGCAATATCGAGTATTGTCTTATCAGTATCACTGAGTAACGCTCGCACGTGGTTGATGCGCATCGCGGTAATATACTGTTTCATGGTTAGTTGCATCACCCGATGAAATATACCCATCGCGTAGTTTGGATTGAGTTTAACGTGCTCGGCTATGGCATCGACTGTGAGCAGTTTGTCACAGTTGGCGGCGATAAATTCAAGCATCTGGCTGACGTAAAACTGTGAATGCCGCGAAATACTGTTCTTCTGGGTTCGTGATGTTTTATGACCCAGTACAGGCTTCCAGCCTGAAAGACTAAAGCGCTTGAGCATTAGGGCAATTTCATCAATGGCCAACTGGCGAATCTGCTCGTTATCGCTGTTGAGTTCGTTCTGCCAGCGCTGAACTTCAAAAGCGCTGAGTTGCTGTGAGGCTAACGAGGTAATAACCATCCCGTGTGTCACATGGTTAATCAGTTCACGATCCAGAGGCCAGGATAAAAACAGATGCATGGGTAAATTGAAGATTGCCATTTGCTTACAGTGCCCGGCATCTGTGAGTTGATGAGGCGTACAGGCCCAGAATAGCGTGATATAACCCTGTTTGCTGCGTACCACTTCGTCATTAAACAGGTATTCCACATCGCCATCAAATGGCACATTGACCTCAACCTGACCATGCCAGTGGCTGTAGGTCATCGCCAGCGGTGCCCGCAACTCGACATCCATCCGCTGATACTCTGAATAGAGAGCCAGTGGGCTGCGAGTCTTTTTTTCATAACTGCGGCACATGTGAGGGTCATGTGGCAGCTGCGGGATACTTTTTGCCATTATAGGTTGCGTTCCTGGATTGTGAGACTGACCGAGTAGTAGCGCCAAAGCATGAACATAGCTTAACTGAAAAAAAACACCGTTTTCTCTCCGTTTTCGCGAAGTTATTCCCAAAAACTCAGATCCTCAGTCTGTTACTCGAAGATCTGAGTTATCGGGAATCGCAGAATTTAACCTGGCAATATTGCAAATGATCTGCGCGGGGAAAGCCACTCCCTCCTGTACCTCTATGTTGAATCTGCTTCCATATTATCCCAGGTATTAATGATGTGTTTGATTAACATTCAATAACAGTCTGAAGACAAAAGGTCACGATGTGTGATGAGATATGTTTTTCATTTGGCGCAATAATTGTTATGTCGCTGAAAATATGATTGTCAGAATCACCTGAATTATCAGGAAGTTATTTTTCCTGCTTTGTCCAGCCGATGTCTAATAGTTCTGATAGGGATCACAACCGCCAGTCAAACCGGTTGGATTGTGCAAGTGTCATCTCCATTATGTGCATTTTCTTAACAAGGATTACGTTTTATGAACAGTCGGCCTCTCCTCGCCTTAACTTTCATTGGCCTGTTATGGGGCGTGGGAACATCACAAGGACAAGCAAAAGAGTGGGAAAAGGAGCCTGTAGCGGTATTACAGCAGGGCGCCGGGGAGGGGGATGTAGATGCGCAGTACTGTCTCGGAATACGGTATTTCGAAGGTCAGGGGGTTGCCCGGGATGATAAGCAAGCCGTTGAGTGGCTTACCCGCGCAGCTGAGCAAGGGAACTTCGATGCGCGCTATTTTCTTGCCTTAGTCTATTTTGATGGCGAAGGGAGGCGCTGGTATGACGAAACGGTTATCGACTGGTTTAACAAACAGGCCGAACAAGGAAATAAGAAGGCGGTTGAGTGGCTAAGTATTGCTGCCGAACGGGGAAACTATCATGCGATAGAGTGGTTACACCGGGCTGTTGAGAAAGGGAATCCTGACGCGCAGCATTTTCTTGAAAGTAAGAAGTCACTGTTAGATGGCTACAACACAGTTCAGTCATTGAGCAAAGCGGCTGAGCAAGGGGATGCCAGGGCACAGGGCCTGCTCGGTCGAAAATACCTGGAAGGTGATGGCGTGGGTATGGATAACAACAAAGCTTTCGCATTGTTTAATCAGGCTGCCAGCCACGGAGATACTCTGGCTCAGAGCATGCTGGGGGCCATGTATTACCTTGGTGAAGGTGTCGGTGTGGCGCAGGATCACAAGAAAGCGTTTGAGTTATTTAATCAAGCAGCTCCCCACGGTGATGTGCTGGCTCAGGGTATGCTCGGCATGATGTATTCAAAGGGTGAGGGAACGGCACAGGACGATAAGAAAGCCGTCGAGTGGTATGAACAGGCCGCCGCACAGGGAGATGCTGGCTCTTACAAGGAGCTTGGGTTGATGTACTTAGAAGGTAAAGGTGTTGCCCAGGATGACAAGAAAGCTGTTGAACAATTTGATCAGGCAGCCAGAAAGGGCAACGCGGAAGCGCAGGGAATGCTGGGAAGGATGTACCTCGAGGGGAAAGGCGTCGATAAAGACTATGCGCAAGCCTATATCTGGAATGCTGTGGCCGTAGCTAACGGGAACTTTGATGCGCAGACCGGGCTTGATATTACTCGGGAGAACCTGACTCCAACAGCTCTAAAGGAAGCGGACTCGAAGGCGAGGAAATATTTCGAGCAGTATCGATATCAGCCGAAAATGTAGCCCAATCTGGATTAACAAAAGCCCGTAGAGCACGGGCTTTTATAAAGAGTTTGGATCGCGGATTCACAAACCGTAGAGCTTAACTCTCCTATAGCGTGGCGATAATTTCTCAAGAACGGAAATGCGATCGACGGGACGGGCAATGAAGCCAGAACTGCCGATGTAATGACTGATTAAGGCCGTATTATGGCAATCGGTCAAATTCACATAGGCGTAAATAAACAGGGTATTGATGCGACGAGAAAAGTTGTGTGTCCTGGGTTTATTATTCATTTTTATTATGTTTATTGGCTGATTAATGATGCCTATAAATATATTTCTGTTGTGTTTTTTTGTTTCATATATGAAGGTGAGTTTATTTAAATGTAAAGTAAAATATTTTAGAGAAAAAATCAGGAGGTTATAATGAAATGAATGTTAAATGCAGTGATAATTTTACCCTAATCAGGTTGGTTCTGGCTGTTGGTGTACTACTTGTACATAATGGAGGTATTACAAATTCAGATGTGTTAAAGCCGATCCTGTCTTACCTTAGTGGTGATGTGATTGTTGAGTGCTTCTTTGTGATAAGCGGCTATCTGATAGTAAAAAGCTACATGAGGAATCAGCGTGGTTTTTTCTACAGGCGTGCTCTAAGATTACTTCCTGCATATTATTTTTGTCTTTCTTTTATTGTTTTTTGTGCCTGTGTAGTTGCGATGTATAGTGTCGGAGAACATTTTTTCAACCTTGATTTATTAAAATATATTTTGGCAAATGCAGTATTTATGAACTTTCTGCATCCGGCTTTGCCCGGTATATTTGTCGATAATCCATTAACTGCTGTCAATGGTTCATTGTGGACGCTTAAAACGGAAATCATCCTGTACTTATCTGTGCCGATCTTTTTTTATATATACGTGCGGAATAAGATGCTCGCTTTTACTTTGGTCTGTTTGGTTTCTGTCCCGTGGCTGTTGTACTTCCGGTGTATCAGTGATTCACCTAATGCCAGGATGATGTCGTTACAGTTTGTCGGTATGGCGGCATATTTTTTCGGCGGCGCACTGTTTGCTATTGTTAAAAATTTTATAAAACTCATTCCACCAATTGCAGTTGTTTCTGCTGTTTGTTATATGCTCGCGGAAGGGAAAGAGTTGAGGTTTTTGAGTGAATATTTTCTTGTTGTATCCTCTGTGCTTTTTTGTTGTTTGAATATCCCTTTGGGATTCAATTTTGAAAAAATAGGGGATTTTTCATATGGTATCTATCTGTATAACTTCCCTGTAATCCAGCTCCTTTATTCTTTAGGGTTATATAACACGCATCCATATTTATCATTCGGGTTGTCATTGATACTGACTTTTTTTGTGGCAAGTGGGTCGTGGTATTTAGTAGAAAGGCGGTTTTTGCAGTTAAAGTCAAGGGTCAGATAATATGAGATATAGATTAGCAGTCGCTCATTAAAAACGAACGACTGGTTTATAAACCTGGCGTCAACGTATAAACCCGCCTTTTGATGAGTTAAGAAGAACAGGGGTATTTTTCAACCAATGCCTCAGCAACTATCATTGCTGGGGGATTATTTCTTTCTTCTGGTTTGTTTTTAAGCCAGTTGCCTACGGTATCGAAAACCTGGTTTATATCGAATGTATCCGAAATACAAATCTCTTTCTCAGCCGTCAGAACTGTTGCTATTCCTCTTACATATCCTGAAAATGCGGCTGGAGCGGATTGTTGGTAAATAGTGTTATGATCCTTTTTATAAAGCTGATAACCCTCGAGAAGATAACTGCTATTAAATTTGTCAGGAATTTCAGCGTGAGACACTAATGGTATAAATAAATTGAATGCCAGAATAAGCCTGGTGACAGTGTTCATGTGGTTACTTTTCTTAAAAAATGACACTCATCTCAGCACGATGCAGTGAAACGGTTAGGAATTAATCAATTCATTTTAAAGTAACATGCCGATTAATTGCGAGTCCAGAAAAGAATGAATCTTATTTTGGATTTTTGGTTGTTGAAATTTAAAATATCGCTCCGGGTCTCTTCTCGCGTTCCGTAGATCATTTTATGTATCCGTTCACGCTTCAGTAACAAGAATAAGTTTTTCGCAACTCTGTTGCCATAACAGCTAAAACGGCGACTGATGTAGCCTTCCAGCCTATGTGATTTCAGGTGCAAGTTGGAAAGTATTGATTTTGGCTTCTAACGAACAGCGGAGTTGTTCTTGCTGATCAATTTGTTTCGCCAGAAAAGTGCTGGACTCCGCCCGAAAGCCCCGCGCATCGCCATCGTAGAAAACGTGATTCGTTTCCCCGAATCAGGCAGATTCGATTTCTTTTACGGAGAGTGATTTGTCTGACCATTGCCGGGTTTCCGTAGTTTTAGGCACCTCAAAAACAATATAGCTTTATGAGGTGCCTAACAAGGTGCCTAAAAGGTTCGGATTTAATTAGTTCTCTTCGGACTTCGCGGGACAAATTGAGGGCACAAAAAAGCCCGCAGGGCTTGCGCCGTGCGGGCTCTTAGGACTTCATCGGATGACTCTGGTAATCACCGATGGAGAATTTTGGGCTGGCGTCCCTGTGCTTTTAATTATAGTGTATTGATATTTAATATTTTTGTTTAAATTAATTTCGTTATGGGTTCCAAAAAGGAACCATAAAGTAGAACCACAGAACCTCGCATGGTTCCAACATGCCTAGCGACTTCAAAATAACACGCTCTATGGCATACTAAATGTAAGTGTGGCTGGATATTTAGCGTCTGATTACTGAGAGGGTCAATAAAAACTGCTCTATCTCAAATACTGTAGTGGCCCATAAACTTGTCCGCTTGAGTCGATGGTGTATCTCGTCCGTTCAGGCCCGGAGTGGCCAATTAGCAGAGTATTCATGTCTGCTATGAGCGAGGATCGGACGTAAAACAACTGTAAAAAACTATTTAACTCAGGCAGACATGTCAAGATTCAGTGAAAATGTCTAATCACTGGTTCGTTAGAAATGCCCATATGTTGAAAAGGCTGCTGCAAAAAAGTCTCTCGCAGCGGCCTCTTTAATATAACGTCATTGTGTGCATCATCTTTAATTATGGGTTTAACTCAAACTGTTCCCCGTTTATTAATTTTCGCAATAAGTCAAGTGCCTCAGATGAGTATTTTCCGACACCACTTTTCCCAGATTTAATGAAAACATGATAATTGTTGTCTGATGCTTTAATGTTGAAGTCGGTTAGTTTTCTTAATTTTTCGAATTCTTGATTAACATAGTGCCACGATCCCATGTCGAGAATCCTTGCCAGATCAGACATTGTATATGGGAAACTAGCATTTAGTGCCTGCCCATTATTGAGTTCAGCGATACCATACATTTTTGCTAATGCATCATCATGCTCTGCAATATTGCGGAACATCTCAAAATCGTATGGAAGTTCTTGTTTAACAAGGGATTCTGATGCGAATGTGTACGTTCTGGCTAGAAATGCACGCACAAGTTTTGGATTAACGCTAATTTCCGGTGTATTAGATGATAACGCATCAAAAATCCAACCAAAATTATTTGCGTATATCACCTTGATTCGAACGCTTTTATTCTCACCAACACCGATTAGCAATTCCTTTTGATGAGAACCAGTGGCCTCGCAGTCCTTACTGAAGGAGACAAGATAAATATTTGGAATCAATGCATTATTGGGAGCGATGATTTCATCTATATCAGAGAGAATTGCCTTTATGTTTTCATCATTGATACTGTACCCAAAGAAAAACAAGGGGTGTTCAGCAAAATATGTTAGCAACTTAGCACTGATATATTTCTTACGTTTATAGAAATCAACATAATCTTCATTTGTAATAACAATACTTTCAACTTCATGACTGCTACCATGAATTTTCATGATTTCGCCATAAGATGAATAATTCACTTTAACAACGTTATGACCAACTATTGCCTGATAATTGTCAAATATTTTTTCTAATGTGTCGTCATAATTTGTTGTGATTATTGCATGAGGTTTTACTTTCCTTAATTTCTGAACTTCCTCTGTATATTCCATGTTCGAGAAATCAACGGAGTTTGATAATTCATTCAGAATGGATGCAATTTCATGCTTAATATAAATATCTTTTGGAGTCGTTCCTTCAAAGTATGTCTCTGGATAGCGATCCTTGCCATCATCCCAAGCCCATTCAGCATAGAAGTCACAAAAATCGCTAGCAATCAGAGGTTTGTTATCACCCTTTGTTTGGCTGTAGTAACCATAAGGGCGTTTGATCAAGGGGCATATTTCCGCTAGTTGCTTTAATAGACCTTCCCAGTCAGGCGCTTTTATATATCGTTGTGAAATACCTGCACCCATGAATAAAATGGGTTGGACTTGTAAGTTTTCAAGGCAAGATTTAACATCTTCGATTATTTCTTCTTGATATTCCGTAAAGTCCATATAGTTACCTCAGGGATAGGTGATTGCTATGTGATGCACCGCGAAACGGTTCGGGGCTTTGTGACACCCAAACTTTACCCCGGTTTCCCAGCGTTTCCTTTGTATATAATATCATTAAAGTTAATTGCGTTTCTCAGAAATCTTCTTAGGATGTGATTGCAATAACGGCAACACAGCGCACACATCGCGGCTGATCAGTGAGTATGAAGTGGTTTACTGAATTTGGCCGCCTGAATCGAGAGACAAAATGTCCGCTCCTGGCACTAAGCAGAAGTTCCCGAACAACGTAAGCTGGCATATGCCCTCGTTCCTCCGTGGGGACTATCGATCTATTTGCCGGTTGTGTTTAAGCAATATCGCCAGCGGCGTGAGCTCTCAGTGCATTCAATCAAGCTCACAAATCACACAGTCTTTACTTTTTTTAGATTCCCTAATGGTTTCGCGTCATAGCCTCAGCCAGATAAACCTGAGCTGCTTTAGGGGTATATGCCTTTCCGAGCATAAAGGATACTGTTTCTATGAAAACTGATCGCGAGAGCACGATTAGGAGATCAGAACCTGATTTGACATTGATACTGGCTATCAGCGATGGGCAGTTCTCGAATACATCTGACAATCATTTACCTCATTAAGTTTTATTTCCAGAAGTGCCGTGATCCAGCACGAGTGCTGATAATCAATATCACTTGGGTAATGATTGACAAGTTCACTAAACAACGAGCAGATATTTTAAAATTGCCTGCAGCTTCCACATCACCAGGCAGAGGCGTCAGACCCTTAGCACCATACGATTCATAGAGTAATTCCCAATATAGTTGATGCTGAATTTCTTTGTTCATGTTGAGGCAGTATATTGAAACAATGAGAATGAATCACACATATAAGCTCTCACAATCTTCCGCCGTTTTTGACTGTTGCAGATATACTTTTAGCAGGTTTTAAATGCCTGGAGATTTCTTTCTGTTCTCGACGGATTTTGTATGAATTAATTTCTTCATAATCCTTGTGTTTATTTATTTTTGATAAATCAACCAAGAGATTATTTCTTATCATCCACTTTACAATTCGCTTGTCGATATCTTTATAGAGAGGGCCGCCTTTATATTTATAGAAGTGAATATCATGAATTTCACTGATGAAATCAAGTATGGATAAGATTTCTTTATAATCACCAATGTAACTGTTAATGGTGAAATGGTCTTTATTAAGTTCTATTTTGAATCCATGTTCAGAAAGGTAATACAAGAAAAAGGCTGAGTCGAGATCACAAAAATCTACATGCAGCGTTCTTCTGTCAAATTTATCAATATGCGAGAGAATGATATCATGTAATTCATAATCATATACATTTTCAATAAATCCTTTCCCTGAATGATCAATTTGATTGACATTGCATCCAGCATCTATTGCTACGGATAAAACTTCCGGGGAAAGGGGCAGGAAGAGAATATTCATTCCTTTTTTATCGATGTGATTTATATCACAACCAGCATTAATTAATTCTGTCAATCCTTCAGCATTCCTGTAATGTTCAAAAATGCATGTGTAGCCATTAGTATCCGTATGCGAGGTGTCTAAACCCAGTTCAATCAGTTTCTTCAGTATTTCTGGATTTTTTTGATGAAAGAGCGCATTTTGCCCATGTCCGTTGATATGGTGTATATTAATTCCATAACTGAGCAGGCAATCCATGGCTTCCAGGGTTCTGCAGGCAAAAATGGCATTGTTGCCGTTACTGTTAACAGCATTAATGTCATAGCCTATTTTTAAAGCTTTCTTTATATCATCAGGTGATCTTGCATTGAAGAATGATTCAGAAATGGCAAGGTCTAATGCCTTTTCTAATAATCCCTTTTGTAATAAGGACATGACTAATTCCATAAACACCCCCATGAAAAAATGTTTAAGTCATTAGATATCAGAAATTCTGTGAAATGCAACAGCTGGGGAAAGGTGTTCATGATGTGCGGAATAAAAATTTCCACAAACCACCCGTGGATACATCAGAAACACCTGCAGTAAATTTACGCCTGTAACCTGCCGTCCGGACTATAGGACCAAACCTTCGCGGGAGATGCTACCATTACATCGGCAATGTTGAACCGGATTTTACATCACACACGTCGTACAAATAAAAGGAGAAGGCTATCGACTGAAGCAAAAACGGAAAGCCGGGGTTATCGCTGAAGCTAATCCTGAGTAAACAAGGTGGATCAACATTAGACCGTCGGTGGTGGCGGTATGCGGATCACTTTTTACCCGTTGTTGACCCCTGGCGCTCCCAAACCATTTCCAGTGCTCTGATGGTAAGTTTGTTGTCAGGTGAGAATTGAATTTCATTGCCCACCCCTCCGGGTTTTCTGGCGAACAGGTCGAGAACAACGACAAGATACGCCCAGAGTAAAGTAAGAGGCAGGGCGTAGTCGGTCCATGTCCCTGCCTCTCCTTTCCTGACAGGACGTAGACCCTGGCAAGTTGCATCAAAAGATAACAAATTTCTCAGTTCAACTTCCTTCTGGCTAGGTTAACTTGCAAGCAGGAACTGCTTTTCATCGATTAGTGAATACGGTAGTTTTTTCAAACTAACTGAACTCTATTCGTATGACTTAAATCTTTAAGAAGGCAGGAGATTTGAATTTTGAAAAACTGGTCACCAGAGCATACTAAAGAAATCAAAGCTTGGCTTGACATAGATAACTATCGCAAGCTCGAAGACATCAGTTTAAATGCCTTGTATCACGAACTTTGGGCAAGAGCACTTCTGTACAAGCCTGGGCCTACTGACGAAGAAAAGAAAGGGCTATGGGTGTACATGACTGAAATTTTCAGTGGGAACCCCCATCTTTTCAAAGGGAAGCATCTCGATTATCCAACAGTTAACGATACTCTCTACAGTCCTCCACACATTTTTATCACGGATATCACCAGGCTTGCTGAACTTAGTGTGATGGCTCTTAGTGTGAATCTTTTCACCTGGGAGGAAGGAAACGATGAATATTGTGTTAATGCGCCTCATCACGAAGCTTATGTGTCACAACTCTTGTCCCCCTTATGTGAGAAAACGGTGTTGCTTGAAATCGATCTTGGTAGTGGTACTGACGATGAAATAGCCGAATCGATAAAAGCGGCCCTGCCACAATGGAGATCGGTAAAAGGAGTGGAAGTTAATGAAACCGGTATCGTTCGTTTCGGCTATGGAACCATTAAAAAAATCATAAATTACAGGTTGGTTGCGATGCTGGACATCTTACTTTGGGCAAAAAGGAAAGAACTAAGAATCTCAGATGATCGCCTCTCCCGGCTTCTT
The DNA here is from genome assembly GCF_947057495.1 of Citrobacter sp. Marseille-Q5395. Classification (NCBI taxonomy): domain Bacteria; kingdom Pseudomonadati; phylum Pseudomonadota; class Gammaproteobacteria; order Enterobacterales; family Enterobacteriaceae; genus Citrobacter; species Citrobacter sp. Marseille-Q5395. Next base: position 63,068 of record NZ_CAMSEL010000001.1, on the reverse strand, counting down.
TATACTGATGAAGATGAAGAAACAACTACCCGTTTAGGGTATCACATTAAAGACTCAGATCGTCCGCTTGCGATGAAAGCTGCAACGATAGACTTCATTAGGCAGTTCAATTTTTTCATGAACCGAAATCCCCACCTGAAAAACATGAGAGTTTCAGATGTGATGAAACTCTCTGATTCTAACTGATCTCGAATTCCCGAAGTCTACTACTGCAGGGCAGACCGTAACCCTGCAGTTAGGAAGCTCGCTCCTTTCTTTTCCCAACTGTTCGTATAGTGATCCCATCACAACGACAAAGGGAAAACAAAATGAACAATCAAAATACCCGCCTAATTCGCTTGCCAGAAGTTATGAACAGAACCGGCTATGGCAAGGCCTGGATTTATCGTCTAATCAACGAAGGTTTATTTCCACAACCAATAAAAATTGGTTCGCGTGCAATTGCATTTGTCGAAAGCGAAGTTGATGAATGGATCGCATCTGCAATTGAACGTTCACGTAAAAATGCAGCCTGATTACGGGGTTAATGATGAGTGTATTAAATTTGGTGTGTAAAAATAAATGGTGCTATTCAACAATGAGTCGAGGGCCGCCTGATATTTTATAAGTAGTATTAGGTTAGGCTTTTGTATTAAGAAGTAATAACAATAGTCATTGGTGGAAATTATGATGGCATTTTTACTGTGACATTATAAATTAATAAGTACAGGAGATTTAAAATGAATAATTCAATCAGAGTACCGGAAGATAAAGATTTTGTATGTGCATTTGTGACTTCACCGGATAGCTTGTATGAGGCTATTGAAACCTATCGTAATTATGTAGATCCAGTCGAAGAGATAGAGTTTGAGCACGTCCTTCTTTATTTGTTGTGTTCTATACTGGTCGAAGGTGCTACAGATGTTACCATTAATGATGAAGTACGAATGTGTATTGAGCACCTTGTCAATGAAAAAAATATTATCAGAAAGAATAACGCAGGTAAAAAGGTGTAAAGTCTGTAATAAATTATCATGGGTACAGACAGCACAAGTCTGTACCTTCTTATTTTAATCCTACTGGTAATGATATATAAAAATTATGTGCTTTTGATAGCGGTCATGTGGTTTTGCTATAGTAAGCATTGCAGGATAGGAATATCCTAAACTTTCATTCTCTGCCCTTTGTTTTATTTAAGATAACTGAAAAATACAGGGTTTAAACGATACTGGTATTTAAACTCAGTACAAATAATAACATTTGTATCAATCAGTTTATCGATGGCCTGATAAAATCGGGCTGGCGTAATATGTATATCTTCCTGTTGTGCGATGGATGTTGCACGGTGAAAGTTCAGGTAAACAGTGTTTTTATCTGGTGTGTATGAAGCGATTAATGTGAGAAGCCAAAACACATTGTGAGCAGTATTGTTCAGATTGCGTTGTTCATCTGATAATTTATTCTGGTAAAGGTAAGCAGGGAGTCTTTGCTTCATAAAGATATCCTTTATTTTGTTAAGTTTTTCGCTGGTGTGGGGCGTAAAATCACCGCGCTGTTATGTCTTTTAAAAGGGAATGCCGTCAGTTGGATATCTGTTTCTGGATTTTTTTACAGGCTTTGTTTTGCGCCCTGCGCGATAAAAGTTGAATGAAGTGGCAAAATCTTCAGTCTCAAGTCTGGATTTACTGAATTTATCCATCAGATCTTCATTGAAACGATGAGGAATACCTTTTACGCATAAATTAGAATTCAGGTAAACCTGACCATCTTCAGCATTACGGATCAGTATTTTCCTCTCAAATAATTCCCTGAATGCACGTGAAACATTCGATTTATTCAGTCCTAACTCTCTGGCGGTACGTGACTGTGAAAAGTCAGGGATAATATTTCCATAATCAATGACTGAGAAGAGATAAATAACAATTCTGAATGCCGTTGGTGTCAGATCCATTCTGGCGAGCGTGGCCGTATTATCTTTAAAGACCATCGAAAAATCGTCACGAAAGGATGTCTTTTTACAGGCACTTGCTTTAACTTTTATTTCTTCCAGATCTTCGGGCATAACATCTAATGCTTCTGCAATAATTGCTTTTTGTTCTTTAGTTAACATAACACTTGTGTTTGACATAATGGCTCCTTTTTTATTATTGTGATAACAGATATGGCATATTAAATTTGTTTGTCAATATTATTAGTAATAAAGTTTAAAAATATTATATTTATTGCTCTGTGATTATTTTTTAGTGAAATATTAAGGGTTGTCAGAGTTATTACGAAGGGTGTTAAATTTCACCATCACCTGTTATGTTATTAATAATTTTTGGTTCTGAAAGATACAACCAATATTCTATCTTAACTTGTTGATGTAATTTATTAATTTTCTTTTTGTATTTGCAAGATAAAAGAGTGATAAAGAAACAAGAAACCGAAATTTAGCTTTAGACTGACACAAAATTCCATTGTACACAGTTTGATAAACACTGCTATTGCTGATTTTCCTTCGTAATATTATTCCTTAAGTGAAGCCCGCGCACCTGTGTGTTGCGCCACTGGGCTTCAGAACATTGCTATAGTGTTTAACTGTCAGTAGAAATACGCTTCGCGCAGGAGTTCAGACAGTTGGGTTTAGCTCTCAGCACAAATACGCTTCGCGCAGAGATTCAGACTGCTGAGTTTAGCGATAGAGTGGACCCGACTACATGATTTACCCGTTAACTTAATACGGCCCACGCCGGAACCCATTCGGAAAAATCCTTTCTGCTTCAGCGAGTGAGTGCTGTGGGCACTCAGCGGCGCTGCAAGAGGGATTAAATGTTGGGTTTTCATCTGACGGGTAAAAATAATCTACATATATCTGTCGTCGGGGGCGTGAGCCGGTGCGTAGCACTCTCTCAAAAAAATTCCTGAAGGGGTTTTATCTGAAATCTGGAAACTACCTGGCTTTTGAAAAAAGGAAGTGGTAATGCAATCGATCGGACTCAACATTGCTACAGCGAAAGCTGTTTCCAGTATTAAAAGAATAAATAGTTGTCATTTTAAAATAAAATATTTTCAATTTTGTATTGATTTAAATTTTAAAGCTGATAGTACTTAATTATAAAAACAAAAAAGGAGAGGGTTATGAGTAATATTTGTGTTTCATCTCAGGAAGAAAAGTTTATATTTGTTGTTGATAAATATATAACACACCATCGCGACAGTGTTAATAACAATAATTTTTACAGAAAACTTTATGTGCTTTTCGCTGGATACCATCTGAAGTATTTTTATTCACGGGCGCAATATCGCAATTCGTGTTATCACGTTGATAATATCATGCAGATGTTTATGGGTGTCGTTTCTACCCTAAAGGCCCCTCTGCTCAGGCAACTCGCAAACAGTGACACATTACTGCATTGCCTGAATTCGCTCGTGAATTATATTTCAGGCAATCTGGATGAAGCAGAGCACATTTATGCTGATTTACTGGCACAGTATGAAAAGAAACGCATTGCACGTTCTCTGGCTTATACACCACCAGGATCCGTGGTCAGGAAAAGGCTGTGAGGCAGCGGATACGTACTGGACAGGGGATGGCAGAGTGACATAAAAGCAGTCGTTTCCCGCAAGACATTACCGGGCATTAAAAAGGCAGGAGCCACCGGTTTGGTGTCCTGCCTGGCGGGATTGTTTTACTGTGGTCTTACTTGTCAACGACCTGCCAGCCATCATCCGTTTTGACCAGCGTGACTGCCGCTGTGCGTTTTTCGTTATCGACAACAGCTGTTACATTGCATTTATAGCTTTTATCCGATACTTTCACGCAGTCATGCTTTTTGACAGATTTTAATTCCCGCAGTGCGTCTTTCGGGACATCTTTACCTGCTATGGATTTAACGATGGCATTCGTCTGCTCCACGACCTTATTCATCGCAGTGTAAATATCCTGCTCAGACGGTTCACCGGTACAGCCGCTCAGCAAAAAAATGGACGCAATGAGTGTGGTAAATGCATATGTTTTCATAAAATAATCCCAGACTGTAGAGTACGTTATTGAATAAGACCGGTTTTCATCTTGCTGTTGTTTTCAGAGAACGTCCACTTGCTGACCGTTTCGCCTTTAAATTCGATTTCCAGCGTTTTGGCCTGCGTCTGTGACCCCCCTGTCAGCAGTCCAATCACGGGAATAAATGTGGTGGCATCAAACTGATTGTTATCCATGGAATAAGTCCATTCTTCATTGCCACTATCAAGTGTAGTTTTGGTTTCCGGCTCACCTAATGCGGTAATGATTTCTGATTTCGTTGTTTTATTTTTGATAATCTTCGACTGCAGACTTTGTGATGTTTCTTTTTTTAGATGCTGGTTGCCTGATATTGAACAACCAGAAATAAGGAATGCAGAAATAAAAAAAACAGAAATCATGAATCTGTTCATAAGTTCTCCCATATTAATTTTTTATGTTTGCGGTGGTGCGAAATTAATATCACCGTATAAAAACAACTCTGTCTGCATATTTCTTTTTAATTATGCAGATAAGAATAATGACGCTGGCAAAAAATGTAATGACTGAGACAGGAGTGCTACCGGTCAATGAAAATACTAACCAGGCGAGACCGAATGCCACGAATTGAAACAGGAATGCCACACTGAGCGGACTTTCACCATAGGCCACTTTTGCATGGCAACCTTTGCAAATCCGCACGCCGTGCGGGCTTTGTGTAAAGCAGAAGGGGCAGCTAATCGTTTTACTATCCATCATGACTCCGTGGCCTGATTTAAGGTGATGTATTTTTGAACATTTTCGATGAATGATCCGCTTTAGTAAAATTGCTTGTACCGATCGATGGATCTTGGTTGATAGGTTGTAACTATCATAACTAGTTTATCGATCTATATAAACGATCAATATTTTGTTGACTATTACTAAAGTATGGACTGTTTAACTTATGGTGCAGGATGGGGGTTGTATTTAACTAATTGTTCTTTAATGGGATTTGTTGTCATGGAATGACAGGGTGTCAGAAGATGCAGGTGCAGGATTTGGTGGAAAGGATGTGCAGTGGCATGTAACAGAGACATGCCCCTGCGCCTGAGAAGTGCCACAATATGGCCGAGCAATACAAGCCACGAATGCAGACGACGCTGGCGGGGTATCTGACGAGCTGTATTGTGCAGTTTGCTCCTGAGTTGAATGACACCCACTGTTTCCTGTTGTCTTTCCAGACGAATTTTTTCTTCAAGCTGAAGGATTTTCTCCAGAATCGTTTCCCGGTTTGCAGCCTGTTCTTCAGGCTCGCATGATGGCACTGGCACTGGCACTGGCACTGGCACTGGCACTGGCACTGGCACTGGCACAGTCTGCTGTTGCTCTTTTTTCAGTAAAGCCAGGTGCTCTGGTGTAAAATCAATCTGTGTTTGCAGAGAAGACCAGCCATACTTTTTTCCAAGCTGAGACGCTTTAAAGGCAATGCCCTGGTACTGAAATGAAAAGCCGTTCATTTTTCCCGTTGAGGCGATATTGGGTTTACAGTTCACGCCTTCCTTTTCCAGCATAGTGATAAAAGTCAGCAAATCAGGGCGGCCGGTTAACGCATTATCAATCAGGCTCTGCAGAGTGGACCTGGGGCAGGGAGTTGTCGTTCTTTCAGCCATCATCAGCTCGTTGCGGGAAGGCTTTCTTTTCTCCTGACTATGACTACTGATTGCAGATGTGGTTTGAGTGAGTTTGTGGACTTTCTCCAGCTCGCTGATAATCCGGGTACTGATAAGATTTTCATTTTTCCCAAGGTACAGCTTCCCACCGACCATGTTAATTCTGTTAGCTATTATATGGATATGCTGCCCGTCCGAATCATCGTGCATGATATAGCAGCGAAGATGGGTTTCAGTGAATCCCATCCGGGTCATATAATCGTCAGCGAATGCCGCCCATTGTCTGACTGACAGTGTTTCTCCCTTTGGCAGGCGAAGCGAATTATGCCAGACAGGTTTGGCGACACCGGGGCGCAGTAGTCTTGTGCCTTCAAATTCACTGATAAGTTCAGCAGCAGTGCTTCCCGTCATGTTGCCACCGATAATATAAGGCGTGATTTTGTGGTGAGATCCTGACTTAAGGCTATAGAGAACCACACCTGCAAACTGTTTACCCCGCTTTATTTTCTGCATGCCTTTCACTGGTCTTGCTCCAGAAAGGTTGATGGAATAAGGTGATCCCTGAGAGTTTTGATTTGTCTGCGCAGGGCGAAGAGTTCTGTACGGGTCAGTTCGCTGTCAGGGCTTTTGCTGTCGAGATGATTCAGCAGGCGGTTTAAATCCTGTGAAAGGTTGCCGAGTTTAATCCATGCTTCACGATTGATTTCAGGTAATACCGGTGGGAGTTTGTTGAGGGATGCCATTCTTAGCCATTCCCCTTTTTTATAAGGGCCTCTTTTACTATCGAGAATAGATAATTCTTCTTCGTTTAACCGAACGCTGACGCAGTGAGTTCGAACTTCATTAGGTGAATATTTTGCTGTATGGAATTTACCTCTTCTTGAGCTTCTTGATAGATCTTCTTTACTTTCATTTTTATGCATATCTAACCTTTTTAAAATGTGTTCATGATCTACAGTTAGCGCATTGGTAAAATAAGTCAAGGCAGTGTCGAAATTTATAAATAAGAGAGGTGGAGCAGATTGCTAATTAGGTAATCTGCTCTGGGTAAAAATAGGGTTCATATTAAATTCATTATGACAGTGAGGAGGGGCGGAGGTTACAATCTACGTTTTACTGGCATTAAAGAGATTGTTTGTTTCATAATTTCGCTAAGTTTCTTTTTCTCATGTTCTGCTATATATTTACAAATCTCATCATGTCGAATATGCTGTTCCAGTTGTTTTTTATCCATTTTGATGTCATTGCGGATAAACCATTTAATGGTTTCAATGTCCTCGCGTAAATCATAACCTCGCAGTACAATATGGCGAAAATGTGTGTTGCTGATATCTGTCTTCTTCTTTAGTTCACTGAAGAAAGAGCTCATTTCATTTTCATTGGCACTTAGATAAACCTGGCAGTTATCAGAGATAGTAAAGTTAAGGTTTTTCTTCTGAAGCAAATCCATTATCTGCAGACTTTCGCTGTTGAGGTAGTTGAAAATTACTGGACTGCTATCCTTCATACTAATATGACGAATGAGCATTTTGGCTTTGAAATCGCCTAATGAATAGCAAATTTCAAAAATACCGTGACCCTGGTTATCTCTGTGGTTTATATCGCAACCGGCCTGTACCATCAAATCAAAGATAGAGTGATTTTTTACGTAAAAAAGTATTGTTCTTCCGCATTTATCCACATTGTTGACATTAATTCCAGCATTGATCAGGGTTTTGCAACAGGATATATTATCAGCTAACGAGCATAAACAGGTTTGGCCGAGACCATTTTTGTGGTGTATATCTACGCCGGAATCAATCAATTTTTTCAGTATGTGAGGATTTCGCTGGTTAAACAAAACATTGTGACCATAGTTGTCAGCATGGTTAAAATCTATTCCTGCTTTAACCAGAGTGTCAATCATTCTTGGGTTTTTACAGTAAAACAGTATATTTCTTCCAAACGAATCCAGTGTATTAATATCGGAGCCTGCATTAATGCAAGCCTGAATGTCTTTTGGAGTTTTACAAGAGAGTAATGTATTTATTGCGTTGTTATTCATAATTTTTCTCCTCTGTTAAGCGACTAATCTGATATAGTTGTCATGGTTGGTTTTATATTCCTTTATTTTTTTAATGTCTTCGTAAATTCGAGCGAGTGAAAACCATGAGATCTCTTTCAACATGTTTTTGTTGCTTACATACAAAATGTTACCACCGCGAAATGAAAAAGCATTATGGAATGTACTTTCATTCGTCGTTTTGAGAAATCGAATGAAATTTTTTATTGTCTCTTTTTTGTTCATGTTATAAGAGGTGAATGTATAGATAGAGAATACGGTTAAAATATTTCTCTTCGAGACCATATGTCTTGAGAAATAATCGAAATAAAATCTTTGCTCCTGAGTGTCACTTTTGCAGAAAAAAGAAAATTGTGGATTATATAATCTATAAAGATCTGCGTTCTTTTTTGTTTTGGCGAGATAGTTAGTCAGGCTTGGATATTTTGTTTTATTCATTTTAGTTCTCCTTTATTTAATTAACAAAGGAAATATATATTATTAAATAAACAAAATGCAAATATATTTTTATATTTATTTAATTAAATAGTTATATTTTTATTATGTTTCATATAAGGTGTTGTTTTTCATTGTTATTTTATTTTTATCAAAAAGTGCTGTGTTTTATTTGATTGATTTGGTTTGAGAGTAGTGATTGATATAGTATGAATTGGCGATGAGGGTGTTTTAAAAAATAAATTTATCAAAGTGCAAAGGTGCAATGTGGGGCTTTGTATTAAATTAATGATGTTAGCGCCCCTTGGCTATCTAACTAAAGGTTAAAGCCAAGGGGAGAGTGTTCAGGCAGATTCAATTCATAATCTTTTTTTTGTAATTGCTTTACAGGTAACTGGTTGAAGCGTTGTTCGTAAAACCTTTTGCTCTCTCTGTAATTTGTCCTGGAGGATTTCTTCATAAAAGTAGCGTTCTTTTAGCGATTCTATATCAACTTTTATATCATTACGTATTAACCATTTAATTAGCAGTCTTCCTGCATAGTGCGTCAGTAGATATGTACTGCTTATGTAAAGCCAAACATGACTAATGTCTGTCAGCTTCTTTAGTTGTAAAATTAATTTTTTAGCGTCGGCATTTGTTGGTGTTATGATACATTTATCACTTATCTCAAATTCATTTTTTTGTTTTATAAGCAATGACAACAGCTCAATTGATTTAAATGTAATGTTCTTGAATACAATTTTTGAACTATTTGTAAGGTGAATATTACGGATAAGGAAGCGCATGTAGTTATCATTTTTAGATTCCCAGTGCGTATATTTACCAACTATGCTATTATTTTCTGACTGCCAGTGATCGAATGCTGTCTGTCCACTTATATTTTTATGATTAATGTCGCAACCAGCCTCAATTAGTGCATCGTACACATATCCTTCAAATGGAATGAAAAGAAAGGAATTGCCATAGCTATCTTTGGTATGGATATCTAGTCCTGCTTTGATAAGATATTTTACTAACCCTGGTGAAACATCAATATGTTGAATCGCAAGGGTGCCTGACTTATTCCGGTGGTTAACATTAATACCATTGCTGACAAGAAGTTCCACTGTTTCAACATTTTGAGCATAGAATAATGCATTATTACCGTCATTATCCAAGTGGTGAATGTCAATGTCAGCGTCAATCATTGCCTGTATAGCTTCAGGTACATTACAGGTAAAAAGAGCAGTTTGACCTTTACTATTGCACATATTTATATCCATGCCAGCCTTAAGGCAACGAAGGACACCATTTTTAGACTTTACACGGAATAGGTTATTTTTATTATTTTCTCTTGATATCATTGTTTATCTCCTTTTTTGTTGTTTTCAAGATATTAATGACACCAGATTTTACGGTATTCAAATTTATTTTTGTTTTATTAGGGGGTATCTGATTTGGTTTGCTTAAGGTTATTCTTAACTTAATGGAACATAGGGACGTTAAGGTTATCCTATGTGATGTGGATTAACCATTTTCACAAGAATATTTATCCATATTGGAGCTAATCTGTATAAAGGAGATAATTAGAGGCTCAGATATTAATACTATAGAGAGTAATGCTATAGGATATGGAAAAGATCATGTAATATAATGGTGGTTATTAATGTTCATCTTAATTTTGGAAATTAAATGAGTAGTGTTTTTTATGAGGTTTTTTGCTGTTGATAATTCTTATTAAAATTTGAAGAGCATCCTTTAAGTTATTCGGCTTGAGGATGCTCATTTAAAATTTAAGCAGCGTAGTCTTTTTCAACAGCCAGGAAGGGGTGATGCTGCCAACTTACTGATTTAGTGTATGATGGTGTTTTTGAGGTGCTCCAGTGGCTTCTGTTTATATCAGCTGTCCCTCCTGTTCAGCTACTGACGGGGTGGTGCGTAACGGTAAAAGTACTGCCGGACATCAGCGCTATCTCTGCTCTCACTGCCGTAAAACATGGCAACTGCAGTTCACTTACACCGCTTCTCAACCCGGTACGCACCAGAAAATCATTGATATGGCCATGAATGGCGTTGGCCTCAACACGATTTTACGTCACTTAAAAAACTCAGGCCGCAGTCGGTAACCTCGCGCATACAGCCGGGCAGTGACATCATCGTCTGCGCGGAAATGGACGAACAGTGGGGCTACGTCGGGGCTAAATCGCGGCAGCGCTGGCTGTTTTACGCGTATGACAGGCTCTGGAAGACGGTTGTTGCGCACGTATTCGGTGAACGCACTATAGCGACGCTGGAGCGTCTTATGAGCCTGCTGTCACCCTTTGACGTGGTGATATGGATGACGGATGGCTGGCCGCTGTATGAATCCCGCCTGAAGGGAAAGCTGCATGTAATCAGCAAGCGATATACGCAGCGAATTGAGCGGCATAACCTGAATCTGAGGCAGCATCTGGCACGGCTGGGACGGAAGTCGCTGTCGTTCTCAAAATCGGTGGAGCTGCATGACAAAGTAATCGGGCATTATCTGAACATAAAACACTATCAATAAGTTGGGACCATTACCAAATAGTTTATATGCTAAAAATTTAGGGAATCATTTTCCTAATTCTCCAGCTAAAAGTTCAGCCTGCTTCAAAACAGTCTCTGTGGCGAGCAATGACATATCAGGCGGATAACCATATTTTTTGAGCAGACGTTTTACCACCACGCGAATTTTTGCTCTTGCTGCTTCTTTCACTGTCCAGTCAAGACTGACATTGTTGCGGATAGCCTCCGTAAGTACGACTGCCAGTTCTCGTAGTTTTTCCTTTTCCATTAACTCGCGAGCACTGTCGTTATCTGCAACAGCAGAATAGAAGGCATATTCATAAGCGCTGAGGTTTAACTGGCTGGCAAGGCTGTCAGATTCCTGGATAGTCTTGGCAAGCTTGATTAGCTCATCAATTACCTCCGCTGCGGTCAGTACCTTGTTCTGGTAGCCATTGATTGCAGAGGTCAGCATATCAATCAGTTTTTTGCCTTGGGTGATACTTTGATTCGAGCGAACCTTGATCTCGTCAGAAAGCAGTTTTTTAAGCGTTTCCAAAGCAATATTTCTGTGTTGGTAATCCTTCATTTCCTGAAGGAATTCTTCAGAAAGAACGGAAATATCAGGTTTTTGTATCCCAGCAGCGTCAAAAATATCAACAACTTTATCGGTAACCAGAGCCTGATCGATAGTCTGTTTTACCCGAACTTCGAGACTGTCATTGTGTTCTTCTTCTGATCCGTCTGAGTTTTCAGTAAATTTATTCAGTCTGGCTTTTACTGCCTGGAAGAATGCTACTTCGGGTGCCGCTTCCATTGCTTTATCGTGCGGTGTCGCCAATGCAAATGCCTGCGATAAGGCTGCAACCGCAGCGAGGAAACGCATTTTACCTTTACCGTTATCCAGCCCTAAAACATGGTTTTCTGATTCAAGAATAATTGTCAGGCGTTGTGAGGTAGTTGCGGCAAAGTAAGCTTTGTAATCGTATCCATGCATGATGCCTTCCAGGATTTCCAGCTTTTCCTGCATGAGCGTTACGGCTTCTTCCTGAACCTCAGCAGGATCTCCACGTCCACCTGCATCAGAGTAAAAGGAGAGGGCTTCTTTTAAATCAGAGGCAATGCCCAGATAGTCAACAACCAGACCGCCTATCTTATCTTTATACACACGGTTCACACGGGCAATTGCCTGCATGAGGTTGTGGCCTTTCATTGGTTTGTCGATATACAGCGTATGCATGCTGGGAGCGTCGAAGCCGGTTAACCACATATCACGCACTATCACCAGTTTCAGCTTGTCGTCGTCATCCTTCATACGGTTAGCCAGAACCTGACGTTCTTTTTTTGTGGTGTGGTGTTTAGCGATTTCTGGCCCGTCAGCAGCAGAAGAGGTCATGACGACTTTAATCACGCCATCATTTAGATCATCGCTGTGCCATTCAGGTTTTAACGCTATGATTTCTTTATAAACTTCAGCAGCAATACGGCGGGACATGGTAACAATCATGCCCTTACCATGATCGGCATTAGATTTTAAGCGCTGTTCAAAGTGCTGAACCATATCCGCTGCAATGGCTTTAATACGTTTTGAACTGCCAATCAGCCCTTCGATTCTCGCCCATTTAGAACGTTCTTTCTGAGTAAGTGTCAGTTCGTCCTCGTTAAACTCATCGTCGAAGTCTTCAATGAGCTGGCGACCTTCGTCACTGATGGCAATTTTGGCAAGACGGCTTTCATAGTAGATACGCACGGTTGCACCGTCTTCTACGGCCTGTGAGATATCGTAGATATCAACGTAGTTACCAAAAACAGCAGGTGTGTTTACGTCCGTTTTTTCTATGGGGGTTCCGGTAAAGCCAAGATAGCTCGCATTGGGCAAGGCATCACGCATATATTTGGCAAAGCCGTAAACGGTGCGTTTACCTGTTACGTTGCCTTCGTTGTCTTTCACGTCAACTTCTTTGGCGCTGAAACCGTACTGGGAACGGTGTGCTTCATCAGCGATAACGACAATATTAGTTCTGTCTGACAGCAACTCATAGATATTGCTGCCATCATCAGGCTGGAATTTTTGAATAGTAGTAAACACCACACCGCCAGAGGCGACACGCAAATATTCTTTGAGTTCTTCCCGGTTGTTGGCCTGTTTTGGTGTCTGACGAAGTAGCTGAGTGGCAGAAGAAAACGTACCGAATAGCTGATCATCCAAATCGTTACGGTCAGTGATCACTACCACTGTTGGATTATTCAGCGCCAGTACAATCTTCCCGGTATAAAACACCATCGAAAGCGATTTACCGGAACCCTGGGTATGCCACACGACCCCCGCTTTACGATCTCCGGTTTTTTGCGCATTAACAAGAACTTTACTGTTACGTCCCTGCTGGCGCAGTGCTACTTCGGCAGAGGGGGAATCTGCATTTACACCTGAGGCACGAATAGTGGAAAGTACTGCTGCATTAACCGCGTAGTACTGGTGATAAGCAGCCATTTTTTTAACGGTACGGATACTGATAATCCCTTTGCTGTCTTCATGTTTGCTGGCTTCAAACACGATAAAGTGGCGGATCACATCCAACAGCGTTACAGGATTAAGCAACCCCTGTAATAAAACTTCGAGCTGTGGTTGGGTACTGGTAGCTTGTGTTTGACCATTAGCGGTTTTCCATGTCATATAACGACTGAAATCGGCGGAAACCGTTCCCGCTTTGGCTTCCAGTCCGTCTGAAATCACATTAAATGCATTGTAGGTAAACAGGCTGGAGATTTGGTTCTGATAGGTTTTAATCTGGTTATAAGCACCTGCAACCGTTGCATTTTCGTCAGCGGCATTTTTAACTTCGATAACGACTAACGGCAGACCGTTGATGAATAAAATAAGGTCTGGTCGGCGGGTATGATTGCCTTCTTTGATGGTTATCTGGTTCACAACCAAAAATTCATTATTCGTGGGATCGTTAAAGTCGATCAGGCAGGCCAGCTCTCCTTGTGTATTACCATCCTTGCTGACTTCGATATTGATTCCTTCGGTCAACAGGCGATGAAAGGCCAGATTGTTTGCCATCAGATCAGGTGTGCTTATCTGCATCACCTGTTTTAGCGCTTCCTCACACTTCTTCTCACTAAGGTGCGGGTTAATTCGTTGCAATGCTGTACGCACTTTATCTTCAAGGATAACCTGCTGATAGCTACGTAACGGATTGATTCCACTGGGTTCAATGTCCGGGCCGTAAACATACTCATAGCCCAGCCCTTGCAGGTGCTCAATTGCCATTACTTCAATATCGGATTCGGTCATCTTTGCCATGCGTACTGTCCTTATTGCCGCTTAACCAGAGAGCGGGCTGTACACCCGCATAATTATTTTATGCTACTGATGCGATTGCTTCTTCCGCATACTGAACCCGTACTTCGCCGCTCATCAGTTTGGGAAGGAGAGTGTCGCGCAGAGATTCTATGTTTTTAATTTGTGAGTTGTTAATACTTATTTTTTTCCAGAAGAAATCAATCTGTGTAGTGAATTCTTTCACCATACACTCCGGGGGGAGTTTGAATTCTGGGCGTTGTAATCCGTCAGCCGACAGCTGATTTACAGTTGAACCGTTAGTTGCAGCAACAACTTGCTCATGCATATCTTTGGAGCAAAGTAAATAGTACAGAAAAGCATTGGTTAAGTAACTATCGTCATTGATGCTGATTTTAAATAAATGATGCGTATATATGGATAATTCGCTTTCTGTTTTTGGAATTATAGCAGGATACCCTATGAGTCGATATTCATGGCCCTGTTCTGTATTGGCTACAATGATATCCCCAGGCTTTATAATATGCCTTTCTTTAAAATCACCATTGTAGTATTTTATACCTGCACTCTTATAACCACCGCCCTCAAGTACTGAGTTCAAACTAAAAAGTGGAATGCCGTTATCTGACGTGGTAAGGCCGGCTCCCTTGTAGCTTAATCCCTTAGCTACTGTAATATGACAATCAAGAGTCGTTATTTCCCAATCCGCATGCGTCTCTTCAATAAACCACTGTCTAAATAGGGTTTCTGCCATGGATTCCAGAGTTTTATTCTGGCGATGAAGCAGGTCTATTTTGTCATCAAGAGAGGACAGCACAGACGCGATGGCTTTTTGCTCTATTACAGAAGGCACAAATAATTTTAAGTTTTCAAGCATGCTCTTAGTGAGAGCATTTCTAGTTCCACCAATTTCAGATAAGGATAACAACTCATCCTTAATTGAGATAAGGCTATATTTTAAGAATAAAGAGTCCAGATGTTTTGGGTTGGCTCGGATAATGGCAACGTGTTGGTTTACTCTTGCTGGTAGCCATTCCCTGGGGGCACTACAACACCTTGCTACACTATCGCCTGTTATATTTAATAAAACATCTTGTGGTTCGACAATAACATTTCTTAAAGCATGTGCTTGTTCTTCATCTATGAAAGCAAGTCCATTATTTGTAAAGCTGAAATCTAAAACATTTTGACTACGAATTAAAGAAACACCAGTTTCTTTATAAGCACCACTTCCGCCAGTAGGCGTAGAACCACTACCAATTTTGACTGTTATTTCTTTCAGGGGGAGTTTCCGCCACTCACTCATAACACCACCTTCGCCAGATTATCAGCGATAGCTTTATTCAGACGCGCCTCTTCTTCCAGTTGTGCCTCAAATTCAGCTTTAAGAGCCGTAAACCGTTCTTTGAAGTCGAAATCGTCTTCTTCATCAGCGAGACCAACATAACGGCCCGGAGTCAGCACATAATCGAGTTTAGCAACCTCATTGATGTCAACGGACGCACAGAATCCAGCAACATCTTCATATTGGCCACCTTTATTACGCCAGTTATGATAGGTATCAGCGATGGTTTTTATATCGTCGTCAGAAAGTACTTTGGTACGACGATTAATTAAATGACCGAGATTACGGGCATCAATAAACAGAATTTCTTTACTACGATCACGATACTGGTTGCTGTTATGACGGTCACGGCGCATAAACCATAATGCAGCAGGGATCTGAGTATTCAGGAACAGCTTTGCCGGTAAGTTGACGATACAGTCAATCACATTGGCATCTTTTACCAGTGCAGCACGAATATCACCTTCACCAGAGCTTTTAGAAGTTAATGCCCCTTTTGCCAGAACAACACCCGCTTGCCCTTTAGGAGACAAGTGATACAAAAAATGTTGCATCCATGCAAAGTTAGCGTTGCCAGCAGGTGGAATGCCATATTGCCAGCGGGCATCACCACGAAGCTGCTCACCAGACCAGTCGGAAACGTTAAACGGTGGGTTAGCTATGATAAAATCAGATTTCAAATCTTTGTGAGCATCGTTAAGAAATGAACCTTCATTATTCCAGCGAACGTGTTCAGAATTAATCCCACGAATTGCCAGGTTCATTTTTGCCAGACGCCAAGTGGTCTGGTTGGACTCCTGCCCATAGATCGAAATATCGTCAATATTTCCCTGATGTGCTTCTACAAATTTTTCTGACTGAACGAACATACCACCAGAACCACAGCAGGGATCAAAGACACGGCCTTTATAGGGTTCCAGCATGTTAACCAGCAGGCTTACAATAGATTTTGGCGTATAGAACTGGCCGCCTTGTTTGCCTTCTGCCAGTGCAAATTCACCTAGGAAGTATTCGAATACGTGACCTAAAACGTCAGCAGAGCGTGCTTTGGCATCTCCTAGTGCAATGTTGCCAATCAGATCTATCAGCTCACCCAGAACAGTGGCGTCGAGGTTTTGTCGGGCATAGACTTTCGGCAACACACCTTTTAACTGTGGATTGCCCGCTTCGATAAGCTCCATCGCATCATCAACCATCTTACCGATTTCAGGAAGCTTGGCCTTAGAAATCAGATAGTTCCAACGTGCAAGCTCAGGGACAAAGAAAACGTTGTAAGCGGTGTACTCGTCTTTGTCTTCCGGATCAGCACCTGCGAACTCGCCTTTACCGGCTTTCAGCAACTCATAATGAGATTCAAAAGAATCAGAAATGTACTTAAGGAAAATGAGGCCTAGTACGACGTGCTTGTACTCGGCTGCATCAATGTTTTTACGCAGTTTGTCTGCCGCTTTCCACAGGATGACCTCTAACGGGTCTGTTTTGATTTCTTTAGGTTTTCTGGCCATTAGCGTAACCTTATGAAGGGGGAAGATGGCCCTATTTTGCCTTAAAGTTCCGCTTGTTACGAGCTTATACAGCGATTAATTATTATCTGGTTTTAGTGTGTTCGTGTAGCTCAGCAAGTGCAATGACTCATGGAGTAAATGCTTTGTAGCGGGATTGTAGATGTCAGGTCATTGCCGTCAATGGAGCCAGTGTCATTGGCATAATTGCTGCACAGCCGATGCCACGCGCACATTCGCTAGTTCACTGTGGTTCATCGTGTGTACTACACCAGTACGCAGTCCGGGAAGTAACGGCATGGCAGAATCGTTTGTAAAGACGTTCAAGCGGGATTATGTGTACGTAGATGATCTGCCGGATGCAGTCTCAGTGATGGAAACAATGGCAGAATAGATAGAGGATTATAATAATCTGCATCCACACAAGGGGTTGAACATGAAATCGCCACGTGAATATCGTGATGCCATATTAGCAGTTAATTAGCCGTGTCCGTTTTAGCAGGGACAACTCCAGTATTCAAAAAAGCTTTCTTAGTGCATATGCATGAGGTGAATAGATGTACAGGCTATGACAAACCATAGTTGTAATTTTTAATGTTTAAAATTCTCCGTTACAGTAGGACATTCCTTGTACATTAAATTCCATCTAAGGTTGAATTTTTAATTTAATAAGGTCGCAATCTAAAATGATGTGTATGGGGTTATTTGTAAGATGATTTTTTATTTTTGATAGTGTTGATTAAGGGAGCGGGTAATGTTTGTCTATTCAAAAATATAGAGATTCAAGGTTGGTAGCAGTTTGGCTTCTTTTCTAACCGAAGGGCAGAAAAGCAAGGGGAACTCGAAGAAGCAAGCGCAGCGGCTTCGCAGAGTTAGCCCTTGCTTTAGTTATAATAATAAAAAACGTAGTAACGGATATTCTTATGTAAATATATACAGCTTCGCTTGCATTGATTTTAAAGCTTCTCTTGCAGTTCAGGAGAAGCTCCGAATGCATCGCTTCGGTAGCTTAAAGGAAGTTATATGAAAAGGCTGTTTAAATGCTTCGCTTGTATTGATTTTAAAGGCTTCTCTTGCAGCGCAGGTAGTGCTTCTAATATACATCTTCGATTGTGCAAGTGAAACCCGGTAATACATTTCTTTAGCTCAAGATTATAATGGGCTATAACAGTGAATGGTAAATGTGTAGGTGTGAAATTATTATCGTGTATTGAATTTGTATTAGTTATTTTTTTTAAAGGCTGATTATTTGTAAGTGAAAAATAAATTTTATTTGACAGGATTAGGATGAGTTATATTTTCATTTGATTATAAGTAACGGGGGGAATAGTATGGATTTTATTTTTTTTAAAAGTATAATGGCATTGCCAGATCTAACATTAATTATAGAAATAAATCACATCACAGACGTTGACATTATTTAAAAATGATTTATTAATAATGTATGTCATCAAGTGTTTTTGCTGATATGTATCCTGTACTATGTACAGTTTGTTATTTGCCCCATGTATGGGGATACTGGAAAGGCTACTGATTAGTAGCCTTTCGTCCCTTTAAGCAGCAAAAATTTTAAGCTGTTGCGCCAGGACATAATCTCCCCACCACTGCATGAGAGCTACTCGTTCGGTAATATATTCCGCACGATTATATGCAGCGATAATTTCGTCTTTTTTTGAGTGGGCAAGGGCCGCTTCAAGGGCATCTGTCCTGAACTTACCTGACTCTTCCGCTGCCGTTCTTGCAATAGATCGCATCCCGTGGGCAACAAGTTCACCTCCCAAGCCCATACGGATAATTGCTGCATTGGCTGTTTGTTCATGCATATGATTTAAGGGAGCCTTTATGCTGGGAAATACCCACTCGCGGTGCCCACTGATTGATTCCATAGACTTGAGTATCCGAAGAGATTCTTTGCTTAATGGGACCTTATGAGGTTTTTTCATCTTCATAAATTCAGCTGGGATGTTCCACATGCTGTTATCCATATCTATATCAGACCATCTTGCGCGGACAGCTTCACCAGGGCGAACCCATGTGAGAAGTTGCCATTCAATCAGTAGTCTTGTTTCTAAACGGACAGAAGCATTGTTCAGTGCTGCCAGAAAACGAGGGAGTTCAGAGGGGGGTAAGGCAGGCATATTCTGTTTTTTAGGCTTACTGAAACGTTGGCCTAGATTATCTGCGGGGTTAAATTCAATCAGCTCTTCTGTAGCCGCCCAACGGAAGATTTCATTCAACCTGGAAATTAGCCGCCGCAAGGTTTCCAGTACTCCCCGTTGTTCAATTGGATCAAGATGCTGTTTTAAGAGCTTGGGACGGATCTCATTGATTGGCACATTACCCAGACCGGGGAAAATATTTCGTTCAAGGCTCCGCCAGATGTCTTCTGCATGGTCTTGTGAGATGCCAGAGGTCTTTACCTTCTCATCCAACCATTTTCTCGCCACGGCTTGTAATGTGTGTTCTGTGGCATTCTTTAATGCATTAGCTTTATCGTTGTTATGGACTTGAGGGTCCGTGCCATTGGCAAGCAAGGAGAGGTATTCATCACGTAAGGCTCTTGCTCTTGCCAGGGTAAGGTGAGGGTAGGTCCCAAGGCTCATCTTGGTTCTTTTCTTGCTCACTGGTACTGAATACCTGAAATACCAATTCTTTTTCCCACCTGTTGAGAGGGGAGAGATTCGTAGAATCAAGCCATCACCGTCAAACAAGTTGATTTCTTTGTCTGCTGGCTTGGTGTTTTTGATTTCAGTGTCGGTGAGTTTCTTCGCGATCTTTGCCATTTTGGGACCCTCGATTTTTGGACCCTTTGTCTTGGGTCCCATTTAGGGTGCCATAACTCGTGGTTCTCAGCAATTCTCACTAGACGACAATGGACGTAAAAAAGCCCGCAGAGCTTGTGCTGTGCGGGCTTAGTAGACTTTACTGAACTTCGGTACATCAATATTTGGTGGAGCTGGCGGGAGTTGAACCCGCGTCCGAAATTCCTACATCCTCGGTACTACATGCTTAGTCAGTCTTTACATTCGCACGCCAGCTGCGGACAGACACGCCACTAACGAACTAGCCTGATTAGTTTTAGCACTTCAGCCCCAGGCAGGACATCCATGCGATCTCTTTTGGGTTTGACCTCTCTTGATCCCCGTCTTAAGAGCGGAAGCTAGGGAGAGAGGGCTCTTAGCAGGTTATTAAGCTGCTAAAGCGTAGTTTTCGTCGTTTGCGACTATTTTTTTGCGGCTTTTTACGAGGCCAACCGCCCCTCGGCATGCACCTTGGGTTTCGCAAATCCCGTCGAATCCAGAATCAGCCCCAATGTGTTGCAGTAAGTATAACAGACTTGTGACATGCGTGACCAGCCCCTGCAACCCCTTATCCTCAACGATTTACCGCTCGCGCAGCGCTTCTTTTGCGCGGTTAAACGGTTTGATTAAATAGTCGACGATGGTTTTTTCACCTGTTTTTATATCCACTGTGGCAATCATACCCGGAACGATAGAGAAATGACGTCCCAGTTTGTTCTGCAAATAGTCCTGGTGGGTGCGGATAAAAACGCGGTAGTAGAAAATTTCCGGTTTTACTTTGTCCTGGATAGTATCCGGTGAGATGGTTTCAACCACACCTTCCAGTCCGCCATAAATGGCGTAGTCATAGGCAGTGATCTTCACCAACGCCCGCTGGCCGGGATGGATAAATGCGATGTCGCGCGGTGACAGGCGTGTTTCTATCAACAGGTGATCGTCCACTGGCACGATCTCCATCATTTCGCCGTTAGGCGGAATTACGCCGCCAATGGTGGTGACCTGGATGTTTTTCACGATGCCGCGCATGGGGGTACGCACCGTCAGGCGGGTAACAGAATCCTCGCGTCCTTTCAAAATAGATGCGAGCATATCCACTTCTGCGTTCGCTTTTGACAGTGCTTCACGCGCCTGCACGTAATATTGCGAGCGCAGGTCGGTGATTTTCAGCCCCAAATCGCTTTTTTGTCGCTGCAGGCGCAGCACTTCCACATGGCTGGCGGCTCCGCTTTTCTCCAGTCGTTGGGTGATCGCCAGCTCTTTATTCACTGATACCAGCGCATCCTGCAGTTCCACCATCGAGTCGGCAAGTTGTGCCCGACGGCTTTTATACAAGCGGGTTTCGGTGGCGATAAGCTCCGGCCAGGCTTTTAGCGAGTCGGGAAATGTCAGCGGTAGATCGTTGACTTCGGCATTGAGCCTTGCGCTGGAGGCCAGCGAGGCGCGGAATCGGGCTGCGCTTTCACCAACGTTTGATTCAGAACGGGTCGGGTCGAGGCGAGCCACAATTTGATTGGCTTGCACTTTATCTCCTTCGCGCACCGTCAGTTCTGCGAGGATACCGCCGTCGAGCGACTGCAACACCTGCTCACGCGAGCTGGGGATCACTTTCCCGCTACCGGTGGAAACTTCATCCAGTTTGCCGAAATACGCCCATATCGCTAATACCGCAAACAGCAGTGTGCTGAGCAGAATAATACTGCTGGCACCGGAAAAACGGTGTTCGCGGCGGATATCGAGGTCGTCCATGGCGGCATCATGCGGATTGGTTTTCATTTTTCCACTCCCGACCGTGAGTCTGTGTGGGAGCCCGGCTTGCATTCAGCGCTTGTGCTTTCGGGGCATCCATTACCAGTTGACCTTCTTTTAACACCACCACGCGTTCGACAAGTTCGAGAACCGGAACGCGATGGGTGGCGACAACCAACGTGCGGTTGCCCAGCCACAGGTTCAGTCGTTGAATAAACTCTCGCTCGGTGTGTTCATCCAGCGATGCGCTTGGCTCGTCGAGCAGTACGATATTGGGGGATCTCAGAAGCATTCTTGCCAGCAGAATTGACTGTCGCTGCCCGCCGGAGAGACCGTTGCCACCCTCCATAATAGGGTGAGCCAGCCCTTTGGCGAGCTGCTTCACAAATGCTGCTGCGCCGCTGACTTCCAGTGCGTCAAATATCTGCGCATCGCTGGCATGTGGTGCGCCGAGGGTCAGGTTCTCGCGCAGCGTCCCGAAAAACAGTCGCGCGTTTTGGCTGAGAAATCCGATGTTTCTGCGTAAATCAGCCATATCGATTTGCGCCAGGCTCAGGTTATCAAGCCGGACATCGCCCTGAATAATGTCTATGCCGCCTGCCATTGCCTGTAGCAGAGTGGATTTTCCTGCGCCGTTACGTCCGAGGATGGCGACCCGTTCTCCTGGCATGATTTCCAGGCGCGAGATGCGCAGCGGTACGCGCTGGTCCTCACTGTGGTAGCGAAAATGCGCATTTTCAAACAGATAGTGGCCATGAAAGATCTCCTGATGTACCCGGTTTTCATCGTGCTGGGTTTCAGTGGGCAACTGCATAATGCTGTCCAGACCCATCTTCGCCGCTTTGACCTGCTGCCAGCGTGCCAGCACGCCGCACAGGTTAGCCATTGGGGCGATCATCCGTGAGCCGAGCATGGAGGCCGCCACCACGGCCCCGGTGGTCATCGTACCTTCAATGACCATCGGTGCGCCGAACATAATGATTGCCGCGTAGACCAGACTTTGTACCGACATTCCCCAGCCAATCAGTCCCTGTGTCAGCTTGCGGGTGCGCAGACCGGACTCTCCGGTAATGCGGATGTAGCTGTTCCACTGCTGCAAAAAGCGGTTCTCCGCCTGCATCAGTTTGATGTCTTCCAGCCCCTGTACGCTCTCGACTAGCACGGCGTTACGTAGAGTGGATTCGTGAGCAGCCTGGTTGGCGAGCACCGACAGTTTTTTCTGTAACAGCAATCCCGGCAGGATCATCAGAATGGCGGCGACAGGAGCTATCCACGCCAGCGGTGGGGCAATGCATGCCAGCACGACAATAAACAGAAAGAAAAAGGGCAGATCAACAATGGTCGACATGGTGGAGGAGGTGATCATCTCACGTACCTGCTCCAGCTCGCGTAGCTGGGAAATAAAGCTTCCCGTTGAGCGAGGCACTGCGCTGTTGCGCAGCCGCAAGGCATGGCTGAACACGCGATCGGAAATCCGCATGTCAGCGCGTTTACCGAGCAGATCCATAATATGGGTGCGCGCTTCGCGGAGTAAAAAGCCAAACAGCACCGCGACCAGCACTCCAGTTGAGAGAACATACAAGGTGGGATACGACTGGGCCGGGATAACCCGGTCATAGACCTGCATGGAAAAGATAATCCCGGCGAGCGACAGGACGTTAATCAGAAATGCGGCGATCATTACCGGCAGGTAAGGACGGATGTCCTTTAACACCAGTTCACGCATCCAGTCAGGCTTAAAGCGCGAAATGTAGCGATCTACCCGACTGTCTTTCAGCGCTGATAATGGGCGCAGTGCGGTGATGGTGTGGATTTCCGGCAGCAGTTCCGTAACAGTCAACCGATTGCGCTGTCCCTCTTCGGCAATGATAAACACATCCAGCGTATCTTCGCCGTTGAAATGTTCTATCACCATAATTTGGCCGTCGCGAAGTTCAGCCACCACTGGTAAACGCCACTGGCTGAATACCTGTTTTGTGGTATCCAGTGTATGAAATGACAACCCAGCCTGTCGGGCCAGCTGCGTCAGGGCGAGAGACCTGTTTTTACCAGCAAACCACGGGGCGTTGGCCTGAATTGCACCGGGTGAACAGGTCACGCGGTAGTGGCCGGCAATGTGGGTAATCGCCTGCGCCCATTGGCTGAGAGTCGGTTCTCCAATGACATCTTCGGTATGCGGGTCGACCTGGCTCATAGCTGTATCTCCACCGACTGGATGCTGCGGTTATTTAAGGCGAACGCCTGACGTAGCGATCCGGTGTTGTAGAGGCAGTTCAGTTGAAGCTGACGAAGCTGACTTTGGGTCTGTAGCTCGGCAAAACGGGCCTGATACACTTCCTGTTCTGCATTCAGTACGTCGAGCAGCGGACGTGAACCGAGGTCGAGATACTGCTGCTGATAAAGTTCGCGCGTACGTTCGCTCAGCTGATGCTGGCGGCGCAGAATTTGCAGGGCGCTGGCGAGACTCATCGCCTGGCTACGGGACTCTAGTAATTTCTGACGTACGTCGAGTCGGGTGCGCTGGATGGAATATTGTGCTGACTCTACCGCATGGCTGGCGGCGTTGCGCCGGGCTGTGAGGCCGCCGCCCTGATACAGCGGCATTTCAACTTTTACCCACGTTGAGTACTGTGTTTTGTCGAGTACTTCATGGCTGGGATACTTGTCATTAAGGTAATGCTGAACAGAGGGCTCCAGAGAGAAGGTCGGTGTCATTTGCGCATTGGCGTAGTCCAGGTTTGCCTGTGCGATGTTTGCCTGTGCCCATGCCGCGAGTACGGCAGGAACCAGCCTGTCGTCCGGTTTTGCCACATCACAACTGCTGTCCAGTTTGACCGGGAACTCATTGCTGATGCCGTTGAGTGAGTTCCAGCCGAGAAAACTCATCAGGGTCGCCTTGCTGCTGTCTAGGTTAGCCTGATACTGCGCCAGCTGTGAGCGAGCAGACTCAATACGCGCGTCAGTTTGTACCACGTCTGACTGCGACGTCGCCCCTTCATTATTGCGTTCCCGGGTCAGCCTGCCAATGCCGTTCAGGGCAACGAGCTGCTCTTCGGCGGCATCGACCATTTGCTGCCACGCCTGAACCTGGACAATGGCGTTTGCGGTGGCGTGGGCGACGGTATCAATGCTGAGTAATACGTTTGCCTGTTGTTGAGCGGCCCCGGCGGTTTCAGCCCGGACCTGGCTTGCGACTTTGCCGAAGTCGTACAGCATTTGCGATACCGAGATCACCAGTGACGGGCTGAAACCGTGATCGTTATAGGTATTGCTGTATCCGTTGTTCATTCCGGCAGTGACCTGCGGATAATATTTCGATTTCGCCACGTCGATCTGCTCATTCTGTGAGAGCAGTTTACCGATGGATTCACGAATAGAGGGGTGCCAGCTTACAGCGCGGCTTACCGCATCGCTAAGCGTCAGATTGCCGGGCGCGGCGGCGCTAAGCGGTAGTTCGGCCATGGAACCATCGAGAGAGGGAAGCATCTGGCTGGTGGCCAGCCCTTCCGGCGTAATAACTTGAGGTTCATCTTCGGCATTAACCCATAAGGAACAGAGCGTTAATGCCAGCAGTAAAGCGACAGGGGCGACACGTCTCATAGTTTATCCCTTTCAAAATACGGCTGTGACGACTGTTATTGCCCCGGACGTCATGGCATCCGGGGCTGTAGTTATGGCGTTACGGTACTGATTTCAGGTCACAATGTGGTTTTGTTGGATCAGCTCGTCGAGCGTGGTGTGTACGTTCTCCAGAGTAATGAGATTAGTCGAGTGATACGTTGCGCCCGTACCGTCGCGGTCGATAGAAACCACCGTGTTGTTACCATTGGTGGAAACGGAGAGATAATTGCCGAGCGTGGCGTTTTGCCCGTTCCAGCCGACCAGCAGGTCGCCGATATCGATTTTGTCTCCCTGCGCCAGTGAGAAATTAGTCCATGTGTCCGTTGTTCCGTTGCCACCGGTCGCATCGTTGGCGCTGAGCAGGTGATAAATCAGCGTATCGCCATATGCGCTGCCGATAAGACGATCGGCATCGGCGGTGCTCACGACCTGCGGATTCATGTCGATGGTCAGCGTGGCAGTATCGGTATGGCCTTTCTGGTCGTTCAGGGTGTAGGTAAATGTCTCTTTGTTGGTGATCGTCGCAAGAGAGACATCGTTGTTGAGGGTATAGGTGTAATGGCCGTCAATCCCGATGGTCAGTTTGCCGTACAATCCATTGATGGTAGCGCTGGCGGTACTGCTTCCCAGTGGATCCAGCGTAGCGGTGCTGCCGCCTGCGCCATTCACCGTCAGCAGGGTATGCACGCTGGCAATATGGTCCCCGTCATAGATATTGCCTGTGACGTTATTCACGCCGGAAGTTTCGAAGTTATCGAGGTCGACTACCGAGCCTTTGACACTTGGCGTGATGGTAATGGAACCCACACCCAGTGCACCGACGCTACCGGTATAGTCCAGACGATAGTTCCCTGCGTGCAGCACGAGCCCGTTCAGGGCGATATCAATGTTGCCGCCGAGCAACAACCCACCGTTGAATGAATCCCCGGCCACCTTAACGCCTTTGCTGTCGTACAACGCCCAGACGACATTTAGCCCGCCAAGCGTTAGCCCGGATGCCACGTTAAAGTGCAGCACGACGTTCTGCACCGCTGTACCCGCTGCCACCTCGATGGTGCCAGTGCCGCTTTTCGAGCTTGGCACCAGCAAAGTGTTCCAACTGGCATTCCCTACGCTGGTATCAGTAAACGGCTGAGAGGTGTCCTGCAGTGTGGTGACCGCCATCTGGCTGCTGATGTCATTTACGGCATCCAGCGCCTGTGGCGTCGCCTTGATGTTCAGCGACGCGCTGCCGGTATCGCCGTTTGGTGCTTTTACCGTATAGACAAAGCTGTCCGGCGTATTGATGCTGTCTGCGCCCAATCCACTTTTCAGCGTGTAGGTGTAATTGCCTTTCGCATCGATTATCAGCGTACCGTACTGCCCGTCAATGCGCGTGGTGCCCGTGGCATTGACCGTGACGCCGTTCACTTCAGTGATGACCGTATTGGCCGGAGCCGAGTCATTAGCCAGAATGTTGCCGTTGGTTGAGGCGCTCAGACTGTCTACTGCGTAGGTGTGATCCGCCTGAATATTCAGGGTATAGCTTGTCAGCAGGGTCAGGCCGCCTGAGGCGTTAAGCAGGAACAAATAGTCGCCACCAGGCAGCGTGATGGTATATGCCGTTGAGCTGCCGCCTAACAGCGCGGTGACCCAGTTTGGTTGTACCCGATATTGCTCATACTGCTGGATTGTCTCATTGAAACGGTAGACGTAGAGATCAAAACCGCCAAGCGTAACGCCGAGAACATCAGCCTGAATCGTCAGCGTGCGGGTGGCGCCGTCATCAACGTTGAATTTGATCGGGTTGGTCAGGCCGTTTACCAGACTGACGTCCAGAACATTACCCAGGCCGATATTCGCGAGTGTGAAGCCGGTTTGTTTTGACGGTCCATGGTCGACCGCGCTGACTTCCGTTCCGTAGGTCAGTGAGGCTACATCATCCGCAGCCGTTACGGTACTGGTTGCAGGGCTTTGACCTAGTGTGACCACTAATTTTGCCGAAGAGTGATCATTACCGTGAGTCAACGTATAGGTGAAGCTTTCGGAACGCCCATAGACCGATGCCGATGTGTTGGTGAGAGTGTAGGTATAGCTACCGTCCTGGTTAATATGCAGGATGCCGTATTTACCCTGAATATCAGCTCCACCCGCGGGGATGTTCACCAGATTCCCGTTGCCATCGGTAATCGAGGTCACCCGGGTACCGGAAGGGGCGTTATCCTGTCCGTTGGTGGGGTCGGTATCTGTGATGATGTTGCCGGATTCCGTCAAGCCACCGGTGATGTTTCCGGCGCTGGTTTTCACCACCGCAACATCCAGACTGGTATAGGCACCGGTAGCCAGCAGGCTGGTGTTGTAGCTGACTACGCGGTAATCCCCGCCTGTCAATCCATCATAGTTGAGCGTCACTCCTGAAGCACCGAGCGTTAGCAGATCGGCAAACTGGGGTTTTGAGGTATCGACTACCGTAACCCAGGCGTTGAGCGCGGTGTCAAAGCGCTGGATAACGATCTCCATGGTGCTCAGCAGTGACAGCACAATGCCGGTTGCGGCAGCGTTGATGGTGACGGAACCACTGCCACCAGACTGGATGCTGAAATTGACGGCGGCCGTGTTGTTCCCCAGCACGTTAGCCACTGTTCCCAGTGCATCCACCAACAGAAAACCATAATCGCTTTTGTGCTCATTGGTGATGGTGACATCGGTTTGTAATGCCAGCCGGGTGACGTTGTCTTCGGCCAACAGCGGCAATACCGGGGCGATAACACTTGTCGGTGATGAGGTGTTGCCAGCCGCATCGGTTGCGGTGGCGGACAACGACTGGCCCTCAATCTGGCGAACCGGCAGGGTTACGCTGTATACACCGCTGCTGTTGGCGATAGCCGTTACGCTGCCACCACCAGGCAGGGAGATGGTGACGGTGCTTCCCGCTTCGGCGATACCACTGATGGTTCCGCCATCGGCACTGATCAGGACCGTTGGTGCTGGCGGTGGCGTGGTATCCACGATGACGCTGAATGCGCCGGATAAACCGCCTGAACCGTTGGCATTTGCCGCACTGGCGGTAAATGCGTGGTTGCCTTCGCTGAGTGCACTGCCAGGGGTAAAGCTCCAGAGTCCGTTACCGTCAGCAGTCGTTGTGCCCATCAATACCCCATTATTGTAGAGGCTGACGACGGCGTTAGCCTGCGCCGTTCCGCTAAGCGTCGGGCGGGTATCATTGGTGGTTTTCCCGGCGGCGACTGCGCCAGTTATCGTACCTATATCATCAAATACGCTGGAAATAACAGGAGCAGGTGGCACGCCAGTAAACGGAGCCAGCGCGCTACCTGGCGAACCCATGTTGCCTGCCGCATCCTGTGCGCTAACCAGCAGCGTTTGCCCACTGATCTGCGGTGGGTTAAGGATGAAAGTAAAGTTGCCGGATGCATTGGCCGTTGCGGTGCCGAGTACGGTTCCGCTACTTGAGGTGATGATTACTGTACTGTTTGCTTCAGCAACACCTGCTAACGTGGTGCCGTTGGCGTTAATCACCAGTCCGGTAGGAATGCCCGGAGCGAGGGTATCGACCACTATCGCGGCGGCAGACGATGTCCCGCTGGTATTTCCTGCGGTATCCGTTGCCGTGATAGTAAAGGCATGCGCACCCTGAGTCAGCGCTGTGGGTGGGGTGTAACTCCAGTTGCCGTTTCCGTCTGCCGTCACGCTGATGACAAAGTTGCCGTTGTCATAAATATCGACCCGGGCATTGGCTTCCGTGGTGCCGTTTAATGTCGGGCGCGCGTCATTGGTGACCTGGTTGTTGCCAATTACCCCTGTGTTTGGTCCCACATCATCAATAATGCTGCTAATTGATGGTTGCGCCGGAGCAGTAATGTCCACGATAACGGTAAACCCGGCTG
Source organism: Citrobacter sp. Marseille-Q5395 (assembly GCF_947057495.1). Taxonomy (NCBI): domain Bacteria; kingdom Pseudomonadati; phylum Pseudomonadota; class Gammaproteobacteria; order Enterobacterales; family Enterobacteriaceae; genus Citrobacter; species Citrobacter sp. Marseille-Q5395. Next base: position 34,247 of record NZ_CAMSEL010000001.1, on the reverse strand, counting down.
TCGCGCCGCTGGTATTTCCCGCGGCATCGGTGGCGGTCACAGTGAAGGTATGTGAACCGTTAGCAAGCGGTGTGCCTGGCGTAAACGACCAACTGTTATTGCTTTGCACGAGCGCGGTGCCGAGCAGTGTACCACCGTTATAGATACTAACGGTGCTGCCCGCTTCGGCGGTGCCGTTTAGCGTTGGACGGGCATCATTAGTCAGTTGCCCGTTGCTCAGCGCCACATTAAACGCACCGCCTGCAACATCATCCACCACCGTGATTAGCTGTGGTATTGAAGGCGGAACCGTGTCGACATTGATAATAAACGCGGCGGAGGCAGAGCTGACGTTTCCGGCGGCGTCAGTGGCGATGGCGGTAAATACGTGCTGGCCATTACTCAGGGTGGTTGGCAGATATTCCCAGGTGCCATCTATTGCCGCTGTTACCGTAAACAGCAGTGTGCCATTGTCGTAAATGGCGACTCGCGCACTGGCCTCTGCTGAACCGCTCAGAACAGGACGGGTGTCATTGGTAAACGCACCGCTCGACAGCGTACCGGTTCCTGGCTGCACGTCATCGAAAGCTTCAATAATCGTGGGCGCAAGAGGGGGGATGGTATCAACGATGATACCAAACCCGGCCGACGAGGGACTGACGTTTCCGGCGGTATCCGTTGAAGTCACGGTCAGTGTGTGATTGCCGTTACCAAGTGCGGTCCCGGGGGTGAAATTCCAGGCTCCATTCCCGTCTGCCGAAACCGTACCGATAAGCGATCCGTTATCGTAAATTTTGACCGTTGAATTGGCCTCGGCGGTGCCGCTAAGTGTGGGGAGTGCATCGTTTGTGGCCTGGCCGTTGCTCAGAATACCGGTTATCGGGCCGACGTCATCGACGACCTGAGTGATGGCGGGCGTGGTTGGCGATACGGTATCAACCGTGAGCGTAAAACTGTTAGATGCAGGGCTGGTGTTGCCTGCGCTGTCGGTGGCGGTTACGGTCAGCGTATGCGTACCATTGCCCAGCGCTGTTGTGGGGGTAAAACTCCAGGTCCCACCAGCGCCTACGGTGGTGGTGCCGATTGGCTGACCGTCACTCAGGACAGTAATAGTTGCGCCAATTTCGCCAGTTCCGCTCAATGCCGGGCGGGTTTCGTTCGTTGTCTGACCATTATTAATCGGGCCTGTTGTGGGAGCCGTATTATCCTGCACTGTACTGATGACCGGTGCCTGAGGAGCAAGGGAATCCAGTTCGAGGGTGAAGGACGAGGAGGAACCGCCTGTATTACCCGCCTTGTCAGTAGCAACGGCGGTAAATACATGCTGCCCCTGACTCAGCGCGTTATCCGGTGTGAAGCTCCAGTTACCTGACTCATCGACCAGGGCCGTGCCGATATCAACGCCTTTATCGCGGATCGTGATGGTGGAGCCAACTTCCCCTGTACCGTTCAGCGTAGGTTGCGCGTCATTGGTCAGTTGCCCGTTTGTCAGCGATGTGCTGCCGGGTTGATCGTCAATTACTGAGGTAATAAGCGGCGCGGCGGGTGGTAGTGTGTCTACAATCAGGACGAACGGTGGCGTCGCCGGGCTGATATTACCAGCACCATCCGTGACGGTTGCGGTCAACGAATGACTGCCTTCGCTGAGTGAAGATGGCGGCGTAAAGTTCCAGTTGCCGTTTTCGTCGCTGGTGGCAGTGCCAATTACCGCGCCATTATCGCGAATAGTGACAATGGAATAAGGCTCGGTAACGCCGTTGAGCGTTGGCGTACTATCGTTGGTTGACTGTCCTGATGTAAGCGTCTGGGGAGTGCCAACATCGTCCGTTACCGTCACAATGGATGGGGCGTCCGGGATCAAAGTATCAACAATAATCCGGAAGTCCGTAGACTCATCTCCCTGATTGCCTGCTGCGTCAGTCGCGCGCACGGTAAAAATATGCTCGCCTTCTCCCAGCGAGTTTGTCGGGCTAAAGCTCCAGAATCCGCTGCTGTTTACCGTGGTTGTGGCAATCGCAACACCTTTATCATAGAGGGTGATAGTGGCGCCAGCTTCACCGGTTCCGTTTAAGGTTGGGCGCGAGTCGTTAGTCATTTGCCCCTTATCTAACGATCCTGCGCCCGGTGAGATGTCGTCTATGATGCTGGTGATGGTCGGCGCCAGCGGGGCGGTGCTGTCGATGGTGATGGCGTAGTTGGGTGACAGACCGCTGTCAGTACCGCCAACAGTTTGTGACACAGTAAAATTATAGGTTGTACCTTCCGCCAGGATTGTAGGCAGTTGATAACTCCATGCGCCAGAAATGGCATCGGCAGTCACTGTGGTCAGCAGGATCCCATTTTGAAATATATTGACCGTTGCGCCAGCAGTCGCGCTTCCTTGCAGTAGCGGTTGGGTATCGTTGGTGGTTTTACCGTTACCAATGACGCCAACGCCGGGAGCGATATCATCTACGATTTCAAGAGTTGGCGGGTGCGGTACACTGGAAGTGGCGGCTGCAAAAGAGGTTGGACCGCTCTGATTACCCGCGGGATCCTGGGCGATGACGTTCAATGCCTGACCTGTTGTTTGCGCCGGTGACAGGGTGACAGAATAATTTCCGGAACCGTCTGCGATCCCCTGGCCGAGAACCGTAGTACCGCTGCGAATGATAACGGTACTGCCCGCTTCGGCTTTACCGATAACCAGCGTACCGTTTGGATCTACGCTGGTGACTGTAGGTGCGTCGGGTGCCAGAGTGTCGACAGTTAAGGTGACAGCGTTCCCTGCTGGTAGCACGTTACCTGCGGCATCCTGTGCGCCGAAAGTCAGTGTGTGAGAGGCGTTAGCGGAGAGAGTAACTTCAACACTCCAGTTCCCATTCGCGCCAACAGTTGCCGTAGCAATAGCGACAGGATTACTGCCATCATAAATTAATACGGTGCTGCCGGGAGTGCCGGTTCCGCTAATGGTGGGGGTCGTATCATCCGTGACGCTTCCGTTACCAAGCGAACCCGTAATAACGCCGGCGTTATCCTGAATATCTGTTACCAGTGGCGAGGCCAATGTTGTGTTGTTTACCGTAAACGAGATGCTGTTTGAGCTGCCGCTGGCGTTACCAGCCACATCGGTTGCGATGGCGTTCAGGGTATAGTTTCCGTTTGCCAGCGCCATTCCGGGAGTGATGCTCCATTCGCCGTTAACGACAGTAGTGGTGCCGATAACCGTGCTGCCGTTATACAGGGTGATGGTGTCTCCGGTAGTACCGGTTCCGCGAATGGTCGGTGTCGTGTCATCGGTCACGGCATTGGGACCGATATCGCCTTTGACGTTACCGACGTCATCACTGGCGGCGATAATCACCGGAGGTGCAGGCGGTGTTGTATCGATGTTCAGTAGGACAGGATCCGATGGTAAGCTGACATTTCCTGCCGGATCGGTTGCCGTGATAGTCACCTGGTAATTACCCTGAGCGACTGGGGTGGTTGGCGTATAACTCCAGCTGCCATCTGCACCGACCGTCACTTCACCCAGCGGTGTAGTATTGCCATTAAGGAAAATGGAAATACGATCCCCGGCACTCCCCGTCCCGCTGAAGGTTGGCGTGGTATCGTTAGTGGTACCGTTGGTGATAATTCCGGTTATCGGGTTGGTATCATCAGTCATCGTCGGTGGAGCGGGCCTCACCGGCGGCTGATTATCCACCGTCAGAGTAAAGCCTGCTGACGGGATCCCCGAGTTGCCCGCAATGTCGGTAGCCGTTGCGGTGAATTTGTGTGGGCCATCCGACAGGGGAGTGGGAGGCGTAAATGTCCAGGTTCCATCGGGCTTCACGAGGGCGGTGCCAATGGGACCGTTATTATCAAAAATAGTAATTGTCGCACCAGCTTCACCGGTTCCGGACAGTTTTGGCTCGGTACTCTTCGTGCTGCCCCCGTTACTCAACGTTTTCGTATCACTGCCAATCAGGCCTTCCGCAGAAGTGATGACGGGTGCTGCGGGTGGTGTGGTATCAATAGTCAGCGTGAAATTTCCGGCGTTACTGGCATTGCCCGCTGTGTCTGTCGCGATAGCAGACAGATTGTGGGGGCCTTCACTGAGAGGCTGGCTAACCTGGAAACTCCAGCCCCCTCCCGTGATGACTGTCGCCGTTCCAATAGGGGTAGCACCATCGTAAATAGTGATGGTGGATCCAACTATTCCGGTGCCTTTCAGTAGCGGCAGGTTATCGTTTGAACGGCTACCAGAAGGCAGATCGACTGGCGCATTTCCGACGTCGTCTGTGGCGGTCGAAATAGTGGGGGCTCCAGGGGCCTGAGTATCAACGGTAACAGTGACGATGGTTTGTGAGGTGACGACGTTACCGGCTGCATCTGTGGCTGTCACCTTAAAATGGTGATCGCGGTCGCTGAGCGCTTTGTCCGCTGGTACGGTATAGCTCCAGGTACCTGATTTATCGATAAGTATCACTGTCATCAGCAGGCTGCCATCATACAGCGTCACCAGAGAGCCAGGCTCACCGGTCCCAGAGATGGTGGGTGTACTGTCATTGGTCACCCAGCCGTTATTCGCGATGTTACCGGTGATAGTGCCGACATCGTCGCTTATCAGGGTAATGACCGGTACGGTTGGAGCAACACTATCAACAATAATTTTCCAGCTTGCGGCGCTGCTGGTGTTGTTGGCTGCATCCGTCGCCGTCACTGTAAATACGTGCGCACCCTGACCCAGTGAGGTGGTTGGTGTGTAGTTCCAGTTACCGTTGATATCGGCGATAACGGTCGTCAGCAGTACGCCATTATCATATATTTTGACCTGAGAACCGGCCTCGGCGGTGCCCTTGATTTCCGGTTTGTCGTCGTTAGTGAGCGTATTGTTATCGATGTTGCCGACGATCTCGGCAACATTGTCTATGACGGCAATGATAACGGGCTGGTCTGGCGCAGTGAGGTCCGGGGCAAGCGCAGTGGTCGGCTGGCTCTCGTTTCCTGTGTTGTCCGTTGCGGTGGCTTTTACCGTTTCACCGTTGATTTGTGACGGCGAGATCGGCACGGTGAAATTCCCCCCGCTGTCTGCCTGGCCAGTGCCAATAGCAATGCCATTGCTGTTTTTGATGGTGATGGTGCTACCCGCCTCAGCGTGACCACTCACCGAACCACCATCCCCGGCGACGGTTACGCCTGTTGGTGCATCAGGCGCCGTGGTGTCCGGCGCGGTGACATTAGCATTTTCACCTGTGTTGCCAGCCGCATCAGTGGCGTTAGCGGCAAGCTTCTCTCCGTTAATCTGTGGCGGAACCAGCGTTGCGGTAAACTCCCCGTTAACGCCGGCTGTTGCTGTACCAATGATGTCGCCGGCCGGATTCAGTATATGCACTGTACTGTTGGGCTCTGCCGTGCCGGAGACCTGGTCGCCAGTAGGAGTGATCAGCAAATTGCCAGGCGGCAGTGGGGCGGTAGTATCCGGTGCAAGCGCGGTTTCTGGCTGGCTCGGGTTTCCTGCCGGATCGGTTGCGATGGCCGTTAGCGTTTCGCCATTGGTCTGCGGCGGGGTAATCGTAATGGTAAAAGAACCATCCGGTCCGGCGACGCCACTACCTATCTGATTACTGTTGCCATCGGTAATAACCACAGTATTGCCTGGCTCGGCCGTTCCTGTGACGACGGATCCATCAGTTGATACGCTCAGATCATCCGGAGGTGATGGTGGCTGAGTGTCGATATTTATGTTGAATGCTGGCGACATTCCCCCTGTACCCGACTGGTTAGTCGCGGTGACAGTGAAAGCGTACGGACCATCTGGCAACTGCATGCCGGACGTCCAACTCCAGTTGCCGCTACCGTCTGCAAGCACATTGTCGATAAGCGTACCGTTGTTATAAATTTTAACTGTACTGTTGGCTTCTGCGGTTCCGGAAAGGGTAGGTGTAGCGTCGTTAGTAGCCTGATTGTTGCTCAAGGTTCCGGTAGACGGTGCGACGTCATCCATCACGCTGACGATAACCGGTACACCCGGATAGCCAGAGTTCTGAGCGTTGAATTGCGTCTCCGGACCAACGTTGCCCGCTTCGTCCTGAATCCTGACCGTAAGTGATTCGCCATGTGTCTGCGATGGTGAAATATTAATAGAGAAATTTCCGCCTGGCTCGACGATGGCTGAGCCGAGCAACTGGTTATTGCTGCCAATAATCATGACTTTGCTACCGGCTTCCGCGTTGCCGGTTACCGTTGTACCTTCAGGATTAATACCGGAAATTGTTGCGGCTAACGGTGGGGTGATATCGACGGTAAATGTTGGTACGGAGGTTTCTGTACTCACGTTACCTGCAGCGTCGGTTTGCGTGACCGTCAGATTGTGGATGCCCTCGCTCAGCGGTATATCCGGCGTAAAAGTCCAGTTGCCATTCTCATCAACCTGGGTCATGCCAATCAGGATGCCATTATCAGAAATGCTGATGAAGTTGCCGGCTTCACCGGTACCGGAGAGGGTTGGCGTGTCGTCGTTAGTCACGGCGTTATTGTTGACAGGTCCGGTAATGGAATCTGCATCGTCGGTTACCTGGCTGACTACTGGCGCATCAGGGGAGACGGTGTCGATGATAATCTCCCAGACTTCAGACATTTCACTGCTGCCCGCATTGTTCGATGCGCTGACCGTGAACTCGTGAGTACCATCCGCGAGAGGAGATGAAGGCGTAAATGTCCAGTTACCATTGGCATCAATAGTGACCTGGCCAATTTCAGTGCCGTTGTCGAAAATATGCAAAGTAGTGTTCGCGGGGCCGGTTCCCTGAAGAGTAGGGGTACTATCGTTGGTGGATTCCTGCTGATTTACGATGCCAGTAATAAGCTCCTGATCATCTGTTACGCTGGTAATAACGGGCACATCTGGTGTTGCTGGCGTCGTTGTCGGCGGCGCACCGCCATCACCATCGCTGTCACCATTACCGTTATTACTGTTTCCGCTACCATTACCGCCGTTGCCATTTCCGTTGCCAGCGTTATTCCCGCTATCACCGCCGCCACCTCCACCACCGCCTCCGCCTGCAGCGAGGGCGATGCCCCCCGCAACCGCGACGCCGCCGAGAACCCAGGGCCAGACAGCTCCGCCTTCATGACTGCCTTCCGCTGTCATCAGCGGTGTCAGGTCATCAATGTGCTGAAAGTGGAATGCGCCATCGGTATCCTGAACCCACCACAGTGCGCCGTTGTTATCTTCGAGAACGAGCTGGCTTTTGTCATTACCGTTTGCGACGTAAAAATTTTTAATCGTGATGGTTTCGCCTGAGCGGAGTGTGATAACCAGATCCTGATTAATACGAGTCAGTTGACTGATGTCCTCACGTTGAACGGACAGCTTCACGACAGACGGTGCACTGAGCGTAACTTCAGAGGCTTCAATATTTGTGGAGACACCAGTCAATTTTGATACAACGGCGAGTAGACGCATATGTTCACTCCTGATGGCTGGCCGGGAGTATTAATTCGCAACGGCGCGCTGGGAATAATGAGCAGACAGGTGCCCCGTTCATCATGAAGATGAATTTACACATGTAATTTCATTGGTTAGGTCGTAATGATGTCAGCTGCTTATATAAAATTAATCCTGGCCCTGTGGTCAGATAGTTCTTTCGTATTAGATGATATAGTCACAAAGAAAGTATTCTGCAACTTCTACATATTAAAAACATATGGTGATAATTCAGGTAGATACTAATTAAAGGCTGATTGAGTACGGATGTTTTCATATTACATTGTATTTTAAGGTTTTTTGGTTTTATCTGCTGAGTCGGAAAGATATATAATAAACACCAGTAATAATAATGTTATTCACCGGTGGAAATAAGATGGTGGTGGCTTGATGTTTTATTTTATTAAGCTATGAGGGGCAATAAAAAGAGAACGGTGTATTTGGGATTTTAACGATTCAGCAAAAATAAACTATAAATACGGTGAATGTATTGGGGTGGTTTCAATAACTAAACAATAACGACCAGTCTCCGCGGGAGAGACTGATCACAAAGTATGGAGATTTATCGGCCTGCATTTTTCATAATACGAGCTTTATCCAACTGCCATTCACGCTCCTTCACATCGGAGCGTTTATCGTGTTGCTTCTTACCTTTGGCGACGCCAATTTTCACTTTGCACCAGGCATTCTTCCAGTACAGCGAAAGTGCAACCACGGTATAACCCTCACGGTTCATTCGACCATAAAGAGAGTCAAGTTCACGCTGGTTTAATAGCAGTTTCCGGGTACGGGTGGGGTCGCACACAACGTGTGTTGAGGCAACCGCCATCGGGGTGAAGTTTGCGCCAAACAGGAAAGCTTCACTGTCTTTGAGAATGACATAGCTATCGCTAATATTGGCTTTGCCTGCGCGCAGGGATTTAACTTCCCAGCCTTGCAGGGCGAGTCCGGCTTCGAACTCTTCTTCGATAAAGTATTCGTGTCGTGCGCGTTTGTTAAGCGCGATTGTGGCTGAGCCAGGTTTGTGTGCTTTTTTCTTCGTCATAATGCCGCTCAGTATAGGTAATCTGGAATCGAAAAACACCCCATTTCATCCAGCGGGGCGTAAGGCGCTATCTTAGCACGAGTTAGGCTATAGCGTTTTTTTTAGCGGATGATAAATGGTATTATTTGTACGATTGATATTGATGGAAATTGTTATGCCTCAGATTAGCCGGACCGCTTTAGTACCTTACAGTGCGGAACAGATGTATCAGTTAGTGAATGATGTTAAATCCTATCCCCAGTTTTTACCCGGTTGCACCGGAAGTCGTGTCCTGGAGTCAACGCCAGGACAGATGACGGCGGCTGTGGATGTTTCTAAAGCAGGGATCAGCAAAACGTTCACCACGCGCAATCAACTGACCAATAACCAGAGCATCCTGATGCATCTGGTCGATGGCCCTTTCAAAAAACTGATCGGCGGATGGAAATTTACGCCGCTCAGCCAGGATGCGTGCCGCATTGAGTTTCAGCTTGATTTTGAGTTCACCAACAAGTTAATTGAACTGGCGTTTGGCCGGATCTTCAAAGAACTGGCGTCTAACATGGTGCAGGCCTTCACCGTTCGTGCAAAAGAGGTTTACAGTGTCAGTGTCGGCTAAGATTGTCGTCGAAGTCGCGTATGCGCTGCCGGAAAAACAGTACTTGCAACGCGTAACGCTGCAAGAGGGGGCAACGGTTGAAGAGGCCATTCGCACCTCCGGGTTGCTGGAATTACGCACCGATATCGATATCAGCAAAAATAAAGTAGGTATCTACAGTCGTCCGGTAAAACTTGCCGATATCGTGCATGATGGTGATCGGGTAGAAATATATCGACCATTGATTGCTGACCCGAAAGAGCTGCGCAGACAGCGGGCAGAGAAATCTGCTAAAAAGTAGCAGATATAAAAAAGGTGCTCACTGAGCACCTTTTTTATATCTGAAACCTGCGTTCTGAACCTTATTTATTGTCAGTCAGCGCTGGTTTGTTATCGATATTGGTCAATACACCACTGCTGTTAAAGGTCAGAGTCAGCGTTTGCTGCGTTACGCCTTCATGTCCTGGTTGCTGGCGGAACACATAGAACCAGGTGTTGGTGCCAAAAGGATCGGACATCATCGGCGTACCCAGAGCATAAGCAACCTGCTGTTGCGTCATACCCACACGAATTTTGGATACATCGTTAGCGGTCAGATAGTTTCCCTGGTTGATGTCAGGACGGTAAACCACTCGCTCCAGAGTGGAACAGCCTGCAGTCAACATCAGTAGTACTGCTGCAGCAGCAGTCAGCGTTTTACAGCGCATAGTGATTTGATTCCTTTTCGGGCCCGAGCAGTACGCGGCTCATATGTAATATGCCGATGATAATAGACCTTTCACCACTTTAAAACCTTTTGCTGTCGGGTCGGCTGGCGATTTTATGTTGAACTCAGACCGTTACAAGGGAAAAAAGTTTACGCTGCCAGCAGTTCTTTTGCATTTGCCAGGGTATTGCGCGTCACTTCGCTACCGCCAAGCAAGCGGGCTAGCTCTTGCAGGCGCGCGCGTTTGTCGAGCGGTTGCATATGCGTTTCAGTCATCGCGCCGTCAGTTTCTTTGCTGACAAAGAAGTGTTGGTGGCCGCAACCAGCAACCTGTGGGAGGTGTGTGACACACATAACCTGTGTTGATTCACCCAACTGGCGTAACATTTTCCCCACGACGGCGGCTGTAGGGCCGCTAATACCGACGTCAACTTCATCGAAAATCAGTGCCGGGGTTTCCATTTTACGCGCAGTGATGACCTGAATAGCCAGTGCGATACGTGATAGTTCCCCACCAGAAGCGACTTTCGCAATGGCCTGCATCGGTTGACCTGGGTTTGTGGTGACTTTAAATTCAACGCGATCGGCGCCGTCTGCGCTCAGATGATGTTCATCAAACTTTACATCAATACAAAAGAGGCCGTGCGGCATAGAGAGGGTATGCATACTTTCTGTAATCAGTTGCCCAAGCTCCTGAGCGTAATACAGCCGCTGCTGATGCAGTGCTTTAGCTGTTTCCAGCGCTTGCTGGTGGTGATTGTTCACCGCCAGCGTTAAGGTTTCCAGCGAGTCGGCCTGATCGTCAAGCTGCTGTTGTTCATCCAGCAGAGACTGGTAAAACTGAGGAAGCGCTTCCGGTGCGACATGATGTTTGCGCGCCAGAGATATTTGCTTAGAAATCCGCTGCTCAAGTTCGAACAAACGGTTTGGGTCTAAATCCAGTCGGTCGCAGTAGTGGCGCAATTCGTCGCTGGCTTCGCTGAGCTGGATGGTGGCCTCTTCGAGCATGTCCAGAATACCGGAGAGCTTACTGTCCATTTCCGCCAGTTCGCCAACCAACTGCTTTGCTGTGTACAGTTGGCTTTGCAGGTTAATGTCTTCGCCATCTGCCATGATAGCCAGCGCCTGTTGGCTGGTGGTGAGTAATTGCCCGCTGTTAGCCAGACGCTTGTACTCTTCATCGATTTGTTCAAATTCACCCGCCTGAGGGTTAAATTCATTCAGCTCTTTTAACTGATACTGCAATAGTTCCGCACGTGCGGCGCGCTCCTGGCTTTGCTGCTGATGATGCGCCAGGTCACGGCAGCTCTGGTGCCACAGCTGGTAGCGTGCAGCCATTTCCTGAGTCAGTGAGGCTTCATTGGCGTAGCCATCGAGCAGGAATTTTTGCTGCTCAGGTTTAGTCAGGAGCTGGTGTGCGTGCTGGCCATGGATTTGAATAAGCAGTTGGCCCAGTTCGCGAAGCTGTGACAGTGGAACTGCGGTGCCGTTGATAAAGCCGCGGGAGCGTCCGTCGCAGCTGATCACGCGACGAAGCAAACACTCACGACCATCTTCAAGCTGGTTTTCCTCCAGCCAGCGCAGCGCCGCAGGTGTGTCTTTCAAAGAGAAGCGGGCACACAGGTCGGCACGTGTGGCACCAGTGCGCACCATGTCGGCATCTGCACGCCCACCCAGGCACAAACCGAGGGCATCAATGGCAATGGACTTACCCGCCCCGGTCTCACCGGTGATGACGGTCATTCCGCTCTGGAAATCGATCTCAAGTTCACGAACGATAGCAAAATTGCTGATGGTCAGTTGTGCCAACATAGCTGTTTTCCTGTATGAAAAACCATGACTGTAATTACATACAGTATAAACTGGTTTTTTATACAGTAAAGAGGCTGGTGTTAAATTAAAATAATTTTTTTGACCAACCCAGTTTCGTGCTTAATGTATTGAAATAGCTGTAATCTTTTGGGTGAATCAGGTTCAGGTGGTAATCACAACGACGAATCAATACGTCTTCACCTTCCTGTATAGGTAACGCAATCTGGCTGTCGCAGCTAATTTCCAGGTCATTCCGGCGATGGGAGAAGCGCAACCGAATTGTGCTGTTACTGTTAATCACCAACGGGCGTGCCGACAATGTGTGCGGGAACATCGGTACCAGCGTAATGGCATCGAGCGATGGCGTCAGAATTGGACCGCCGGCGGAAAGCGAGTAGGCCGTTGAGCCGGTTGGTGTAGAAATAATGAGCCCGTCCGAGCGTTGGGAGAAGGCGAAGGTCTCATCGATATAGACCTCGAATTCGATCATGTGCGCGACTTTTCCAGGGTGCAGAACAACTTCGTTGATGGCGGTGCTGATGCGCTTCTGGCAATCCTGCTGGCAGACCTGGGCTTCAAGCAAAAAGCGCTTTTCACTGATGTAGTGGCCTTCCAGCACGTCGGCTAACTGTTGATGGGCGTTGTCCGGGTCAAGGTCTGTCAGAAAACCGAGGTTGCCACGGTTAATCCCGATAACCTTAATGTCATAGCGTGCCAGTGTGCGCGCAGCACCAAGCATATTACCATCGCCACCAACAACCACAGCGAGGTCCGCCTGTTGGCCTATCTCCGCCAGAGTGCCGGTTTTCACATTTTTCAGTTGGAGTTCGTGGGCGATTTGTTGCTCCACGATAACCTCATAACCTTTCGTGCACAGCCAGCGGTAGAGCATTTCATGTGTCGTCAGTGCAGTGGGGTGACGTGGATGCCCCACAATGCCAATACACTTGAAATGTTTGTTCATTTTCTCGAGGTCCTTGTAGCGAAGATTAGTGACAATGTGAGTACTTCCCTTGAATCCCTGAATCTGATCCCCATAATAAGCCAAGTTAGCGAGATGAATGCGAAAAAAACGCGGAGAAATTCATGAGTAGTAAAGAACAGAAAACGCCTGAGGGGCAAGCCCCGGAAGAAATTATCATGGATCAGCACGAAGAAGTTGAGGCGGTTGAACCAGACGCTTCTGCTGAGCAGGTGGATCCGCGCGATGAAAAAATTGCGAATCTGGAAGCTCAGCTTGCCGAGGCCGAAACGCGTGAGCGTGACAGCGTGTTGCGTATCAAAGCTGAAATGGAAAACCTGCGTCGTCGTACCGAACTGGACGTAGAAAAGGCGCATAAGTTCGCGCTGGAAAAATTCGTCAACGAACTGCTGCCGGTGCTGGATAGCCTGGATCGTGCGCTGGAAGTGGCGAACAAAGACAGCGATTCCATGACGGCGATGGTTGAAGGTATTGAGCTGACCCGTAAGTCGATGCTGGATGTCGTAGCGAAGTTTGGTGTGCAGGTGGTTGCGGATATTGATGTGCCGATGGACCCGAACGTGCATCAGGCTATTGCAATGGTTGAGTCTGACGAAGTGGCTGCCGGTAATGTACTGATGGTGATGCAGAAGGGTTATACCCTGAACGGACGTACCATTCGTGCAGCGATGGTGTCTGTGGCAAAAGCCAAAGGCTAACCAGCCTGTAGTGCCGGGTAATGCAGATGTTTTACCCGGCCTACAATCATCTTCCTAGTCTCCCACGCTCTCGCGCAGCGGTTTTACCGGTAATACCTGTACCTGCTTAATCATATTGTCCTGCACGTCGAGAATATCGATATCGTACTGACCAATGCGCACTCGCGTACCGGCAATCGGGATCTCTTCCAGCGCTTCAAGAATAATGCCGTTCACCGTTCTCGCGTCATCTTCCGGTAAGTGCCAGTTAAAGGCTTTGTTGATTTCACGAACGTTGGCGCTGCCGTCAATAATCACTGAACCGTCATTCTGCGGCGTGACTTCCTCTGCAAGCGTTGGTGACATTGAGGTGGTGAAGTCGCCGACAATCTCTTCCAGAATATCTTCGACCGTGACCAGTCCCTGAATATCACCATATTCGTTGACCACCAGACCCACCTTCTTTTTATTACGCTGAAATTTAATCAACTGGGTGCTGAGCGGTGTGCCTTCCGGGACGAAATAGATTTCGTCGGCGGCGCGTAGCATAGTCTCTTTGGTAAACTCTTTTTTCTCGGCCATCAGGCGCCAGGCTTCACGTACGCGCAGCATGCTGATGGCGTCGTCCAGCGAGTCACGGTACAGCACAATGCGACCGTGTGGGGAGTGCGACAACTGGCGCACGATTGATTTCCAGTCATCGTTAATATCAATACCGATAATTTCGTTGCGCGGTACCATGATGTCGTCAACGCTGACTTTTTCCAGATCCAGCACTGACAGCAGCATATCCTGGTTACGGCGAGAGATTTGCGAGCGCGATTCATTCACCAGGGTACGAAGTTCATCTTTACTCAGCGAACCGCTCACCACGATATCCGTTTTAATGCCCATCAGGCGCATCAGCAGACGCGTGATGGTATTAAGCAACCAGACCAGTGGCATCATCAGTATTTGCAATGGGGCAAGCAATACGCTGCTGGGATAGGCGACCTTTTCCGGGTACAGCGCGGCAATAGTTTTCGGCAACACTTCGGCAAACACCAGCACGACGAAAGTCAGAACACCGGTGGCAATCGCCACACCCGCATCGCCATACAGGCGCATACCGACAATGGTACCGAGCGCCGAGGCCAGGATATTTACCAGGTTATTACCGATGAGCACCAGGCTTATCAGGCGGTCTGGCTTACGAAGCAATTTTTCAACGCGTTTTGCCTGACGGTTACCCTGTTTTGCCCGGTGACGTAGACGGTAGCGGTTCAGGGTCATCATTCCGGTTTCAGAGCCGGAAAAGTAGGCAGAAATAACCACCATGATGAGAAGAGTGACAATGAGCGTGGTGGTGGAGATATGTTCCACGTAGGGTTCCTTAAAGACTTAACTCACAAGCTGCTGCAGTATGCGGCTGCCGAAATAGGCCAGCGTCAGAATGCCTGCGCCCGCGACGTTAAACCACACGACACGACGTCCGCGCCAGCCCTCATGGTAATGCCCCCACAGCAGAACGATATAGACAAACCATGCCACGATAGAGAGAACGGCTTTGTCTATATTTTCCGTACTGAACAGGTTATGCATGTAAAACAGGCCAGTACACAGGGTCAGCGTCAACAGAACTACGCCTATCTGGGTGATATGAAACATTTTACGTTCAATGCTCATCAACGGCGGCATTTCGTTGTTGAAAGCCAGTTTTTTGTTTTTGAGCTGATAATCGATCCACGCCAACTGCAGTGCATACAGTGCGGCAATGATTAACGTTGCATAAGATAATAGCGACAGTCCGATATGGATCATCATACCCGGCGTGGCTTCGAGATGGGTGATGTACTCGTTGGGCATAAACGTGGCGCATGCCAGATTGATCAATGCGAAGGCATAAACAATCGGCAGCAATAGCCAACCACGATTGCGTGAGGCTACGATGGTCATTACGGTACAAATCATCAGGCTGACCAGTGAACCAACGTTCAGCAGGCTCAGGTTTTGTCCGCTTTCGCCTCCGGGCAGAATACGAGCTTCCAGGGCAAAAGCGTGGCATACCAGCGCGATAACCGCCGAAAGAATAGCCATGCGCCGCCAGCCGCTGTTTTTCTGCAGCAGGGCGGGAACGATCAGCGCGAGGCTGATGGAATAGGCGACAAGGGCGAACAGAGCAAAAACGGGCATATATGTGTCGACAGTTTGGCCAGTGATAAAGAAAAGCAGTATAGCGTTACGTGACCGCTGCTCCAACCGTTGCATAACAACAAAGGCGGCTTCATGTTATACTGCGACAAATTTCTGTTGATGTGTCGCTGTCGCGACCGACCGTTTCCACCCCAGGCGAGAGACAATGTTTGATAATTTAACCGATCGTTTGTCGCGCACGCTGCGCAATATCAGTGGCCGTGGACGCCTTACTGAAGACAACGTTAAAGAAACGCTGCGCGAAGTGCGCATGGCGCTGCTGGAGGCTGACGTTGCGCTGCCGGTAGTGCGTGAGTTTATCAATCGCGTAAAAGAGAAAGCGGTTGGTCATGAAGTTAACAAAAGCCTGACGCCAGGGCAGGAGTTCGTCAAGATTGTCCGTAACGAACTGGTTGCGGCAATGGGCGAAGAAAACCAGACGTTGAATCTGGCTGCGCAACCTCCGGCCGTCGTTCTGATGGCGGGTTTACAAGGTGCGGGTAAAACAACCAGCGTCGGTAAACTGGGTAAATTCCTGCGCGAGAAGCACAAGAAGAAAGTGCTGGTCGTATCCGCTGACGTATATCGCCCGGCGGCGATCAAGCAGCTGGAAACGCTGGCCGAGCAGGTCGGTGTGGACTTCTTCCCGTCTGATGTTGGTCAGAAGCCGGTTGATATCGTTAACGCCGCGCTGAAAGAAGCCAAACTCAAGTTCTACGACGTGTTGCTGGTGGATACCGCTGGTCGTTTACACGTTGACGAAGCCATGATGGACGAAATCAAACAGGTCCACGCGTCTATCAATCCGGTAGAAACGCTGTTTGTTGTCGATGCCATGACTGGTCAGGACGCCGCGAATACCGCAAAAGCGTTTAACGAAGCACTGCCGTTAACCGGTGTGGTTCTGACTAAAGTCGATGGTGATGCCCGTGGCGGTGCTGCGCTCTCTATTCGTCATATCACCGGTAAGCCGATTAAATTCCTCGGTGTGGGTGAAAAAACAGAAGCGCTGGAGCCGTTCCATCCGGATCGTATTGCTTCGCGTATTCTCGGTATGGGCGATGTGTTGTCGCTTATTGAAGATATTGAGAGCAAGGTTGACCGCGCGCAGGCTGAAAAGCTGGCGACCAAGCTGAAGAAGGGCGACGGTTTCGACCTGAACGACTTCTTAGAGCAGCTTAAACAGATGAAAAACATGGGCGGCATGGCAAGCCTGATGGGCAAGCTGCCGGGCATGGGTCAGATTCCTGACAACGTGAAATCGCAGATGGACGATAAAGTGCTGGTGCGTATGGAAGCCATCATCAACTCAATGACGATGAAAGAACGCGCCAAGCCGGAAATTATCAAAGGTTCTCGCAAACGCCGTATCGCACTGGGCTGTGGTATGCAGGTACAGGATGTTAACCGTCTTCTGAAACAGTTCGACGACATGCAGCGCATGATGAAGAAAATGAAGAAGGGCGGAATGGCGAAGATGATGCGGAATATGAAGGGCATGATGCCGCCAGGCTTCCCTGGTAGATAAATATATCGGGCTACCTTATTTGCCATTTTGACGCCGGAGTGTGCTCAACAAAACACTATAGTGTTTTGAACGCACTTCAGGGCGGCCCGCAGGGCGAGCGGAGCGAGTAAATGCTCACGAACTGCGTGTACGCTCCGCTTTCTGCGCGCACGCCGACGCCAAACTGGCTGCAACGGTAACGCCCTGGCATAAAGCTTCATCACATGTTGATTGCTTTTTTCCCAGAAATCAGTAAAATTTTCGGGCTTTTAATATGACACCGGGTCCCTTCCCTCGATGGGGCCCGGTGTTTTATTCACACAAGAGGATGTTATGGTAACTATTCGTTTAGCTCGTCACGGCGCTAAAAAGCGTCCGTTCTACCAGGTTGTTGTCACCGACAGCCGTAATGCACGCAACGGTCGCTTCATCGAGCGCGTTGGCTTCTTTAACCCAATCGCTAGCGAAAAAGAAGAAGGCACTCGCCTGGATCTGGATCGCATCGCTCACTGGGTTGGCCAGGGCGCGACTATTTCTGATCGCGTAGCTACGCTGATCAAAGCAGCAAACAAAGCAGCTTAATCTGTCACGGTGGTCATGATGAGCAAGCAACTCGCCGCACAGGCACCCGTGGAACCCATCGTTTTGGGTAAAATGGGGTCTTCTTACGGTATCCGTGGTTGGCTCAGAGTGTTTTCTTCCACTGAAGACGCCGAAAGCATTTTTGACTATCAGCCCTGGTTTATCCAGAAGGCGGGTCAGTGGCAGCAAGTACAGCTGGAAAGCTGGAAGCACCACAATCAGGATCTGATCATCAAGCTGAAAGGCGTTGACGATCGTGATTCGGCGAATCTACTGACGAATTGCGAAATTGTCGTAGATTCCTCGCAGTTGCCAGCGCTGGAAGATGGTTCTTACTACTGGAAAGACCTTATGGGCTGTCAGGTAGTGACCACTGAAGGCTACGATCTCGGTAAAGTCGTCGATATGATGGAAACCGGATCGAATGACGTAATCGTCATTAAGGCAAACCTGAAAGATGCGTTTGGTATCAAGGAACGTTTAGTACCGTTCCTCGATGGGCAGGTTATCAAGAAAGTCGATCTCGCTACTCGTACTATCGAAGTAGATTGGGATCCTGGTTTTTAAACCACCGGATAAACGGTAAAAGTCGGCGTTATGGGGATTGGCTTGTGTTTATAGGTATCGTTAGCCTGTTTCCAGAAATGTTCCGCGCAATTACCGATTACGGGGTAACTGGCCGGGCAGTAAAAAATGGTCTGCTGAACATCCAGAGCTGGAGTCCTCGTGACTTTACTCATGACCGACACCGTACCGTGGACGATCGTCCTTACGGCGGCGGACCGGGGATGTTAATGATGGTGCAACCTTTACGGGACGCCATTCATGCAGCAAAAGCTGCGGCTGGTGAAGGCGCAAAGGTGATTTATCTGTCACCTCAGGGACGCAAGCTTGATCAAGCGGGCGTTAGCGAACTGGCCACGAATCAGAAGCTGATTCTGGTGTGTGGTCGCTATGAAGGAATAGATGAGCGCGTGATTCAAACCGAAATTGATGAAGAATGGTCAATCGGCGATTACGTTCTCAGCGGTGGTGAGTTACCAGCAATGACGCTGATCGACTCCGTTTCCCGGTTTATTCCGGGAGTTCTGGGTCATGAAGCATCAGCAATCGAAGATTCGTTTGCTGACGGGTTGCTGGACTGCCCACACTATACCCGACCTGAAGTGTTAGAACAGATGGAAGTACCGGCAGTGTTACTGTCGGGGAACCACGCTGAGATACGTCGCTGGCGTTTGAAACAGTCGCTGGGCCGGACCTGGCTTAGAAGACCTGAACTTCTGGAAAACCTGGCTCTGACTGAAGAGCAAGCAAGGTTGCTGGCGGAGTTCAAAAAGGAACACGCACAACAGCAACATAAACATGATGGGCAGGCGTAAGCCCCCAATATCAGTTTACCCAGGATAAGAGATTAAATTATGAGCAACATTATTAAGCAACTTGAACAAGAACAGATGAAGCAGGACGTACCTTCCTTCCGTCCGGGTGATACCGTGGAAGTGAAAGTATGGGTTGTTGAAGGTTCCAAAAAACGTCTGCAGGCATTCGAGGGCGTGGTTATCGCTATTCGTAACCGCGGTCTGCACTCTGCATTCACTGTTCGTAAAATCTCCAACGGCGAAGGCGTTGAGCGTGTCTTCCAGACTCACTCTCCGGTAGTTGACAGCATTTCTGTCAAACGTCGTGGTGCTGTTCGTAAAGCTAAACTGTACTACCTGCGTGAGCGTACTGGTAAGTCTGCTCGTATCAAAGAGCGTCTTAACTAAGATATCGCTCAGGCGACATCCTGACAGAAGGGGCTGGCCAATTGGCTGGCCCCTTTTTTTATATCGTTGAAACTCACATTGTTAACCATTAGTTCATAAATCATTTACAATGACTCTTCGTTGCCGGAGGAACAGTGGCTATTGGTGTAACTTCTCAGTCAATTAATCAACGATACGCGGCATGGTTTGCGTTGTTTGCGATCCTGTTGATCGTCGTTGCGCCGCTGATTTCTGTCTCTTTGCAACAAGATCCCATGAGCACTATGCCGGGTATGCACCATGACATGAGCATGATGGCGGAGCACGCTGAAACTCATTCGAGTGCAGCACCGATGACGATGCCTGTCGATCACGGAGAAGCGTGCGGCTATTGTGTCCTGTTGGCTCATGTCCCCGGGCTGATACTGGCGCTGGTGATCCTGCTGTGTGGTGTGTTACTTATTCAGAAAAAAATGCCGTTGCATCCTACAGCGACATTCTGGCACTTTTTCCCCTGGCTTTATCCCGATACCCGTGCGCCGCCGCGCAGGCCTGCTTTTTCCTGATTCTAACAATACGTTTGTACGCATAAGCGCTACGACACTCTTTTGCTTTTTCTAAGGAAAAGTATGACAACCTGCACCCCGCGTGCGGCATGGGTAGCCCTGCTGCGACGCCTTCATTTCTATATCGGTCTGTTCGTCGGACCATTTATCTTTGTAGCGGCGCTTACCGGTACACTCTATGTCGCCACGCCTCAGTTGGAAGAAGCGATTTACTCACGAGCGCTTCAGGGAACAGGACCAGGGGAGCTGCAATCGCTGGCGGCTCAAGTTGCAAAAGCGCAGCAGATAACCGGCAATCAGTTGCGTGTGCATGCGGTACGGCCTGCTCTGGAGCCAGGGACAACAACCCGGGTCATGTTTGCTGATCCGACACTGGCCCCCTCAGAAAACCGGGCGATTTTTATCGACCCGGTTACGCTGTCGGTAAATGGGGATATGACCGTATATGGCACCAGTGGGATCTTACCTCTGCGACAATGGATCGACTATGCTCACCGTTCTTTGCTGCTGGGCGATACAGGGCGTCTGTATAGTGAACTGGCGGCATCCTGGATGTGGATAGCGGCCCTGGGCGGCATCGCGCTTTGGTTTTTTACGCGACCAAAACGCAGGCTGAATAATCGTGTGCAAAACAGCCGTCGCTTACACGTAGTGCTGGGGTGGTTTCTGTTGGGGGGAATGTTGTTGTTCTCCGCTACAGGGTTGACCTGGTCACAATGGGCTGGGGGGAATGTGGATAAAATGCGCGCGGCTTTTGGCTGGCTGACGCCGCAGGTCAATACTCAACTCCATGGCGCCATAGAATCTCACCATGACCATGCCGGGCATCACGCTGAAATGGTGATGTCCGCAATGAGTGTCATTGACGGTAACCAGTTTGATGTTGTTTTACGTGTGGCGCAGGCGGCGGGGATAAAGGCTAAAAAGCTGGAGATCCGCCCGGCAAAAGATACACAGCATGGTTGGACCGTCACTGAGATTGACCGCCGTTGGCCTACTCAGGTCGATGCGGTTTCTATTGATGCGACAACGATGCAGGTAATCGACCGGACGCGATTTGCTGATTTCCCGTTAATCGCGAAACTGACGCGTTGGGGCGTTGATTTCCATATGGGGATCCTGTTTGGTCAATTGAATCAATGGCTGTTGATTATCTTTGGTGCAGGGCTTTGCCTGATGATTGTGATTGGCTATCGACTGTGGTGGATTCGTCGACCCGCTCGTTCAGCGGTTAACCCGGCACAGACGCTGGTTCAGTGCTGGCTGATGCTCAATGGGAAAGGGCGATTTGCTGTGCTGGCGGTGGCGATTGTTCTGGGGGCCTTGATGCCAGTTGCAGGTATTAGTCTTTTGTTTTTTATAGCAATTGACTGGCTGCGCTGGTTCAGTGCTTCGCATACTGTTCTGGCGCAGTCAGCCGAGTGATGATTAAGGCGTGCTGATAACCACCGCAACACGGCGGTTTTCGGCACGACCTTTTGACGTCTGGTTACTGGCGATCGGGTATTTTTTACCCAGTCCCTGCGTCGTCAGATTAGTTCTGGGGATGTTAGCACCCTGAGCCCAGGCATCTGCAACTACGTTAGCACGCTTGAGTGACAGAGCCTCATTGTAGCTGTCTTCACCATAGTTGTCGGTATGACCATCCAGACGAGCGTGGTTCAAGCCGGTAGCAGCCAGTTTGGATGCCATTTCCTGGATCTGTTTTTCACTTTCAGGGCGGAGTTTATAGTCGTTTTTATCAAACAGGATGGTATCGGACAGACCCAGAGACCAGTCTCCCGAAGCTTCAGTAAACCCGTATGATTTCATGGCTGCAATTTGTTCAGGTGTAAATTTACCCTGAGGAGCCTGACAGCCTGCCAGAATCAGCATTATCAAAATAAACGGGGATAATAGACGTTTCAGCATGTGTGTAATTCCTTATTTTTTAATTATGCGTTGAGAACGCAAATGTTTCGCCTGATACATATTGTGATCGGCCAGTTCTTGTAATTTTTCAGCAGAGGCATGTTCCCACGTCAGCGCAAAACCGATGCTTAGCGTCATGCTTGCCAGATGACCATTATCAAGGTCAAAAGGTCGGTTAAACTCTTGCGACAGTGCGGTACAAATGTGCTCAACTTCGTGTTCTGAATGAACGCTGTACAACACCATGGCAAATTCATCCCCTCCCAGACGGTACGGTTGATGGCGATTGCCACCAAATTCGGCCAGTCTTTTGGCGACTTCAATCAGAACCCGATCGCCTGCAGCATGCCCCCAGGTGTCATTAATAAATTTAAAGTTATCACCATCGAGGAATAACAACGCCGAACTACCGTGAGCGTCTTTGTCGTTCATCAGGGCGTTAATGCTGTTACGAAATGCGGCCCGATTAGCAAGACCGGTAAGAGGGTCATGCAGTGCGGTACGCAATAGTTGTGCATTCTTGGCCTGGAGCCGTAGCTGCCATTCTTCCATCTCATCCAGCAGACTATTAAAGTCTTGAGCAAAAAGATGAAACTCTTCAATACGTTCTTCTGAAACTCGTCGCGAGAAGTTACGGTTAGTACGAACATCATGCACCACTTCAGTAATATTCTGCAGAGCCTCCACAACGCCGTTGTGTAAATAGCGAGTGAGCATTAATGCAATACCCGATGCCAATAAAATGCATCCGGTAAGAACGGCTAATGACAAATAAATAAAATGGCTGATCACGCTATCGCGCGCAACCACGCATACTTCACCGATAACGTTGCCATTGTGCATAATGGGCTGAGTAACCGGTTGTGGGAAAAGCCAGTGGCTTATCAGTCCGCTGATTTTGTCTGTTGTATCCTGTGCGTCATAGCGCCAGGTGGCGATCACTTTTTGATCCTGGTTGCGTACTTCGGCAACTGAAAATTGCCCTTGTTTCCCCAGTGCAGCCAGTGTTTCTGTTGCGGCAAAGCCATCAGAAAAGACTAACGCGGCTTCAAGCGAGTGAGTCATAGTCGCGGCGGTCAAATCCAGATTTTTTTGCGCATATTGCTTCAAAGCTAACACGGAAGAAATGCTAAGCAGCAGCCAGATCAGCGTCATTGTTACCAGAACGCTGATTATGCTGATACGCCGTAATGTCCGTTTAAACGTCGGGCGTTTTATGGGAGAAATACCCTTATCCATGCTTATTATTCCGTGCCAGCATCAATACGTCTGGACTAACCCTTACACCGCTGCGCGACAGGGCATCCATATTTACGGAAAATCTTACGTCTTTATCATTAATTATGAGGCAGAAGGCGCTACCAATAACGCATTCAGTATTCTGTTCAGCAATTAATAACAATGCCTTAGATGGATATTTATTCTTTAATTCCACCTGGTATGTAGGCGATTCTTTACCAAAATAAAAACCATCACACTGTGCAACTAAAACTTCCTGGTCCGTATGAACAATGACGGGAAGATAAGGCAACGCCGCAGAA
This sequence comes from Citrobacter sp. Marseille-Q5395, assembly GCF_947057495.1. Lineage (NCBI taxonomy): Bacteria > Pseudomonadati > Pseudomonadota > Gammaproteobacteria > Enterobacterales > Enterobacteriaceae > Citrobacter > Citrobacter sp. Marseille-Q5395. The sequence continues at coordinate 10,995 of NZ_CAMSEL010000001.1, read as the reverse complement.
CTGGTATCTTGCAGTACGCTGGAAAAACGTGATGAAGAGAAAATACACAGTTTTGGTGGACCTGAAAGTGCTGGCCAGCGAGTGTAACTGACGATGCCGGCAACCATTGAACGTACAGATTTTGCTTCTTCAGTCATGCTTTGGGCAAACAGCGGTAACCCGGTCATGAGCAGTGCCAGTAGAAGTATGAGTCGATAAGAAAAGCTCATGAGATGTTACCTACTAGCGTCAGCTGTATACGTCGAAATAAATTGGCGATTGTTTGTAGCAAAATAACATTATTTTTTCAGGGCGTCATTATATCTGGAGGGCTAATATTGACGACCTAAGCTAAACCTCAGTGATTAGTGAATTGTAAGTCTTTGTTTAATTTAATCTTGTTGAGGCAGCTCCCTCGTTTGCTCCTTTTTGCCAGGCACTGTGTAATTGGCTGACATTCTCGACAGTATCGCAAGCTGGGGGGAAGGTTTTTCCGCTCAATCCTCGTGCATAGACAAAGTCTGGCTGACAGATTTTTCTTTGTCCCTCGGCATAACCCTTAAGATATTGTGGACGATCGACCTCTGGATCATTGTAGTTGTCGGCAAGTATTTCATTATCTTTAATGACATTACCCGAAATAGAGTCTTGTATCCCCGCATCGTACCAGTCGGTACTGGTCCATGTGGGGGCGTGGGTATAAGGATCTATCTGGCAGCCGCTAAGAAATAATACAAATAGGGTGCTGATGAGTTGCTTCATTGCCTGTACTCCCTGGGTTTATTAAAAAAGCATAGTGGATCTGAAACATGAGGGGTGTAAATTTAAATGTACATCCGTAGGCCAGTTTTTTGCGTTAAAATGTAGTGGTGTAAATTAAAATTTACGGATTGTGGATTGAAATCTTTACCTGTTATGTTATCGTTATCTCCTCCTCGCAGAGGACACTATCGCAAACGAGCTAAACAGGATCACCACCATGCAAAAAGACGCGCTGAACAACGTACATATCACCGACGAACAGGTTCTGATGACCCCGGAACAACTCAAAACGGAATTCCCGTTGAGCCTGGCGCAAGAGGAGCAAATTGCTCAATCGCGCAAAACCATTTCTGACATTATAGCGGGTCGCGATCCGCGTCTGTTGGTGGTATGTGGTCCTTGCTCAATTCACGACCCTGAAACTGCTCTTGAATATGCTCGTCGATTTAAGACCCTTGCCGCAGAGGTCAGCGATAGCCTCTATTTGGTGATGCGCGTTTATTTTGAAAAACCCCGTACCACCGTCGGCTGGAAAGGGTTGATTAACGATCCTCATATGGATGGCTCTTTTGATGTAGAAGCAGGCCTGAAGATTGCGCGTCAACTGCTGCTTGAGCTGGTTAATATGGGGCTGCCGCTGGCAACGGAAGCATTAGATCCAAACAGTCCGCAATACCTGGGCGATCTGTTTAGCTGGTCAGCTATTGGTGCGCGTACGACTGAATCGCAGACTCACCGTGAAATGGCTTCGGGTTTGTCCATGCCGGTAGGCTTTAAAAACGGAACTGACGGCAGCCTGGCGACAGCAATCAATGCCATGCGCGCAGCTGCGCAGTCGCACCGCTTTGTTGGCATTAACCAGGCAGGGCAGGTTGCATTGCTGCAAACCCAGGGTAACCCGGATGGCCATGTGATCCTGCGTGGCGGTAAAGCGCCGAATTACAGTCCGGCAGACGTAGCACAGTGCGAAAAAGAGATGGAGCAGGCGGGACTGCGGCCTTCACTGATGGTAGATTGCAGTCATGGTAACTCCAATAAAGATTACCGTCGTCAGCCAGCCGTGGCTGAGTCTGTGGTTGCTCAAATTAAAGATGGCAACCGTTCAATCATCGGCCTGATGATTGAAAGTAATATTCACGAAGGCAACCAGTCCTCCGAGCAACCGCGCAGTGAAATGAAATACGGCGTCTCTGTAACTGACGCCTGCATTAGCTGGGAAATGACGGACGCGTTGTTGCGTGAAATTAGCAAAGACTTGAACGGCCATCTGGCGACGCGCCTGGTTTAAGAGGTTAGTTATGGTTGCTGAATTGACCGCGTTGCGCGATCAAATTGATGAAGTGGATAAGGCGCTGCTGGATTTACTTGCGCGCCGTCTGGAACTGGTTGCTGAAGTCGGCGAAGTTAAAAGCCGCTTTGGGCTACCGATCTACGTACCTGAGCGCGAGGCATCTATGCTGGCTTCGCGCCGTGCGGAGGCAGAAGCGCTCGGAGTCCCTCCAGATCTTATTGAAGATGTTTTACGTCGGGTAATGCGCGAGTCTTACTCCAGCGAGAATGACAAAGGCTTTAAAACGCTTTGTCCTTCTCTGCGTCCGGTGGTGATCGTCGGTGGCGGCGGTCAGATGGGGCGGCTGTTTGAAAAAATGCTCACCCTGTCGGGTTATCAGGTGCGTATTCTCGAACAGCAGGACTGGGATCGTGCGCAGGAAATTGTGGCTGACGCCGGAATGGTGATTGTCAGTGTGCCAATTCACGTCACGGAGCAGGTTATTGCGAAATTACCGCGCTTGCCTGCTGACTGTATCCTGGTCGATCTGGCCTCGGTGAAAAATGGCCCGCTGCAGGCGATGCTGGCGGCGCACGATGGTCCCGTAGTGGGTTTACATCCGATGTTTGGCCCGGACAGCGGCAGCCTGGCAAAGCAGGTGGTTGTGTGGTGTGACGGACGTCAGCCGGAAGCTTATCAGTGGTTCCTGGAACAGATTCAGGTCTGGGGCGCGCGGCTACATCGGATTAGCGCCGTTGAGCATGACCAGAATATGGCCTTTATCCAGGCGTTGCGTCATTTTGCGACGTTTGCTTACGGCTTGCATTTAGCAGAGGAGAATGTGCAACTGGAGCAGTTGCTGGCGCTCTCTTCACCGATCTACCGCCTTGAACTGGCGATGGTCGGACGGCTGTTTGCCCAGGATCCGCAGTTGTATGCCGATATTATTATGTCTTCAGAGAGTAACCTCGCGCTGATCAAACGTTATTACAAACGTTTTGGCGAAGCGATTGGTTTACTGGAACAGGGGGACAAGCAGGCCTTTATCGACAGCTTCCGTAAGGTTGAACACTGGTTTGGTGATTATGCTAAACGTTTTCAGAGTGAAAGCCGTACTCTGTTGCGCCAGGCTAACGACAGTCGCCAGTAAGTAAAATGCCGGATGGCAACGCTTACGCGTCTTATCCGGCCTACAAAATTGTATGAATCGTAGGCCGGATTAGCGTAGCGCTATCCGGCATTGTCACACTTTAGCTCGGATTGACTGGCACTACATTCTCACTTGGATAACAGCCAAGTACTTTCATCGAACGGGTAATTTCCCCCAGCTCCTTCAATGCTTTTTGCATCTCTGGTGATTCCAGATTGGCCTGTATATCGAGATAAAACATCTCTTCCCACGGATTGCCGTGAATCGGGCGTGATTCCAGTTTAGTCATTATCAGATTATGGTTACGCAGCACCAGGAGCGCTTCAACCAGCGCACCAGCCTGCTGACCCGTCGCCATTAGCAGCGTGGTTTTCGCCGGAACCTGGTCGGAAACATTTATTGCCTTGCGTGCCAGCACGACAAAACGGGTAATATTTTGCGACTGATTGGCTTCAATATGTGCGAGGACCTGCAGACCATGCAGTACGCCACCGGCCTCGCTTCCAAGAGCCGCTACGTGTGGTGAGTTGGCCTGCGCGACCTTTTCCATTGCTGCAGAGGTGCTTTCTGTATACTCGATCTTCCAGTGTGGATAGCGGTTGAGAAACTTGCTGCACTGCTGGAACGGTTGCGGGTGGCTGTACACGGTTTCAATGCTATTTAGATCCGCAGTACCGGAAACCAGCACACAGTGGTCGATAGTGATCGTCATCTCCCCCACGATAGAAAGGCTGGTATGTTGCAGGAGGTCGTAGACATCGTTGATCGCACCGGAACTGGTGTTTTCAATCGGTACCACCGCGTAGTCGGCTTGCCCTGTTTCTACCTGGTTGAAAATATCGGCAAATTTTGCGCAGCCGCTCTCAATAAACTGCTCAAAGTGGCGTGCAGCATACTGACGTGCTGCAAGGTGAGAATACGAGCCTTTTGGCCCCAGAAAAGCGACCCGTGCTGAGTGTGGGTTGATCTTGTTCAGATGCTGCTGAAGGAGCGCCTGTTGGGTGAGTACGGAGTCTTCGATGATGAGCTGGAACAGTCGGGTGATGTAGTGTGCGTCGAGGTGATGTGTTTTACCAAGCTGAATCAACCGGTCTAACAGATCACGTTCGCGGTCAATATCGCGAACCGGACGATGAGAAAGCAGCTTAGCTTTGCCGACTTCTACGGCCAGTCCACGTCGCTCAGCCAGCAAAGCCAGTAATTTTTCATCCAGCGTGCTTATCTTCTCTCGCAGCGCCAGTAACGGGTTTTCCGATGTCATAGTGTTGCCTTTCTTGTTATCAATAAAAAAGGCCCCCCGTTGTGGGAGGCCTTATTGTTCGTCTTCGCATTCTTTATCACACGACGAAACGCCTCCCATTCAGGGGAAGGTAAAAAAGAATGCGAAGAAGAACGGGACAAGTTTCATGTAATTTTCCTTTGGCTACGACAGTAAAGTACCTGTACTGTTTTCACCCTGTCAACAAAAAACGCGCCCGAAGGCGCGTTGGCGATACACTCAATGTAAGGGACTACTCTTCTTCTGCTTCGACGAAGTTGGCGTCTTTTACTGAAGTTGTTGCACGACGGGCTTCGCCTTTGTGCTGCACTTTATTGAGCTGCCGTTCCAGCCTGTTGATCAAATCGTTAATTGCGGTGTACATATCTTCGTGTTTTGCGCTGGCGACCAGATGTCCGTTCGGTGTATTGATGGTGGCATCAGCAATGAAACCCTGTGGCTCCTTGGACAGGACGATATGTGGATTAATCAGATGAGTTTGCCATTTATCTAATTTGGCGAGACGGTCTGCGACATGCTGGCGAATTGCCGGAGTAATTTCCATTTGTTTACTGGTAATGTTCATTGTCATAAATTTTACCTCTTGTCTTTCCCGTCTTGGTGATTCCAGCATACCGTTCCTAATGTCAAAATGTGTGATTTAAATCACATTTTTTTGTCGCTTTTTGTCAAGAAAACCTTTTTGTGAGGCACCGCAGGAACAGGTGATTTATTACTTGAGGAATACCTGAAAGCAGGCCATATTTGACTGGATGCGTTGCAGCTAAACCGCTTCAGTTACAGCGTCAACGGATAAAAAAACGGCAGCCCAAAGGCTGCCGTTTTGCATTTACAGATAAATCAGGTGTTGCTGCTGTTGGCGGCAATAATTTTCGCCACTTTTTCGGCCTGTGCATTCATCTGCATCTGGCGATAGGCGTTTTCCATCAACGGTAGAGCATCACGTGTTGCCTGTGTATCCGGGAAATCGCGCAGCATTCCTTCCACTCGGTTCACAACTGCAACCCATGCGCCACGAGCAGTGTAGTATTCAGCAACGGAGTACTCATACTTCGCCAGGCGATCTTTCAGGAAGACCAGTCGTTTGGTGGCATCCGTCGTGTACTGGCTATTCGGATAACCGCGTACCAGTTTGGAAAAGTCATTAAACGCAGCTCGGGCATGCTGAGGATCGCGATCGCTGCGATCGACACCAAAGAATCCTTGCAGTGCGCTATCATCCAACGCCATATTGGTCAGGCCACGCATGTACATGACGTAATCAATGTTAGGATGTGTCGGGTTCAGGCGGATAAAACGATCGATAGCAGCCTGAGCAAGTGGCAGATCGGCGTTTTTGTAGTAGGCGTAGATGAGATCTAATTGCACCTGCTGAGAATACGGTCCAAATGGATAACGGTTATCCAACGCTTCCAATTGCGTTATTGCCTGTTTCCAGTTACCGTCCTGCAGCTTTTGCTGAGCAGTCGCGTAGATTTCATTTGGCGGATTATCGGGCACCTCTTCCTTTGAACCAGAGCAACCCGCCAAAAACAGGCTCAACGTGGCTGCTGCCACCAGATATTTCATGCGCGTCATGACGTTTTGACTTTCCTCAAAATGTTTTACGGGAGATTCTCTGTTCCTGCTCCCGGTTAAGACCAGCTACAATAGCACACTATATTAAACGGCAAAGCCGTAAAACCCAACGTTAAACGAAGAAGCAGTTTATGGCACAACGAGTAGAACTCACCGCAACAGTCTCCGAAAATCAGCTCGGTCAACGCTTAGATCAGGCTTTGGCCGAATTGTTCCCTGATTATTCGCGTTCACGCATAAAAGAATGGATCCTCGATCAGCGCGTGCTGGTAAATGGTCATCTTTGCGATAAACCGAAAGAAAAAGTGTTAGGTGGAGAACGAGTCTCCATCAATGCTGAAATTGATGAAGAAGTCCGTTTTGAAGCTCAGGATATCCCGTTGGATATCGTTTATGAAGATGATGACATTCTTGTCATCAACAAACCACGTGACCTCGTGGTACATCCGGGCGCCGGTAATCCGGATGGTACGGTACTGAATGCGTTACTGCATTACTACCCGCCAATCGCGGATGTTCCGCGGGCCGGTATTGTGCACCGCCTGGATAAAGACACGACCGGATTAATGGTGGTGGCAAAAACCGTTCCGGCACAAACGCGTCTGGTAGAGTCGTTGCAGCTGCGTGAAATCACGCGTGAATATGAGGCTGTGGCAATCGGTCATATGACTGCGGGTGGTACGGTTGAAGAACCGATCAGTCGTCATCCAACCAAACGTACGCATATGTCAGTCCATCCAATGGGTAAACCGGCGGTGACTCACTATCGTATTATGGAGCACTTCCGTGTGCACACGCGTCTGCGGCTGCGTCTGGAAACCGGACGTACGCACCAGATCCGCGTGCACATGGCGCATATCACCCATCCGTTGGTGGGCGATCAGGTTTACGGTGGTCGTCCACGCCCACCGAAAGGCGCATCGGACGAATTCATTTCTACGCTGCGTAAATTTGATCGTCAGGCACTGCATGCCACCATGCTACGCCTGTATCACCCGATCTCTGGTATCGAAATGGAATGGCACGCGCCGATTCCACAAGATATGGTTGATCTGATCGCGGTGATGCGTGCCGATTTCGAAGAACATAAGGATGATGTTGCCTGGTTATGAGTAAGCTAATTGTCCCGCAGTGGCCGCTGCCACAAGGCGTCGCAGCCTGTAGTTCTACACGTATTGGCGGTGTCAGTATGCCGCCTTATGATTCGCTGAATCTGGGGGCCCATTGCGGCGATAACCCGGAGCATGTTGAAGAGAACCGCAATCGGCTGTTTGCTGCGGGCAATCTGCCTTCGAAACCCGTCTGGCTAGAACAGGTTCATGGTAAAGATGTCCTCAAGCTTAGCGGCGGGCCTTACTCTTCAAAGCGTGCAGATGCCTCCTGGAGCAATACGCCAGGCACCGTATGTGCGGTGATGACGGCGGACTGTTTGCCAGTGCTGTTCTGTAACCGAGCAGGAACGGAAGTCGCGGCGGCCCATGCGGGCTGGCGCGGGCTATGTGCGGGTGTCCTGGAAGAGACGGTGTCGTGTTTTACTGATAAACCTGAAAACATTATTGCCTGGTTAGGGCCGGCGATTGGCCCGAACGCTTTTGAGGTGGGACCAGAAGTCCGCGAAGCGTTTATGGCAATAGATCCGCAAGCGGAAAGCGCATTTCAGGCTCGCGGTGAAAAGTATTTGGCAGATATCTATCAACTAGCGCGCCAGCGTCTGGCAAATGTCGGGGTTGAGAACCTCTACGGAGGCGACCATTGCACCTTCAGCGAAAGTGAGACTTTCTTCTCTTATCGTCGCGACAATACCACGGGTCGTATGGCAAGTTTTATTTGGCTGATATAACCTAAAGAATCAAGACGATCCGGTACGCGTAATTTTCTTTTCACATAATTCAGGTCATTCACCTTGAATAATTGAGGGATGACCTCATTTAATCTCCAGTAGCAATTTTGACCTGTTATGGGAGGAGTTATGCGTCTGGATCGTCTTACTAATAAATTCCAGCTTGCTCTTGCCGATGCCCAGTCACTCGCATTGGGGCACGACAACCAATTCATCGAACCACTTCATCTAATGAGCGCCTTGCTGAATCAGGAAGGGGGATCGGTACGTCCTTTATTAACGTCTGCTGGCATTAATGCCGGCCAGTTACGTACAGCTATTGATCAGGCGTTGAGCCGTTTACCGCAGGTAGAAGGTACCGGCGGTGATGTGCAGCCTTCTCAAGAACTGGTGCGTGTACTGAATCTTTGCGACAAGCTGGCGCAAAAGCGTGGGGACAACTTTATTTCGTCAGAACTGTTCGTTCTGGCGGCGCTTGAGTCGCGCGGTACGCTGACAGATTTATTAAAATCAGCGGGGGCGACGACCGCCAATATCACTCAGGCAATTGAACAGATGCGTGGAGGTGAAAGCGTGAACGACCAGGGGGCTGAAGACCAACGTCAAGCCTTGAAAAAATATACTGTTGATCTGACCGAACGTGCCGAACAGGGCAAGCTCGATCCGGTTATTGGGCGTGATGAAGAAATTCGTCGTACCATTCAGGTACTGCAACGTCGTACTAAAAACAACCCGGTATTAATTGGTGAGCCTGGTGTCGGTAAGACGGCAATCGTTGAAGGCCTTGCTCAGCGAATCATTAATGGTGAGGTGCCAGAAGGTTTAAAAGGCCGTCGCGTACTGGCGCTGGATATGGGCGCGCTGGTGGCTGGGGCGAAATATCGTGGTGAGTTTGAAGAACGTCTGAAAGGTGTTCTGAACGATCTTTCGAAACAGGAAGGCAACGTCATTCTGTTTATCGATGAATTGCATACTATGGTAGGTGCAGGTAAAGCGGATGGCGCAATGGATGCCGGGAACATGCTGAAACCAGCGCTGGCGCGTGGGGAACTTCACTGCGTGGGTGCCACGACGCTCGATGAATATCGTCAGTATATCGAAAAAGATGCTGCGCTGGAGCGTCGTTTCCAGAAAGTGTTTGTCGCTGAGCCTTCAGTAGAAGACACCATTGCCATTCTGCGTGGTTTGAAAGAACGTTATGAACTGCACCACCACGTGCAGATAACTGACCCGGCAATTGTTGCTGCAGCGACGCTGTCCCATCGCTATATCGCTGACCGTCAGTTACCGGATAAAGCCATCGATCTGATCGATGAAGCCGCGTCCAGCATTCGTATGCAGATTGACTCCAAGCCGGAAGAACTGGACCGACTCGACCGCCGAATTATCCAGTTGAAACTGGAGCAGCAGGCGTTGATGAAAGAGTCTGATGAGGCGAGCAAGAAACGCCTTGATATGCTCAACGAAGAGCTGGACGAGAAAGAACGTCAGTATTCTGAGTTAGAAGAAGAATGGAAAGCGGAAAAAGCGTCACTCTCCGGAACGCAAACCATCAAGGCTGAACTGGAGCAGGCGAAAATCGCGATTGAACAGGCTCGTCGTGTTGGCGACCTGGCGCGGATGTCCGAATTACAATACGGTAAAATTCCTGAGCTGGAAAAACAGCTGGAAGCAGCTACCCAGTCCGAAGGCAAAACGATGCGTCTGTTGCGTAATAAAGTGACTGATGCGGAAATTGCTGAAGTGCTGGCGCGCTGGACGGGGATCCCGGTCGCCAGAATGCTGGAAGGTGAACGTGAAAAACTGCTGCGGATGGAGCAGGAACTGCATAGTCGCGTCATTGGGCAGAATGAGGCGGTCGAAGCTGTTTCTAACGCTATTCGCCGTAGCCGTGCTGGGCTGTCCGACCCTAATCGCCCGATTGGTTCGTTCCTGTTCCTTGGACCAACCGGTGTGGGTAAAACTGAATTGTGCAAAGCGCTGGCCAACTTTATGTTCGACAGCGATGACGCAATGGTACGTATCGATATGTCCGAGTTTATGGAGAAACACTCTGTGTCTCGTCTGGTAGGGGCGCCTCCGGGATATGTCGGTTATGAAGAAGGAGGATACCTGACGGAAGCAGTGCGTCGTCGTCCTTATTCGGTCATTTTGCTGGATGAAGTTGAAAAGGCGCATCCGGATGTGTTCAATATTCTGCTGCAGGTACTTGATGACGGCCGCCTGACTGACGGGCAGGGGAGAACGGTTGACTTCCGTAATACGGTAGTGATTATGACCTCTAACCTCGGTTCAGACTTGATTCAGGAACGTTTCGGTGAACTCGATTACGGCCATATGAAAGATCTGGTGCTGGGAGTTGTGAGCCAAAACTTCCGTCCGGAATTCATCAACCGTATAGATGAAGTTGTTGTATTCCATCCTCTTGGGGAACAACACATTGCATCTATTGCCCAGATTCAGTTGCAGCGTCTGTACAAACGTCTGGAAGAACGTGGCTATGAAATCCACATTTCTGATGAGGCGCTTAAACTGCTGAGTGCGAATGGCTACGATCCTGTTTACGGGGCGCGTCCATTGAAACGTGCTATTCAGCAGCAGATCGAAAACCCGCTGGCACAGCAAATCCTGTCTGGTGAGCTGATGCCGGGCAAAACGATTCGCCTGGAAGTGAATGACGATCGTATTGTGGCAGTGCAGTAAGCCGCAAAACATCAAAAACGGGTCCGTCAGGACCCGTTTTTGTTTAAAAAGAAGGCTCTAATGGGTTTGTATCACACATATTGATTGAAAAGTAATCGATTGATAGGTTTTTTATATTTTTAACTTGTCAGCCTGAAATAACTCCCTATAATGCGCCTCCACTGACACGGAACAACGGACTACAGGCCGCCGGGTCAGCGGGGTTCCACTGAGAACTTCGCAGAGAAAAGCAAAAATAAATGCTTGACTCTGAATGAGGAAAACGTATTATACGGGACCTCGCGACAGAGCGCTAAAGCGCGTCGCAACTGCTCTTTAACAATTTATCAGACAATCTGTGTGGGCACTCAATGATACGGATTCTTAACGTCGCAAGACGAAAAATGAATACCAAGTCTCTGAGTGAACACGTAATTCATTACGAAGTTTAATTC